>NZ_FXAN01000066.1 GCF_900176645.1 Burkholderia singularis
CGTACACCCACGCGTCGCCGTACACCCACGCGTCGCCGTACACCCGCGCGTCGCCGTACACCCGCGCGTCGCCGTACACCAGCGCGTTGCCGTACACCCGCGCGTTGCCGTACACCCGCGCGTCGCCGTACACCCACGCGTCGCCGTACACCCGCGCGTCGCCGTACACCCGCGCGTCGCCGTACACCAGCGCGTTGCCGTACACCCGCGCGTTGTCGTACACCCGCGCGTTGCCGTACACCCACGCGTCGCCGTACACCCACGCGTCGCCGTACACCCGCGCGTCGCCGTACACCAGCGCGTTGCCGTACACCAGCGCGTCGCCGTACACCAGCGCGTCGCCGTACACCAGCGCGTTGCCGGACACCCGCGCGTTGTCGTACACCCGCGCGTTGCCGTACACCCACGCGTCGCCGTACACCCACGCGTCGCCGTACACCCGCGCGTCGCCGTACACCAGCGCGTTGCCGTACACCAGCGCGTCGCCGTACACCAGCGCGTCGCCGTACACCAGCGCGTTGCCGGACACCCGCGCGTTGCCGTACACCCACGCGTCGCCGTACACCCACGCGTCGCCGTACACCCACGCGTCGCCGTACACCCACGCGTCGCCGTACACCCGCGCGTCGCCGTACACCAGCGCGTTGTCGAATACCCACGCGTTGCCGGCATGCGCCAGATTGGAATCGGATTCGATATAGCCACCGAGATTGCCGGGTGCGACAAGTGATCCAATTGCAACGAGTGCACGAATACGCTTCAACGTGCGGCCGTCGATCGTGATAATGGTGTCGTCTTCAACGAATTCGTATTTACGAGTAGTCATGGTGGTCCTCGGTGTGGTATTGCGTTGATCAGTGCAAGTGATGCTCGTCATCGTTGATGTGCTTGAGGCCGAAATAGCACTCGACGGCGAGCCAGATAACCAGCGCGACGATTGCGCCAATGGCGATGAAAGCCATGTCAGTTCTCCCGGCGTCGAGCAATACCTTCTGCCGCACGAATCGCCGCGTCCTCGAACAGGTTGTCGAGCAGCCACAGGTAATACGCATGGTTCTCTTTGCTGTCGTGACGCGCGCGGTAGGCGTTCATCAGCTTTGTGAGTCGGGCATCATCGAATTCGCAGGCTTCGGCCAACACATCGCTGGCGTCCATGTCTTCGGTCACGCGATCGACTGCGGCATGAAATGCTTCGCTTTCGTCGTCCAGTGCTGCAAGCACACGACTGTCGCGAGCCTCTACCGCACCGGAGAGTTGAAGGGGGGTAAGCATGGCCCCGACCTCACGCCGACAGTTTTTCAATCGCGACAGCGAGACGCTCGCGAGCAACCGCGATCACGATCTTCGGATCGATACGGCCGAAATTGACGCGCTTTTTCGTTGCGGCGATGTAGCCCTCAAGAAGCGTGATCGCATTCGGCTGTGTCGCGAGATACCAAATGAAATCGACCTCGGCGGCGGTGGACCAGCCGATCGAATCCTTGTTGTCACTGCTCATGATTGCCTCACACTCTATTAATTTGAAATCCTAGATAATTTGTGGTTACGTCTACAGAGATATCGACTTGTGCTGCTGGTCGGCAATCATCATCGATATGAACTGCGTTTAACGGATAGCACTACGAATCAATGCAGTCCGGTCAACACAGTGGAAACTCTCAAGGGCGCGCACTCAGCAATCGATGAAGCTTGCAGGTAGGTTGATGGATGCGGAAGATTCCGCGCCGAATGCGCGCTCTTGAGGGAATGGTGGCTGGTTTCTCGCTGAGCCGACGCCATATATGGCATCAACTCAGCGCCGTCCGCCGTAAGTGGACTGAACTTGCACACCGTCCTTTACAGGCCACTTGGGCGTGGTGTGCTGCAAGGTCTCTCCCGGCTATACCGGCCCTTGCTGGCTTCTGGTAGCCCTGCTGCCGATCACTATCGGCAACCGTTTGACCCATCGCCGCGAAGGCGAGTCCCGTCACGTTCCGGATTTTTCATCGGGGATCGGGGTGCGCTTTTGCTTCTGCCGCGCGGTTCCAGGGGCAGGAGGCTATCGGCCTTTCGGCACTCGCCTCTGTTCATCCGCCAAGTTGTTAAGGAGCGATCCGCCCGGGCGGTGGCGCAGCGCGTTGTGGGCTGCGTTGGAGTGAAATATAGCAACGCTACATAGAAATCGCAATAGCAGAGCTATATTTTTCGTGGGGAAATTTGTAACAGGCAGGAAGATCGGGGGCATTGCGTAGGCGCAAAAAAACCCGCCGAAGCGGGTTGTGTGGCAAGGTCGGGACAACTATGGCAGGGATTTGACGCCGTGCGCGAGGCAATCTCCAAATTGGTACAGCGCCGTCAGAATGCCGTCCTCTCGCGCAGCGTTAGCGGATGTTAGACCGTCACCAGCATTGCCGTGAGATCCAGCCCCAGTCAGTTCGTACCATTTGATCGACTTTGCCGGTATAGCGTCTCGCACCTTGTTGGCAACGGCGGCGTTGGCCTCTCTCTCGCTCAACGATTTTCGGTCGTCCCGGCTAAGATTCGCCGAGGCGGCGAAATACGTAATCTCTGCCAAGTCACGGCATTCGTAATAGCTGCGGGCCGGAGTCTGATTATCGGAGCATGGGTAAGCCTCCCCAATCGCCTTGCGGACTAGCACCACTGCTGGCATGCCCTGGTACTCGCGATGCTGCGCGAGAAAGTTTTGAACCAGTGCGCGAAGGCGCGATGAGCCTACTCCGCTGGGCACACACATTGACCCTTGAGCGCTATCTCTGCGATCGACAGCGCTCTGAATTTTAGTCAACTGGTGAGCCACAGTGTTCTCGTCTATCACGCCAGCAATGAAGGCTGTGGCCGCTAGATGGAGGGCGCCATCGTCAGATGTTATCCAAGAATTGAGCGTGGTTGCCGTGATCCCTTCGGCGCTTGCGCAACCATAGGTGCAGCCGATAGCCACGGCCAGAAGTGTCCGGATTTTCATTTCGCTGTTAGCTTCCCCGTAGTGGTTGTTGTGCCGACTCGGTGAGGATAGACGACTGAAACATTTCCGGAAAGCGCTCGACCCCATCCGCTGACGCGCGCGGACGACCCCCCGCCCCAAATGAAACGCCCCGCGCGGGGCGGGGCGTCGGCTAATGAAGCGTAGGTTGTCTTGCGGCTTTGATGAGCGACGAGTAAAGCATGGCGCTCGCCATCGACCCAATAATTTGTTTTTCGGTCTCGGCTTTCATCAGATCATCGCGGTCGTCAATCACGACTCGAATCTTTGGGGATTCTCCAGGGGCGCTTAATACGTCCCCGAGTTTTCGCATTAGACCGCCTGTCGCTTGCGGGCTCGGGCTAAGCACGTCGACAAGCTCATCGCCCCACATGAACTGAAATACGTATTCGTGATTTGAGATACCTTTTACCTTTGGATTGCGAGTAATCGGCTGATCAGGTTTCAGAATACGCAAGTAGTGCTCAACCTCGTCCGCAAGGTTATTCACGGATTCCGGTATGCCAGTCCACGCTCGCTCCTGTTCGATCAGAGCGAGCATCCCGGTAATGTATGCGGCTACCGATGCGCTGGTGTTTTCGATCTGGCCGATAGCGCGTATCTCTCCATTTTCCTCGACGGTCATGCCATGCTGGGCCAACAGGCTCCGAATAGCCGATAGCCTCCGCCCATGGAACGGATCGATTCCGCTCGAACTCAGATGAAACAGCGTGTCACCGTTGTCGCTGATGAGCGAATGTGCACCTTGTTCGACTACGTAGAACGTGACCGCGCTGCCATCCGCGAAGCTAAAGGGGGTTCCGATCTCGAACGCGCGCTCACCGTTCACCGTTTTCACGGTGCGGCAGTCATAGGCGAGCCTCTTGTGCAGCCAGGCGCAGTCGATGGTCATGGTATGTAGATATTTCCGTCGAAGCTAATGTTCGATCTGCAGAATACCGCAAAAAACTCGTCGAGCGGGGTCTGGCAGGACAGCGCCACGTCGTCCAGAGGCAGCGTCGTGTCGCCGCGATGCTCGTGCGGGCCGTAAAGCGCTCCCGCCGGGCCGTTATGTGATCGCCGGTGCACCGGCTGGACTTCGATCTGGTGAACGCGCCACTTTGCGCCGTGACGGAGGACAAATACGGTTGCCGTCGTTCGACATGCATCGACAAGCAACGGAGCCTTTGTTTCCACCTCGATCGTCATGCCTGGAATCGTGGCGCCGAGCTCGTCTTCTGGGCGCACAATTGCCAGAAGGTAGCCGACATGATTCCGCCGAGGCGTCAGCGCAATGTCGCCGCGCAGGGCCTTCGTCATGGCAATTAGCGGTTCGGCTTCTGCACGTGAAAGGTCGGGCATACACTGTATCGTGCGATTGTTGTACGCGATCCCCGGCTCGCGATCAGCCTTATCGTAACCGCACCATGCAGAACGCGTCTGATGGCAGGTTGCGAATTATAGCAGGCGGTCCAATCCTGCTCCGATCGATCGTGTCGCAGTGTGCGCCCCTTCCAGCAATCCGATTGAAAGCCCCGCGTTTCCTTGGCAAACTACTGTACATGCATACAGTGTTTCATCACAAGAAAGAGCGGAGCGAGACATGGGCGCGGATGGCAAGGGGGCGGGGCTGCGGTGCAGGGTGGGGGATCTGGCGATCGTGACGAAGTGCGGGGTGCCGGAGCGGATCGGAATGATCGTTAGAGTGGTCGCGCCAGCGGGCGATGGCAAGCACGATTGGCTAACGAAGCTTCAAGGAGACGGCATCCATGCCAAGGATGTCCATACGGGTAGGTTCCGGATGTGCGTCGAGGCCTTGGTACTCGATTGCAATTTGACGCCGATTCGCGGCCTCAGTCGCCCATCTCAAACCGTCCGGGGGGATCGTCTCGGCGAAAAAGCTTGAGTGTTTGATGTAGCGCTTTGAAAACTTCCGGGCTCATGCCCTCGTTGCTCGCCTCGACGATGGCCGAAATGAGCGCGCGGCCTTCCGGGTGCAATCTCTTCGAATTCTCGGAAGCCACCTCTTGAGCGGCGGTTTCGACGATTTTTCTGTTTCCGACGAGTTCGGCCGCAGCCATGACATCAAGCGCTATCCGCGGACTGATTTCCTCAAGCCCACATCCGAATGCCTTTGCATAGGCGATGGCAGCGTCGCGCCCAATGGGGCGCTTCGCGGTGATGTGCTGGTAAACCATAGCATCGCCACCCGGCAGTGAATGTTCGACGGCGAATTCTTTTCGATTGATTCCTCGAAATCTATCGGCGAGGCGCTCGGCCTCTTCAGCGGGTGTCCAGATCTTCATGTAGCGATGCTATTTAAAATTTCATGGAGCATGGCTTGCTTTGTTGATGTAGCGCTGCTACATTTCGGCCATGGACATTCTCACCTACCTCTCGATCCGGAATACCTCCCAAGCTGATTTCGCTAAGGCGCTTGGCGTATCGCAAGGGCTTGTTTGTCAGTGGATCAAGAAGCGGAGGCCTGTTGCTGCCGATCGCTGCGTTTCCATTGAGCGAGTCACCGGTGGCGCAGTAGGCCGCCGCGACCTCCGCCCCGACGACTGGCAAGACATCTGGCCTGAACTAACAGAGCAGCAGGAGGTGGGGTGACCAAGAACACAATCGCATCGGTCACCCTGATCGGGGTGACGGCACTTGAGGGTGCCGCGTTCGTCGCATGGAAGGGGTTCGGCATCGATGCGGCGGGCAACGTCCTGATGTTCTGGCTGTCGTTCATATCGGTCATTGGCATTCTCTTGCTGGCCGCTCTCCCGCGGGACTTCGGGCCGCAGTCCGACGTGCCGAAGTCGGCGTTTCGCCGGAGCGTCGAATCGATTTCAACCATTGCGATGATCGCGGCGCTTGCGTGGTACGGACACTTTGTCATGGCTGGTTTCTATGTGCTGGGACAAGCCGAGTTTGTTTGGTATCGCAGCCGGCTTGATGCATGTCGAGAAAGGGAGGTGGCATGAAACCGCAGCTTGACGGTGACAAGCAGGTTGTCACGTGCCTAGGTTTTGACCGGAATGGGCGGCCGTGCCGTTTAGTAATTGGTCAGCCACTTCCCGATACCGCCGGACTCCCGCGTCCGGGAGGCCGCTTGCGAGAAAGATTGCGGTCTGCTGCTCGAAGTGCGGTGTCAGCATGGCGTGCAATTGCGCGTTCTGTTCGGGGGTAAGGACTTTGAAGAGTATGTCGAGCGTCGATAGCGCCGCCGCAGCCATCGCGAAATTTTTTGCGTCATGGTCGTCGGATGGCATGCCTGATCTTCTGGTTTCCATGGAGGTTCCTGTGTCGAGAGGGTCTTGCGATGTGAGCGCGGTCGAAGCTTCATCGTCTGTCACGCTGGTCGCGGCATTCGCATGGTTCGGACATTTCGTCACGGCGGCTGCCTTCGCAATTGGGCAGGTGCTCATCACCGCGTTTCGTGCGCAGTTCGATGCCTCCGGCAATCCGAAGGAGGGCGCGTGAACGTTTTGTTTTCAGTGCGGCGCACGCCGCCGGCGCTCCGCGCCCTCCATGGCGAATATCTGACGTGCGCGGGCGTCGACTTCCAGCCTGCGGGCAGCGCACCAGGCGGGGAAGGTTTTCGGATCGATGTTCACCTTGACGACGGCGAATCCTTGACGCTCGATCTCCTTGACGCGGTTAACCGCGCCGCGCTTCCACTCCTGGAAAGTTGGCTGCAACTGGCCTTTGAAGATGATGAGCAAGTCGTTGTAATCCGCTTCGTTAAACCACGCGACGCCGATCAGCGGCGGGGCGGTTGTTTTTTCAGTCATGGGAATCCCCTTGGTAGTGGTGTTGCTGGTTGTGGTGATCACGATTCTACGACTGAGCAGGATTCCCGCCCTAACGCCCACGGAAAGGAAGTCGCCTGAGAGTCTTCATTTTGCTCCCCGCGATTGATAACACCGGACAACCATTGATACGAAGTTTGCTCAATGAAGATCAAACCCTCTGAGAATCAACTGCTGCTGGACTTCGAACCGGGCCTTGTTGACCGATACCGAAATGTCCGCGAATGCGTTGCCCAAGGCGTCTATCAGCGCGGTCTTAAACGCGTGGCAATGGACTTGGATCAGGCGCCGGGCAATCTCAGCGCACAACTGGCCGATGACACGCAGCGGTATTTCTCGATTGATTCGTTCGAGCGGTACCTGGAAACGTCTGGTGATATGACGCCGCTTTATTACTTGTGCGAGAAATTCCTTGGGGATAAACGCGACGGCAAACGGGCGGCTATCGACCGCATACAAAGGCTTGCACCGGAGCTGATTGAGTTGCTCCAACGGGCAGGAGTAAAGGAGCGTTGAACATGAATGACCTCCCGAATCCCCTCACCCCGGCGGATTGTGACCTGCGCGGTTACACCTGGATGCCGCTGGATGTCGTGCGCATCATCGATAGCGATACCTTCGGCCTGTCGACCGGCGACGAATTCAAGACCGCGTTCCGACTCTGGGCGAAGTCGTGGCTGCAGGTTCCGGCCGCATCACTGCCCGATGATGACCGACTGCTCGCTCATCTGGCCGGCCTGTCCGAGAACATGCCAAAGTGGAAGAAGGTGCGCGCCATCGCGCTGCGTGGCTTCGTTAAGTGCAGCGACGGGCGCCTGTATCACCCGGTCATCGCCGAGAAAGCGATCGAGGCAATGGGTAAGCGTGAGGCTCGCGACGAGCGTGACGAGAACACGCAAACGCGACAGCAGCAGCACCGGGAGCGCCGAAAGGCCATGTTCGAACAACTTCGGCAGCACGGGATCGTCCCCGCATGGGATACGAAAACGGCCGAACTGGAACGCTTGATCGCGTCCCTTGGCAGTCCTCAATTTGTTACGCAAACCGTCACGCCTGAGACGAAAAACGTAACAGGAATCGTCACCGGTGACGTCACATGTGACGCACCCGCAACGGCTAATACAAGACAGGACATAACAGGACAGGACAGTAAACCCTTAGGTACTGTCATCGCTCCCGCTAAACCCGCGCGCGTCGCCGACGGCGATTTCCGCCCGAAGGATGCGGCCGAGTGGCTGCGACACCTGAGCGACCGTCATGGCTTCGAGGCTGACCCGACCAACGTCAACGACCGCAAGAAGCTCTGGCCCGTGTTCGCCGGATGGACGAACGCCGGGCTGACGGCAGCCTTCGTCGATGCGGCGATAGCCGTCGCGATTCGCGATGCGAAGGAGCCGATCGTCTGCCTGCCGCTGTACGTCGATCGCTGCATGGCCAACGCCAACGCGGCGCGCGCCTCTCCGCAGCCGAGCTGGAGCGACCAGAACGCCGAAACGATCGCAGCACTCACCGGAAGGAATCGAAGCCATGAACCAGATGACCGAACCGTCGACGTTTAAGCGCCCGGACTGGCCGCTCAACGCGCTCCCGCCGCACTGGGTCGAGGCGCTGTTCTCGAAGATGGCCGCGTTTTACGGCTCGCGCTTCGCGTCGATGTGGAACGGCGTGAACGTAGCCGAGGTGCAAAAGGCGTGGGCGATCGAGCTTGGCAAGCTGTCGCGCGACCAGCTCAAGGCGGGGAGCGACAACCTCACGGCGCTGCCGAAGCCGCCGACGCTGCCCGAGTTCGTGGCGCTCTGCCGGCAGGCGCGAAGTGAGCAGGCTGCGTCCGCCGCGCCGCGTCTTGCTTTCGGCTCGAAGGCTACCGAGGCGACTGTGCACGCAAATCTCGGCCAGATTCGGCCGTCGATCGACCGGATCATGCGACGCGAGCCGACTGCCGAATGGGCGTTCAAGCTCATCATGCGCGGCACATCGCGGTCTGGCTTGCCGCTCACGCCGGGCGTGACGAAGTGTGCGACGGATGCAATCACATCGCCAGCTGGAGGTCGAGTCGTCGACAACTGCATCGACCCGGAGTTGAAGCAACAATACGCCGAGATTCGGCAGACGGTCATCGACAACTATCGCATGCGCGGTCAACGGCTTTGGAGCGTCGCATGACCATCGCATCCACTACGCCCGCGCGCGACCTTGATGCTCGCGACGCTCAGCGCTATCGCTGGCTGCGCCAAACCTGCCACCGTGACGAGATCATCAACGAATTCGTCATCGGCACGCCCGAGGATCTTGATGCCGCCATCGACGAGAATCTTCCGCCCGAAAAACAGGAGGTCGCATGACGATCATCATCGGCTGCGATCCGGGCCTTACCGGCGCGCTCGCATTTCTCGACGCCGGTGGCGATCTGCTGTCGGTCGAAGACTTGCCGACGTGCCCGATTCAGACCGCTGGACCGAAGGCACGCGTCAAACGCAAGCTGGATGCGAAGGCATTGCGCGAAATCCTGCGTCGCGCAGTTCCGGCTGACGAGCGGGCAATTTTCGCGATGGAAGACATGCAGCTGCTCGGCGGCTCGTCCGTGCAAACGATGGGCGCTTTGGCGCATACGCGGGGCGTTCTGGAGGCCGTCGCGATCCTCTGCGACATGCACATGGAATACGTCACGCCGCAGCGCTGGAAGCGTTTCTATGGGCTCGGCGCGGATAAGGGGGAATGCCTCGACACGGCGCGCCGGCTCTATCCGCATGCATCGCTGAATCGGGCGAAGGATCACAACCGTGCGGAGAGTGTGTTGATCGCGCGATTTGCGCAGAGGAATCTCGTATGAACCTCGTTCAGCTCGCCGGCGCTCTTCCGCGCGACCCGCTGTTCCGCGAATGGGTCGGCGGCTTCATCAACGTCGATCCGGTCACGGTCGAGCAGGCCGCGCAATTCATCCGCGCCGTGTGCAAGGTCGAGTCGCGTCGCGAGCTGGCGACCGATCAGCATGCGATCGATCGATTCCACCACTTCCTGCGCCGGCCGTTTTGCGAATGGCGAGGTAGCCTATGACCCCTATCGAATTTGACTGGCGGGAGATTCTTTTCGACTTGCGCCGCCTCGGGCTGATGCCGACTCAGGTGTCGCGCGAACTGCGCGGGGCGATCAGCGAGCGCCAGCTACGGGACTACGCCGAACAGGTGAGCGCACCGTCACACTGGCGTGGCGAATTGATTCTCGATCTTTGGTGTCGGCGAACGGGCCGCGCGCGCGGTGATGCGCCGCGCCGCGCGTCGATGCTGCGAACCATGCCGAGCGCGCGCGAGGTGCAGGTATGAGTGGGCTGACCGCAAAGCAACAGCGATTCGTCGACGAGTACCTTGTCGACCTGAACGCGACGGCCGCCGCTCGGCGTGCTGGGTATAGCGTCAAAACGGCGGATCGTATTGGCCCTGAATTGCTTGGGAAAACTTGGGTGGCGGCTGCGATCGCGGCTGGCAAGGCCGAGCGCAGCGAACGGACCAAGATCGACGCGGCTTACGTTGTTCAGCGGCTTGTCGAAATCGATCAGATGGACGTGCTCGACATCCTGGCTGACGATATGGCTCTTAAACCGGTCAGTCAATGGCCGCGCGTGTGGCGGCAATACCTCAGCGGGTTCGATCTGGCTGAAATGTTCGATGGGAATGGCGAAGCGCGCGAGGTGATCGGCATCATGAAGAAAATCAAATGGCCCGACAAGGTGAAGAACTTGGAACTGCTCGGGCGGCACTTCAGCATCTTCAACGACAAGCTCGAACTGACGAAGCCACGTGTGAAGCTCAAGGACATGACGGGGCGCAAGCCGAAGGACGGTAGCAAATGAGCGAAATAGAATTCCACTACAAGCCGCAAGGTGACACGCTCGAGCAATATATCCTCTCGCGCGCGCCGCGTACCGTGATTCGCGGGCCGCTCGGCAGCGGCAAGACGAACGCGAGTTGCTGGAAGGGATTCCGGGCCATGTGCGAGCAAGCGCCGGATGCGGACGGCGTGCGCCGGACACGTGGCATTGCCGTGCGTAACACGTACCCTGATTTGCTGTCGACGACTGTTAAAGACTGGCTCGATATGTTCGAGGACTTGGGACGGTACGTAGGCGGTGGGATGGAACCGCCTACGCACTATCTCTCGTTCGATCTCGAAGACGGCACTACCGTCGAAGCCGAGGTGCTGTTCATTGCGTTCGACAGGCCCGAGCACGTTAAGAAAGCGCGCGGCTTGCAGGCAACATGGGTGTGGCTGAATGAGGTGAAAGAACTTGCAAAACCCGTCGTCGACATGCTCGACTTGCGCGTCGGACGTTACCCGAAAGACGTGCCGCCGACGTGGTACGGCGTGTTCGGCGACACAAATTCGCCTGATTCCGACCACTGGCTCTATCAGCTCGCGGAAGAGGACAAGCCCGACGGTTGGCGATTCCTTGCGCAGCCTGGCGGCGTTGTGCGCGACGGCGACCGATGGGTCGTGAACCCGAGGGCAGAGAACCTGCACAATCTGCCTGACGGGTATTACGAGCGCGGGTTGCAGGGCAAGAAATTCGACTGGATCAAGGTCAATCTGGCGAACGAATACGGGTTCGTGGTCGACGGCAAGCCAGTGCATCCCGACTACGCCGACTCGTTCCACTGCAAGCCGTTTGAGCTGATCCGTGGCGTGCCGATCGGTATCGGCATGGACTTCGGTTTGACGCCGGCCGCCGTGTTCGCGCAGCGCAGACCGATGGGTGGCTGGCGGATTCGCAGCGAACTGGTGGCCACCAGCATGGGCGCGAAAAAGTTCGCCGAGGAAATCAAGCGCCACGTCGCGACGCTCTATCCGGGCTTCGAGTTGCAGGCGATCAGCGGCGATCCGGCGGGCGACCAGCGCTCACAGGCGGACGACGAAGACACGCCGTTCAAAATACTGCGCGCGGCCGGCCTCGAAGCGAAGCCCGCGCCGACAAACGACACCGCGCTGCGCTACGGCGCCGTCGACGAGGCGCTAACCCGGATGATCGACGGCGAGCCCGGCCTGGTGATCCATCCGGATTGCCGTCAGCTACGTAAGGCACTGTCAGGCGGCTACTGCTTCCGCCGGATGGCTGTCGCTGGTGAGCGCTATGCCGACAAGGCCGAAAAGAACATGTACTCGCACGTCGCCGAGGCGCTGCAGTACCTGCTAGTCGGCGCAGGCGAACACAAGCATCTCGTGAAGCCGGTGCGGTCGCGTGCTGCGGGCCCGCGCCCGACGCGCGCGATTACCGATTAAAAGACGGGGGATTCCCCGTCCGTATCCGCATAGCCTCTCCAGTAACTTTCCGGAGAGGCTATGAAATTTCTCGGACTCAGCCCCGATATTCCGGCGGCACCGCCCGTCCCTGACACGACCCAGCCAACGACCGATACGTCGGCCGCTGCCGACGACGCAACTGCGCGCCTACGTAAGCGCCGTGGCACGGCGGCAACCATTCTTGCGGGGGATTCCGCGACCGTTGGCGCGTCGTCGGTGAGCGCCCCCGCCGCCACTTCCGCTGCCGGTAAGGCAATTCTGGGCCAGTGACGTGACAAACGACGACGCAAAGATTATCGACGCGCTGCGCGCGGATCATGGGCGCTTGAAGCAGAAGCGCCAGTCGTATGAGGCTGTCTGGAACGACGTCATCGATTATCTGATGCCGCGACTGGATAAGTTCGGGCAACAGCCGCGTGAGGCGAACGATCGTGGCCGTGAGCGTTCACAGAAGATTTTCGATTCGACCGCGCCGCTCGCACTGCGCAATTTCGTCGCGGCGATGGACTCGATGATCACGCCAGCGACGCAGTTTTGGCATCGGCTCGCGACTAGCTCGGAAGCGCTTAATCAGCAGCCGAACATCAAGGGCTACGTGCAATCGGTCGTCAACATGCTGTTTGCCGCGCGTTATCGCTGGCAAGGCGGGTTTGTGACGCAGATCGGCGCGACATACCAAAGCATCGGCCTGTTCGGCCCCGGTGCGCTGATGATCGAGCACGACGTCGGGCACGGCATCGTTTATCGGAATCTTCCGCTTGGCCAGCTATGGTTCGCCGAAAACAACGCGGGCCTGATCGACAAGACGCATGTCGCGTGGCGGCTCACGGTTCGGCAGGCGGCACAGCGCTTCGGGCGTAATAATTTGTCGCCGTCGATGCAACTCGTACTCGAACGCGACCCCGAGAAGGAATTCGACTTCCTTCACGTCGTCGAGCCGCGTGCCGACCGTGATCCGCGCAAGCTCGATGGCCGCAACATGAAATTCGCGTCGTACTGGCTCGACGAAGGCCGTGAGCGGATCGTGCAACAGAGCGGTTTTCGCACGTTCCCGATCGCGGTCGGGCGTTTTTACGTTGGCACCGCTGACGTGTATGGGGGCAGTCCGGCTTACGACGCGATCCCCGACATCCGCATGGCAAACGAGCAGGCCCGCACGAATATTCGTGGTGCGCAAAAGCTGGTCGATCCGCCGATGCTGCTGTCGGAGGACGGCGTACTCGAAGGCTTCGATTTGCGTTCAGGCTCGTTGAATTGGGGTGGTTTGGACGACCGAGGCAACGAGCTTGCGAAGCCGTTGAATCTCGGCAAGCAGGCACAGATCGGCATCGAGTTCGCGAACCAGACGCGCGAAACGATTAATCAATGGTTCTACGTCACGCTGTTCCAAATTCTTGTAGACAGTGGTGACATGACCGCAACCGAAGTGCTGCAGCGCGCCCAGGAGAAGGGTGTCTTGCTCGCGCCGACCCTCGGCCGCACGCAGGCCGAGTTGCTCGGACCGATGATTGAGCGCGAGATCGACATCTTGTCGGAAGCCGGTCAGTTCCCGCCAATGCCCTCCGAATTGCGAGACGCTGGCGCGGACGTTGATATCGAATACGACAGCCCGCTCAACAAGGCGATGCGCGCAGGTGAGGGCGCGTCGATTCTGCAATGGTTGCAACAGCTTGGCGTCGTTGCGCAGTTCGATCCGGGCGCGGCGAAGCTGGTCAATGGTCAGCGAATCGGCAAGCTACTGGCCGACTACGGTGGTGTGCCGGTCGAAGCGATGAACACCGACGACGAGTTGCAGGCGAGCGCCGAGCAGGAGGCGCAAGCGCAGCAGATGCAGACGCTACTCGCGGCGGCGCCGGTTGCTGCCGGCGCGGCGAAAGACCTTGCCAATGCACAAGTCGCGGCGCAGACATCGAGAGTTTGACGCATGAGCCGTTTTCTTCATTTCTGGAACCGCCGCGCGCATTACCGGCATTGCTTCTGCGACGAACGCGGAATATTGACGCTCGCTGGCGAGCGCGTGCTCGCCGATCTGGCTGTGTTCTGCCGTGCCGACCGCTCGACCGTCATCACGTCACCGCTGCAGCGCACGGTCGATCCGTTCGCGACGATGGTCGCCGAGGGACGCCGGGAAGTATTCGTGCGCATCCTGCAAATCCTCGGCATGTCCGACGCGCAACTCAATTCCTTGAAGAACGAGGCTGACGAATGATCCCGATGAAGCTCACGTCCGTCGAGGTGAAATTCTACAGCAGCACCACTGGCTCGACGATGTAACAGGAGGTTAGCGTGTCTATTTTTCGCAAGCGATTTGCATTCTTTGAAGGTGAGAGCGGTGACGGCGGTGCGCCGGCGGGCGGTGCGGACGCAGCAGCGCCGGCTGGTGACGGTGGAACGCCTGAGGGCGCTAGCGCGAAGCCGATAACAAATACGGGGGATTCCCCGGTTGCATGGCTTCAAGCTATCGAGGACGCGGATTTGCGCACTTACGCCGAAGGTAAGGGGTTCAAGTCCGCAGGTGAGGCGTGTGCCGCGTTGCGTGATGTCGAGTCGAAATACGCTGCGCCCGAGAAACCGGAAGGGTACGAACTCGGCGATGGCGACTTCGCGAAGACGGCCGCGACGTGGTTTCATGAAAACGGCGTGCCTGCCGCCACGGCAAAGGCGCTCGCCGGTAAGTGGGATGCCTACGTGCAGGAGCAGAACACGGCGGCCGAGACGGCGAGGCAGCAGGCCGGCGAGCGTGAGTTGGCTGCGCTCAAAACGGAATGGGGTGGCGACTACGACAAAAACATTGAACTCGGCCGGCAGGCGATGCGCAAGTTCGGAATTTCGGGCGAGGTCATCGACAGGCTGTCGAGCACGACGGGCGACGCGCAGACGATCAAGGTGTTTTCGCAGATCGGCGCGGCGTTGAGCGAAGGCGTACTTAATCCGGGTGGCGACGGCGGTGGCAGCGGCGCGGCGCTTACTCCTGAACAACGCGCTGCGAAGTTCTACAGCAATACGAAACAGTAAGGAGCAGATATGGTCACTCTCGCAACGAGCAACCCGACCTTGGCGGATATCGCTAAGGGACTCGATCCCGACGGCACCATCGCGCAGACCGTCGAAATCCTTGATCAGACGAACGAAATCCTGGCGGATGCGACGTTCATCGAAGGCAATCTGCCGACAGGCCATCGCACGACGATTCGCTCGGGCTTACCAGCGCCGACCTGGCGCAAGCTGTATGGCGGTGTGCAGCCGACGAAGGCCACCAAGGTGCAGGTGACGGATAACTGCGGCATGCTCGAAGATTATGCCGAAGTCGACAAGGCCGCCGCCGATCTCAACGGCAATGCGATGGCGTTCCGGCTATCCGAGGACCACGCGCATATCGAGGGCATCAACCAAGAAGCTGCGCAGACCCTGATCTACGGCAACGAAGGTACGGCACCGGCTGAGTTTACCGGCCTTGCGCCACGCTACAACTCGCTGACGGCACAGAACGCCGACAACATCATCGACGCGGGTGGGACGGGCAGCGACAACACGTCGATCTGGCTTGTCGTGTGGAGCCCGGCTACTGCGCACATGATCACGCCGAAGGGCTCGAAAACCGGGTTGACCGTGACTGACAAAGGGCAAGTGACTGTCGAAAACGCCGATGGCGTCGGCGGGCGCATGGAAGCCTACCGCACCCACTATAAATGGGACCTCGGTTTCACGGTTCGGGACTGGCGCTATGTCGCGCGCGTTTGCAATATCGACGTGGCTAACCTCGGCACGATCGCGAACACGAAGAATCTGATCACCTGGATGATCGAGGCGTCGGAACGAATTCCACAGTTTGGCATGGGACGCGCCGCGTGGTATGTGAACCGCAACATTCGAGAAAAGCTGCGGCTCGGCATCCTCGAAAAGATTGCGAACAACCTCACCTGGGAAACGGTCGCGGGCAAGCGCGTGATGATGTTCGATGACATTCCGGTGCGGCGCACGGACGCGATTCTGAGCACCGAGCAGCGCGTCGTCTAACGTGTGGGGCGGTGATGTGCCGCCCCATTCTTGATCTGTTTCTCGGAAGGAAAAATCATGTATATCGACTCTCTTCTCGAATTTTCCAGCGCACAGGCACTGACCGCGAGCGCGCCGTCGCAGAAAGTTATTGACCTCGGCACCGATCGCGACATCGGGCCGGGCCGGGCGCTTTGGGTTGTTGTCGCTATCGCGGCGGATGCGGTGGCGACCGGCACGTATCAGATCGATCTTGAAACCGACGATAACGCTGAGTTCGCGTCACCCGAGAAGATCGCATCGGTCACGCCCAATCCGGCCACGTTGAAGGCCGGCAGTCGGCTTGTACTCGGCATGCCGTTTGAGAACGAACGCTACTTGCGCCTGAACTACACCCTTGGCGGCACATCGCCGAGCGCAACGCTTAACGCGTTCCTGACGGATCAAGACCCGGCATCGTGGCAGGCATACCCGGACGGTATTGCGTAAACCTGGGGCTAACCAATTTCACTTGCGGGGTAAGGTATGCCGAAGGTTAGGGCAATCAAGACGGGATTCTTCGGCGGCGCACGCCGCTATCCCGGCGATGTATTCGAGGTGCCAAAGGGCATCAAGGCAAAGTGGTTCGTGCCGGCAGACGGTGAGGCGGCGACCGGCCCAAAAGCGCGTGGGCAGTTCGGGAGCGGGTCGAGTACGGAGCCGACGAATGGTGTCGGCTCGTCCGGCGCGCTCGCCGCCGACGATTTGCAATAACGGACTGACGCATGGCATCCGAGGTGCAAATCGCGAATCGCGCGCTGACCAAGATCGGGTCGGCGCGCGTGACTGAGCTAGGCGAAGATTCGAAGGCGGCGGCGGTGCTGAATTCGATGTTTGCAACGGTGCGTGACGCTGAACTGACCGAACACCGTTGGCATTTCGCGAAGTCACGCGCGCTGTTGCCGAAGCTTGCCAAAGCGCCGGTCTTCGGGTTCGCGAATCAGTATCAGTTGCCACAGGACTACCTTTCGTTGATCCAGATCGGCTCTTTCCTGGTTTATCCGCGATCGGACACGCGAGGACTCTACGGTATCGAGGGGGGCAACATTTTGACCGATCTCGATGCACCGCTGCCCATCCGGTATGTGCGTCGCGTCACCGATCCGAACATGTTCGCGCCGTTGTTCATCGAGGCATTCGCTTGCCGACTTGCCGCCGAATCGTGCGAAGCGATTACACAGAGTGCGACGAAGCGGCAGGCAGCGTGGTCGGAATACGAGCGCGCGATCACGGCAGCCGTGCGCATCAACGCGATCGAGCGCCCGTCGCAACCGATCGCGAATGATACGTGGCTCGAATCGCGTCATGGCGCACCATGGGCGGGTGAGCCACCGCTGATCCGGCGATAGGAGCAGACGTGCCGAAAGCCTCCCCGCAGAAAGTCTCGTTCGACGCGGGTGAACTCTCGCCGCTGATGGGCGCGCGCGTCGACCTTGCGAAATACGAGAACGGTTGCCTGACGCTCGAAAATTTCATCGCCACGGTACAAGGTCCGGTGATTCGCCGAGGCGGCTTGAGTTACGTTTCCGGCACGGCCGATTTTAACAAGCGCTGCTGGCTCGTGCCGTTTGTCGTGTCTGACGGCATTGCGTACATGCTGGAATTCGGCGATCGCTACATCCGCTTTTACGCGAATCGCGGTCAACTTGTGAACGGGGATGGCACGCCGGTTCAGGTGTGGACGCCGTATGCGCTGGAAGACCTGATGTCCGTGGACGGGACGTTCGCGTTTCGCGTGACGCAGAGCGCGGACGTCATGTATCTATTTCATGGCTCGTACCCAACGAAGAAGCTCGTGCGTACATCGGCAACGACATTTGAATTGCGGGATGTAGCGTTTGTATCGGGTCCGTTCCAGGACGTGAATTCCAATGAGGGTATTCGCGTGAAGGCGTCGGGGCAAACCGGTGCAGTGACGTTGACGGCGGAGGGTGGCGACATATTTACTGACGCGGACGTCGGCACGCTGTTTTATCTCGAGCAATTCGATAATTCGTTTCATCTGCCGTGGGCCGTTCATCAGCGAATTCGTGTTGGCGACATCCGGCGGGTTGAATCACGCACGTATCTGTGCACGGCAATCGGCGGTGAGGTGCCCGATTATGTCCAAGTGACGGGCACGGAAACCCCGACGCACACGTTCGGGCAGCGCGCTGACGGCGATTTTCAGGACGTGCCGGGCGACGCATACGGTGCGATCGGCGCGATGTGGCAGTACCAGCATTCCGGTTATGCGACGGTGCTTATTCAATCCGTGATCAATCCGCGCGTGGCAACAGGCATCGTCACGACGAACGACCCCGCCACGCCGGGCATGATCCCGAAGCAGATCGTGGACCAGGGCTCGTACAAGTGGGCGCACGCACTGTTCAACAAGCGAGACGGCTATCCACAGATGGGTACGTTTTGGCGCAACCGTCTTTGCATGATGCGCGACCGGTGGCTCGTCGCGTCGGTGTCCGCTGACTTTGAGAATTTCGCGGCGAAGGATGCTGACCAGCAAACCGACGATTCAGCAATTCGGGTGCAGTTGAATGCGCGACAACTCAACAAGCTTGCATGGATGGTCGAATCCGATAGCCTTTTGATTGGCATGACTGGCGATGAGTGGGTTGTCGGGCCAGCGAACGCATCGCAGCCGGTTAGCGCGACGAACTTGAACGCTGCTCGTCGTACTTCGTATGGCTCGAAGCGCTTGCAGCCCGTGCAGGTTGGCGGGACGATTTTGTTTGTCCAGAAGAGCGGGCGCAAGTTGCGTGATTTTAAGTACGATTTTTCGTCCGACAACTACGCGTCGACGGACGTGACAAAGCTTGCCGATCACGTGACGCGCGGCAATTCCGGCACGGCGAATGGGATTGTTTCGCTTTGCTATCAGCAAGAGCCCCATTCGGTGATATGGGCAGCGCGTGCGGACGGGCAACTGATCGGCGTGACATATGACGAGGAGGCTGGGCGCAGCGATGTGTATGGCTGGCACCGGCATCCGACGGCGAACGGCTTCGTCGAGTGCGTCGCGACCATGCCATCACCGAATGGTGATGCGGATGACCTATGGGTCGTTGTTCGGAGGTGGGTCAACGGGCAGTACGCACGGTATATCGAATACCTACATCCAACGCTGCAAGACGATGAGAATCAGAGCGCCGCGTTCTACGTCGATGCCGGAATGACGTACCGTGGCGCTCCGACAACTGTCGTGTCGGGGCTGACGCATCTCGAAGGGCAGACCGTTGCGGTGTTGACCGATGGCGCTGCTCACCAGACGCGGGTCGTTTCGAGTGGTTCGATCTCGCTCGACTGGCCGGCATCGGTTGTTCATATCGGAATTCCGCAGACATGCCGTATCCAGACCATGCAGCTAAACGCCGGCGCCGCCGACGGGACGGCGCAAGGAAAGACAAAGCGCGTCACGAATATCGTGACGCGGATTTCGCGGAGCCTGGGCGGCGAGGTTGGACCGTCGTTCGCGGACGCCGATCTCGAACCTCTGAATTTCCGTAAGCCGTCGAATTCGATGGATCGCGCGGTGCCGCTCTTTACCGGCGATGTCGAGGCGAATTGGCGCGGCGGCTACGAGGGACAATCATGGGTTTGCTACCAGAACGACCAACCGTTGCCGGTTACGCTGCTCGGTTTCTTCCCGATCGCGGTGACGCAGGATGATCGCTGAACGACTGGCCCCGGAGCACATTCTGTCGATTGAGTTGCAGCCCGCCCAGGCGCGGGTTGCTGGCGCGCTCACGCGCGCCTACGCGGAACACCTGAGCGCGTTGCCAGGTATCGGATGGGCGCTCGTTGACGGTGGCATGACGCTCGGCTGCGGCGGCATCGTCGAGATATGGGAGAACCGCGCACAAGCGTGGACACTGATTTCGCCCGTGTTGTTGCGGCGCTTCCATGTTGCGCATCGCATGGTGCGGGACGTACTGCACGATGCACCATGGCGGCGTATTGAGATGGACGTTGACGCGACGCACGCCGCTGGCATTGCATGGGCGCGGCGGCTCGGCTTTGTAGAAGAGGGCGTGCGGCGAAAGTACACCATCGATGGGCGAGACGTGATTCTTTTTGCGAGGGTGAAATAGTGGACCCCATGACTCTGGCTATCAGCGGCGCGGCGCTCTCGGGCGTCGGCGCGCTGTCGTCCGGCATCAGTCAAGCGAGTCAGTACGGCCAGCAGGCCGATGTGCTGAATCGCAACGCCGCGCTGTCCGATCAACAGGCGAAGCAGGTTTACGCGCAGAACGTGAATCGTGAGGAAGCGCAGCGCCGGCAAGCGGGGCAGCAACTCGGCGCGCAGCGCGCGGCCGTGGCCGAGTCAGGTTTCGATCCGAACTCCGGATCGATGCTCGACACGCAGGTGCAGAGCGTGCGCAATGCTGAACTCGATGCGCTGCAGTTGCGTTATCAGGGGCTGTTACAAGGCGAATCGCTTGACGATCAGGCTCGGCAGCAGCACTACCAAGCGCGTGTCGCGCGCGCGAATTCTCGATCGTCGTTGCTGTCTGGCGGAATTTCAGCCGCAGCGTCGGCACTTGGCGGGTTGTCGGCCTACACGAAGTTCGGCGGTGTGGGCTCGAATCTTAAAACGTTCGGTACGACATCTGCTGGCAATCCGATTTATTTCTCGATGCCTTCCTGATCATGGCAATCCGAATCCCGACATACGAACCGCAGGTTACACCGCAGTTGCAGACATCCGGCGCGCAAACGCCGTTCTCGAGCGTCCAGGACGGAACAGGCGCTGCGTTGCAGCAGGCCGGGGGCGCGATGATGCAAACCGCTGGCGTTCTGGAAGCACAGCGGCAGCAGGATGAGCAAGCCACGGTTTCGCGGAGGATCGGCGAGGACAAGGTGACGTGGCTGCAAAACCTACAGCAGATGAAGGACAGCGCGGCACCCGGCGCGCCGGACTTCACGCCGGGCGTGTTGAAAGGATTCGACGACTATGCACAGAAGCAACTCGGACAGATGCCGGAAGGGCGCGCCAAGAACTTCTATGCATTGCAGCTTGACGAGTTGCGAACTTCACTTGCATCAAACGCGATTAACTGGCAGGCCCAGCAGCACCGCGCGTACAACGTTAGCCAGTACCAGCAGGGCAACGACACGGCTGCGCGCGCGATCGCGATGGACCCGAGCCTGTATGGAGCGACGCGCGCATCCCAGCTCGCGTTGATCGACACCGCGCAGCTGGATCCGCAGACCAAGGCGAAGCTCGTCGACAATTTCAAGGACGTTGCGTCGACGGCGGCCGGCATGCGCATGGTGTCGAACGATCCGGCCACAACGCTCGGCGTGCTGACGCAGAAGCCAGACGAGCCGTTGCCGGCGGGCTACGAGTGGGTCGGCGATCTGCCGCCGACGAAACTGGTCGCGCTGCAGAACCACGCACGTGCGCTCGTGGCACAGCAGCAGAACGCGGCTGAGCGTGAGGCGCTCCAGCGCGAGAACGCCGCCGTCGACCTGCACAATCAGGCGCTCACGCTCGTGAACGAGGGTAAGCAGCTTAGCCCGGAATTCACGAACCAGCTTCTCACGTCGACGCAAGGCACGAGCGTTGCCGGGGCCGTGCGCGAGTTGATCGGAATGGCGAGCCAGCGCGCCGGCTTCGCTAGCGCATCGCTGTCGCAACAGGCCGCGACGCTGCAGCAGTATCAGGCCGAGGCCGCGACGCGCGGCACCGATCCGGATCAGGCTGCGGCGGTGAAGCAGCTCGAGCAGATCCATACCGCGAGCGTCGCGGCGTACAAGGCGGACCCGTGGAACGCAGCACTCGACCGCGGCGTGCTTCAGGGCGTGCCTCAGGTGGACACATCGAGCGTACCCGGCCTCGTCGCGTCTCTCGCTGGCCGCGCTCAGGCGGCAGGCACTGTGGAGCAGGCCGCCGGCCGGCGGGTGTCGCTACTCACCCCGGACGAAGCGCAGACCGTCCTCACCGCCGTCGACGTGTTGCCGATCGACACAAAGGCGCAGGCACTGAACCAGATCGGGCAGGCGTTCGGCAATGCTGGTCGGATCGCGGATCTCGCCGCGCAGTGGAAAGAGAAGAGTCCCGCGATGGCGCTCGCGCTGAAGGCCGGCGCCGCGGATGCCGGCGGTCGACCGCTGATGACGACGAGCGGCGCGCCGCTCAGCACGTTCATTCTTGCCGGCGCGCAGGCGCTGAAAGACAAAACGGTCAAGATCGACGACGTGGCCGGCACCGGCATGCGCGCCACGATCGCGAACGCTATCGGCGATGCATTGCCGCCGGAACAGGCCGAAGACGCGAAAGAGGCTGCGTACTTCATCGCCATTGGGAGCGCCGCGCGAGGCGGTCGCGCGCAACCGAGCAGCACCGATGTGCAAAATGCGATCAGCGGCGCGACGGGCGGAATCTCGACCACGGGCGGTATGCAGATCAACGGGAAGCCGAACATCGTCGCGATGCCGTACGGCTGGCGCGAGGAAGATTTCCAGAGCGCTGTGAAGCAGGTCACGGCTGCGAACATCGAGAATCCGGGCGTCGAAAGCGTATTCGCGAACGGGCACGAGATCCCGGTCGCTGACTTCGTGAAGCAGTTCTCGAGCTACCGCCTGGTGCGAATCGGCGTGCGCGGCACGTACGCCGTACAGTCTGGCGCGAAATTCGTTACCGACAAGACTGGCGCGCCGGTCACGGTGCACCTGACGTTTCCGACGAAGAACACGCCGAGCGCCGCAGCGCCGGCCGGGCAATCTCCGGCGATGCCGTTCCCGGAGGGTATGTAATGCCGATCGATTCGCTTTACGCCGACCAGACCGCCAGTTTCCTGAACGGGCAAAACCAGATCGATGTGCCCGAGCCGCGCGTCTACCCGTCGACATCAATCACTTCGATCGCGAGTGCAGTAGGGCGCGGCGTCGGGCAAGGCAGTACGGCGCTGTTCGGCGCGGCGTCTGATCTCGTTGCCGGTTTGAGCCAGGCGTACGTCGACCCGGATACGCTGACGCTGAACCCGCAGGCGCAGGCCGATGCCGACAAGCAGATCAATGAGGCTGTCGCGAAGCAACGCGCCGGGCATCTGTTCGAGTCGGCGCTCGGCACACGTGCGTACGACCTATCCGACACGTTCAAACCGGACCCGACACGCACGACGGCGATCGACCAGACCGTGCAGGGCGTGGTGTCGGGGCTGACACAGATCGTGCCCGCCGCGGTGCTTGGCGGTCCGCTGGCTGGCGCAGCCGTCGGCGGCACGTCGATCGGCATGTCGCGCGCCGAAGACCTGAAGCGGCAGGGTGTCGACGTCGGCACGCGGACATCGGTCGGCGCGGTCGAGGGCGCGATCACTGCTGCGGGCGCCGTGCTGCCGGTCGCCGGTACGACCCTCGCGCGCACGGCGGGGCTCGTTGCGGCCGGCGGCCCCGGCGCCGCTATCGCGCAGGCGACGATCGAAAAGGCGATTCTGCGCAATGCGGATTACGACCACCTCGCCGACCAGATCGACCCGCTCGACCCGGTGAACATCGCCGCGTCGACGTTGATGGCCGGCGCGTTCGCCGGCGTGCACACTGCGGTGTCGGCGCGCGCCGCCAAGCAGACGGCCGCTGCGGCAACGGCACCGCTCGAAACCCTTTCGATCGACGCACGCCGCGCACTGCCGTACAACTCGCCGCAGCTCGACGCGTACGCCGTGCAAGCCGCGCAGGCGGCCGGTGTGCCGCCTGAGCTGATGCTCGCGCTGAAGAACGCTGGCGAGAAGTCGAATTCGGGGCAGGTGTCACCGAAGGGAGCGGCCGGTGTGTCGCAGATGATGCCCGAGAACCGGATCAAGTACGGCGTAACCGATCCGACCGATCCGGTGCAGGCGCTCAACGGCATGGCGAAATACCTGGCCGACACGCAGAAGCAGTACGGCGGAAATCTGCAGGCGATGATCGCGGACTACAACGGTGGCCCCCGGCAGGCGGCCGCAGTGATGCGCGGCGAACGACCGCCGGCAGACGAGACGGCGGCGTATCTAGAGCGTGTGAACAGCTATCTCGCGACCCGCGGCATCGACTCTGCGACGTTCCGCGTGACGCCCGAACAGGTCGACGCGGCGCTGCTCGCGCGCGGCCAGCGCATTGTCGACGACGCGTACGTATTCGGCCGGCCGGACGACATCACCGCGATGACAGCGCATCAGGACGCATTCGAGCTCGCCGCACGCCAGATGGACGCCGGCCAGTTTCCGGACGTCGCTCGGTTCGTGTCCAGTGATGATTCGGCCCGCGCGACCGCGCTCGACTCGCTGATCGCGGAAGCCGAGGCGCAGCGTACCGACGTCGCGCAGCAGACCGCCGGGCTCGCCGATCAGGGCGCTGTGTCGCAGATGCGCGCCGAGCTCGATCAGCTCGTCGCCGCGCGGCCTGACGATTCCGCCGCTGGCGTGAAGGAGTTGACGCGCCAGTTGCAGGATCAGGGCATGAAGTACAAGGCCGCGGCCGCGAAGGCGCAGAAGCAGATCGATGCGGCAATCGCTGATCACGAGGCGCAGGTGCAGCGCCTGCGCGGCGCGATCGAGGAAAATGCCCGCGCGCAGCAGGCACACCAGCAGCTCGGCGCGCTCGACGCGCAGCTGGCCGACCTGCGTTCCGCGCGCGCTGGGATCGACGCGCCGGCCACGCGCCGCACGCCGCTGTCGAAGTTTGTCGAGGATGTCGTGCGCGCGCAGACGCGGCGTGAGCCGGTGATGTACCGTGAGTCGCAGGAACCTGTGTTGCAGGCGGCCGATACGATCCCGGCCAGCACCGCGCCGCGCGCTAGCACTGCGCCAACCGGTGCCGCGCCGAGTGCGCGCGCCATCAATGCCAATCTGCGCGATACCGCCGCGTTGCGCCCGGACATGCAGGTCACGATCGACACGCCGGCCGGCGAGCGCACGGGCACCGTTGCTGAGCTGCTGCAGCAGATCGACGACGAGTACGCCATGAACACGCAGGACGCCGGCCTGTTCGAAGTCGCTGCGAACTGCTTCATTAGCCTGGGAGGCTAAATGCACCAGAAGTGCGTCAATGCGGTCGAGGCGGCCGCCGGCCGGAAGCTTACGCAGGCCGAGATCGATGGCATCGAGAACCGCGTGCGCGCGGGCATGCGCGCGAAGGCGCGGCAAGATCCTGCCGCGTGGTCGGCAATGTCGCAGTCAGATCGCGTCGCCGCTGGCGCTGAATGGGCTCGGCAGCAGCTTCTTCACGAGGCAGAGCTTGACCGCGCCCGCAAGCAGTTGCAGATCGCCAAGCAGATCGAGACGACCGATCGGATTCAGGAAGCATTGTATGCCGATCCCGAAAATGCTCACCGAAAGGGCGCACGAGAGAAGATCGTCAAGCACGACATCGAGCAGACATACGTGCTGGCCGGCGCGATCAAGTCGGATTACATGCGGCAGACGATGGGTGCGATCGACGCGATGAAAGTCGGGCAGAATTTCCTCGCGCGCGCGTTCGATGTCGACAACCCGGCGATGGAGCGCGACATCATCCGCGAGGTGTACCGCGGCGCGGATGGCTCGACAGGAAATGAAGTGGCGAAGGCTGCCGCAGAGCAGATCGCGAAGACAACGAGCGCGATGCGCGAACGCTTCAACCGCGCCGGCGGGAATGTCGGCGAACTTGACTACGGCTACGTGCCGATTCGACATTCACAAAGCAAGGTGCTCGGCAACGGCTCGGATGCGCAGCGGCACGCGTGGGCAGATGCCGTCATGCCGCTGCTTGATCGCTCGCAATACCTGGACGATGCCGGGAACCCGCTGAGCGACGTCGAGCTGCGCAAGGTGCTAGTCGGCGAGGATCGCGAAGCGTGGGAGCGTGCGAACGCGGCCGCGCGTGGCAACATCGCGCCGCGCAAGCAGGGGGTGTGGGACACGATCGCGTACGGCGGCGTCAACAAGATCGTTCCTGGCGAGACGTCGGGGGGCGCCGCGCGTGCAAACACCGGTTCCGCGCACCGCGTGCTGCACTTCCGTGATGCTGATGCGCATATGCAGTACAACCGCCAGTTCGGTGAGGGATCGCTGCTGAACGCGCTGATCGATCACGTTGGCGGCATGGCGAAGAACATCGCGCTCGTCGAGCGCTACGGCCCGAACCCGACGCGCAACATGAAGACGCAGATGCAGCTGACGGCGGTGCACGACGGCACGGAAATGCGCACGCTCGAGGGCGGCATGACGTCGGTCGGCGCGTACTGGAACTACGTTACCGGCGCCACGAACACGCCCGTCAATCCCGCGCTCGCGCGGAAGATGGAGACGCTGCGAACGACGGTCAGCGCCGTGAAGCTGCAGGGCACGATCCTTGCCGCGCTCGGCGACGTGGGCACGATGTTCGTTACGGCCGGCTACAACAAGGTGCCGTTCTTCAAGACGCTCGGCACCGCCGCGCGGCTAATGGCGCCTGGCTCGAAGGACTTCCGGTCGTGGCTGTCGTCGCAGGGGCTGATCGCCGAATCGCTCGAGCACGGACTGAACCGGTGGGGTACGGACAACCTCGCGACGACGTGGGCCCGCAATCTGTCCGCCGCGACGATGAAGTTCGGCGGCGTTACCGGTTGGACCGACGCATTGCGCACGGCTTTTCAGTCGCACATGATGCGCGGCCTTGCCGGCATCGGCCGCACCGACTGGAACAGCCTGACCGAATGGGATCGCCGCGCACTCACGCGCGCCGGCCTGACGGCTGACGATTGGGCGGTCGTGAACAAGGCGACACCTGGAAAGTACGGCGATGCCGAATACCTGACGCCGGACGCGCTATACGCAACCGGCGACGCGCGGGCCGCCGACGTCGTGCCGAAGCTGCTCGGCATGATCCGCGAGGAAGGCGAGTTCGCGGTGCTGAACCCTGATCTGCGCACGAAGGTTATCGCGTCGGCTACGCCCGGCACGGTTACGGGCGAACTGAAAAAGTCGTTCATGCAGTTCAAGTCGTTCCCGATGGCGATGATCTCGCGGCATTGGGGGCGCATCGGTGACATGCGGCGATCGGGCGACTTCCGCGTAGACGGCGCGCCGGCGCTCGCGAACCCGATGGCCTACGCCGCGGCACTCGTCGTCAGCACGACGCTGATCGGCGCGATCTCGACGCAAGCGAAGAACCTGATCGCGGGGAAGGATCCCGAACCGATGTTCGACGATGTGAAGCACGCGGGTAGCTTCTGGACGCGGGCATTCTCGGTCGGCGGGGGCGCCGGCTTCGCGGGAGACATGCTGGTCGCGGCGTTCGAGTCGGCCGACTACGGCTCGCTGCTCGGGAGTGCTGTCGGCGGCCCGCTACTGTCGACGCTGTTCCAGCCGCTGCGCGCGCTGTCGTCAAACGTGCAGGACGCGGCGCAGGGCAAGGATACGCACGTCGGTGCTGACTTGTTGAAGATCGCCCAATCTAATACGCCACTCGTCAATCTCTGGTATTGGAAAACGGTGTGGAACCGGTTGTTGTGGGACAACATCGCCGAGAATCTTTCGCCCGGTGTGACGCAGCGGAACATTAGCCGATCCAACAATCAGTACCACAACGATTACTACTGGCAGCCAGGTACGTCTTCCCCGCAGCGTACACCGGACCTGAACCGGGCATTCAGTGAATAACGGGGGATTCCCCGTCTGATGTTCGTCAACATGGGGCAGTTCAGTCAAGGACTGCGCCATGACGGTTACATCCGATTTTCAGGAAATTTCATATCAGACGGACGGGACGACTTTTCATTTCCCGATTCCGTTTTATTTCCTCAGCGACGATCACATCGTCGCCTATGCTGTTGCGCCTGATGGAGCAGAGCACGACCTCGTGCATGGCACCGACTTCATTTTGTCTGGTGCAGGCAACGAGAGTGGAGGATCGCTTACGCTGCTTACGCCACTCGCGGCCGGTAACCTGTTTACGATTTCCCGCGTTGTGCCCATTACGCAGGAATCGAAATATCAGCAAAACGATCCGTTTCCGTCCAGTACGACCGAGAAAGCGCTCGACAAGCTGACAATGATCGATCAGCAACATGCGAGCGCGATCGGGCTCGCGCTGCTGTTCCCGCGTAACGACAAATCACTGTCGCTAAATCAAAACTTGCCGGCAAAGTCGGTGCGCTCCAATGCCGCGCTTGGTTTTAACAACGACGGCAACCCGATTTCGATATCGTTAAAGATTGGGTCGGTCGAGACGCCCGTCGTCGATAACCGCACGATGTTGCGGGCCGTCGATCCCAGCACAAAGCACGTATTCGTTGCGGGTGCGGACGCCCCGGCAGACGGTGGCGGGGGGCTGTACATCCCACGACAGAGCAGCGCGCCGGCTAGCTGGGATAACGACGGGACGCAGATTACCACCGCACACGGTATTGGCTACGAGCTACAGTACACCGATGCCGTGTCCGCGTCAGTCTTTGGCGCGCGTGCCGACGGCGTGGCGAACGATCACGCGGCTTACCAAAAGGCGATCGATTACATGTTCGCGCGCGGTGGTGGGGTCGTCTATATCCCGACGGGCGGCCGGTCGCTGATCGACAATGACCTGGACATTTTGCCGAATGTCACGCTGCGCGGGCATGCCGAGGGGTTCGGCTCACCAGGCAACAACTATTCAACGCCATACGGAAACGTATGCGGCGCACTGATTCTCAATCCCGCCGCAACGATCCGCGTCCACAGCAACGCATCGCTTACACGAGCGCTGATTTACCGAAAGGGAATGACCTTCCCGGTGACCAGTATCAGCGACTGGCAAGGCACGGCAGTCACGATCAACGGCGACGACACAACCGTCGAGCGGTTGCTCGTCATGGGATTCGACAAGCTCCTGAAGCTGAACGGTTTCGCGCGGCCACGAATCATGTACGTCTATGGGGACTGTAACAACGGGTTCGATATTGCTGAATGCCGTGACATCCCACACTTTAACAAGTGCCACATGTGGCCGTTCGCAACGATCGCGGCAGTCGCGGCAGGGGCCAATCCGGCTT
This sequence comes from Burkholderia singularis, assembly GCF_900176645.1. Lineage (GTDB taxonomy): Bacteria > Pseudomonadota > Gammaproteobacteria > Burkholderiales > Burkholderiaceae > Burkholderia > Burkholderia singularis. The sequence continues at coordinate 29,054 of NZ_FXAN01000066.1, forward strand.
TGCTGGTTCGCCCCGGAACGGCTTATGCGTTGCACGACGGCGTAGACGGTGCGATGTTCGCGAACAACTTCAGCTTCGGGTACATGCGCGGCCTTCTTCTGCTCAACACCGACTCGACGACCGTCATGAATTTCTGGTCCGATGGACCTTACGATTTAATCAACGGTGCCTACAAAGGTGCCATCGGGATGCAGGTCGAAGGGAAGTGTCAGTACGGTACACGGCTCATTGGGTGCCAGGCGTCGTCGCAGATGTGGGGGGTTCACGTGAACACGAACCCAGGGCTCGTGACGATGATCACGGATTGCTCGTTCTGGTACAACCTTGAGGCGGGCGTTGACCTTGCGCAGGGCGATGCCATTGTCACCACCAACAATTTCTACGACGCCAACTACGGTGTCGTTACGCGCAGCACATCGCCCGCCATCATCTCGAACAACCGGTTCCAAGCCCAGCGTGTACGGCCGATCGAGTCGACGGTAAAGACCGCCACGATCTTACTTGAGACGAATCATTTCGTTGATCTCCCAGCAGGGCAGCCGCCAGTCGGGGCGAGTCTCATATTGACCGGTCGATCTTTGGATGGCTCCGCGCTGAATTTGCCCCCGACGATTCCGCAGGACACGCTCGCCATTTTGGGGGGCGGTCGTTTCAATACGGTCAACGGTGGATTTGCAGGACAGAAGGTGTGCTTTTCCATGCTGGCCGACACTACGATTGCCCACACACCTTACGGCGGCGATCAAGCGCCCATGAATACGATCGTCAACAAGGCGGGGCGCGACGCAACCGTGCTTGCGGGACTCATGGCCGAGTATCGGTTCAACGGTCGGCAGTGGATCGAGCTATAGGGAGCGGGGGATATGCAAGAACACGAGAAGACGATTTTGGAGTTGATTGTCATGGGCGCGGCGATCGGTATCGCGAAGGTGTTCGTTGGTGATGAGCAACTGACATTTCGTCTCGTCGTCGGACGCGCGATGCTGGGTTCGGCAACATCGATGATCGCTGGTGTTGCGCTACTTCAAATTCCCGATCTGCCTCCGATGGCACTGCTCGGTCTTGGCAGCGCGCTTGGTATCGTTGGGTCGCAGTATTTGGAAGTGTTGCTGCGCCGGAAAGCCAAGGTGATTTTCGGAGAAAAGTGACATGGGCACCTTTGATCGTCGGCAACTCATTGCCGAACTGAGCCGCGACGAAGGGCGTCGGCTGAAACCCTACGTTGATACCGTCGGCAAAACGACGATCGGTGTCGGCCGCAATCTAACCGATGTGGGCATCAGCGATCCCGAGTGCGACGCGATGCTGTCGAGCGACATTGATCGGACGGTGGCCTGGCTCGATCGGAATTTATCGTGGTGGCGTCAACTTGATGGTGTACGTCAGCGCGTGGTGATCAACATGGCATTCAACATGGGCGGTGCGCTGCTCACGTTCACGAATACGCTCGCGGCGATGAAGCGCGGCGACTACGCGGCGGCGGCCGACGGCATGCTTGCGTCGAAGTGGGCGCAGCAGGTCGGCGCGCGTGCGACGCGCCTCGCCGCGATGATGCGGAGCGGGGCATGACTTGGATCGATCCCCGTGTCTGGCTCGCCGTGATTGCCGCCGCCGTAGTGGGCTCGGCAACCGGCTATTTCAAGGGGCACGCCGACGGCGTGCGCACGACGACGGTCGCCGCGCAGAAAGCGCAACTCGACGCCGTTACCGCTGCGCGCGCGGAGGAACAACGCCGTACTGCGGCTCAACAGGAGATTGCTGAAGATGCTGCGAAACAACGTGATACGGCGCGCGCTGACGCTGCTCGTGCCGCTGATGCTGCTGACGGCCTGCGCAAGCAAGTCGCCGTGCTGGTCGAGCGCGCCCGCCATCCCGCCGTTGCCGCCGGAAGCTCGCCAACCGGCGATGCCCTCGATCTGCTCGCCGACGTGCTCGGCCGGGCTGACCAGCGCGCGGGAGAGCTGGCGGAATATGCTGACCGTGCCCGCATCGCCGGCCAGCAGTGCGAGCGCGACTACGACGCGTTGACGCGCGGTACACAAACCGACCAACCGTAATAGGCGCGGTATAGGCCCGATGACAAGAAACGGCCATATCCGTACTCGCCAAAGTGCTACGCACGTGCTACACAGGAAAAATAAAATCCTAAAAGGGCTTTCTACATAAGCCTTTACGTACTTTGCTCTATCCCATCCATCATCGGCGCAACCGATACGCGGCGAGGACTCAGCAAGGGTGAAACTGACATAAGCGGGGACCGTAAGACGCGGCGACGTAGAGATAACCCATAATTTTACCGCAATGAAACCGGGTGGGCCGCCGAGCGAATGAGTCAATTCCGTCGACGCGAAACGCGCGACCCGCAGGCCACATCGTCGCGGGCCGATCGGAGGAGTGGCAAGCTTGAACCGCCGAGCGCGAAGCCCGGTCGACGGAAAATCGCTCGAGCGTCAAACGTCATCCGCCATAGCGAATCCCCCGCAATGTGTTTTACTCAACCGGTGTGGCAGATCGACGGCGCGGGGCGCCGGTAGATTTTTTTACTCCAGCCGAATCAATCGCATTTGCCCGCGATTCGTAACCCGGCTGAATCGCGCAGGCGGCCGGAAGAACGCGCTGTCATGGCGCAGCGAGCGGAACTGCGCGCTCTTTGAATGGCCGCGTCAAAAAATGGCCGCGCTCACAAGCGGCGGAAACCGCCCGTATCGTTCAATTTCTGCGCCCGAGTGCGATTACCCGACCTTGCTTTCCATTCTCTGTTGCCAATATGGGCCTGGCACCGGCTCGACGTCGTGCGGATCGAGCGGGTCGCCGCATTGCGCACACACGGTCACGGGCCTGATCAGATGGCCGCATGTCCGGTGCCGCAGCAGGATGGGTGGCCCGTTGCCATCGTCTTTCCAGCGATCGCCCCACGCATTGAGCGCGAGCAGCACGGGATAGAGTTCGAGCCCTTTCTGGGACAGTCGATATTCGAAGCGCGGCGGCCGCTCCTGGTATGCGCGCTTTGTGAAGATGCCTTCGTCGACGAGCCGGGCGAGCCGATCCGCGAGCACGTGGCGGGTGAGGCCGAGCTGCGCCTGGAACGCATCGAAGCGGCGCACGCCGAAAAACGCGTTGCGCAGAATGAGCATGGTCCAGCGGTCGCCGAGAACCGCGAGCGTGCGCGCGATCGAGCACGGCATCGAGCCGACGTCATCCCATTTCATGATTGATTTCCATCGTGGATCAGGTCCTGCATTCCATTATAGAACTTAGGTTCGGATCGGATACGGCCATGCGTGTTGACAAGCCTTTGATCGCTTATCAATAATGAGTGCCATCATTAGTTCTTTTTTGGAACTTACAGAGGTGCGATGCGCGTCGTTCCAGTGTCGCGATAACGAGGAGTATTGATGAATCCGCTTTCCATGTCCGGTCTCGAACTGTTGCGCGCCGCCGCAGCGGGCGATTTGCCGGTTGCGTCGATCGCCGAGACGGTGCCGATGCGCATTGACGATGTCGAGCTCGGTTACATCAGGATGAGCGCCCGGGCCGACGGTCGCCATTTGAATCCGCTGGGCGGCGTGCACGGCGGTTTCGCCGCGACCGTGCTCGATTCCGTTACCGGCTGCGCGGTGCATACGATGCTCGATGCGGGAGTCGGTTACGGGACGATCGATCTGCACGTGAAAATGCTGCGTCCGGTGCCGCGCGACGCCGACCTGATTGCCGAGGGGCGTGTGATCCATTTGTCGAAAAGCCTGGGCGTCGCGGAAGGGACGCTGAAGACATCGGATGACAAACTGGTTGCCCACGCATCGGCCACCTGCTTCATTCAGCGGCAGCCCTGAGCGGCGGGACGGCGCATTTGCGCTGCCGCTCGAGCCGCGCCGGCAGCGTAAGCGCCGCTCGAGCGGCGCAGGGCCGGGCGCGCCGTGAAGCAATCCCGCCGATGTGCTAGCGTCGGGATTTTCCACTCGACGCAACAGGAAACCAGCATGAAATACCGCACACTCGGCGATTCGGGCGTTGAAGTCAGCGTGATCGGCCTCGGCACGATGACCTGGGGCGAGCAGAATACGGAAAGCGACGCGCACGCGCAGCTCGATTACGCCGTCGACCAGGGCGTGACGCTGATCGATACGGCCGAGATGTACCCCGTGCCGCCGAAGCCGGAAACGCAAGGGCGCACCGAATCCTACCTCGGCACTTGGCTCGCGAAGCACCGCGCGCTCAGAGACAAGCTGACGATCGCGACGAAGATCGCCGGCCCGGTGCGTCAGCCGCATCAGCCCGCGCATATCCGCGGCACGGGCAACCAGTTCGACCGCAAGAATCTGACCGAGGCGCTCGACGGCAGCTTGAAGCGCTTGCAAACCGATTATGTCGATCTGTACCAACTCCATTGGCCAGACCGGAGCACGACGACGTTCGGCCGCTCAACCTACCCCTGGGTCGACGATCCCTATACGGTGCCGATCGAAGAAACGCTCGCCGTGCTCGGCGAGTTCGTCAAGGCGGGCAAGGTGCGGCATGTCGGCGTGTCGAACGAAACGCCGTGGGGCGTCGCGCAGTTTCTGCACGCGGCGCGGCAGGCCGGCGTGCCGCGCATCGTCAGCATCCAGAATCCGTACAGCTTGCTGAACCGCACGTTCGAGAACGGGCTGTCGGAGTTCAGCCATCGCGACGGCATCGGGCTGCTCGCCTATTCGCCGCTCGCGTTCGGCTGGCTGTCCGGCAAGTATGAAGGCGGCGCGCGCCCTGCCGGCGCGCGCATCACGCTGTACGAGCGGTTCCAGCGTTACAGCAAGCCGAAGGCGCTCGAGGCGACCTCGCGCTATGTCGCGCTGGCCAAGCGCCATGGGCTGTCGCCGGTGCAGTTGGCGCTCGCGTTCGTCAACAGCCGGCCGTTCGTGACGAGTAATCTGGTGGGCGCGACGTCGCTCGAGCAGTTGCGGGAGAACATCGCCAGCATCGACGTGACGCTGTCGCCGGAAATTCTTGCCGAAATCGACGCGCTGCACGAATTGCAGCCCAATCCGGCGCCTTGAAGGGTGCATCCGGGGCGATGGTGCGGCTTTTACGCGGGGGCGCCAGCGCGAGCGGCCGATGGGCGCCACGCGCAGTGCATGCGTGCGGCGGCACGGGTGTTGATCGGAGAATCGCGCATCACGTGCGATAATTCCGGTTTCCCGTTACCGGCCCGGTTCGGTCGAACCGGGTAGTGATTTCCCGTATCCGAGGCCGAAGCGTCGATGAGCGGCCGCCATCGCTGCATGCGGCGCGGGCGGCCGCTCATTCATCCGTTTCCGGCGTTTCGCTTCGATGCGCAATAGGCTCCGATACACGCATTCACGGCGACCAGCATGACCACTTCCCGTTCTCTTAATCCGCATCCCGCGCTTGGCTTGGCTGCGTTCGTGCTGCTCGCTGTCGCAGGGCTCTTCTATGTGAAGTGGTTTCCGTACTACCACAAGGCATTCGTTGCCGCCGATCATCATTCGATCGGCCAGTCGATTCTGATGGGAACGGCGGCGCAGCCGCCCGAGCCGTCGTTGAAGGCGGCGCTCGACTATGCCTGGGCGTATGGCAAGGCGATCTGGCAGGCGATGGTGCTGGGTCTGCTGCTCGGCTCGGCGGTGCAGGCGCTGCTGCCCGCGCATTGGGTCGCGCGCGCGCTCGGCGGCACGGGGTTCGGCAGTGTCGCGGCGGGCGGTCTGCTCGCGCTGCCCGGCATGATGTGCACGTGCTGCGCGGCGCCGGTCGTCGCCGGTTTGCGCGAGCGTGACGCATCGCCGGGCGGGGCGGTCGCCTTCTGGCTCGGCAATACGGTGCTCAACCCCGCTGCGCTGGTGTTCATGGGCTTCGTGCTCGGCTGGCAGTGGAGTGCGTTGCGGCTCGTGCTCGGCATCGCCATGGTGTTCGGCATTGGCTATCTGCTGAACCGTCTTGCCGGGCCGCAAACGCGTGCGATCGACGATGCATTGCGCGCGCGGCTGATTGCCGGGCAGGTCGAGGCCGGCAACGCGTTCGTTCGCTGGGCGAAGCTTTTCGTGCGAATGGCGGTGCGCCTCATTCCCGAGTATCTGGTGCTCGTGCTGCTGCTCGGCGCGGCGCGCGCATGGCTTTTTCCGCACATCGGGCCGGACATTGGCAACGGGCTTGGCTGGATCGTCGCATTCGCGGTGGCAGGCATGCTGTTCGTGATTCCGACCGCGGGCGAGGTGCCGATCATCCAGGCGATGCTGTCGCTCGGCATGGGCGTCGGGCCGGCCGGCGCATTGCTGATGACGCTGCCGCCCGTCAGCGTGCCGTCGCTCGCCATGCTTGCCCGCTCGTTCAAACCGGCGACGCTCGCGCTCGTCGCGGGGCTCGTCGTCGTATTCGGAATCGTCGGTGGCCTGGCCGCAATCGGGCTCGGATTCTAATCGGGCCGGCCTCGGCGCAGAGGCCGGCCGCTATTTCAGCAGTGGAAACAATCAGGAAAACGCATGACGCAACACAAGGTACACCCCCGGCTCGAACAGGCGCTGACGCGCGGTGATCTGGCGATCCGCCAGGCCAATTCCACGCGCGCGACTGCCGTGCTGAACGCGCTTGGCAAGATGATCGTCGAGGCGTCGGCGACGATCGGCGTCGAGGCGAGCGTGGAGATTCCGCAAGGCGAGCGAGTTTACGATCCGATCAACGGGCTGTGGCCGCAGAAGATGCTGGTGTCGTTCGATGGGCCCGTCGCGGATGCCGATCCGGAAGAGCTGCGCACCGTCTATTTGCTCGCCGACGATCCGGGCACGGTGTTTCGCGTCGAATGGCATCGCGCGGATGGCAAACTCGGCCGGCAGGAGGGCGGTCCGATTGCGACCGTTGCGTTCTTGACCGATGTCGAGATGCCGTGGAGCGACGACGACGAGTGAGCGCGAATGAGCACGGCGGGCCGGCGCGGGCCATCGGCTGCCGACCACGGGATGCGGTTCGGACGGCCAGTGCGCGATTGATGAAGCGCGGCCGGTGAGATGCGGCTGATGAAGCGCGATGCCGCGCGTGCAGGCGTCATTTGTATGGCGATGCCGCCAGGCGGAGCGCGCTGCGTGAAGCCGCGGCTGCAGACGAGCGCGGCGGATCGGTCGTGCAGCATTCGGCAAACGAGCCGCGTGCAGAAATAGCCGCTGGCGAAACTGGCTGTTCGGGCCGCCTGGGCCGACAATCCGTGCGGCTCAAAGGCTCAAAGGCTCAAAGGCTTAGCGCGGGCCGCGGTTGCTTGTTACGCCTGCGTATTCAGCGCATCATCCGCCTCCTGAATAGCCGGGCGCAGACGAAAAAACCGCCAATCGCATACGCGGCAAGGATTGCGACGTGCATCGCGACGCCGGTGGCCGGCCGATCGAGCATTGCAGGGCGGATCAGGTCGACGGCATTCGCGAGCGGTAACGCATAAGCAGCATGCCGTGCGAAATCGGGTAACTGCGTGAGCGGAAAGAACACGCCGGAGAGCAGCAGCATCGGCGTCAGCACAAGCGTCTGATAGAACATGAAGAAGTCATACGACGGCGCGAGCGCGGTGACGATCATCGATAAGCTCGCGAATGCAAGGCCGGCGAGCGCGATTACCGGCAACGCAAGCAACATCGACGGAAATGTCGCGTAACCGAGGATGCCAGCGACGAGCATGATCGCGGCACCCGACAGCATCGCCTTGCTCGCTGCCCAGACGATCTCGCCGAGTACGATATCGCCGAGCGCGAGCGGCGTGTGCATGATCGCCTCCCAGGTGCGCTGCACGTGCATGCGCGAAAAGCCCGAATACATTGCTTCGAAGCTCGCCGACATCATCACGCTCGAGCCGACCGTGCCGGCCGCTAGAAATGCAATGTACGACACGCCGTCGACATGCCCGACCATCAGCCCGAGTCCGAGCCCGAGCCCGAATAAATAGATCATCGGATCGGCGAGATTGCCGAACATCGACGCGAGCGCGAGCTTCTGCCAGACGAGATAGTTGCGCCGCCAGACGGCGATCCAATTGGTCGCGTTCGCGGGCAGCGCCAGCAGGGATTCGCGCTCGCGGGGCGCGGTGGCGGGGGGCGGCGTGTAACGGCGGGTGTCCATCGTGCGTCAGTCCTGCATCTCGCGGCCCGTCAGCCGCAAAAACACGTCTTCGAGATTGGCCGGCCGGTTCAGGCAGCGCAGGCCGTGACGGCCTTTCAGCCGCGTATTGATCGGCTCGGGATCGTCGACATAGCAAAAGAGCGTTTCGCCGCTGATTTCGGTGCGCTTGACCAGGGGCGCAAGTTCGTCGCGCAAGCTCACGGGATCGGGGCCGTAGATTTCGATCACATCGCAACCGATTTCCTGCTCGATCAACGAGTGCGGCGCGCCCTCCGCGATCTTCCGGCCTTCCTCGATCACGCACAGCCGATGGCACAGGCGCTCGGCTTCTTCCATGAAATGCGTGGTCAAAAGGATCGTCTTGCCGCGTGCGAGCAGCGAGCGCAACCGCTCCCACATCAGATGCCGCGCTTGCGGATCGAGCCCTGTCGTCGGTTCGTCGAGCACGAGCACGTCAGGGTCGTTGACGAGCGCGCGCGCGAGAGTCAGCCGCCGTTTCATGCCGCCGGACAGCTCGCTTACCTTCGCATTCGCCTTGTTTTCGAGCTTCGCGAATTCGAGCAGCGGCGGCACGAGCGCGCGCGCATCGTGTGCGGTGAGCCCGAAATAGCGCGCGAAGACGATCAGGTTCTCGCGAACGGTAAAGTCGGGGTCGAGGTTGTCGAACTGCGGCACCACGCCGATGCGCCGGCGCGCATGGCGCGCGCGCGCCGGCACCGGTTCGCCGCATAGTCGGATCGAGCCCGCATCGGGATGGATGACGCCGAGCAGCATCTTGAGCGTCGTGGTTTTGCCCGCGCCGTTCGGACCGAGCAGGCCAAAACATTCGCCGGGATGCACATGAAACGACAGCCCATCGACGACGAGCCGGTTGTCATAGCGTTTTTCGACTTCCTGAAAATCGATCGATGCGACGGACATGGGCGAGCGGAGGTAATAGGAATCGTGCGGCACGAACGGGCCATTCTAGTGCATCGATTGCATGATTTCAGCGGCGCGAGACGTGCGGATCACGTGTCGGCCGGTATCGTTACATCACATCATTGAGCATTTGCGGCGCGCGGCGAATCAGCGTTTTCCAGCTCTTGCATCTGCGATTGCGTCGCACCATGATGAACTCACGCGCCTGTTGCGTAATAGGGAGATCATCATGGCGAGCTATAAAAAAATTCTACTGTGCTACGACGGTACGCTCGAAGGCCGCAAGGCATTGCGGTGCGGAGCCGATTTGGCGCTCGATCTGAAGGCGGAAACGCATTTGCTGTCGGTTGTCGACATGCGATCGAGCATTGCTCAAAGCGCCGGCTTGCTGACCGACGTTGCATGCAGCCGCTTCGAGGAAACCGCGCGCGAAATCCTGCAAGAAGGCGTCGATTGGCTGACCGCGCGCGGCGTGCAGGCGCAGGGGCACTTTGCATTCGGCTATCCGATCGACGAAATCGCCAATCTCGCAACGAAGCTCGGGGTCGATCTCGTCGTGGTCGGCCATCGTTGCCGGAGCGGCTTGTCGCGATGGTGGATGGGTTCGGGCAACACGCAATTGCTTGACCGCATATCGTGCAGCATTCTCGTTGCCTGCTCGTCGCCTACCGAACAGCGCGCGGAGAGCCAGAAAGAGGCGGCGCAGGTGGCGACCGGACGATAACGTTCGCCGCGACGGTGGGCGACTGCGACCGTGCGGCGCAACGGATCGTATTCGGTTGCGCCGACCACTGTTCGAACGGCTGGCGTGCCGGCTGCCAGCTCAATTGTCATGCTCGTGCAGGTCGATTGCCGACAATTTCCAGCCGAACAGCCCGCTGCGATGGAAAATTGCGGCGTAGTGTGCATTGCTGTTGTTACGGCGATAGATGACGACGAATTCGTCTACCCCTCGGTACGATGCACTAGTGCGCGGCGCCAGGTTGGACGGCGCATCGGACGCCGGCGGCGGCGCAGTTTGCGTCGTGGTGTCGGTGGCGGCTCCAGATACGGACGACGAAACGCCGCCGTTGTTTAACGGCGGCGCCGCGCCGGGCGCCGTGGCCGCTGCGGTGGACGGCTCGCTGCCGGCCGGGTTCAGTTCGGGTGGACGTTCACCAGGCTGAGCGCGTGGCGGTAAACCGCTCATCAACGCAGCGACGCCCTCTGGGGTTGCATACGCATCGACGAGCGGACCGACGAGTGCCGAACCGACGAGTGCACCGATGATGGCCAATGGATTGTCGCGCTGCCGGGCTTCGATACGCTGCATCAATTCATTGGTGAGCTGCTGCTTCAGGCTGCTGCGCAGCGCCGGAAAATCGACGTATTGACTGATCGCGTGAGCGTCGCGCGCGTCGATCGCCTGCTTGATTTGTCTGAGCGCGAGATAAGGCGACGCGTACCCATAGACAATCATCGCGACGGCAATAACGAACATCGCGATGATAAAAAGCGGTTTCAGGACCCGTCTTTGCGGATGCGCGATAGCACTCAAACAGCCCCCTCGACGAACGAAATAGCGCTCGAGGATCAGAGACCTTGCTGTGTAAGCGAATGTTCCTCGGCGATGCAGCGATCGATCATGCGGCAGATTGCGTCGACCGTGCCGACCATGATGAACCGGGATGGCCCGTGGTAAACCCTTACCGGTGCACGTCGAGCGGGCTCCGCGTGGTGGAGCGCGCTGTTCAGCGATACGCGTGCGAATGCGGGCAGTGCAGACGGCAGCAGCGACGGCTGCACGCCGGCGGCATGCGAATCCTCGACGAGCGGCGCGCAAGGCGTGCGTCCGCGCAGATGGCGCAGGCGGCCAAATTGTCGAAAGGGCAGCAGGCGGGCGAGGCGTTCCATAGGGTTCTCCAGATCCAAGCGAATGGAAAGGCGAAGCTGTAGCGGGGCCAACGGGCGATCAGAATTCGCCCGGGCGAATCAGTCCGACGGCGATACCTTCGAGCGCGAATTCCGCGCTGCCCGCCTTGACAAAGATATTTTCGTAATCCGGGTTTTCCGCGATCAACTCGACGCCGCCAGCGTGACGCTTCAGGCGTTTGACCGTGACGTCATCGCCGAGCCGCGCGACGATGATCTGGCCATCCTTCGCCTCGCTGCGTTTTTGTACCGCGAGCAAATCTCCGTCGAGGATGCCGGCGTCGCGCATCGACAGCCCGCGCACCTTCAGCAGGTAGTCGGGCTTACTCGAGAAGAGCGCCGGATCGCACGCGTAATGTTGTGAGATGTGCTCCTGCGCGAGGATCGGGCTGCCTGCGGCGACACGGCCGACGAGCGGCAGCGACAGCTGCATCAGCGCCGCATGCGGCAGCGGAAGCTGATGCGGCGCATCGTCGGTGCCGAGCAAGCGGATGCCGCGCGATGCGCCGGCCGCCAGTTCGATCACGCCCTTGCGTGCAAGCGCGCGCAAGTGCTCCTCGGCGGCGTTCGGCGAACTGAACCCCAGTTCGGCGGCGATTTCCGCGCGGGTAGGGGGAAAGCCGGAGCGCTCGATCGCGCGGCGGATCAAGTCGAACACTTGCTGCTGACGGGCGGTGAGTTTGATCATGAGATGACTGTATGGATAGACAGTGTCTGTATTTTTATACAGTATCCACGGAAATTCAAGCGTTACTTGAAGTTCGACGCTATCGCATCGTTTCCGCCGTGGCTTCGCGCCGTCCCAACGGCGTTTCGGCGGCAATAACCGTCCAGCGGCGTTTCATTACCACTTTTGAGTATTAAAAAATAAGGAACGATTATTTTTAATGATGAAACCCGTTCGTTAGACTGGCCCCACCTTGAACTGACGGCCTGCACATACACTTGGAGAACAACGGATGGTCAAGCGCAAAACGGGGTTGGGCAACGGCGCGCGGCGTCTCATCGCATCGGTCGCGCTCGGCGCGGCAGCCGTGCTCGGCGTGCTCACGCCCGCGCTGGCGGACACGACGTTTCTGAACGTCTCGTATGATCCGACGCGCGAGTTGTATCAAGACGTCAATCAGGCGTTCAGCAAGGAGTGGAAAGCCAAGACGGGTGAGACGGTCAATTTCAAGCAGTCGCACGGCGGCTCGGGCGCGCAGGCGCGCTCGGTGCTCGACGGCTTGCAGGCCGACGTCGTGACGCTCGCGCTCGCCTATGACATCGACGCGCTCGCGAACAAGGGCCTCGTCGACAAGGATTGGCAGAAACGTCTGCCGGACAACGCGTCGCCTTACACGTCGACGATCGTGTTTCTCGTGCGCAAGGGCAATCCGAAAGGCATCAAGGACTGGGACGACCTCGTGAAGCCGGGCGTGTCGATCGTCACGCCGAACCCGAAGACCTCGGGCGGCGCGCGCTGGAACTATCTCGCCGCGTGGGCGTATGCGCAGCACAAGCCGGGCGGCAGCGCGGAAACGGCCAAGGAATTCATCACGAAGCTCTATAAGAACGCGGGCGTGCTCGACTCTGGCGCGCGCGGCGCGACCACCAGCTTCGTGCAGCGCGGCATCGGCGACGTGCTGATCGCATGGGAAAACGAGGCGTTTCTGTCAGTCAAGGAATTCGGCGCCGACAAGTTCGAGATCGTCGTGCCGTCGGCCAGCATTCTGGCCGAGCCGCCGGTTGCGGTGGTCGACAAGGTGGTCGACAAGAAGGGCACGCGCAAGCTTGCACAGGCGTATCTGCAGTTCCTGTACAGCAAGGAAGGGCAGGAGATCGCCGCGCGCAACTATTACCGGCCGCGCGCGAAGGATGTGCCGGCCGCGCTGACGAAGCAGTTTCCGAAGCTGAAGCTGTACACGGTCGACGACACGTTCGGCGGCTGGACGCAAGCGCAGAAAACGCATTTCGCCGACGGCGGTGTGTTCGATTCGATCTACAAGCCGCAATAAGCCGGCGCGATAAGCGCCCGGTTGGACGCCGCGCGCGGCCCGCGCCGGTGCCGCCGGCGCAGATGGCGAACCGGACGGTGTTCGTGCTGTAGTGGCGCGAGCACCGTCCGGCGCCCCCATGTGCATCATCCAGGAAGAGCATTCCGCATGACGACGTTTACCTTGCGCAAACCGAGCGCGTTGCCGGGATTCGGTGTGACGCTCGGCATCACGCTGGCTTATTTGAGCCTCGTGGTGCTGATTCCGCTCGCCGCGACTTTTCTGAAAACGGCAACGCTTACCTGGGATCAGTTCGTCGCCGCGACGACGTCGCCGCGCGTGCTTGCGTCGTACCGGCTGACGTTTCTCGCCGCGCTCGGCGGCGCGCTCGTCAACGCGGTGTTCGGTTTTCTCGTCGCGTGGGTGCTGGTGCGCTATACCTTTCCGTTCAAGCGGCTCGTCGATGCGATCGTCGATCTGCCGTTCGCGCTGCCGACTTCGGTGGCGGGCATTTCGCTCGCGGCCGTCTATGCGACCAACGGCTGGGTCGGCAGTCTGCTCGCGCCGCTCAATATCAAGATCGCGTTCACGCCGCTCGGCGTGCTCGTCGCGCTGACGTTCATCGGCCTGCCGTTCGTCGTGCGCACCGTGCAGCCGGTGCTGGAGGATTTCGAGCGCGAGCAGGAGGAGGCCGCCGCGTGCCTGGGCGCGACGCGCTGGCTCACGTTCCGGCGCGTCGTGCTGCCCGCTGTGCTGCCTGCGCTGTTGACGGGCTTCGCGCTCGCATTCGCGCGCGCGCTCGGCGAATACGGTTCGGTGATCTTCATCGCGGGCAACGTGCCGATGAAATCGGAGATTACGTCGCTGCTCATCATCACGAAGCTCGAGCAGTACGACTATGCGGGCGCGACGGCGCTTGCCGTGGTGATGCTCGTCGTGTCGTTCGCGATGCTGCTCGTCGTCAACACGCTGCAGTGGTATTTGCAGCGTCGCACGAGCCGCGGCGCGAGCGGTCCCGCGCCGGCGGCCGGCGCCGCGGCGCTGGGAGGCGCGCAATGAGCGACGATCTCGTGCAGAACCAGAACCGCGCGCCGGTATCGGCCGCGCCGCGCAGCGGCGGCGCCCGCGGGGGCGCCGGTACGCAGGCCAGCGCGGGCGCGTTCGCGCGCCTTGACCCGGTCAGCGAGTCGCGCGTGGTGCGTTGGCTGCTCACGGGCATAGCGCTCGCGTTTCTCGCGCTTTTTCTCGTCGTGCCGCTCGCCGCGGTGTTCGTCGAGGCGCTGCGCAAGGGCATCGGTTTTTATCTGGCGTCGCTCACCGATCCGGATGCGTGGTCGGCGATCACGCTGACGCTGAGCGTCGCGGCGATCGCGGTGCCGCTCAATCTGGCGTTCGGCGTGTGCGCATCGTGGGCGATCGCGAAGTTCGAATTCAAGGGCAAGGCGCTGCTCACCACGTTGATCGACCTGCCGTTCTCGGTGTCGCCCGTGATCTCGGGCTTGATCTACGTGCTGCTGTTCGGTGCGCAGGGGTGGCTCGGGCCGTGGCTGCAGGCGCACGACGTGCAGATCATCTTCGCGGTGCCGGGCATCGTGCTCGCGACGATCTTCGTCACGTTCCCGTTCGTCGCGCGCGAATTGATTCCGCTGATGCAGGCGCAAGGCGCGGATGAAGAAGAGGCGGCGCGCGTGCTCGGCGCCTCCGGCTGGCAGATTTTCCGGCGTGTGACGCTGCCGAACGTCAAATGGGGACTGCTGTACGGCGTGATTCTCTGCAATGCGCGTGCGATGGGCGAGTTCGGGGCGGTGTCGGTCGTGTCCGGCCACATCCGCGGGCAAACCGATACGATGCCGCTGCACGTCGAGATTCTTTACAACGAGTACAACTTCGCGGCCGCGTTCGCGGTGGCGTCGCTGCTTGCATTGCTCGCGCTCGTCACGCTCGCGCTGAAGTTCATCGCCGAGCGGCATCTGTCGGCCGAACGCGGCCTGCTCGACGAGCCGGCCGATACGCACCCGGCCGCCGGCGCGCCAGCGGCGCGGGCTGCCGTCACTTCGTCGATTTCATAAAGAGGCACCGAGATGGGCATCACCGTTCGCAACCTGCACAAGCGCTTCGGCGACTTCACCGCGCTCGACGACGTATCGCTCGACTTTCCGCCGGGCGAACTCGTCGCGCTCCTCGGGCCGTCCGGTTGCGGCAAGACGACGTTGCTGCGCGTGATCGCGGGCCTCGAGTATGCGGATGCCGGGCAGGTTCTGCTGCAAGGGCTCGATGTCGCGTCGGTTGGTGCGCGCGAGCGGCAGGTCGGTTTCGTGTTCCAGCATTACGCGCTGTTCCGGCACATGACGGTGTTCGAGAACGTCGCGTTCGGGCTGCGCGTGAAGCCGCGCCGCGAGCGTCCTTCGGAGGCGGCGATCCGCGACAAGGTGCACGAATTGCTCAAGCTCGTGCAGCTCGACTGGCTTGCGCAGCGCTATCCGTCCGAGCTGTCGGGCGGCCAGCGGCAGCGCATCGCGCTGGCGCGCGCGCTGGCCGTCGAGCCGAAGGTGCTGCTGCTCGACGAGCCGTTCGGCGCGCTCGATGCGAAGGTGCGCAAGGAATTGCGCGGCTGGCTGCGGCGGCTGCACGACGATCTGCATATCTCGACGATCTTCGTCACGCACGATCAGGAAGAGGCGCTCGAAGTCGCGGACCGGATCGTCGTGCTCAATCATGGGCACGTCGAGCAGGTCGGCAGCCCGCAGGATGTCTACGACCATCCGGCGAGCGCGTTCGTCTACGAATTTCTCGGCGCGGCGAACCGGCTCGCCGGCACGGTCAGCGGCGAGGGCTTCGTGGCCGATGGCGCGAGCGACGCGATCGCGGTCGACGCCGATTTCGCGGGCCGGGCGTTTGCCTACGTGCGCCCGCACGATCTCACGCTGGTTCGCGCCGACGCGCGCGCGAGCGGTATCGCCGCCGACGTGCGCCGGGTCGTGCCGCTTGGCGGCTCGGTGCGCATCGAGCTGGCCGCGCGCGCGGGCGGCGTGCTGGAGGCCGAACTCGACCGCAACGTGTGGCAGGCGCTCGCGCTCGACGTCGGCGACGGCCTCACGGCCGTGCCGCGCGCTGTGCGCGTGTTTCCCGCGTGTTGACGCTCTTTCGCGCCGCGTCGAAACCGTTGCATCACATCAACAAAGACATTGCCCGACAGAGGCTACCCATGAATTTTCAACAATTGCGCTTCGTGCGCGAAGCTGTACGGCAGAACATGAACCTGACGGAAGTCGCGAACGTGCTTTACACGTCGCAGTCGGGCGTATCGAAACAGATCAAGGATCTCGAGGACGAACTCGGCGTCGATATCTTCATTCGCCGCGGCAAGCGTTTGACGGGGCTCACCGAGCCGGGCAAGGCGGTTCACCAGCTGATCGAGCGGATGCTGCTCGACGCGGAGAACCTGCGCCGCGTCGCGCGCCAGTATGCGGATCAGGACAGCGGCCACCTGGTGGTTGCGACCACGCACACGCAGGCGCGTTATGCGCTGCCGAAGGTGATCCGCCAGTTCACCGACGTCTATCCGAAGGTGCATCTCGCGCTGCGTCAGGGCAGCCCTCAGCAGATCGCGCAGATGATCCTGAACGGCGAGGCGGATCTCGGCATCTCGACCGAGGCGCTCGACCGCTACCCGGACATCGTCACGTTCCCGTGCTATTCGTGGCATCACGTCGTCGTCGTGCCGAAGGAACATCCGCTCGTCGGCCGCGAGAAGGTAACGCTCGACGACATCGCCGAATATCCGATCATCACCTACGATCAGGATTTCACCGGCCGCTCGCATATCGATCAGGCGTTCGCGCAGGCAGGCGCGGTGCCCGATGTGGTGCTGACCGCGATCGACGCGGACGTGATCAAAACCTACGTCGAGCTGGGGATGGGCATCGGCGTGGTCGCCGCGATGGCGTATGACGCGCAACGCGACACGGGCCTCGTCGCGCTCGACACGCAGCATCTGTTCGAGGCGAGCACGACGCGGGTGGGGCTGCGCAAGGGTGCGTTCCTGCGTGCCTACGCATACCGGCTGATCGAAATGTTCGCGCCTCATCTGTCCGAAAGCGAGATCGCCGGGCAATTGCGCGAGGCGGCCTGACGCGGCGGCGGGCCGAACCGGCTGGCGGTTCGGCCGACGCGGGTCGCGCGGATGCCGCTGGGCCGGCTTTGCGGAGC
>NZ_FXAN01000067.1 GCF_900176645.1 Burkholderia singularis
TGCTGGAGTCGCAGTTGCAGGCCAATCAGTTGACAGGCGCGCAGGCCGTCTCGACGGTCAATCTGATTCGCGCGTTGGGCGGCGGGTGGGGCGAACCGGCCAAGATCGGCGCCGACGGCGTGAAGCAGCCGCAGGTGGCGGCGCGTTGAATCCGCAACGACGGTGAGCGTCCGGCCGATATCGAATACGCCGGGCGCGGCGCGCGATGACATTTTTCATCATCGCGCGTCCGAATCAAAGATAAAAGCGCGGCACAAACGTGGCCGAAAACCGCGATCCTCGAATTGGGGATCGTGACGGTGTGGCAGAGGACGCGGCGATTTCGTCGGAGGCCAAATCGTCGAGCGGAGAGCCTGATCGCCGCTACCGGCGGAGCCGAGGCCGATTCAGCCTGGCTCGGGTAGAGACGATCGAATAAAAAAAGCAGTCCCCGCGTGGGGCACGGAGACTGCTTAACCGTCTGCATCCGAGGGCCAAAAAACTTCGCAGACGGGATTGCAACCGCGCGAGCGATGCTTGAATGTACGATTGCCGCAGCAGTTGAACCTGCGCGACACATGCATCTATCAAGCAATGATGGCAACGCTCGCAAGAATTTCACCGCTTGAGCCATGCCCGGTACGCTTGCGCAGGGCACGGCTCATTTCAAGCATTTTATGCATCCGGCAGCGCGCTGCATCTTGTCGAAGCCGGTTTTGATTCGCATACGGTATCTTGCTGCAGTCCGTACCGTTTTGTACAGCTTAGTTCATGCGCGCGATGTGCGTGCCGTATCGGAAAGTACGGACGTTTCGCCGGATACGCGGCTCGCAAGCGTCGTGGCGGCCGTGCTCGCATAGACGTTCAGCGCCGTTCTGCCCATATCGAAGAACGCGTCGACGCCGAGAATCAGCAACACCGCGTCGGCCGGCAGCCCGATTGCCGCCAGGATAGCCGTGATCGCGACGATCGCGCCCGACGGGACGTTCGCCGCACCGTCGATCGTGATGATCGTCAGGACTGCGATCGTGATCATCAGCGGCCAGCTCCAGGCGAGGTGATACGCGTCCGCGAGGTAGCAGACCGCGAGCACGGTATAGAGCACCGCGCCGTCCCGGTTGAAAATATAGGACAGCGGCAATACGGTCGATGCGACCGCCGGCGGCACGCCCATTTCCGTCAGCTTTTTCAGATGTACCGGAAACGTGATTTCGGACGAGCGCGTCGTAAACGCCAGAATCAATGGTTCGCTGACCTGACGGATCACGGCGCGCGGCGACCGTCCGCCGAGTTTGATGACGGCCGTGAGCCCGATCGCGAGCAATGCCATTCCCAAATACGCAATGCCGAGCAGCTTCGCGAGCGGTGCCATCGCCGAGAGCCCTTTCGATGCGAGAAGCCCGGCGATCGCGGCGAAGATGGCGATCGGCGACAGCGATACGACCCATTCCGTCAGCTTGAAGAACGCGGCGAGCATCGATTCGCAGACGGCGACGAACGGCCCCGCGCGATCTTCGACGGCCGCGAGCGCGGAGCCGAGCAACACGCCGAACACGAGCACCGGCAGCGAGTTGCCGGCCGCGAGCGCGCCGACGATATTTTGCGGGATCAGATCGGTCAGGAACTTCATCCAGTCGATGCCGGAGGCGAGGTTTGCCGGCATCGACGCCGTTTGCGCGAGGCTTGCGCCCAGGCCAGGCCTGAACGCCGCGTTGAGCGCGACGCCCAGCGCGGCGGCGAGTGCCGTCATCGCGATGAAGAACACGAGGCTGAGCGCGGTGGTCCGGCCGAGCCGGCCGCGCTGTGTACCCGCGCGAAATGCGCCGAGCGTCACCGACAGCAGGATCAACGGCAGCACGACCATCTTGATTGCATGGCCGAACAGCGTCGAGAGAAACGAAAGATCCTTGCTGGCGGCCGGTGCGAGCAGGCCGAAAACGGCGCCGAGCACGAGGCCCAGGATCATTTGCAGCGGCAGCGGAACGATTTTACTGGGCATTATGGTCGTTTTGAGCGCGTATCAGTCGGATTCTATCTGGCGTGCCGTCGATCACGTGTTGCCACATCAGGCGACGAGCGGCTTCGGCATCGCGTGCATGGATGGCGATGTAGATCTCCAGATGCTCGCGCGTGCCGCGCCGCACGGTTGTCGAATCGTCGCGCGGCAGTTCGTTGAGCGCATGGGTTTGCGCGCGCAGCAGGCGGTAAGTCGACCACAGCCGGTCGTTGCGTGCGGCCTTGAAGATCTCGTCGTGAAAGACCCAGCCGACTTTCTGCTCGGTCATGATATCGGCATTGTTTTCGTCGATGAAGCGCCGCATCTGCTCGGATGCGCGCGTCATTCGCTCGGTCGGCCCGTTCTGTGCGGCGAGATACGTGGCCGTGCTTTCGAGCGCGAGACGGAATTCGTAAATTTCGCGAAGATCGTCGCGCGTTGGTTCGTTGATGTACGTGCCGCTTTTGTCGATGATATTGACGAGCCCCTCCGACGCGAGCAATTGCAACGCACTGCGTACCGGCATTTGGCCGACGCCAAGTTCGTGCGCGAGACCGCGGTGGGAGATTTTCTGCCCCGGCGAGAGTCGGCCGTCGAATATTCTCGACCGGATTGCGTCGTAGGCGCTGCCCGTATCAGAAGAGATTTTCTCCATCATCATTATCTGTGATTGCAGTTTATATGGTTGGATTCAAAACGCGAGCTGCATGGAGTTAGATTAGCTGTATCCTCAGAAGTGAACAACAACTATTTTTTTGCGGACAAATCGTTTTACCGAATTAAAATGAGCGCGTTCTATTTTCTAGATGTCGCTGATGTCCTCTGACCTATCTCGCCATTCTCTCGCCGCGGTATCCGCCGAATCGGTATGGCCGCTCAGGGCCAAGGTTCTTTTGGATGGGGACGAGAACGCGAGCCGCTTTGCCGCCGATAGCGACAACGCGACGTTGCATCTTGCAATCAGCGTGTCCGGTGAGATCGTCGCGGTTTCGACGATCTGCCGCGAAGCTTTCCACGACATTGGTTCAGACCGTGCATGGCGGCTGCGAGGCGTTGCAGTCGAGTCCGCTTGGCAGGGGCACGGTTTCGGCAAACGCTTGATGAACGCGTGCATCGATCATGCCCGCCGGAATGGCGGCAAGGTCGTTTGGTGTACCGCCCGTGAATCGGCACGCGGGTTTTATGAGTCGCTCGGTTTTGTTGCATCGGAACAATCGTTGATGATCGCGGCGCGGCCGGACATGGCGTTTTACGAAATGCGCCTGCTGTTGCCCCAAGCCGGGCGCCTCGACGCGGCCCGGTAGACTCTTTTTCCGTCTTCTATATCGTCTGCCGCGATTTACTTTGCGAAATCGCTTCGTAGACCGTCCCCGCATGCGGTTCTATTATCGACCGCAGTTCATCTCCGCATGAAGCCGCCGCACTGGCGCGCGTTCCCCGGCACCGTTCGTTTGCGAATCCCGAAAGAGAGCACTCCATACCATGCTGTTTTGCCTGTCATTTGCGCGCGCTGCCCGGCGCGCTTCGCGTGTTTTCGCGGCTATGTTCGCGACCGTTGTGTTCGCCGCACCACTTGCACACGGTGAGACCGCGACGCTGAAAGTCGGCACCGCGACGAGTCCGCAGATCGAAGCGTTGAAGATTGCCGCGCGGGAGGCGAAAGCGCAGGGGCTCGACGTGAAAATCATCGAATTCACCGATTGGAACACACCGAACGCCGCGCTCGCGAACGGGGACATCGACGTCAATTACTTCCAGCACATCCCATTTCTCGAGAACGCGAAGAAGCAAGGCGGCTACGACTTCGTTGCGATCGCGCCGGGCACGATCATGAAAATCGGCCTCTATTCGAAGAAAGTCAAAAGCTTCGACCAGCTAAAGGATGGTGCGACGGTTGCGATTGCGAACGATCCCGTCAACGGCGGCCGCGGTCTGTTGCTGCTGCAACGCGCGGGCCTTATCAAGCTGACGCCGGGCGTTGATTATCGTGCAACGACGCGCGATATCGTTTCTAATCCGAAACATCTGAAAATTGTCCAACTCGAGGCGTCGCAGCTTGCGCGCTCGCTCGACGACGTCGATCTCGCGCAAGGCTATCCGAGCTTCATCAAACTCGCGGGCACCGCCGATCCGAACAGCGCACTGTTGTTCGACGGCCTGGAGAACAAGCTGTTCGCGCTCCAATGGGTGGTTCGGGCGCAGAGCGTCAACGATCCGCGCATCCGCAAGTTCATCTCCATCTATCAGCATTCGCAAGCAGTCCGCAAGGCACTCGACAATGCATTCGGCACGCTATACGCCGTTGCGTGGTGACGCGGGAGCGTGCAATGACGAAGAAAATTCTGCTGAACGCGTTCAACATGAATTGCGTCGGCCATATCAATCATGGCCTGTGGACGCATCCCCGCGACCGCTCCGCGCACTATACCGATCTCGATTACTGGGCCGACCTCGCGCGCACGCTCGAGCGCGGCAAGTTCGACGGGATTTTTCTTGCGGATATCGTCGGCGTGTACGACGTGTACGGAGGCAGCCCCGATATTTCGTTGCGCGAATCGATCCAGGTGCCTGTCAACGATCCGATGCTGCTCGTGCCGGCGATGGCGCAGGTCACGCAGCATCTCGGCTTCGGCGTGACCGCGAATCTCACTTATGAGCCGCCATACCTGTTCGCGCGGCGGATGTCGACGCTCGATCATCTGACGAAGGGGCGCATCGGCTGGAATATCGTCACCGGCTATCTTGACAGCGCGGCGCGCGGGATGGGGCTCGCGAAGCAGATCGAGCACGACGATCGTTATGCGCGCGCCGACGATTACATGGATGTCGTCTATAAGCTATGGGAGCAGAGCTGGGACGACGATGCGGTGATCCGCGACGCGCGCTCGCGTGTGTTCGCGCAGCCGAACAAGGTGCGGCGTGTGCGCCACGACGGACCGTACTATTCGATCGATGCGATTCATCTGAGCGAGCCGTCGATGCAGCGGACGCCAGTGCTGTATCAGGCGGGCGCGTCGGCGCGCGGCGTCGAATTTGCCGCGAAGCATGCCGAATGCGTATTCGTGAACGGGCAGAGCAAGGCAACCGCGCGCTCGGCCGTGGCGGACATTCGTACGGCAGCCGAGCGGATCGGCCGGGACCCGGCATCGATCAAGATCTTCGCGGGGATTTCCGTCGTCACGGCCGAGAACGAGCGGCTCGCCCGCGAGAAATTCGATGAATATCGGCGCTATGCGAATCCGGAAGCGGGGCTCGCGCATTTCGCCAGTTCGACCGGCATCGATTTTGCGCGCTACGGCCTCGATGAGCCGATCGCACATATGAAGACCGATTCGATTCAATCGGCGCTCGACGCGATCTCGAAGAAGAGTGCCACCGGGGCGTGGACCGTGCGGCGCATGCTCGATCAAATGTCGATCGGCGGACGCTATCACCCGGTCGTCGGCTCGCCGTCGCAGGTTGCGGACGAACTGGCCGCGTGGATCGACGAGACGGGTATCGACGGCTTCAATCTGACGCGCACGGTGATGCCCGAATCGTTCGAGGATTTCGTCAATTGGGTTGTGCCGGAACTGCAGAATCGCGGACTGTATAAAGAGGACTACGACGCTTCCGCGCCGACGCTGCGCGGCAAGCTGTTCGGCTCGGGCGCACGGCTGCCGGACTGGCATGCGGGCGCGCGGCATCGGCCCGGCCGCGCGTATGCGGCCGAAAGAGCGTAATGCATCCAGGAGGTGAGCCGATGCCACAACTGATCGATTCGCTAGGCTTCATCGAACGTTCGGCGGCCGCGCGATACGATGCGGCGCCTGCCGCAGTGGGCGCGGGCACGTTGCTGCCGGAGGCGGCCGTGTCGTTCGAACATGCAAGCAAAGTATTCCAGGGTGCGCAAGGGCCGGCGGCGGCGCTGCGCGACGTCACGCTCGAGGTCGCGCGAGGCAGCGTGTTCGGGGTGATCGGCCGAAGCGGGGCGGGTAAATCGACGCTGCTGCGTCTCATCAACGGCCTCGAGCGACCGTCGTCGGGTGCGGTGCATGTGAGTGGCGTCGATGTCGGGGCGCTCGATGAGCGCGGGCTCGTCGCGTTGCGGCGCCGGATCGGCATGGTGTTTCAGCACTTCAACTTGTTGTCCGCGAAAACAGTTGCCGAGAACATCGGATTGCCATTGAAGATCGCAGGCGTGCCGAGGGCGCAGCGGGCGCGCAAGGTTGATGCGCTGCTCGACCTGGTAGGCCTCGCGGCGAAGCGCGAGGCTTATCCGGCAAGCCTGTCGGGCGGCCAGAAGCAGCGCGTGGGGATCGCTCGCGCGCTCGTGCACGATCCGGATCTGCTGTTGTGCGATGAGGCGACGTCCGCGCTCGATCCCGAGACCACGCAGTCGATTCTCGCGCTGTTGGCAAGCATCAATCGCCGGCTCGGACTTACGATCGTATTGATCACGCACGAGATGGAAGTGATTCGCGCGATATGCGATACGGTTGCGGTGATCGAGCACGGCGAACTGGTCGAGACGGGGCCGGTATGGCGGGTGTTCGGTGATCCTCAACATGGCGCGACGCGCGCGCTGCTGCGCACGGTCGTACACGATCTGCCGGCCGATCTTGCCGCGCGCGTGCGTCCTCTCGCGCTTGGCGCGGTGCTGCCGCAGGGCGCGCAGCTTCTGCTCGACGTCCGTTATACGGGCGCGGACGGCGGCGAGCCGGATCTCGGCGCGCTGACGAGCGCGCTGGCCGCCGGCTCACAACAGGCCGTGCGTTTCGTGCATGGCGGACTCGATCGGATTCAGGGGCGCGCGCAAGGACGGCTCGTGATCGCCGCATCGCTGGCCGTGGATGGTGCGGTGGGGCCGGAGCGGATCGCGGCCGCGCTGGCCGGCGCACGGCGGCACGCGAGCCGCGTGGAGGTGCTGGGCTATGTCTGAACTTTGGTTTCCTGAACTTGGGGATGCGATTCGCGACACGCTCTGGATGGTCGGAGCGTCGGCATTTGTCGCCGCGCTGATTGGCGTGCCGCTCGCGCTCGTGCTGGTCACGAGCGCGCCGGGCGGCATCTATGAGCGGCGTGCGTTGAACGCAGCGCTCGGTTCGCTCGTCAACGCGTTTCGTTCAACTCCGTTCATCATTTTGCTCGTGGCGCTGCTGCCTTTTACGCGTTGGGTGATCGGCACGACGATCGGCGTTTGGGCGGCGGTCGTCCCATTGTCGATCGCGGCGATTCCGTTTTTCGCGCGCATTGCCGAAGTGAGCCTGCGCGAAGTCGATAAGGGGCTGCTCGAGGCCGCGCAGGCGATGGGCGCCGAGCGGCGCCATATCGTTTGGCACGTATTGCTGCCGGAAGCGCTGCCGGGAATCATCGGCGGCTTCACGATCACGGTCGTCGCGTTGATCGGCTCGACGGCGATGGCGGGCGCGGTCGGCGCGGGCGGGCTCGGCGATTTGGCGATCCGCTATGGCTATCAGCGTTTCGATACGACCGTGATGACAACGGTCATCGTCATCTTGATCGCGCTCGTCACCGCAGTGCAATTCACGGGCGACCGGATCGTGCGGCGGCTGACCACGCGCAGGTGAGTGCGAGACCAAGTGGAGACGTTGCGTGCCGTCGGCGTTTGCGAGGATGCGTGAGGCCAGGTTGGGCGACATCGGAAAGATCCCGAAAAAGCTCACCATCGGGAAGGGTGGATTGCATCGGACCCGCGAGATTGGCCGCGGGTTCGCGTCAGCCGCAGCCTGCCGGATGTATCCGGATACGGCCGTGCACATATCGTGCGTCGCACAGCGCAGCAGGTAGCAGTTTCGCGCCGCCGTGTCGTTCGCTGGCGCTCCGTTCGTTACCGGCGACAGCCTGCTCCTTACCACAGAAACTTCCGTATGAATGATCCAAGAAGTCTGCCCGCCTTTTCCACCGGAACGCAAATCGTGCCGCGCACGGTGGCCGAGTTGGCCGACATGCTGCGCGCAAGCGCACCCGAACGTGACCGCGCGGGCGGCCATGCGGCGCGCGAAAAGCGTTGGATTGCCGATGCAGGGTTGCTCACGCTCGCGGTGCCACGCGAATTCGGTGGTCAGGAGGCCGAATGGCCGCTGATCTATCAAACGATTCGCGCGCTCGCGCGCGCGGACAGCGCGCTTGCCCACTTGCTCGGCTTTCAATATCTGCAGACCGTCAGCGTGGATGTCTGGGGCAATGCCGCACAGCGCGAGCGCTATTTGCGCGGCACGGTCGAACATAACTGGTGGTGGGGCAATGCGGTCAATCCCCTCGATACGCGGCTTGCCGCGCACGCAGCTAGCGACGGCGGCTATTGGCTCGATGGCGTCAAAGGCTTTTGCTCGGGTACGCGCGGCTCGCAGCAGATGACGGTGTCTGCGCACGATCCGTCAACGGGCAAGCCGATCTTCGCGGTCGTGCCGACCGATCGGGACGGAATTGTGGTGCACGACGATTGGGATCCGATCGGCCAGCGGCAGACCGATAGCGGTAGTGTGTCGTTCGAGCGGGTGCGGGTCGAGCCGCAAGAAGTGTTGCATCGATCCGAAGCGCCGCCGACGCCGCGGGCGACGTTGCGCACGCTCGTATCGCAACTCGTGTTGACGAATCTTTTCGTCGGCATCGCGCAGGGCGCGCTTGCCGAGGCGCGCGATTACGTGCAGCGGGCCGGGCGGCCATGGGTGCAGTCCGGTGTGGAAAGGGCGGTCGATGATCCTTACACGCTGCAGCGTTTTGGCGATATGCGGGTGCACGCGGTGAGCGCCGAGGCACTGGCCGATCGCGCTGCGCAGGCGTTACAGGCCGCATGGGCGCTCAAGGATGCATTGACGGCCGAAGGCCGCGCGCAAACGGCGCTGGCGATATCGGAGGCGAAGATCGTCGCCCAGCGTGCCGCGCTCGAGGTCGGCGAGGCTTTGTTCGATGCGTGCGGCGCGCGCGCGAGCGCCGCATCACTTGCGTTCGATCGTTTCTGGCGCAATGCGCGCACGCATACGTTGCATGATCCGCTCGACTACCGGCTGCGCGACGTCGGCCGTTATGCGTTGACGGGAGCGCTGCCGGAGGCGTCGCTGTATACGTGAGCGTAACCGTGATCGAGGCCGGCGAGCTACGTGCCGCGGTTCGAAGCAAGCGGGCCGGCACAGCGTGCCGGCGCGTCAGGTATGCGCTTGTGCGCCGCCCTGCCGGGGCGGTGCCCGGTTCGACGTCGGCTGACGCATGGGCACGGGTTCATTCGACCGAGCGGCTCGTTACGAAGCGTGACGCGAATGCTTCGAACGCATCGACGTCCGCGCCTGGTATGGGGGCCGGCGTATCGTTCGGGCTGGGGGCGCCCATCTGAACCAGTTGGCAGTCGATCAGATGCCGTGCGCTCGGAAACTTAGACATCCTGGGCATGCGGTAGCGCAGCCTGAACAGCCTGGGCAGCACGCCGGGCGGTTTGCGCAGATCGTCGATCTTCTGTACCGTCGCATCGAACCAGAAACGCGACCACGCCGCTTGCTTGTCGCTGCGCGGCGCGGCGATGAACTCCGCCAGCACGAGCAGAATGTATGGAATGTCGCGCTGCGCGAGCGTCGGCCATGCCCATAGCTTCAATACGTCCGCATGCTCGATCGCGTGCGTGAAGCGCGCGATGCCGAAAGCCGAGGCCGTTTGCCGAATCGTGTGCAGATGCCGTTGCCACGACTGGAAAAAGGTCGCGCGCTGACGCCGGCCGCGTTCGTCGAGCGGCGGGCCGACCTGGGCGGCAAGCGGATTCGGTAGCGTGACATTGACGAGCGGGCAGCGCGCATGATTGCCGGTCAGGTGCGCGAAGCGGCGTGTGTGCGAACGGCCGCGCAATTGCACGATGTAGACGGCCTCCAGGCAGAGCGGACAGCGCGCCCACCCGTGCGGGACGGGATCCATTCGACAGAAATCGTCGATATGGATCAAGCGATCCTCGACCGGGTGCAGCGCATATTCGAGCATCGGCCGTGCTTTCATATCGGTGCCGGTTGGACCGGTGCGCGGCGCGGCGCATCAACGCACGCGCCGCCGATCGGCCGCGACGATCAACGGGTTATCAACGGGATCAGCCAAGGTCGGTAGTATCCCTAATCAGACACGCACTATATGACAGCTTGATGTGCATGAGCTGACGTTTCGTTTTCGCGGCACGGCGCGCCGCCGACGAATACCGCCAATTCAGCGATCGGCGCCGAGTGACGCGCGCAGCGTATCCATGAGCCGCTGATAACGCGCTCGGATTTCGTCGCACGATGCGATGTTCTCGCTCGAGAATCGCTCGGACCACGCGGGCTGCCACGGATGTGCGCCGTGGCTGATCCGGTCGCCGTCGGCGCTCGTGATCGTCGATTTGATCCGCGCGTCGCGGCCCGCGCCGGAATGCGTGTCGAACAGCGCGTCGAGATAGGCTTGATACGCGCGGTAGACGTCATCGCCAAACAGATGGCGGTAGACGTGGATCGTTTGATCCAGTTCGCGCTTCGTGCGGATCACTTCGTCGGGCGTGATGTCCTTCCACGGGCCGACCCACGTGTAGAAACATAGCAGGCGATTGAGGTGCGGCGCGATGGTGTCGTAGATCGCGAGCCGTTTTTCGATCAGCTTTTGATTCGTCCACTGAACAAATTCGAGCTGTTTGAGCCGGCGGCTGATGACCCAGCCGAGCGCGGTGACGGACAACGGCGTCAGGATCTCGACGCCGAGCTTGAGGACTTCCAGCGAATTCCATGGATTGTCCGGTGCCGGCATGCGTGCTCCTGGTCGAAAGGCCCACTATAGTCGATTCGGATTGGCCGTTGCGATGCGTTTTTTACGGCGGCTGAATCCCGTGCATCTTCTGACGCGTCGAGCGATAAACGGGCCGCGTCGCCCGTCATGTGTTGTGGCTGCGGGCTCATGTGCGTCTGTCGTTCAATGGACTGTTGCGGCAAGCGGATACGCCCGCCCATCATCAGATCGGCCGTTCAATCGATTGGCATAGCTGGCCGAACATTGAATCTGCCCGCCGATAAGTTAAATGCCGGATTGCGTCGGCTGCGCGCGCGTATGGGAAAATCCCGAGCCGTGTCTTTTTTATGGTTCCACCATGCTGACCCCTGCCCGTACACCCGCCAGGAAGCGCGCTTCGCGCGGCACGCTCGGCAAGGAAGACTGGATTGCTGCCGCGACCGATCTGCTGATCGATGGGAGTGTGGAGGCGATACGGGTCGAATCCTTGGCCAAGCGGCTGCGCATTACCACCGGCAGCTTTTACTATCATTTCAAGGATCGCGACGACCTGCTGGCACAAGTGCTCGAGAATTGGCGCGAATGGGCGACCGCCCAGACCATTCGTCAACTGCAAGTGGGGCAGGCCGATCCTCGCCGAGTCATCGAGAACATGCTCGAATTGCCGTTTCATGGTTCGTCCGCGCGGCGTGCATCGATGATCGAACTTTCGGTGCGGATTTGGGCGAGGCAGGACGAAAGCGTTCAGCGCGTCGTCGACGCTGTCGACAAACAGCGCTTGGCTTACGCGCAGCGGTGTTTCATGGCATTGGGGGCGACGCCGTCGAAGGCGCGAGGCAAGGCATTCGCAACGTACAGTTATTTGATTTCACAGTCGATGCTGTGGCATATCGGCGACGCGGCATATAAGAAAAAGATGCGCGAGTACATGCGTGAGGTCCTGCTCGGCGACATTTGACGGCTGAGCCCGGTAGGGCGGCGGTGTGGTGCTGTCTGTTGCAAGGCGAGGAGAAACTTGTCGAGATGAGCAACGGCGGCATTTGCGACGCCTCGCACGAGTGCGAAGTGCGAAGTGCGAAGTGCGAGTATCGATTGATCGAGGCCTGGCGGCTCGCGTTCGCAGATCGACTCGGTTATTTCGCGCCCGTTGAGGCAGCGCCAACATGATCGTGATGGCGCGCAACTCGTTCGAGGTTGCGCCGAGCGCTCAACCGCGTCACGGCTTTGATGCACGCAACCGGCGCATTGACCTGAAGAATTTCGAGTTCGCCGGCGATCGCTGGCTGGCTGCGCTGTTCGTGAACATCGAGCGGCACGAGTACGAGCAGCCGCTTCTTTTTGCCGTGCGTCGACCCATCGATAGCAGCGCCGGCCGAGCCGCGCCCGCAAGCGGGCGCGATATCCGGCACGCTTCAGTATGAGCGCGGGTGTAACGCGTTGATATGAAAGGGGTTTGGCTCCGGGTGCAAAGTTTTGCTACAACCTTTTGCTTGGAGTGGCCGCCAAGACCTCCTATTCTGGCGCATTTACGAGATAACAGGCCGCCACGCCAATGCGCGGCTGCATCGATTGGCCACGAGGAGGTCACGCATGACGCGTTCCGTCGATTCCGGCATCATTTTTGTCGCGCGTTTGTTGCTTGCGTTGCTGTTTCTGTGGGGCGGCGCGACGAAACTGCTGGGCTATGGCGAGTTCGCCGGTTATTTGCGGGGGCTTGGCGTGCCGTATGGGCAGATCGTCGCGCCTGCGGTTGTTGCGCTCGAGGGGCTGTCCGGGCTGCTGCTCGTCGTGGGCTACAAGGTGAAGCCGCTGGCGCTGGTGCTGGCGTTCTACACGATCGCGACCGCGTTGGTTGCGCACAATTTCTGGGATGCGACCGATCCTGTGCTGCAACACGACATGGTCATCCACTTCTGGAAGAACGTCGCGATTGCCGGCGGTTTCCTGCTGCTGTTCGTGACGGGCGCGGGCGGTGCGAGTATCGACGGCTTGCGGCGGCCGTCGTCGCCTTATGGCCATTTGAGGTAATGCGCCCGATCCGGGGGCGGGCGATTGGGATGGGCGGCGCGCGCCGTGGCGAATGCGAGCCTGGTGCGGCGCGCGGGCGGCGCAAGCAGGGTGCAACGCATCGTTGAATCTCCTGATTGGCGCGGTGGCTTCGCGCGCTGCCGCATCGAACGTCAATCTTCAAATTGGAAAACGGCCGGCGGTTAATGGCCGACGCGCTCGTGCTTAGAACGCGATGTTGGTGCGCAGTCCGACGACGAACGTGTTGCGCAGCGGCTGCGCAGGATCGGCCGGGTTCTGGCCCGCGCCCGCGTTGAACGTGTATTGCGCATCTGCCTGCAATTGCCACCACGGCGTGAGTTGATACTGATACGTCGCCTCGAGCGCCGTTTCGCTCGTGCGCACGCCGTAAGGGCCGCCGGTGAAGCGCCGAAAGTCCTGATCGAGCGCGCTCGCGTGCGAGCCGACCTTGATGTACGTGACGGCGAGCCCGGCGCTATCGTTATCGCGGCCTTCGAACGGCGCTTTCAGCACGATGCCCGCGTTGGCGGCCACGCTGACGAGGTTGCGCTCGCCGGGCGCGGCCATCACGCGCGCGAATACGCCGAGGCTTTTCGCGCCGGCGGGATCGGGGCGCCATATCATCTGGTCGGCGACCGCGTAGACGCTGTAATTGCCGTGATGCGGGCGCGCTACGCCTGTGGATGCCGGATCTGCAAGCGACAGGCCGGCGTTGTCGGTCTGCTGGTCGGCGAAGCGGCCGTTGTGATACCAAACCCCGATCTTGTACGTGCCAGGCAGCCCGCCCGGTTT
This sequence comes from Burkholderia singularis, assembly GCF_900176645.1. Lineage (GTDB taxonomy): Bacteria > Pseudomonadota > Gammaproteobacteria > Burkholderiales > Burkholderiaceae > Burkholderia > Burkholderia singularis. The sequence continues at coordinate 13,526 of NZ_FXAN01000067.1, forward strand.
GCCGGTATCCATTTCGCCGTCGGCCGGCTGGTTCAGCGCATATTGCAACTCGCCGATGAACAGCGTGCTGTTGTGCAGGTTGAAGTTCGTGCCGCTCAGGTTGTTCGGGTTGTTGCCGAGCGGATCGCCGTCGAACACGCCCGCGAGCGCGGTGAGCGACGGCGTGATCTTGCCGCGCAAGCGCACGCCGAGCGCCGACAGCGGATATGCGGGGCCGCCGTTGGGCATGTCGTATGACGGCAGCGCGGGCCAGCCGAACATCGTGTTGACGAACGTCTGCGCGTACTGGCTGACGATGAATTCCTGATCGAGACTTTGCTGGCCGATCTTCACGTCGACGCGCTGGCCGAGAAACGATTGCTGATACCACAGTTCCCAGAGGCGCGTCGTGTCCTGCGCCTCGATGCCGCTCGCGGTGTTCAGCGTGCCGAGGTTGGATTGGCTGAGGTTGCGGCCGTGAATTTGCAGCGCGCTCGCGTTGAGCGTGCCGCCGGGCAGGCCGAACGCCTTTTGCGTATCCACGGTGAAGGTCGCGGTCGTGAGGCCGTCGTAGGTGCCGCCGCGGTGCAGGCCGCCACGCAGGTTCGCCAGATATTCGCCGGTTTCCTGCAGGCCCAGCGTGATCCCATATTTGCCCAGCCAGGGGCGCAGCCCGCCGATGTCGCCGAGCAGCGTCTGGCGCGTCCATATGCCCGTCCATTGGGTCGCCGGCTTCGCGCTGATCGCCAGATCAGCCTCGGGCGCTTCGGGCTGCGCGTCCGGCGACGTGGCGGCAAACGCGGCCGAGCTGAACAGCCATGCGCACACGGCGGCCGCGCGGCGAGCGGTTGAGCGGGGGCGATGGTGCGTGAAGCGCCCGGCGGGCAACGCGAATAGCATGACGTTTCTTCCTCTTCGTCCTTTTGATCGTGCGAGCGGCGCGCGGCCGCGCGATGCGCGACGCAGGGTCGGCAATACGCGGAAAACGGCCGTGGTGCGCGCGCATCGTATGCAGGGTCGATATTGATGTCAATAAAAATGAGAATGATTCTCGTACATATTGCTTTCGGCAATGATATTTCTTACAAATCAAATGCTTGACGGTCAAAAGCGAAAGTGAAATGAAATATTCGAGGTAACAAAAGGGGGGAGGTGAGGCGGGATGATGCGTTCGACGAAGCAAGCGCGGCCGGTTCAGCGGCGACGCCAATCGTTTCGAATGCGGTGATCGCGGTGGCGCCACACCGCATTGCGCCACTGCTCCACTGGAGCGGATGCCCGCCGGCCGGGCGCGCATCACGTCTACGGATTGGCGCTGCAACATGTCAGCCCGTCGCCGCGATTCGGCGGCGAGTGGGTGCTATGAGGCCGCTTCAGACGCCGACCACGGCAGTACCTGAGAAAATGGGCGGTTGGTTGTCCGAAAGTGATCCCAGTAGAATCGGCGCGGTGGGTTCAACCCGCATTGGCAACCGAATACGGCTTTTCACTGTGATCACCACTCTCGAGCAACTGCAGGCTGGACAACTGTTGGGTGCGAGGCGGCTCAAGCTCGCTTGCGGGCTGACCGAATTTCCGCGCGAGATATTCGATCTTGCCGACACGCTGGAGATCCTCGATCTATCCGGCAATGCGTTGTCGACCCTGCCCGACGATTTGCCCCAGCTGCGCAAATTGCGCATCCTCTTTGCGTCCGACAACCGGTTCACGGCGTTGCCCGACGTACTCGGCGCATGCACGCAGTTGAGCATGATCGGATTCAAGGCGAATCGCATCCGCGAAGTCTCGGGTCGAGCGCTTGCGCGCCAGCTTCGCTGGCTGATCCTCACGGACAACGAACTGGAAGCGCTGCCAGCGGAAATCGGCCACTGTGCGTTGCTGCAGAAATTGATGCTCGCAGGTAACCGGTTGCGCGAATTGCCGGACGAGATGTCCGCATGCACGCGGCTCGAACTCGTGCGCCTGTCCGCTAACCGGCTAAACGCGCTGCCTGAATGGCTGATGCGCTTGCCGCGTCTCGCGTGGCTCGCGTATGCGGGCAATCCGCTTGGTCAGGCGCTGGAAAAGGCGGCGTCGCACGATGCGTCGATTGCCGATATCCATTGGAATGCGCTGACGCTGGAGCAGAAGCTGGGTGAAGGCGCGTCGGGCGTCATTTACCGGGCGACGCTGCTGCATGGCGGCGGCTCCGCGCCGCGGCCGGTCGCGGTCAAGCTTTTCAAGGGCGCGGTGACGAGCGACGGCCTGCCGGATTGCGAAATGGCCGCTTGTATGCGCGCCGGCAGTCATCCGCATCTGATTCCGGTGATCGGCAAGGTAACAGGCCATCCAGCCGATGCGCACGGCTTGGTGATGGAGCTGATCGATCCGGCATTCGCCAATCTTGCCGCGCCGCCGAGCCTGGAATCCTGCACGCGCGATCTTTATGCGGCCGACATGCGATTCGATCCGGCCACGGTGTTCGAGATCGCGCACGGCATTGCTTCGGCCGCCTGCCATCTGCATCGGCGAGGCATCATGCATGGCGACCTGTATGCGCACAACATCCTGCATGGCGGCGCGGGGCATGCGCTATTGGGCGATTTCGGCGCGGCGTCCTTTTATGACGCCGATGACCGGGAACTCGGGCTGGCGCTGCAACGGCTGGAGGTTCGGGCGTTCGGCTACCTGCTCGACGAACTGATCGAGCGGTGCGACGCCGTCCGTGCGGGCGACATGGGCGAACTCGACGCACTCGTTGCGGCGAGCTTGAACGAAGACGCGCAGCGCCGGCCGCCGTTCGATGCGATCGTGCGTGCGTTGCTGGATTGGAAGAACGCGCGGTTGCCGGCGCGCAGCAACGGCCGCGCCGACGCAGCCGCGCGCCCGCAGCCGCGATGAAGTCATGGCGCGACGGCGTTCGCCTGGCCGCGCTTACTTCGATTTCATCTCATTTCTCGCACTGCACGTCCTGTTTGCGCACGGCGATGATCGCCGGGTATGTGCCGTGGTCGAGATCGACACGCGCGACCACGGCGATCGTATCGTTGTCGATCACGTCGTACACGCTGACGCGTTCGCGCCGAAAGGTCGTAATGCCGGTGCAGGCCGACGCGCGGCCTTCATCGGAAACCCGGCATTGGAGCGGATTGTCCGCCAGGTAGCGATATTGATCCTTGAAGCGGCTCGCGAAGTATTCGTGAACGCTTCGCGCGGCGCCGCCGACGCCGGTGACATAACCGATCGCGCACGGCAGATCGGCGGTGCTGTCACCGGAAGTATCGGCCAGCGCGGTTGCGCTGGCGGTGGCGATGGCGGTGGCAAATATCGAAACGAGGAAGGATTTCATGACGCGATTACGGTTGTCGTGGCGCAGTGCTGGATTGTAGGGGATCTGGCGGATCGACGAGCGTCGCATTGGAGCGAGACCGGGCGCTTGTCGCGGCTCGTCGGCGGGCTTTCGGCATGCCGTATCGGCATTGCTTGCGGGCGGCGGATGATGCTCGATAGTTATGCCGTATTCAAACAGGCGGATATTTTTGTCGAATGAACTATTCGACCGGATTGAATAAACCGAAAACATCAGCGTGAGCTATGATCCATTTTGCTTGAGCGATGAGTGGGGCCGGGCTCGGGATCTGCGGTAGAAAATGCTCTATTTTTGCGTCTAATTATTTTGCGTGCGATGAAAAATAAAATATACGAATGGGCCGATATCCGTGATGACTTCAAGGAAATTTTGATCGTCGGGAATGGGGGAAGCATTGCCGTTCACGAGGGGTTTCGTTATTCGTCGCTATTCGAGACGGCAAAAAAACATGGGTATATATCGGAAGGCGTGCGTGATGTGTTTAATCATTTCGAAACGAACGATTTCGAATTTGTGCTCAGGCGTCTTTGGCATGCGAAGCTCGTCAGCGATGCGCTCAAATTGGAGAGCGAAAGAATATCGGAGGCTTATGAACTCGTTCGCGGCGCACTGATCAAGACGATCGCGCATGTTCATGTCGCTTATGAGGATGCCGAACCTCATCTCGGCGCCATTGCGCGCTTCATGTCCGGCTTCCGGACTGTCGCGTCGTTGAATTACGATCTGATCGTATATTGGGCAGCGATGGTCGGAAACGACGAGATCGCCGGGCATCAATTCAAGGACGGCTTTGTCGAACACGATGGCACGGCGTTCACGTCCAATTGGCGGCGCTTGCAAGTGCCGCGCGGCGGACGGAATACAACGATGTTTTTCTATCCGCATGGCAATCTCGTTTTGAGCCGGCGATCGCGCGACGAGGAGCGGAAGATTCGCGCGCGAGCCGGGAACGATCTGCTCAACTCGGTATTGACCGCATGGGAGACGGGGCAGGGCATGCCTCTTTTCGTTTGCGAAGGCGTAAGCGAGCACAAGATGCGCGCTATTTCCGCTTCGGTCTATCTCCAACAAGTGTTCCGCGAAGTGCTATATCAGCCGGAGGCCGTGGTGGCAATTTACGGCTGGAGCATGAATAAGCAAGAGGAACACATCATCAGGCAACTGGACGCGTGCAAGCCGGCCAGGGTTGCGGTTTCGGTGCGCAACGGCAATCAACAGTACATTCAACACGCCTATGAAATCTTCTCGAAAATGGGCGTGGCCGATATTCGATTTTTTGATTCGGCGAGCGCCGGTGCGTGGAATGTTCCCGAGCAATCTTAGGATAACGATGGCCGGGCGCGCCCGGCCGATGTGGTACGTTGCGTCGGCTGGCGGCTTAACGGAATAAGCGGGCGCCGGGCGGTGCGCCAGCCGGCCGAACCCGAAGATGGCGGCGTAAGCCGCGCGCGCGTGGCACCGCGGCGGCGTGCAGCCACCTTCCGCCATTTCACGCGTCTATTGCGCGTCTTTCGCGAACAACACGGCTACCGCGCCGAGCACGCAGATCGCCGCGACATACCACGCGGGCGCGAGCGGATTCGACTTCATCAGCAGCGACACGATGACGGGCGTCATGCCGCCGAACACCGCATACGAGACGTTGTACGAGAACGAGATGCCCGAGAACCGCACGACCGCCGGGAAACTCTTCACCATCACGAACGGCACCGCGCCGATCGTGCCGACGACGAAGCCCACGAGCGCATAGAACGGCACGAGCCGCGTCGCATCGGCCGCGAGCTGGCCGAACAGCGCGTAATAGCAGAAGGCGAGCGCGAGACCGCCGATCGACAGCACCGCCTTCGCGCCGAACCGGTCGGCGAGCGAGCCTGCGCTAACGCAGCCGGCCACCAGACACAGCGTCGCGACGCTGCTGGCGAACAGCGCATCCGCGGGCGCAATGTGAAACTGCTTTTGAATGAGCGTCGGCGTCATCAGAATCACGACGACGATTGCCGCGGACAGCATCCACGTCAGCAGCATCGACACGATCACCGCGCGGCCGTGATCGCGCAGTACCGCCTTCAGCGGAATCTCGGCCGCGAGCGTCTTTCTGGCCTTCATCTCGGCAAACACCGGCGTTTCGTGCAGCCAGCGGCGCAGATAGACGGAGAAGAGGCCGAACACGCCGCCGAGCAGGAACGGCACACGCCATGCGAACGCGCTGACTTCGGCCGGCGAGAAGTGGCGGTTGACGGTGGTGGCAACGAGCGAGCCGAGCAGAATGCCGGCGGTCAGGCCGGAAGTGAGCGTGCCGCACGCGTAGCCGATCCGCTGCGGCGGCACGTGTTCGGAGACGAACACCCACGCGCCCGGCACTTCGCCGCCGACGGCCGCGCCTTGCAACAAGCGGAACAACAGTAGCGCGAGCGGCGCGGCCAGACCGATGCTGTCGTAGGTCGGCAGCAGGCCCATCAGCAGGGTCGGCACCGACATCAACAGCACGCTCAGCGTGAACATCCGCTTGCGGCCGACGAGATCGCCGAAGTGCGCCATCACGACGCCGCCGAGCGGCCGCGCGAGATAGCCGGCGGCGAAGATGCCGAACGTCTGCAACTGGCGCAGCCAATCGGGGATGTCGTGCGGAAAGAAGAGCTGGCCGATCGTAGGCGCGAAGAACACGAAGATGATGAAGTCGTAGAACTCGAGTGCGCCGCCCAGTGCGGCGAGGCTCAGGGTTTTATAGTCGCTGCGCGTGAGGGCACGCGGGGCGGCGCTCGAAACGGCGCTCAGGTCAGATGCAGGCATGGTTGGGCGATCAGGATTCGAATGATTGTGTACCGCGCGGACCGTAGCCCGGCGGCGGGTCTTGTCGTCGGACAGACAGTGCAACGCGCGGGATGGCGCACGGGACACGAACCGCGCGACGCTGGATGGGCGCCGCGCGGAGACGAACTGACGCAATGCCGGCGATTCTACAGGACGGCGGCGCGTGCGAATGCGGCGGTGCGGCAAACGCGGTGCGCCCGCGTCCCTACCGCTTCAATTCGACATCGGTGGAGAGTCTTTCCGGTGCGAATGCGCTCACTTGGCTGACGAAAGGCAAGAGCAAACGATCGGTGGCCCAGTTGCTGGCGGCGGCGCTACGATCGTTCGCTTGCGGCGGGCGTCATCGGGGATCGTAGTCACTCTCGCCGCGGAATGAGCATGGGAACCACAGCGCTGATGGGTTGTTCATCCGGCGCCTGGAACAATAGCAGCCGACCGGCATTGCGCCGGCACACGATCGCTAACGAAATACGACGCGTCGGCCAGCGCTGTGAACTCGCCGTCCCGATGCGCGCCGAACGCGGCCGGGACGCCGGCATCGTTGTCGTGCGGCGCAGGACGGGGAAGCGTCATATCGCGGCGAGTCCGCATCCATTACCGCCGCCGTGCGACAAGCCGATGCACCCGCTTGCCGGAAGACCGGTTGACTGCTTCGGCATCGAGCAGGAATTCGGCATCGCCAAGGCCCTCCCTGACCCGCGCCGCGTCGAACTTCGCATAGAGGCGGCCAGCGGCATCGCGGGTGGAAGCCGACTCCGCGACTCGCCAGCTCAGATACAACGTTCCCGCCGGCCTGAGCAGTTCGAACAGACGCACACAGGCCCCGGCAACCTCCTCAGGCGGCAAATGCATGAGCACGGTTTCGCACAGCACGTTGTCATACTTGTCTTCGCCGATGGCCTCCAGCGCGGGCAGCGCGGCGCGCTTGAAAACCAGCGACGGGAAGGCGTTCGCGGCTTGCGCCAGCAGCCCTTCGGCTGCGTCGTAGCCTACCGCGGGAAAGCCGTGATCGTTTAGCCACGCGACGTCGCGACCGGTGCCGCAACCGATGTCCGCCGTTTTGCCGCCTAGGGTGAAATAGCGCTGCAGGAGCGCGTACATGTCAGCCGGCGGGGGCTGGTCGCGCCACTCGGCCGCAAATCGGCTCGCGCCGCTCGAATAGGCTTCGATGGTCTGTTCGTCCATAGTCAATGCCTCCGATCAACAGGTGACGATGCCGGCCCGGTACGCGGTTGGATGCCGGATGGCGCGCTCGGCCGCGTGGCCGTGATCATGGCGGTCGCCGCGTTGGGATACAGCAGTAGTAATTTAGGCGCATGCCATCCGGCGGGGAAGGCAAGTCGTTATCCCGGTATGGCTTATGACAGGTTTCGATTCGACTGTCGCAGCAACCGTCGTAGCCCAGGCCGTCGGCCATGACGGAGTGCGTGCCGGCGCCGGGCCGATTGGGCACGGGCAGGGCTCTGTCCGTCTTTTTGCCGGGATCGCCACGCACACGGGCAGCCGGCAGCCGCGATGCGAACCGCCGGTGTTGCGCTGCTCCGGCGTGATGGCGCGGGCAATGGCGCGTGCATGCGCGCCGGATCGTCCGTGATGTCCGAGCGCGCGCATGCCGCCGGGCGTGCCGATGATCTTCGACGGGCGCAGCCGGTGCACGCACCTAACTCGCTGCGTTCGCTTCCCGTGCCTGCCGCGGTTCGGCGGCGCCGTCGAGCCGGCGCGGCACGCTCAGCGGATTGCCGTCACGCAGCGCGTCGGGCAGCAGCGCATCCGGCACGTTCTGATACGAAACGGGGCGCAGGAAGCGCTCGATCGCCCGTGCGCCGACCGACGTCGTGCGCACGTCCGACGTCGCCGGAAACGGGCCGCCGTGCACCATCGCGTGGCCAACCTCGACGCCCGTACCGAAGCCGTCGACGAGGATGCGCCCCGCCTTGCGTTCGAGCGTTGGCCGCAACGTGCGGAACAGCGGCGCGTCGCCGTCGCCGAGATGCGCGGCGATCGTCAGCTGGCCTTCGAGCGAGCGCAGCGTGCGATGCAGCGTGTCGAGATCCGCGCAGCGGACGATCAACGACGCCGGACCGAATACTTCGTCGCGCAGTTCGGCGTGCGACGCGAACGCCTGCGCCGACGTTGCGAACAGCGCCGCGCGTGCCTGATGCCGGTCCCCCGCGATGCCTTCGCCAAGCTGTTCGAGCGCATCGTGCGATGCCAGCCGCGCGACGCCTGCGACGTAGCTCGCGTGAATGTGCGGCGTCAGCATCGTCGCGGGCGCGGCGGCGGCAACCGCGCGGGCCGCCGCGCGCTCGAACGCGCGCAGCGCCGGGCCGTCGATGCCGAGCACGAGGCCGGGGTTCGTGCAGAACTGGCCCGCGCCGAGCGTCAGCGACGCAACGAACTGCTGCGCGATCGCATCGTGCCGCGCCGCGAGCGCGCCCGGCAGCAGCAGCACCGGATTGATCGCGCTCATTTCCGCATAGACGGGGATCGGCTCGTCGCGCGCTGCCGCGATGTGCATCAGCGCGAGGCCGCCGCGCCGCGAGCCGGTGAAGCCGACCGCCTTGATGCGCGGATCGGCGACGAGCGCCTGCCCGATCTCGTAGGATGAGTCGAACAGCAGCGAGAACACGCCGTCGGGCATCCCGGATTCGCGCGCGGCCGCCTGGATCGCGCGGCCGACCAGCTCCGACGTGCCCGGATGCGCGCCATGGGCCTTGACGATCACCGGGCAGCCGGCCGCGAACGCGGCTGCGGTGTCGCCGCCCGCGACCGAGAACGCGAGCGGAAAATTCGATGCGCCGAACACCGCAACCGGCCCGATAGCGATATTGCGCAGCCGCAAATCGGCGCGCGGCTGAGGCTGACGGTCGGGGCGGGCGGAATCGATCCGCACGTCGAGAAAGCCGCCGTCGCGCACGAGTTGCGCGAACAGCGCGAGTTGACCGACCGTGCGTGCGCGTTCGCCTTCGAGGCGCGCGCGCGCCAGCCCCGTTTCGGTGGCGCAGCGCTCGATCAGTGCATCGCCGAGCGCGACGATTTGACGGCCGATCGCATCGAGAAACGCCGCGCGGGCTTCGAGCGGCGTTTCGCGATAGGCGTCGAATGCATCGTCGGCAAACGCGCAAGCGTGGTCCAGATCGCGCAGGCTCGCGCCGCCGAATGCGGGCTCGATCGGCTCGCCGGTGGCGGCATGGATGGCGCGAAACGAGCCGTTGTGTCCGGGCACCGCGGATTGACCGATCAAAAGCTGGCCTGTGAGTCGCATGGTTTTCCTCGAAAAAGGGCTGGCCGGGTATCGTCTGCCCGGCCGTCAAACAAAAAGCGTTGTATCGGCAGGAGGGCACGCGTATCAGTGCTCGTCGTCCTCGAGCTGCAACTTCGCGCGCGGCACCCCGGTATGCGCGCCCCAGTAATAGATGACGAGCGCGATCACCGCGACGGCGCCCGTGTCGTAAGGGTGCGCGAGACGGCCGATGCCGCCGAAGCCGCCGAGATACGACACCGCGATCATCAGCGCGTAGAACGCGATCAGCCACAGCGACGAGCGCACCTGTTCGGCCAGGCTCAACTGCTGGGTGGGCGCCCAGCGGCGGCACGCAAGGTAGATCGCGTACATCGCGATCTGCAGGCCGAGCAGCCACGACACCGTGCTCCAGCCCGACCAGTAGACGATCAGCGCGGCAATCACGAACGATGCCGGGCCGGTGAGCGCGAACGCGCTCGCGCGGAACGGCCGCGGCAAGTCCGGCGCGGTGCGGCGCAGCGCGGCGACCGATACCGGCGCGAGCGCATAGCTCAGCACGAGCGCGGCCGATACGGTGTTGATCAGCGCTTCCCATGAGGGGAACGGCAGCGTCCAGAAGATCGCGAGGCCGAACGTGAGCCACAGCCCGGCGCGCGGAATGCCGGAGGCTTCGTCGACGCGCGTGAAGACCTTGAAGAACGTGCCCGTCTTCGCCCAGCCGTAGACTACGCGCGGCGTCGCGTTCATATAGATGTTGCCGCAGCCGGACGGCGAAATCATCGCATCGGCGACAACCATGTACGCGAGCCAGCCGACGCCGAGCGCAAGCGCGATGTCGCGGTACGGCAGCGAGAACGCGTGGCTGACATCGCGCCAGCCGTGCGCGAGCGCCGCGGCCGGGATGCTGCCGACGAACGCGAGCTGCAACAGCACGTAGATCAGCGTCGACAGCACGATCGACAGAATCAGCGCGATCGGAATCGTGCGCTGCGGGTTGCGCACCTCGCTCGCGACCGACACGATCGGCGTAAGCCCGAGATACGCGAAAATGATGCCGCCCGCCGACACCGCCATTTCGATGCCTTGCAGGCCGAACGGGGCGAAGCCGTGCGCGGTCAGATTCGCGGGCCGGAAGAACGTGAACAGCACCGCGATCACCGAGAGCGGCACGATGAACTTGAAGATGCTGATCACGTTGTTCGCCTTCGCGAACGTCTTCACGCTCGAATAGTTCAGGTAGAAGAAGAAACAGAGCAGCGCGGCCTGCACGAGCCAGCCGAGCGTCGTCGGGTTGCTCGATCCTTCGGCGGTGAGCCCCGCAAACCACGCGGCCGCATACTGGCGCGCCGCGACAACTTCGATCGCGATCAGGCTGGAGAACGCGATCAGTGTGATCGCGCCCATCAGGTAGCCGAGCAGCGGGCCGTGCGAGAACACCGGATAGCGAACTACGCCGCCCGCGCGCGGCAGCGCGGCGCCCAGTTCGCAGTAGACAATGCCCAGCAGCAGCACCGCGAAGCCGCCGATCAGCCAGGACAGGATGCCTGCCGGCCCCGCGATCGTCGATACGTGGCTCGCGGCGAACAGCCATCCCGATCCGAAGATCGCGCCCAGCCCGATGAACGTGAGATCGGTCAGCGAAAGCTGCTTCTTGAATTGGCCTCGGCTCGCGCCGGACGGCGCGGCAGGGGAAAGCGGTATGGATGGTTGCGCGTTGCCTTGGCTTGGCATGGGCTTGTCTCCTGATGTCTTCGTTTTGGTGCGTGCGGCGGCTGCCGCTGGCCCGCGCCGGCTGGCGGACGAATCGGCGAGCGGACGCGTGCTGACGCAATGCCGGCGCGGGCGACAAACGCGTCGCTGCGCTCGCGCGGCGGCCGCCCGCGCCGGCCCGGCCGGCTCACCGTCTCGGGCAGGCCCGGCTGCGGCGGCGCGCCATTACATGCGGATGACTTCGCGCGGTAACGGGCCGGCAGCCCGCAACCGGCGTTCGCCGCTCAAAGACCGACGTCCGGCAGCGCCGGGCGATTCGCGAGCGCCTGCGCGACGATCGCCTTGACCTCGTCGAGCGCTTGGCCTTGCAGCGCGAGGCGCGGCGGGCGCGTGAGCGCGCTGCCGCGGCCCATCAGCTCTTCGCACAGCTTGATGCACTGAACGAGATCCGGCCGAGCATCGAGGTGCAGCAGCGGCATGAACCACCGGTACAGCGCGAGCGCCTCCTCGAAGCGCTTCTGCTTGGCAAGGCGAAACAGCGTCTCGCCCTCTTTCGGAAACGCGTTCGACATCCCCGATACCCAGCCTTGCGCGCCGAGCGCAATGCTTTCGAGCACCACGTCGTCGAGCCCGGCGAACAGCACGAAGCGATCGCCGAGCGCGTTGCGCAGATCGATGAAGCGGCGGGTGTCGCCCGACGAATCCTTGAAGCAGACGATGTTGTCGCAATCCTGAAGCGCGATCAGCACGTCGGGCGTTACGTCGTTCTTGTAGACCGGTGGGTTGTTGTAGACCATCACCGGCAAATCGGTGCTGGCCGCGACCGCGCGGAAGTGCGCGGCCGTTTCGCGCGGCGTGGCCGAATAGACGAGCGCGGGCATCACCATCACGCCGTCGACGCCGGCGCGCGCCGCCTCGCGTACCGTGTCGCATGCGAACTGCGTCGTGAATTCGGCGATGCCGGCGACCACCGGCACCTTGCCGCCCGCGGCATCGCGCGCCGCTTCGATCACCGCGCGTTTTTCCGACGTGCTCAGCGACGTGTTCTCGCCGACCGTGCCGCAGACGACGAGGCCCGACACGCCGTCGTTCACCAGGTTTTTCACGACGCGGTGCGTCGCGTCGACGTCCAGCGAAAAGTCCGGCTTGAACTGGGTGCTGACGGCGGGGAACACCCCGCTCCATTGAATGGCATGACCGCTCACTGAAAATCTCCTGCGTTCGAATGGGATGGCCGACGCGAACTGTCGGTGAGGCATCCAGTATTGCCGTCGAAAAGCCGTGGCGCTTGAGGCTTTTCCAACCGTGAAAAGATGAAATCGGCACAGCCGCCCGCTTGTGCCGATTTCGTCGCGCGCATCATCGAAAACCCACAAGCGGCCGGACGTCCGACGCGGGAAGCTATGCATCTTTCCACCTCGAATCGACGCAATATGAAGCGCATCCACATCATCGATTCGCATACGGGCGGCGAGCCCACGCGCGTTGTCGTAGACGGTTTTCCGGCGCTGGGCGACGCGCCGATGGCCGAGCGTCTCGCGACGCTTGCACGCGAGCACGACCGCTATCGGACCGCGTGCATCGTCGAGCCGCGCGGCAGCGACGTGCTGGTCGGCGCGCTGTTGTGCGAGCCGGTCTCGGCCAGCGCCGCGGCGGGCGTGATCTTCTTCAATAACGCCGGTTATCTCGGCATGTGCGGGCATGGGACGATCGGCGTCGTGCGCACGCTGCATTATCTGGGCCGTATCGCGCCGGGCGTGCACCGGATCGAGACGCCCGTGGGCGACGTCCACGCGACGCTGCACGACGATCTGTCGGTCAGCGTGCGCAACGTGCGCGCGTATCGGTACCGGCGGGGCGTCGTCGTCGACGTGCCGGGGCACGGCACGGTGACGGGCGATATCGCATGGGGCGGCAACTGGTTTTTCCTCGTCAACGACCACGGCCAGCGCGTCGCGGCAGACAACGTCGCGGCGCTGAGCGCCTACGCGTCCGCGCTGCGTGCGAGCCTCGAGCGCGCGGGCGTGAGCGGCGAGGGCGGCGCGTTAATCGACCACATCGAACTGTTTGCCGACGATCCCGAGCACGACAGCCGCAGCTTTGTGCTATGCCCGGGCCTCGCTTACGACCGCTCGCCTTGCGGCACCGGCACGAGCGCGAAGCTCGCGTGCCTGGCCGCGGACGGCAAGCTCGCGCCCGGCGCGACATGGCGGCAGGCGAGCGTGATCGGCAGCGTGTTCTCGGCGAGCTACGCGCCCGCCGAAGGCGGCGTCGTACCGACGATCCGCGGCCGCGCGCACCTGAGCGCCGAGGCGACGCTCTTGATCGAGGACGACGATCCGTTCGGCTGGGGCATCGTTTCGTGAACCTCGCGCATGATTCGCAGGCCGATGTCGTGGTGATCGGCGCGGGCATCGTCGGTGCCGCGTGCGCGCACGAATTCGCGCTGCGCGGGCTGCGCGTGCTGGTCGTCGACGACGGCCGGGGCGGCGCGACCGGCGCGGGGATGGGCCACCTCGTTGCGATGGACGGCAGCGCCGCCGAACTGGCGCTCGCACATTACTCGATCGGGCTGTGGAACGCGCTGCGCGATGCGATGCCCGAGGCGTGCGCATACCGCAATTGCGGCACGCTGTGGCTTGCGGCCGATGCGCACGAAATGGATCTCGCGCGCGCGAAGCAAGCCGCGCTTGCCGAGCACGGCGTGGCGGGCGAGCTGATCGGGCGCGCTGCGCTCGCCGCGCTCGAACCGATGCTGCGTGCGGATCTCGGCGGCGCGCTGAGGATTGCCGGCGACGGCATCCTGTACGCGCCCGCCGCCGCGCAATGGCTGCTGTCCCGGCTGCCGGGCGTGACGGTGCGTCGCGCGAAGGCGGTGGCCGTCGAAGGCGCGAGCGTGACGCTCGACGGCGGCCGCACGCTGCGCGCGGCGCACGTCGTCGTCGCGAACGGCGTTGCCGCGCGCGAGCTGCTGCCCGAGCTGCCGCTCGTGCCGAAGAAGGGGCATCTGGTGATCACCGACCGCTATCCGGCGCGGGTGTCGCATCAACTCGTCGAGCTGGGCTATGCGGCGAGCGCGCATGCAAGCGGCGGCACGTCGGTCGCATTCAATGTGCAGCCCAGACCCACCGGTCAGTTGTTGATCGGTTCGTCGCGGCAGTTCGGCACCGACGAGCCGGGCGTCGAGATGCCCGTGCTCGGACGGATGTTGCGCCGCGCGATCCATTATTTGCCCGCACTTGCCGATCTCAATGGCATCCGCGCATGGACGGGCTTTCGCTCGGCCAGCCCCGATGGCCTGCCGCTGCTCGGCGAGCATCCGTCGCAGCCCGGCCTGTGGCTCGCGCTCGGGCACGAGGGGCTCGGTGTGACCACCGCGCCCGGCAGCGCGCGCGTGCTGGCCGCGCGAATGTTCGGCGAGCGCGCGGCGATCGACGTCGAGCCGTTTTCGCCGGGGCGTTTCCTGCCGACGCCGGGCATCGCGGCAAGCGGAGCGTTGCAATGATCATTTATCTGGACCGCCGCGCGCTGGCCGTGGCCGACGGCATGACCGTCGCGGCCGCGATTGCGCTGAGCGGCGACGATACGGCCCGCACATCCTGCAGCGGCGCCGCGCGCGCGCCTTTTTGCGGGATGGGGATTTGCCACGAATGCCGGGTGACGGTCGATGGGCGGCGCATGCTCGCCTGTCAGACGCTTTGCCGCGAAGGCATGCAGGTGGAGCGAACGAGATGACGAACGAACGTCGCAGCGTCGATGTGGCGATTATCGGCGCGGGGCCGGCGGGGCTGGCGGCGGCGCGGGCTGCCGTGCGCGGCGGCCGCACGGTCGCGGTCATCGACGACAATCCGCGGGCGGGCGGGCAAATTTGGCGGCAAGGGCCCGCCGCCGTGCTGCCGGCGCGGGCCGCCGCCGCGTTCGGCGTGTTGAGCGAGCCGGGTGTGCATTATCTCGCGCTCACGCGCGTCGTTGCCGCGCCTCGGCCCGGTGCGTTGTTGCTGGAGGACGCGCAGCACGCGCTGCTGCTTGACTACCGGGCGCTGATTCTGTGCTGCGGCGCGCGCGAACTGCTGCTGCCGTTTCCCGGCTGGACGCTGCCCGGCGTGACGGGCGCGGGCGGCTTGCAGGCGCTGATCAAGGGCGGCTTGCCGGTGCGCGGCGAGCGCATCGTGATCGCGGGCAGCGGGCCGTTGCTGCTCGCGTCGCTCGCGACGGCGCGGACGGCGGGCGCGCAGGTGGCCGCGCTCGTCGAACAGGCGCCGCGCGCCGCGCTTGCGCGCTTTGCGCTGTCGCTCGCGGCGGCGCCGGCGAAGCTGGTGCAGGCCGTACGTTTGTCGCGCGGCTTCGTCGGTACGCGCTACCTGACGGGCAGCGTCGTACGCGCCGCACATGGCGACGCCCGCGTGCGCGCGGTCACGATCGAGCGCGGCGGTGCGCGCGAAACGCTCGATTGCGACCGGCTCGCATGCGGCTACGGCCTGGTGCCGAATGTCGCGCTTGCGCGCGCGCTCGGCTGCGATGTTCGCGATGGCGTGATCGCGACGCACGGCGCGCAGCGCACGTCGGTCGAGCGGATCTATGCGGCGGGCGAATGTACGGGAGTGGGCGGCGTCGAGCTTGCGCAGATCGAAGGGGAACTGGCCGGGCTTGCTGCAAGCGGTGCGGATGCGACGCCCGCCGGCCGCCGGCGGGCCGCCGCGCTGCTGCGCCGCCGCGATGCGTGGCGGCGTTTCGCGGCCCGCGTCGCCGATGCGTTTGCGCTTGGCGCTGCCGCCCGCGCGCTGCCGCCTGACGACACGCTGTTGTGCCGCTGCGAGGATGTGACGATCGGCGCGGTGCGCGCGCATGCATCGGCGCGTGACGCGAAGCTGGTGACGCGCTGCGGGATGGGCGCGTGCCAGGGGCGGGTTTGCGGCGCGGCAGCGCACGCGTATTTCGGCTGGGACGACGCGACGCCGCGCGAGCCGTTCTCGCCGGCGCGAATCGGCAGCCTGGCTTGCGATGACGCCCGCGCCGAAGCTTGACGCCGGCCGGCTGCGTCGCGTCGGAATGCTGCGCGCAGCCGCAAGCGGATCACGGCTGGAGGCGGCTGCTTCGGTCGCCGCTTCATCGCTGCTGTGACGGCTCCTATAATCGACGCCATCCGTGTCCCGATACACGAGTCTTCCATGATGACCTTGCTTGCCGTGCCGCCTGCAACCTCGTCCGCCATCCGGCCGGACGACACATCGGACAATACGAGCGACGACGGCTTCGCCGCGCTGCTTGCGCACTTCACGCAGCTCGAACCGGTGTTCGATGCGCTTCCCGACGTCGCGTTCTTCGTCAAGGACGCGCATGCGCGCTATGCGCTGGTGAACCGCACGCTCGCGCAACGCTGCGGCTACAAGGACAAACGCGCGTTATACGGCAAGACCGCCGCCGAAGTCTTTCCGATCCGCTTCGGGCGCAGCTATGCGGAGCAGGACCGCGCGATCATCGGCGGCGGCCGGCCGCTTGCCGACCAGCTCGAATTGCACCTGTACGCGGGCCGCGAGCCTGGCTGGTGCCTGACCTGCAAGGAGCCGCTGCGCGATGCGCGGGGGCGCATCGTCGGCATCGCCGGGCTGTCGCGCGATCTGCGCGCGCATGAGAGTTCGCACCCGGCCTACAGCCGCATTGCCGACGTGGTGCGCCATATCCACGAGCATTACGCCCAGCCGCCGAACCTCAAGCATCTTGCGCAAATGGCGGGGATGTCGGTCGCGCAGCTCGAACGCTATTTCCACAAGGTATTTCATCTGACCCCGCGGCAGATGCTGCTGAAAGCGCGCCTCGATGCCGCGACGGCGTTTCTCGTCACGCACGACAAGGTCACGGACGTCGCGGCGCTATGCGGCTATACCGATCACAGCGCATTCACGCGGCAGTTCAAGGCGACGGTGGGGGTGACGCCGACCGAGTATCGGCTCGCATTGCAGGAGGGCGGCGCGTAAGCGTGCGCATTTGTTCCGCGCGTCGGGCTTCGGGCCGGCGCGCGCGGCGATGCGGGAATTCGGATTCGACGGGCGCCGCCGCAGGCCGGAAAGATCAACGGTAGCCGAGGCCCTTGAGCACGGCCGTGCCGTTTTCCGTCAGACGAAAAGCGGGCGACGAATCGGCATCGGAACTGATTCGTTCGACGAGACCGGCTTCCTGCAGCGCAGGCAGCTCGGGTTTGGCGTTTGCGCCGATGGGCGCGTGCAGCATGATCAGCAGCGTCGCGATTTCGTGATGGCTCAGCAGGCGGCGCAACATGGTTTTCGATTTGGCGGGGGGCGCGGTGGTTTGGCCCGCGGCAGACGTATCGTCGACAGGGGTCATTCCATTCTCCTATGCGAACATTGGGACGGATGATGCCGTGGCTTTCTTAAGCGATGCTTAAAGCGCTCGTGAAAGGGCGGGGCTGTGCCAAACCGCGTGGTCTGACCAAAGCGAATTCGGGTTGCACCGAGGCTGGCGCGTCGGCGCCTGCTGTGCCGCGGGTGCTATCTCGGGCCGGCCGCACGCACCATCGACGCAAGCGGGGCCGGGGTGTGCGGTGCAGTACGGTTTCAGCCTGAACGGCCGTGTCGAAATCGTAGGACGAAAGTGAGGCGAAGCCGGATGCGTCGCGTAGCATTTCGCTTCCAGCACCCAGCGTTCAATACCGGCACGCCCCACGCGCACCGCCAGCGCCCCCCGTCCGTAGCGGGCCGTCTCGACAGCGAAGGTGCCGCCAGACGCGGCACTCATTGCCCATGCCGCGCCCGCGACTGGCTCACTTCCTGCGCTGGGCCTGTGCGGCAAGCCGCACCGCCGCGTTTGCCGCGCCGTAGCCGTCGTAGCCGCCGCGCCGCTCGACAAGCTCGAACGAAAAGCGGTTATCGACCAGCTCGGTATAGGCATGCAGAAATTCACCCCCCGTCTCGTCGCGGTCGTACAGCAAATTGTGCCGGCTCAAATGTTCGATCGTGTCGTCGGGCAGCGCGTAGCGCGCGGCGAGATCGTCGTAGTAATTGCGCGGAATCCGGAGGAACGGCACGCCGTCGGCCGCGAATTCGGCGATGGCCGTGGCGATGTCGTCGGTGCGAAACGCGACGTGATTGAGCCCCGAGCCTCGATAGCGATGCAGCGATTCGACGAGCGCCGTGTGCCGGTCCACCGACGCGTTGAGCGCGATGCGCACCGAGCCGTCCGCGTTGCGCACCGCGCGGCTTCTGACGAGCCCGTAAGGGTCCGGCACCAGCCAGTTGCGTTCAGCCTCGAAGCCGAACACGGTCTTGAAGAACAGCACCCAGGCGTCGAGCGCGTCGGCGGGCAGCGCGAGGCAGACGTGATCGATGCCGATGATCGGGCCGACTTCGCTGGGGCCGTCGATGTCGGTCAGCACGAAATCCGATTCGTAAAGCGTCGGCGCGCCGGGCGTTTCGTCGACGAAATATTCAAGGCTGCCGTCCGGCGCGCGCACGCCCGGCACGACGCGCTCGTTCGGGCCGACGCGGCCCGAGAACGGCGCATAGCCGTAGCCCGCCGCGCGTTCGAGCGCGCGCCGCGCATCGTCGACGCGAAACGCCGCCGCGCATAGCGACAGTCCGTGCGCCTGGAAGAACGCGTCGGCGAACGAATCGCGCTCGGCGTTCAGCACGATCGACGCCGCGCCATGCCGATACAGCATCACGTCCTTCGACCGATGGCGCCCCGCGAGACGAAAGCGCAGCTTGTCGAGCCAGCCGGCCACGTTGCTGGCGGCGGCCGCGTCGACCGCGAATTCGATGAACTGCACGCTGCTATGCGCGGGCGCGGGCGGCGGCGCGAACAGCGGCGGCAAGTCCGTTGTTCGCGAATGCGCCGGGGCGTGCGGCGAGGCCCGCGCTGCCGCTGCCGCCGCCGATGCGTTCAACGATGATGCGTCGGGCGCCGGTCTACCCGCTTCGGTATTCGATTCCCGAATCAACCGCGCGCGCGTCATCTCCTCGAGATAGAGTAGCGACCGGTAGCCGTCGGATGCCGTCGCGGCGGTCGGCGCCGCGCGAAATCCGTCGTTGAAGATTTCGAGCGACAGCGGCCCGTCGTAACCCGATTCGATCACGCGGGCGGTGAAGCCGGCGACGTCGAAATCGCCCTGGCCCGGAAACGACCGGTAGTGACGGCTCCATTCGAGCACGTCCATCGCGAGCCGCGGCGCATCGGCAATCTGGACGAACGCGATCCGTTCGCCCGGAATCTGCGCGATGCCGTCGGGCGAATCGTCGAGCGCGAGCGTGTGGAAGCTGTCGAGCGCGAGGCCGAGGTGCGGATGATCGACCGCGTCGATGAGCTGCCAGGCGTGTGCGTAGGTCTTCACGGTACGCGCCCAGGCGAGTGCTTCATAAGCGACGACGACACCCGCCTGTTGCGCGGCGATGGCGAGCGTGCCCAACTGGTCGACGAGCAGCGCGTGGTCGTCGAGCGTGTCCGGCGACACGCTGCTGCACAGCAGGATGCGATCCGTTCCCAATTCATGCATCAGATCGAATTTGCGCTTCGCGCGCTCGAGATTGCGCGCGAGCCGCTCGGGCGTCACCCCTTCGAAATCGCGCAGCGGCTGAAACAGCACGATCGACAGGCCGAGATCGGCGGCGATGCGGCGCACGTCGGCGGGCGAGCCGTCGAAGTACAGCAAGTCGTTCTCGAAAATTTCGACGCCGTCGAAGCCCGCCGCGCGAATTGCGCTGAGTTTCTCGACGAGCGTGCCGGACAAAGAGACGGTGGCGATCGAACGTTGCATGGTTGGATTTCCTGCTGGCAAATGACGAAGCGTGCCCGTGCCGGGGCCAGGTTACGATTATAGAAACTAACTAGATGGTACAAATTATAGAAAACCCGGACAGACGCTGCACGCGTATGCGTGCACACTGACGTCCAATGCCGAGGCCGCGGCTCGGGCCGACCGCCGCGGCTGATATACATACGTTGCTGTTTTTGCCGGAGAGTCATACATGAGCAAGCCGAAGGTGCTGGTTCTAAACGGGCCAAACCTGAACCTGCTGGGAACGCGCGAGCCGCATATATACGGCTCGCAAACATTGCAGGACGTCGAGCGGCTTTGCGCGGACGTCGCGCATACGCTGGGCCTCGCGCTGGAATTCCGGCAGTCGAATGCCGAGCATCAGTTGATCGACTGGTTGCACGAAGCGCGCGAGCGCGTGCAGGGCATCGTGATCAATCCGGCCGCGTACACGCATACGTCGGTCGCGCTTGCCGACGCGCTCACGGCGCTCGGCAAGCCGGTTATCGAAGTGCATATCTCGAACGTCCACCAGCGCGAAACGTTCCGGCACCATTCGTTCGTGTCGGCAGTCGCGCACGGGGTGATCTGCGGCTGCGGTACGCAAGGCTACGCGTTCGCGCTGCAGCGGCTCGCGACGCTGCTCGTCCGGGAGACCGCGCAATGACCGCACGCTCGTTTTTGATCGGGCTGATCGGCTCGGGGATCGGCGCGTCGTTGTCGCCCGCGATGCATGAGGAGGAAGGGCGCCGGCAGGGCTTCAATTACGTCTACCGCCGCATCGATCTCGACGCGCTGCGCTTGTCGGCCGATGCGTTGCCAGATCTGCTGACGGCCGCCGAGCGGATGGGCTTCGACGGCCTGAACATCACGCATCCGTGCAAGCAGCGCGTGATCGGCTGTCTCGACGAACTGTCGGCCGACGCGGACGCACTCGGCGCGGTCAATACGGTGCGCTTTGCCGACGGACGGCGCATAGGCTACAACACCGACTGGTCGGGCTTTGCGAAGGCATTCGCGAGCGGGCTGCCGGGCGCGTCGCTCGAGCGCGTCGTGCAGCTTGGCGCGGGCGGCGCGGGCGCGGCGGTGGCACACGCGGCGCTGACGATGGGCGCGGCGGCGCTCACGCTGTTCGACATCGATACCACGCGTGCGCAGCAACTCGCCGGGCAGTTGCAGGCGCGTTTTCCGCACGCACAGGTCAGCGCGGGCGATTCGCTCGACCACGCGCTTGCCGCCGCGAGCGGCCTGATCCACGCGACGCCGACCGGCATGCTCAAGCATCCGGGGTTGCCGCTGCCCGCCGGGCTGCTGCGCGGCGAGCTGTGGGTGGCCGATATCGTCTATTTTCCGCTCGAAACCGAATTGATCCGCACCGCGCGGGCGCTCGGTTGCCGCACGTTGCCGGGCGGCGGCATGGCGGTGTACCAGGCGGTCGATGCATTCGAGATTTTCACGGGCCGTGCGCCGGATGCGGCGCGGATGCTCGAGCATTTTCAGGCGCTCGTGCGCCGCTGAAAATCCGCCGCCGGACAGCGGACTCAGAGATCAGGCCGCTTGCAGGCTTGCTGAGGACGCAAACCGCGCCGGGACAGGCGGGCTTTCCGGTGTGCGTCCGGCGGCCGCCCGGCGGCAACCGATGTTGCATTCAATCGAAGATATAAGGAGACACTGATGCCGCAGCCAATCCACCCCGACGTCACATCTGCCTCATCCGCCCGCGCCGGTGCGAGTGCGGTGCAGCCGCGCTCGAACGCGCGCTATCGGATTCTCGCGCTGCTTGCGATCGGCACGATGATCAATTATCTCGATCGCACGGTGCTGGGCGTGGCGGCGCCGGGGCTGACGAAGGAGCTCGGGATCGGCGCTGCGGCGATGGGCGTGATGTTTTCCGCCTTCTCGTGGACCTATGTGCTGTCGCAGGTGCCGGGAGGGCTGCTGCTCGACCGCTTCGGCAGCAAGCTCACCTATTACTGGTCGATGACGCTATGGTCCGCGTGCACGCTCGCGCAAGGTTTCGTGCATGGCGTCGCGCCGCTCCTCGCGTGCCGGCTTGGCCTCGGCGTGACCGAGGCGCCGTGTTTCCCGACCAACAGCCGGGTCGTCGCGACGTGGTTTCCGCAGCAGGAGCGTGCGATGGCCACCGGCACTTATACGGTCGGCGAGTACGTCGGCCTGGCGTTCCTGAGCCCCGTGCTGTTTGCGCTGATGGGCGCGTTCGGCTGGCGCTCGCTGTTTTGGGCGGTCGGCGGCGTCGGCATCGCGTTCGGCCTCGTCTGGTGGAAGTGCTATCACGAGCCGCGCGATCATCCGCGCGCGAACGCAGCCGAGCTTGCCTATATCGATGCGGGCGGCGGCCTGGCGCAGCAGCCGGCATCGCGCGCGCAGCAGTCGTTCAATTGGCGCACGGTCCGGCAACTGCTTGGCAAGCGGCAGCTCGCGGGCATCTGCATCGGTCAGTTCGCCGGCAACTCGACGCTCGTGTTCTTTCTCACGTGGTTTCCGACCTATTTGGCCACCGAGCGCCACCTGGGTTGGCTGAAAATCGGCTTTTTCGCGGTGCTGCCGTTCATCGCGGCCTCGGTTGGCGTGATGTTCGGCGGCATGCTGTCGGATTGGCTGTTGCGCCGCGGAAAATCGGCGAATGTCGCGCGCAAGCTGCCGATCATCACGGGGCTGCTGCTTGCGTCGACGATCGTGCTCGCGAACTACGTGAAGAGCAACGAAGCGGTGATCGCGATCATGTCCGTTGCGTTTTTCGCGCAGGGAATGGCGGCGCTCGGCTGGACGCTCGTATCCGATATCGCGCCGCAAGGGCTGCTTGGCGTCACCGGCGGCGTGTTCAATCTCGCGGCCAATCTCGCGGGCATCGTCACGCCGCTCGTGGTCGGCTTTATCGTCGCGGCGACTGGGTCGTTCGTGGGGGCGCTTGCGTTCATCGGCGTGGTGGCGCTGATTGGCGCGCTGTCATATATCTTCGTCGTCGGCGAGATCAAGCGGATCGTGCTGTAATCCGCGTCGTCGAGCGCCGGCCGCGGTGCCTCGCGGCCGGCGCTCGACATGACATTCCCGCGCGCATGCAATTCAGACGAGCCGGCCCTGCATCAACGCAGCCTGATCCCAAGCGTATCCAACGCCCGTCCGATCGCCGCCACCGCGTCACGAACCTCCTGCACGCCGATTGCGCCAATGCACGCGACGCGAAACGTATCAGCCGTCGTCAACCGGCCCGGATACAGCAAATAGCCGGCTTCGCGCACCGCCTTGTATAACTCGTGGAACGAGTAAGCGTGATCGCGCGGCGCGTGAAACGTCGCGATCACCGGGCCTTGCGCGCGCGCGTCGAGAAACGGCTCGAAGCCGAGTCCGCGCATGCCGTCGATCAACACGTGGCAGTTCTGCGCATAGCGCGCACCGCGCGCCGGTTGCCCGCCCTCGGCGAAGAACTGATCGAGCGCCGCGCGCAATGCGGCCAGCACGTGCGTCGGTGGTGTAAAGCGCCACTGCGACGTGACGCGCATATACGTGTACTGATCGTGCAAATCCAACGCAAGCGACGGCGAGCGCCCCTCGCAGCTTCTCAACAGCGTGCGCCTCACGATCGCGAAACCGATGCCGGGCACTCCCTCGACACACTTGCCGCTCGCCGAGATCACCGCGTCGATCGGGCTGTCCGCGAGCGCGATCGGCAGCGCGCCGAACGAGCTCATCGCGTCGACAATCAAATGCTTGCGATGTCGCCCGCATACGGCGGCGATTTCGTCGAGCGGATTGACGATGCCCGCACTCGTCTCCAGATGCACGAGCGCAACGTGCGTGATCGACGGATCGCGCGCGAGCGCCTCGTCGAGCGCTTGCGCGCACACCGGCTCGTGCTCCGCGAACGCCAGCTCGACGTGCGCAATGCCAAGCCGGGTCAGGATGCGTGCGATCCGGGCGCAATACGCGCCGTTGTTCGGTACCAGCACGCGGCCGTCGCGTGGCACGAGCGTGCCGAGCGTCGCCTCGACCGCGAACGTGCCGCTGCCTTGCAGCGGCACGCAGACGAATTCGTCCTGTCCCTGCGCGATCCGGACGAGATCCGCGCAGACGCTGCGGGTCATCTGGGTGAAATCGACGCCCCACGCATCCCAATCTCGCAACATCGCCTCGCGCGTGGCGTGCGACGTCGTCAGCGGGCCTGGAGTCAGCAAAATGGGATCGGATGCATGCATTGCCGGGTGGTTCCTTGTTCGATAAAAGGGGCAGCAGAATCGGTCGGGGCTTGTGCGGTATCGCGGGAAAACGTGCGGCCGTTCTGAATTTGAAGTGCCTTCACGGGGCTGTCATCGAACGTTGTGATGCTTACGTTTTTTGCGAAAAACCGCAGCCTTTGGCTGTTTGCGGATCACCCTACAGAGAGGCGGAGATGACGCATTCGAATTCCCCGTGCCGCGGCGCTTGGCGCCGCCTCGTGCTGGCAGCCGGCGCGGCGATGGTGTTGCAGGGTGTCGCGGTAAAGGCGCAGGCGGCTGCGGTCGTGCTGTATACGGCCGACGGTCTCGAGAACCTGTATCGCGACGTGCTGCCCGCGTTTGAAAAACAGGCGGGCGTGAAAGTCAACATCGTCACGGCGGGCAGCGGCGAGGTGGTGAACCGCGCGAACGTCGAAAAAGGCTCGCCGAAGGCCGACGTGATCGTCACGCTGCCGCCTTTCATTCAGCAGGCGGGCCAGCTGGGCCTATTGCAACCGTACCAGAGCGTGAATTACAAGAATGTGCCCCAGATCGCAAAAGCGGAAGACGGCACCTGGGCAACGTTCGTCAACAACTATTTTTCGTTCGCGATCAACCCGGCCGTCGTGAAAAGCCAGCCGAAGACGTTCGCCGATCTGCTGCATCCCGATTACAGCGGCAAGCTCGCGTATTCGAACCCGGCGACGGCGGGCGACGGAATGGCCGTGATCATTCTGACGAGCGCGTTGATGGGCGAGGACAAGGCATTCGACTATCTCGCGAAGCTCGAGCGCGGCGTGAAGTTCCACACCAAGGGAACGGGTTATCTGAACGTGCTGCTGTCGCGTAACGAGATCGCGGTGGCCAACGGCGATCTGCAGATGGATCTCGACGACGCCGAGCACGGCGGCCTGTCGATCAAGCCGGTCTTCATCGCCGCGAAGGAAGGCGAGCCGCCGACGACGTTCCAGCTGCCTTACGCGATTGGTCTGATCAAGAGCGGCCCGAACCAGGACGCCGGCAAGAAACTGATCGATTACCTGATGTCGGCCGACGTGCAGGCCAAGGTGCCGGACATGTTCGGCATCCCGGGCCGTACCGACGTGCCGCTCGCCGGCAAGAACGGCGAAGCGGTCAAGCGCGCGATCGCCGGCGTGAAGCTGATTCCGGTCGACTGGAACGCCGTGATGGCGAAAAAGCCGGTTTGGACCGAGCGCTGGAAGAAGGAAGTGATCGGCGATTCGGGCAAGCAGACCGAAGTCGTCAAGCCGAAATAAGCGGCGGCCAAGCCGAAGGACGAATACCGGTGGATACTGCGAGCTTTTCGCCTCCCGGCGCGTTCGGCGCGACGCAGCCTCAGGCAGCGCCGCGCACGGGCGCGCCGGGCGGCGTGCATATCGGGCACCTGAGCGTGCGCTACGGCGCGCGCACGGTGCTCGACGATCTATCGCTCGATATCGGCGCGGGCGAACTGCTCGCGGTGCTCGGTCAAAGCGGTTGCGGCAAGACCACCTTGTTGCGTTTCATCGCAGGCTTCGTGAACGCCGATGGCCTGAGCGGCACGCTGAGCGTCGCCGGCCGCGACCTGACGCACGCGCCGCCGCACAAGCGCAATCTCGGCCTGTTGTTCCAGAACTATGCGCTGTTTCCGCATCTGTCGGTGTTCGAGAACGTCGCGTTCGGGCTGCGCGCGCGACGCATGGCGTCCGGCGAGATCGCGCGGCGCGTGACAGATGCGTTGAAGCTCGTGCAATTGGGCGATGCCGGACATCATCTGCCCGCGCAGTTGTCGGGCGGCATGCAGCAGCGGGTGGCGCTTGCGCGCGCGCTCGTCATCGAGCCCGATGTGCTGCTGCTCGACGAGCCGCTGTCGGCGCTCGATGCGAACCTGCGCGCATCGGTGCGCAGCGAATTGAAGGCGCTGCACGAGCGGCTGCCGAACTTGACCGTCGTGTGCGTGACGCACGATCGCGACGATGCGCTCGTACTTGCCGACCGCGTGTTGCTGATGCGCGAAGGGCGGATCGCGCAACTCGGCACGCCGCAGCAGCTCTACGACACGCCGGCCGACGGGTTTGTCGCACGTTATCTCGGCGCGGCGAATCTGCTGCCGCCGAGCGTCGTGTTCGCGCTCGGCGATGCTCGCCACGACATACGTGACAAGGTCGCATGCGTGCGGCCCGAGCGGCTGACCGTGCGCCCGTTGGGCGAAGGGCGGCTGCACGGGACGATCGCATCGGTCGAATGGCATGGCGCGGCGTTGTCGCTGAGCGTCGTGCTCGATGCCGCATGCGACGAGCCCGTGCTCGTCATGCAACAGCGCGGCCGCGGCCGTCCGCCCGAGCGCGGCGCGCGCGTGTCGCTCGATTGCGAGGCGGACGATGTCGTCCTTATCGCACCCTGAATCGCACGCGGCGCGCGCCGCCGCAGGCGGGCGCGCCGATGCCGGCCGCCTGCGCGCGTCGGCCGCCGAACACGATGCGGCGGCGCGGCGCCGCGAGCGCCGCGCGAACCTGCGCGTCGTCGCGCTCGCGGCGCTCGTGCTCGGGCCGCTCGTGCTGTATCCGCTCGTGCGTCTGGTACTGCTGAGCATGATCGACTCACACGGGCCGACGCTCGCCGCCTATCGCACGTTCTTCTCGAACCATGACGTCCGCGACGTGCTTGGCAAGACGCTGTGGGTGCTGTTCCTGAGCGCGGGCACGGCGTCGGTGACGGGCGTGCTGCTCGCGACGCTGCTGTTTTTCCGGCCGTTTCCCGGTGCATCGATTGTGACGCGCTTTCTCGAGCTGTATGTCGCGTTTCCGTCGTTTCTCGTCGCGTTCACGATGATTTTTCTGTACGGCTCGCAGGGATCCGTCAGCATTGCACTACAGCGTCTGTTCGGCCTCGACGCGCCCGCGCTCGATTTTCTGTTCGGCACGGGCGGCGTGATTCTCGCGCAGACGGTGTTCTACACGCCGTTCGTCGTGCGTCCGGCGCTCGCGTCGTTCGCGACGCTCGATCCACGGCTCGTCGAGGCGGCGGCGAGCCTGGGTGCGAACGGATGGATGCAGGCCCGGCGCGTCGTGCTGCCGCTTGCGTGGCCCGGAATCGCAGCGGGGGTGATCCTGTGTTTTTTGCTGACGTTGAACGAATTCGGCATTCTGCTCGTGCTGGGCAGCGCGAAACTCGTGACGCTGCCAGTGGCGATCTACAGCAGCGCGACGGTCGATCTCGATCTGCCGGCAGCGGCGGCCGGCTCGGTCGTGATGTTGACGATCTCGCTGACGCTTTATGCGTTGTACCGGCGGATGAGCCGGCGCGCGAATGAAGGCGGGCGCCATGCGGAGTGACGAACGTGCCCGCGCGGCGGTATTGGGCGACGGCAGCGTGACGGCCGAAAACCGTGCGTTCAGCGCCGTGATTTCGCGGGGCCATTGCGCGATGTCGTCGGCAGTCCGCGCGGATATCCCCGCGGCATCCCCAAGATGGCGGCAACCGCCGATGTTTGTCCCGCCGCCGCCATGTCGCGGCGGGAATCCGTTATTTGCTGAAGCACGCGCCCGAGGCGGCGTGGCCGTGCCGAGAGAAGAGCGAGATGCCGGCTGAGTTTTCGTCGCGCCGCATCGCGGTGCCGCGCCGAGAGCCGCGCTGGACCGATGCGGCGGCGCGTCTTGCGTCGCGTGCGCTCGTCATATTTGCCGCCATTGCCTGCTGCTGGCTGTTCGTGCTGCCCGTTGTCGTCGTTGCACTGTCGAGCGTGGCCGCGCAATGGTCGGGCACGATACTGCCCGCCGGCTATAGCTTGCGCTGGTATGAGCGCCTCGGCCGGCCCGAATTCGACGCGCTTGTCGCGAGCCTGGAAATCGGGCTTGGCGTGGCCGTGCTCGGCACGGCGCTCGGGATCGCGCTTGCGCTCGTGCTCGAAGCACGCGGCCGGCGCGGGATCGGCGCGTTCGTCGACGCGCTCGTGATGTTGCCGAACGGCGTGCCGAGCGTCGTGCTCGGGCTCGCGGTGCTGATCGCGTATCACACGAAACCTGTCGATTTGTCGAGTTCGCCCGCGATCGTCGTGCTTGTGCAGCTTGCGCTGGTACTGCCGTTTTGTTACCGATGCGCGGCGGCGGCGCTGCGTCCGGAATTGACGGTGTTGCGCGAGGCGGCGGCAAGCCTGGGCGCACCGCCCGCGATGGTGTTGTTGCGCGTGCTGTTGCCGCAACTCGTGCCCGCGATCCGCGCGAGCCTCGCGTTGGGTTTCGCGCTGTCGCTCGGTGAGCTTGGCGCGACGCTTACGGTCTATCCGCCTGGATTCGCGACCGTGCCGATCGTCGTGATCGGCGATGTCGAGCGTGGTTACTACCTGCCCGCATCGGCGTTGTCGCTGCTGCTGCTCGGCACGTCGCTCGTCGCTCTTATCGCGATCGCGGCGCGCGCGCCGCGGCCGCGGCGTTGAGACGCGAAGGATGTATCAAAAGAAGTCCGCCCGGAAGGCGCGGGAAATGCAAGAAGCGATCCGGCGCCCAGGCCTGCCTGTCATCGAACCTGAACCGATGGCATGACGGCCGGCGATCACGCCCATGTTCGATCGCATGCCTTCACGCCGAGTCGACGGCAGCAAGCCGACGACGGGCTTCGCGAGCGTGTCGTCAATGAGTTGCGCACAGAAAGAGAAAGGGCCGCTGCGAGGGCGCATGCGGGCGGCGAGCCAAATTCGCTGAGCGGCGTGCGAAGCGAGCCGCGGCGGGGCTTGCACGCGTCGCCCGCACGAACTGCGATAGCTATGTGCGATGTGCGGCTGCCATTGACAGCCCATGCCGGCGCGGCGGGGCCGGCGGGGCGAACCCTCGCCCAATCCAATGCGTCGACGGGCTCGCCATCGTCAATATGACGAGCCGCCGCGCTCCGTCTGCTTCGCAGTCCTGGCGGAACAGACGGGCGGAAGATGCCTTAATGGAAGTGCGGCTGCGACGCAGACGCATCTTCCGGCATCTCCGCATGGACGATCTCGCCGAGCGGATCGGCATACAGCGGCACGCCGCAGTCGTCGCAGTATTCGGGTTCGAACCGGCCTGGGTGACGGCGGATATCGGTGATGCCCGCTTCCTTCAGCAGCGTCACGATTTCCTCGAGCGGCCCGTCGACAGGCGCTTCGGACTCGAGCGTCGCGTCGTCGGCGGCCGCGTCGCCGTTCTCCCTGCCATACAACGGCCAGACGACGCCATAAATCACATCGTTGCTGCCGCGCCGGGTGAAGGCAACCCGATATTCGTCGATCCGGCGCTCGCCAAAGCCGGCGATCACGGCGCGCAAGTCCTGCGGCGTGGCGCCTGTCGTATCGAATAGATAGCGGATCGCCGTGCGCACGGTATGCGGGCGGATCCGCTCGTCGGCATCGCGGCAGGCGGAATAATAGGCATCGGGTAGCAGGCACTCGAATTCACAGCCGGGCAGCGCCGCCGTCAAATTCGCGCCGCCTTGCGCCGACCATTGCTCGAGGCACTGGCCGCGCTCGAGGCGCATGCCGTGTTCTTCTTCCTGCCAGCGAAAGAGCGGTGCGCCGACGGGTGCGGCCGCCACGGCAAGCAGGAAGCGTGGATCGGCGAGAATCGGCGAGGTTTCGGGCAAGTCGCCGAAGTTGAGCTTGACCGGGTGATTGCCGAGCGCTGCATGAGCGAGTTGCTGCGCGAGTCGATAGGTTTCGACGTGGTGACGGGGCAACTGATCGATGCTGTAAAGAAACGGGGCCATGGCGACGAGCGTGCCCTGCGCGAGCACGTGTGCTTGCAGATGAGTACGCAATAGGTCGGCGATCTCGGCCTTCAACGCGCCCGACGGAATCATATAGCGAGTCCACGCGAGCACGGGAATGGCAACGAGAAGCGCCTCGTATGGCTTGCCGTCGACCTCGACGGCAAGCGATTCACTATGCGTCTCTGCCATGTCGGCGAGCGCGCCGTAGGCGTCCGGATGATTCTGCTGAAGGTGGTCGAGCGCGGCGTCGAGGGTGGTCTGGTTGCCGTTGCGCACGATCTTCGCGAGCAGAGCGTCGAGCTTGGCTTCCCAGAAGCGATCTTCGACGCGGCTACCGGACGCGAACAGCGCGAGCGACAAGCCGACCAATTTGTCGGCATCGGGGGGGAGGCGTTTAGCGGTTCGCTGGCGCATAGATAGACATAATTGGATGCGAGGAACCTGTCATTTTAGTCTGTTCCGCGAGGGTGCTGCGGTTTGCGACTTTCTGGCCGAAGCGTCACATGGGGGGAGCGGTGACTGGATTGCCTGAGAGAGAGAAATTTCGAGATACGCTTGCATGTAATGAATCTTATGACTAGAATCACGCCTCTTTCGCTGAAACGGAAACGGACAGCGGGGGAGAGAGAAGGAAGCGCGGCCGACTGCTAGAGAGGGAGTTGA
>NZ_FXAN01000076.1 GCF_900176645.1 Burkholderia singularis
ACGCCCCGAATAGCTCTGCCAATCCGTCACCGTCTTCGACAGCACCCCAGCCACGTCCACTTCCGTCAGCGGCGCCTGCGCTTTGTCGGGTGCGCTCGCCCGCACACCGATCACGCCCGCCAAACCGAAGCCCGCGAATGCAACTGCGGCAACTCCGGCCAACACAATGCGAGAGCGGCGAGTATGCAAAATCTTCATCTCGGTATTTCCCGATCGATCGATATTTTTTTAAGTATTACTAACGTACTGAAATTTCGAAATGCCACACCGGTTTCGGCAAGCATTCGAGCATTCAGAACAGCAGCCTGTGCCTCAGGCGCTCCGTGCCCCACACTGCAGCCGACCTGCCGCCATCGCGACAGAATCGGCATTCACTTCGAGTGCAACCAGCAACGTTGGCATGGCGCCGCCATCCCGCCGATCGGCGCAGAAGGCGTGCCAGACAACCAAACAATGCAGCTCAACCGTCTACCAACTCCCGCGTCGCAGCGCGGGCCGCCTTTTTCCGGGCGGTAAGCAGCACGATGCCCAGCGAAACCGCTTCGAGCGCCGCGCCGATCAAACCGAGGCTGCCCACCCCTTGCCTGCTCAGCGCAAATCCGCCCAGGGCAGAGCCCAACGAAAAGCCGATGTACATGAACGACGCATTCAACGAAAGTGCGACGGGCGCGACATTCACCCCGCCGATGCCGATGAGCCTGGATTGCTGCGGCGGAATGAACCCCCAGACCGACGCACCCCACAGAATCACCGCAACGATCACCGGAACCACCGCAAGCGGCGGCGGAACATACGCATTGATCGCCGACAACGCCACGAACGCCGCCGTCAGCACGCTCAATGCAAGCACGATGACCCGATGCGACCCAAGCCTGTCGGTCAGGCGGCCGCCCGAGATCATCCCGGTCACGGCCGATACCCCCCAGACGAACAGCACGCCGCTCAGCAGCGATCCATGTACCTTCAGCGTGTCGCCGATATACGCCGCGATATACGTATAGACCGTGTATGCGCCGGCCGCCCATAGCATCGTCGACAGCAGCGCCATCAATACGGCGGGCCTGCTCGCCACTTGAATCCGCTGCGTCAGCGTCGCCGTCGGCAAGCCTTTGCCGAACCCTTTCGGCAGACCGAACAGCAGGCCCACAGTGCCGATCGCCCCGAGCACGGCCACGCTCGCGAACGTCGTGCGCCAACTGCCGAAACTCGCGATGATCGACCCGAAAGGCACGCCAAGCGCGATCGCGAGGCTGGAGCCGCCATTGACGATCGACAAGGCGCGCCCGCGCTGCTCAGGCGCGACCAGCGATCCGGCTACCGCATTGGCGTTCGGCAGGTAAAGTCCGGCAGCAAACGCCAGCAGGATTCGCGCGCCCATCAATTGGAAGAAGCTGGTCGAATACCACGCCGCCACGTTGGCAACGGTGAATGCGGCAAGACTGAATATCAGCAGGATGCGCCGGTTGAGATTGCCCGTGAGCGTCGTGAGAATCGGCGAGCTGATCGCATAGGCGAATGCGAAAACCGTGACGAGCAACCCCGCGACGCCCACGCTGACCGACAGATCGCTGGAGATGCTCGGCAACAGCGGGGCGATCATGAAACCCTCTGTCGATAGCGCGAACGCGCCTAGCGCCAGCCAATAGAGCGGACGTTTCGAATTGAGCTGAGCTGATTCCATTGCATCTCCCAAAAAATATCAAACTGGCCGGCATGCTGATCGCACAAGCCGCCGCGACCACCGTACCGAAATTCGCCGGACCTGGCTAAACGCAGCCTCGCCACCACGAGCATTTTGTTTAGTGATCCGAATTGATTGTTTCGGAGCAGCCGCTCGCCACAACGCCGCTTTACCGTGCTTCGATATCGATGCCTTCGTTTGAGCCGCAAGCTGCCCGACCGGCCGACCGTTCACCCGCCGTATCGGCCCGGGCGCCCCCGCCCGTCAGCCGCCGGCGGCATCAGTTGCGTTGTACGACTGTGTCCAGCCACTCGCAGATCTGCTTGACCTCACGCCGGAGAAATACCTCATCGGAATAAGCGTTCGCCAGCATCGCGACGCCTTGCGTACGCGATAGCAGATGCATCGCCAACATATCGGCCTCGGCGTCGGCATCGTGGCCAAGCAGCACGAATTGCTCGCACAGCCACGCCCGAAACGCCGTAAACAGTTCGTTCGCCCGGTTCTGCGCAACATGATCGAGCTTCGTCAGTTCGGCGCAAAGCGTACCGACCGGACAGCCGGAACGGATGATCTTGCCCCGGTTCACGATCAGCATGTTCGCGAAACGCTTGAGGCGGTCGAGCGGCTCCGGCCATTCGGCCTCCCACTCCTCCAGCATCGATTGGATGTTCACCTGACGCACGTCGATCACGGCGTCGAGGATCTCGTCCTTGGTTTTGAAGTGGTAGTAGAAATTGCCGCGCGAAATCTTCACCGCGTCCGCGATATCCGAGAAGGATGTGCGGCCGTAACCGTGCTGGTAAAACAACTCATCGGCGGAATTGACGATGAGATCGCGGGTTGCTTCGGCTTTCATGAACACACCTTTGTGTTGCCGGGCGCCACGCGGAACAAGCCCGGCGATGCGTCCATCTGCCGAACCGTCCGTGTTGCCCTGATTTTGCGCAGCGAAATTAGGATTCTCGTCCTACAATGCCTGCATACTAGGACGCTCGACCTAATCCGTCAAGAACCCTCGGGAAGCGCAACCGCGTCCGATGGCTCCCGGCCACCACCCAGCCCGCAGCGGACCGCGAAGCGACCGCGGCCTCTGTTTGCGGCCAAAAATAGAGACAGGGACTGTCCAATGGACTACTTACAGTCGATACGTACCTTCGTCCGGATCGCCGAACTCGGCAATTATTCCCGGGCCGCGAAGTCAATGAATATCTCCAACTCGCTGGCGACGCGGCAGATCGCGTCGCTCGAGCATCATCTGAACGCCCGCCTGTTCCAGCGCAGCACGCGACGTCTGTCCCTGACCGAGCAGGGGCGGGCCTATCTCGAATGTGTGCGCGAAGTGCTTCGAGATATCGAGCGCGCCGAGCAATTGGTCGCGACCAACTCGCACCCACCTGCAGGCACGCTGCGTATCGTGGCACCGGTCACGTTCGGGCTGCACGGCTTTTCGTCGATGCTCAATGCTTATACGCAACGCTATCCGCAGGTCACGCTGGACGTCACGCTGACGGACCGGCAGGTCAGCCTGATCGACGAGCGCTTCGACGTGGGCCTGCTCACCGGCAGGCAGACGACGGGCGACCGCATCGTCAGGCGCCGTTTGATCACCCATCACATGACGGTTTGCGCATCGCCGGGCTATCTGCGCCGATACGGCCTGCCGAGCCATCCCGCGGAATTGTCGACGCACGCGTGGCTGCATCTGCCATGCGAGCGGCACGTGGACCAATTGGAATTCTCCGGGCCACACGGGCCGGTGCGCGTGAGCTTCAACAACGCCGCGCGAACCAATAACGCGGATATGCTGCGGCAGTTCGCGCTATTGGAGATGGGGATCGCGATCCTGCCGCGCTATCTGGTCAACGACGATCTCGCCCGCGGCACGCTCGCCAGCCTGCTGGACGACTACCGGTTGCCGTGCGTCGGCATCGATCTCGTTTATCCGTCGCAATATTTTCCGCCGAAGGTGCGCGCGTTCGTCGATCACCTGAACGAATTCGTGCGCAACGACGGGCAGGATTCCAGCAACCGTTCTGATCAAAGCGCGGCGGAGACGGTCGCGTGACCGGCGAGGTCAATCAACGAACGCGCTGCCCGGCGAGCGGCCCCGCTATCGTGCGGCGTCCGCCCGCCGGATAAAGCAGGTGGCCGTCGCCAACGCGATCTTCTTGCCGTCCGCCGTCGACAGCACGCCCTCGGCCACGCCCAGGCTTCTGGATAAGTGAACGACCTTGCCCTCGGCAATCAGGTCGACAGACTGCGGCGCCGGACGCAGCATCTTGACGTTCAAATCGATCGTCGCGTAGCCGACGCCGGCATCGAGCATCGTGTGAACGGCGCAGCCCGTAACCGTATCGAGCACGGTCGCCACAAAACCGCCGTGCACGGCGCCCTGCGAATTCAGGTGCCGCTCGTCGGCGCGAGCTGTCACTTTTACGTAGCCGGCTTCGATGAGTTCCGCGCGCATCGGCGTCGTCGTCCACATCGGGGCATGCGGCAATTCGCCGGCTGCCGCCGCGCGCAACATCTGCAGTCCGGACATCGGGATTTGAGCCATGCTCAGCCTCTGCGCGTTAATCGGCCATTCGGATTGACGGCGTCGATTCCAGAGCGTAATGGTACGCCGGATTCGATGCGCAACACGCGCGGGCGGCGGCGTCGTTCAATCGCGCGGCGCGATGCTTTTCGCAAAGATCGCGCGCAACACGCCGCCTTCGCGCACGTAGCGCCATTCCGCCGCAGTATCGATGCGCAGCGTACCGACGACTCTGGCGATTTCATCTCCGTTGCGGCTAACCGTGACGGTCGCGGGCGGACGCGGCGCGCGCGCGGCCGAATCGAATTCGATATCGACGCGCTCGGAGCCATCCCATGCCAGCGCGTCGAGCGCGCCCGACGCGCCGATCTCGATCGGCAGCACGCCCATCAGCGCGAGATTGCTGCGATGGATGCGCTCGAAGCTCTTGGCCACCACCGCCGCGACGCCGAGCAGCGACGTGCCCTTCGCCGCCCAGTCACGCGCGCTGCCGCAACCGTAGAGCGCGCCGGCGACGATCACGCTGGGCGCGCGGTCGGCGAGATTTTCCATCGCGACGTCGAACAGGCTACGCACCGCGCCGTCGCGCGCCGAACGCGCGAGAGGGCCGGCGCCGAGACCCGTCAGCCGGTTTTGCAGGCGCGGATTCGCGAACGTGCCCCGGATCATCACGTGGTGATTGCAGCGGCGCGCGCCGTAGCTGTTGAATTCGTGCGGCGCCACGCCCTGCTCGCGCAGATAGCGTGCCGCGTCGCTATCGGCGGCGATCTCGCCGACCGGGCTGATGTGGTCGGTCGTTACGTTGTCGCCGAACACGCCCAGCACGCGCGCGCCGCGAATCGGGCCGAATGGCGCCGACACGCCGGACACTCGCTCGAAGAACGGCGGCTCGACGAAATAGCCGGACGTTTTGCGCCACTGGAACACCATGCCCACCGGGGCTTCGATTTGCTGCCACGCGGCGTCCGGATCTGAATCGGCGTGGATGTTGCGATCGCCGGGGTTGTCGCTGACGTCGCCGCGCTCGCGCAGCGCGCCGCCAGGTTCGCGCGGATAGAGACCGGCATAAGCGTGCTCATCGACCACCTCGCCGACAAGCGCATCGATTTCCGATTTGTCCGGCCACAGCTGCGCGAGGAAAACGGGCGCGCCCGACGAATCGAACGCGAGCGGCTGCGTATCGAAGTCGATGGAAATGGTGCCCGCCAACGCATAAGCGACGACGAGCGCGGGGTTCGCCAGATAATTGGCCTTGATCGACCGGTGGATTCTTCCGTCGAAGTTCCGATTTCCGGACAGCACCGCCGCCACCGACAAATCGCGCTCGCCGATAGCCGCTTCGACGCCCTCGGCAAGCGCGCCGGTATTGCCGACGCACGACGCGCACCCGTATGCGGCGACGAAAAAGCCGAGCCGCTGCAACGCGTCGAGCAAGCCGGCGCGCTCGAGGTAGCGCGTCACCGCGCGAGAGCCGGGCGCGAGCACGGTCTTCACATAGGATGGCGGGCGCAATCCGCGCGCAAGCGCGCGTTGCGCGAGCAGGCCAGCCGCCAGCATCGCCGCCGGATTGGCGGTGTTGGTGCAGGACGTGATCGCGGCCAGCACGACGGCGCCGTGATCGAGCCGGGCGGGTGCCTGCGCCGGTCGCCCGGCGGCGGCGCTGCTGGCGCTCACCTGCGCGAGCGTGAGCTTCTGATGCGGCCGGGATGGACCGGCCAGCGTGGGCCGCACGCTGGACAAATCGACATCGACGACCGCCGAATAATCGAACGGCTCGGCGTCGGGAATCCCGAACAGCCCCTGCTCGATGCAGTACGCTCGGATCATCTCGACCTGCTCGGCCGAACGCCCGGTTTGCCGCAAGTAGGCGAGCGTGGCGTCGTCGATCCCCCAATACGCGCTCGTCGCGCCATACTCCGGCGCCATGTTCGCGATCGTCGCGCGATCCGGCAGCGACAGGCCGCGCGCCCCCGGACCGACGAATTCGAGCAATTTGCCGACCACGCCGAATTCGCGCAGCGCGTGCGTCAGGTGCAGCGCGATATCGGTCGCATACACCCGGCCGTCGGGCCGCCCCGTCAGCCGCACCGCGACGATATCCGGCACGCGCTGATAAAGCGGCTCGCCGAGCAGCGCGATCTCGGCCTCGAGGCCGCCCACGCCCCAGCCGAGCACACCCAGGCCGTTGATCATCGTCGTGTGCGAATCGGTGCCGACAATCGTTTCGGGATAAATCCAGCCGTCGCGCTGCACGACCACGTCGGCGAGAAACTCGAGGTTGACCTGATGAACGATACCGCGCCCCGGCGGCACCACGCGCACGTTCCGGAACGCCTGCGCGGCCCATTTGACGAACTCGAAGCGCTCGGCATTGAGCCGATGTTCGGCGGCGAGATTGGCCTGCCGCGCGTGCGCATCGCCATAGGCATCGACGACGACCGAATGATCGATGACGAGATCGACCGGCAACGCCGGCTGAACGGCCTGCGGCCGCGCGCCCGCCCGCACGGCCGCGCTGCGCATGGCCGCGAGGTCGCCTAACAGCGGAATGCCGGATGCGTCCTGCAGCAGCACGCGCGACACCCAGAGCGCGATGTCGTGGCTGCACCCCGGACGCCAGTCGAGTATCGCGTGCGCTTGTTGCGCCGTGGCGGCCGTGCCGTCGCAGCGGCGCAATGCGGCTTCTAGCAGGATGCGTATCGACGCCGGAAAGCGGCTCACCTGCGCATGGCTGCGCGCCACCTCGCGCAGCGACACGAAGCGTGCGCGCGAGCCGTCCGGCAGCGGCATGGGAAACGTCTGATGGAAATGGCTGAAGTGCGTCATGGAGCGTGATCTGTCAGGAGGCGTGCGCGAATCGGATCGGATCGAATAGGCCCGCCTTGTCTTACGCGGTGACCGTCGCCGGCTTCCATCGGCTCACCAGCTTGCCCAGCTCCGGCCGGCTGCGCTCGGGCAGCTCGCCGCGTGCTTGGCCCAGATGCACGAAACCGATCACCTGTTCGTTCGGCATCAGGCCCAGCAACGCGGCGACTTCGGGATCGTAAGCCGCCCAGCCCGTCAGCCATTGCGCGCCGAGCCCGATTTGCGATGCGCCGAGCAGCAGGTTGTACGCGACGCAGCCGGCGCTGAGCTGCTGCTCCAGCACCGGCACCTTGTGCGCGGGATCGATACGCGCGATCACGGCGATTACGAGCGGCGCGAACGTATAGCGCAACCGCTCTTTTTCCTGCTGAGCGGCGGACAATCCGGGCTCCCGGCGCAGCGCCCGTTCGACGAGCCGCTCGCCGAAGTCCAGCTTGGCCTCGCCTTCGAGCAGAATCAGCCGAAACGGTTCGAGCTTGCCGTGATCCGGCACGCGAATGGCGGCCTCCAGCAGACGATTCAGCGTCGCAGGATCGGGGGCTGAGCCGCCGAGTTGACGAATCGGCGTGGAGCGCCGCTTGAGAAGAGGAGCAAGAAAATCGGTCATGAGCGAATCAGCCTCGTGGGATTTCGTTTGCATGCGTCATCGTGCCGACGGCGGCCGGCTGAAATTTGCCGCGGCGGCGGCGCACCGGAATGGCCCGCCGGTGCGCCGCCGCGCCGCGAACGCTACGCGTCGCCGTAAAACGACGCATCCAGATAGCCGCCCAAGCGGCTTCGGAGATGATCGCGAAACAGCACCATGCTCGGCCACGGTTGCATGAAGGCGGTCCATTCGTCGATGCGCTCGCCGCTATCGAGATGCGCGATGCTGACGATTTCGAGCGGCAAGCGCTTCGACGTGAAGGCCCGCAGAAAATGCGCGCCGTTGCGCAACGCCGGGCCGTATTCGCATTCGCCGTACACCGCGCCCGCATGACCGAGCACGTGAGACACGGCGGCCGCTCCGTACACCGGCCGCACGAACGCCGGACCGTGGAAAACGGCCTCGTCGCTCAACGGAAACGGCAACCGCCGGGGCACGGGCTCGCTGGCGGCCGCCTCGGCGGAGCCGGCCGGATCGAGCGTGCGCTCCTCGTTCCATGCCGTCATCACACGCCGCAACCGGTCCCGCCAGGGACCGAGCCATTGCAGCGGCCGCACCGCGACGCGCACGTCGTCGATCATCCCGTCGGCGTTCGTCAGCGCGAGCGTCACGCCTTCGATGCGCCGATCTGGCTTGCCGGCGCGCCATGCCACGGCAGCGGCGGCGTCGCCGCGGAATTCGAGGTACGCGCTGGCTTCGTCGCCGAGCGCCTCCTCGAGATGACCGAGGCTGCGCACGACCGCGTCCGCGCCCTCGATCCGTTCACGCAGAAACGGATGCGCGAGCCGGGCTTCGGGCGCAAGCCCGCGCGTGGCCGCCTCAAGCGTGGTCAGAAAGAATGGCTGTCGCATTGCGCTTCTCCTCTTTTCGCGGACCGTCCGCTTGTTGCGAACCGGCGTCGTGCTTGCCGGACGTGTCGCCGTCGAGCGACGCGACAAACTCTGCCACCTGCGGCCCGAAGCGCTGCACGTTTTCGCGATCGAACAGCGCAATGTGCTCGGCAAAACGCGAGAACGGCGTAAGCTGCGGCGCCTCGACAGCGTCGATGCGCACGTCCAGCTCGCGGATCGGCTCTGCGAAGTGCCGCTCCCAGCCGCGCGAGAACACGTTGCCCTCGACGTTGATCGAGAATGCGCGCGCCGCCAGCGTGACGGGCCCGTCGATTTCGCCCATCGTCATCCGGTAGAAACGCCGGATCGTGAACAGCGTTTCGAGCGCCTCGGTCGTCTCGCCGCTCGGATCGGGCAGCATCAGGCCGCGCCCGTTCTCGGCGAGCTGATCGAGGAACCATTGCGCCGTTTGCGCCATCCCGGCGCTCGCGAGCTGCGGCGGCGCGGATACGTGGGGCAGCACGAGCCGCGCGAGATGCAAGACGTCGCCCGCGCTCGCGAGCCGGATGTCCGTGCCGAACACGGTGACCAGGCGCTCGATCGGGTGCATGCCCGCGAGCGCATCGTGCGATGGATCGGCATCCATCAGCTTGCGCGCTTCGATGAATTTCTCGAGCCGCACGCCCGTCTGCCGATAAACGTCGAACATCAGCACGCCGAGCACGCGCTCGCCCTGGTGCTCGAGCAACGCCGCCACCTCGAACGCCAGGCGTCCGCCAGCGGACCAGCCGCCCAGCAGATAAGGGCCATGCGGCTGCCGGCTTCTGAGCGTCTCCACCAGCAAAGCGACGTATTCGGGCAGCGTCTCGCCGCCGAGCACCTTGTTGAGCAGCGTGATCGGCCGGTCCCCGAGGTACTGACGCAACGGCAAG
Organism: Burkholderia singularis; assembly: GCF_900176645.1. GTDB lineage: Bacteria > Pseudomonadota > Gammaproteobacteria > Burkholderiales > Burkholderiaceae > Burkholderia > Burkholderia singularis. Next base: position 9,494 of record NZ_FXAN01000076.1, read on the forward strand.
TAGGACCATGCATAGCCGCCCATGCCGTGAACCAGCACGAGCGGCGTCTTCGACGCATCGCCCGGCAGCGACACCACGTTGGACGCCTCGCCCGCCGCCGCACCGCCAGCGGCGCCCGCGCGCTCCGGCGTCTGGCCGCCCGCCGCGCCGGCGTGCGCGCCGCCGGCAATTGCGCCATCGGCCCGCGCCTGTGCTTGCGGCGCAAGCGCCGGCAAATCGCGCATCAGTTGATCGGCCATCGCGGCGACGCTCGGATGATTGAGCGTGAACGTGCTCGGCAATCGCTTACCGCCCATCGCGCTGCCGAGCTTCAGCCGCAATTCGACGGTCATCAGCGAATCGAGCCCGAGATCGACGACGGGCTGATCGTCGGGAACGTCACCCACCGCCTTGCCCGACACCGCCGCGACCGATTCCCGCACGAATTCGCGCAGCGCCGCGAGCCGCTCGTCGGGCCCCATGCTGGCGAGCCGCTCGAGCAAGGCGGTGGCCGCCGGGGCCTGGGTGGAAGCGGGGCTGTTCTGCGCCGTGGTGGTCGGCACCACGACTTGCGGCACGTTCGCGCCGGCATCGAGCAGGCCGTCGAGCACCTGCAGCCCGATGCGCGGATCGATCGTCAAGCGCTCTTTCGCGAGCTTCGCGCGCACGGCCAGGCCGACTTCGGCCCACGGCCCCCAATTGATCGCGAGCGCGGGAAGCCCGTGGGCGAGCCGGTAATGCGCGAAAGCGTCGAGGAACGCGTTCGCCGCCGCGTAATTCGCCTGACCGCCCAAGCCGACAAGTGCGGAATTCGACGAGAACAGCACGAAGAAGTCGAGCGTATCGGCGAGCGTTTCCTGGTGCAGATGCCATGCGCCATCCGCCTTTGGACCGAATACGTCGTTGAAGCCCGCCCATGTCTGCCGTTCGAGCGCGCCGTCGGCCGTCAGCCCCGCACAGTGCATCACGCCGCGCAGCGGCGGCAGCGTGCGGCGCACGTCGGCGAGCACGCGCGCCACGTCGTCGGCGCGCGACACGTCGGCGCGGTACACCGAAACGCGCGCGCCCTGCGCGTGCATCCATTGCAGCACCGGCTCGGCCTCCTGCGTGCTGCCGCGCCGTCCGACGAGCGCGAGCGCGCGGGCGCCGCGCTCGACGAGCCGCCGCGCAGCGGCAAGACCCAGCCCGCTCAGCCCGCCGGTGACGAGATAGGTCGCGTCAGGCCGCACGCGGTTCTCCGGCACCGCCGCGCCCGGCCGGAAACGCGCGAGCCGCGGCGTATAGCGCGTGCCGGCGCGCACCGCCACTTCCACGCCTGCGCCATCCTGAGCGCCGGCCGGCGCATCGCGCAGCTCGTTCGCGAGCCAATCGGCCTGAGCGTCGACCGCGTGTTGCGGATCGAGGTCGATCAAGCGGCCTTCAAGCTCCGGATGCTCGCGCCTGACGACGCGCGCAAAACCCCAAAGCGGCGCCTGATCGAACGCCACCGGAGCGGCGCCGGCAGGTTGCGCGCCACGAGTCGCGAACGATATGCGCAGCGCGGCGCCGCTCTTGTCCATGTACGCGAGCGCGCCTTGCACGACGTGCAATGCTGCGCGGCCGTTCGTCTCGAGCGATCGGCGCCAATCGTGCGGCCCGTCGCCCGCATCGGCGTCGACCGGCCACGCATAGACGATATCGGTCACCGGCCCGCTGTGCGCCGCCGCCTGCCGCACGATCTGCTCGAATTCGTCCGCGTCGTTTCCAGTTGCGACGAAACGGCCGTCACGCAGCCGCGCGTAGTGATCGCCGTGCACGACCAGCGTGCAAGCATCGCCCACGGCCGCGAGCGAGCGCTGCAGGGCCGCCGCGAACTCGCCACGCGCCAGCACCAGCCAGTGGCGGCCGCCGGCCGCCGGTGCGCGCGCCGCGACTCTGACGGCGGCAGCGGGGCTCCACTCCTGTTGCCAGACCCAACGCGCCCAATCGGCGGATGCGCCAATCAGCGTTTCGGGCCGAACCGCGCGCTTGACGTAGCCTTCGATCTCGATCAGCAAGCGGCCGTCCGCATCGAAGAAACGGACATCCGATTTGATGTGCGGCCCCTGCTGCTCGCGAATCCGCGCATGGCAGCGAACGCGCTTGCCGGGAGACGCGAAAAACGTGATGCGCTCGACGCCGACCGGCACCGACAATCCCTGCATCACGCGCTGCGCGACGCCGCTCAATTGAAAGCCGCAATCGAGCATCGCGGGATGGATCAGATACTGACCGATCTCGCGGCTTCGCGCGTCGTCCAGCTCGATTTCGGCAACGGCTTCGCCATCTCCGCGCCAAATCTCGCGCATGCCCTGAAACGCCGGCCCGATCTGCAAGCCGAGTTTGTGCAGGCTTTGATACTGGTCGGCGGCGGACACGCGCTCGTCGCAGCGCGCGCGCAATGCGGCCCAATCGATGTGCGACGGTGCGGCGTCGCCGGCGCGCTGTACGTCGACGCGCACATGCTCGCTCGGCGGCACGCTGTCGCCCGCCGCCTGCTCTCCGCCGCCGGGCGTGCCGCTGAAGATGCGCACGTGCAGCGTATCGTCGCCGTCGGCAAGCGCATGAATGTGCAGATGCCGCTCGTCGGCGTCGCCGACGACGAGCGCCGCCATCAGATTCACGTCGGACAGCCGGTACGTTGCCGCGCCCCAGCGCGTGCGCGCCAGCGCCAGCGCCGTTTCGATGAAGCCCGCGCCTGGAAATACCACGCGGCCGAACACGTGATGTTCGCCGATGAACGCAGGCAGCACGGACAGCGGCTGCTCGAACGCGCCGAGGATGCCGAGCGGCTGGCCCAGCAGCGGATGGCCCGCGCCGCCGGCCCGCACCGCCGGCGCGCGCGCGGCGGCCGGCCGATCGTCGCTGACCCAATAGCGGCGGCGCTGGAACGGATAGGTCGGCACCGGCAGGCGCCGATGGCGCTCGCGCGGATAGAACGCGGACCAATCGACCGGGCCGCCGTGCGCATAAACCGCGCCCAGGCTCTCGGCCAGTTGCTCATCGCTGCCGCGCCCCTTGTGAACGGACGGCAGCCACACGCCTTGCGCGTCGTCCGCGATTTCGCGCGCGAGGCCGAGCAGCGTCGGGCGCGGCCCGACTTCGATCACGATGTCGCACCGGCTGTCGAGCAGCGTCTCGATGCCTTGCGCGAAGCGCACGGTATCGCGGATATGCCGCCGCCAATACTTCGGCGAGCAAATGTATTCGGCCGATGCAACGGTGCCCGTCAAATTGGAGATCACCGAGATGCGCGGCGGCCGGAATGTCACGCGCGACGCAACGGCTTCGAACTGATCGAGGATCGGATCCATCAGCGCCGAGTGCGCGGCGCCGGACACCTGCAAGCGCGTGCATTTGACGCCTTCGGCCTCCAGCTGCGCCTGCACGGCGCCAATGGCCGCGCCCGTGCCCGAAATCACGATGCTTTGCGGCCCGTTGAGCGCGGCGATCGCCAGCTCGTCCGGATACGCGCGCACCGCCTCTTGCGCGCGCGCAAGATCCGCGACGATCGACAGCATTTCGCCCTTTTGCGGCACCGATTGCATCAGTAGCCCGCGCGTGGCGACGAGCCGCAGCCCGTCCTCCAGATCGAACACGCCGGCGACGCAGGCCGCGACAAGCTCACCGAGGCTGTGCCCGATGACGACGTGCGGCTCGATGCCCCACGAGCGCCACAGCTCAGTCATCGCGTATTCGAACGCGAACAGCGCGGGCTGAAGGTACGCCAGTTCGTCGATCAACGTCTTGTCGACACCTTCGCCGAACATCACCGAGGTCAGCGGGAAATCCAGCACGTCCGACAGGATGCGCTCGCAGCGATCGAGGGCATCGCGAAACACGGGCTCGGTATCGTAGAGATCGCGGCCCATTCCCGCATATTGCGCGCCGCTGCCCGTATAGAGAAACGCGATCTTCGGCGCGGCCCCGGCGGGCACGCGGGCGAACGACGAGCCGGCGCGCGCATGGCCTTCGGCAAACGAGCGCAGCGCGCCGGCCATATCGGCGCTCGTCGCGCCCGCCACCGCGAGCCGATACGGCAGATGCGAGCGCGCCGTCGCGGCGGTGAAGCACACGTCGGCAAACTGCGCCGCATCCGCGTGCGTCAGATACTCGGCATAGCGGGCCGCCAGTTCGCGCACCGCGCCTTCGTTCGCGCCGGAAAGCGTCAGCACGTGCCGCGAGCGCACGGCGTGCAGCGCGCGCGCATCGGCGGCGGCATCGGCATCGCGGGCCGCGGGCGCGTCCGGCGCGGGCTCGGGCGCTTGCGCGAGCGTCACATGCGCGTTCGTGCCGCTGTAGCCGAACGAACTCACGCCCGCGACGCGCGCAGACTCGGCGTGCCACGGCTCGGTGCGCTGCTGCACGACGATCGGCAGCTCGGCGAACCGGATGTTCGGATTGAGCGTCTTGAGATGCAGCGTCGGCACCAGCGTATGCCGATGCAGGCACAGCGCGGCCTTGATCAGCCCGGCGATGCCGGCCGCCGCCTCCAGATGGCCGATATTCGATTTGAGCGAGCCGATCGCAAGCGGCGCGACTCTCGGGCCGTCCGATGCGAATACCGCGCCGAGCGCCTCGACTTCGATCGGATCGCCCAGCGCCGTGCCGGTGCCGTGAGCCTCCACGTAATGCACGTCGCGCGGCCGCAGGCCCGCACTGCGCAACGCGGCGCGCACGACTTCGCGTTGCGCGAGGCCGTTCGGCGCGGTGAGGCCGTTGGTCTTGCCGTCCTGATTCACCGCGCTGCCGCGGATCACCGCGTAGATCCGGTCGCCGTCGCGCACGGCTTCGTCGAGCGACTTGAGCAGCACCACGCCGACGCCCTCCGAGCGCACGTAACCGTTCGCGCTCGCATCGAACGGCTTGCATTTGCCGTCGGGCGAGAAGAACGTGCCATGGCTCAGCGAGATGGTGCGCTCCGGCGTGAGGATCAGGTTGACGCCCGCCGCGAGCGCAAGGCCGCATTCGCCGTTCGCGATCGCGCGGCACGCATGATGCACGGCGACGAGCGACGACGAGCACGCGGTATCGATCGACATGCTCGGCCCGTGCAGATCGAACGTGTACGACAGCCGCCCGGAGGCGACGGCCGGGCTCGCGCCAGTCGATACGAACGGGCTGGAATCGTGGGTGCGCGCGAGCGTGATGCGGCCGTAATCCGATTGCGAGATTCCGACGAACACGCCGGTCGGACTGCCGGCAAGCGCCGCCGGCGCGATGCCCGCATCCTCGATCGCGGCCCAGGCCGCCTCCAGCAGCAGCCGGTGTTGCGGATCGGTGTCGGTCGCGGCCCGCTCGGACAGGCCAAACAGCTCGCGGTCGAACTGGTCGACGCCGTCGACGAATCCGCCCCAGCGGCTATTGGTCTTGCCCGGCGCGCCCGGCTCGGGATCGTATAACGCATCGGCGTCCCAACGCGACGCGGGCACCTCCGTCACGGCATCGATGCCTTCGCTCAACAGCCGCCAATAATCGTCGAGGCCCTCGCCGCCCGGAAACCGGATGTACATCCCGATGATCGCCACCGGTGCGGCCGTATCGCCCGACCGGCGAACCGCTGGCACGGCGGCGGGCGCGCTCGGCGCGGCCGTGTCGCGCTCGGTCAAATACCGGACCAGCGCGTCGACGCTCGGATGGTCATACAGCGCGACAGGCGGCAACGGCCAGCCGAGATGCTCGCTCAGCTCGCCTGCCAAGCTCACGAGCCCGAGCGAATCGAGCCCGTATTCGGCAAACGGACGATCACCGATTTCGTCCTCCGGCAGATCCACGCGCTCGGCAAGCGCGCGACGGATATAGGCGCGCAGATCGGCGCGCGCGCGCTGCGCATATTCCGCCGCCCGCGCGCTGCGGCGCGGTGCGCGCGCGATCGCGTCAAGCTCGCCGGCAATATAGCGGGCGCGGCACAGCGTGCGCTGCAGCTTGCCGCTGCCGGTGCGCGGCAGCGATCCCGACGCGACGAACACGATGTCGCGAATCCGCAGGCCGTGCTTGCGGCTCACGACTTCGCGGATCGCCGCCACAGCCTCGTCCGTGCGGCCGAGCGCGTCGGCCGCCAGCTCCGCGGCCACGACGAGCACTTCCTCTCCGGCGACCAGATGCGAAAACGCGGCCGCGCGTTCGACGCCGGCCTGCGCGGCGGCGCGCTCGACATCCTGCTCGATGTCTTGCGGAAAATGATTCGCGCCGCGAATGATGATCAGCTCCTTCAGGCGTCCGACCAGGAACAGTTCGCCGTCGAATGCGACGCCGAGATCGCCGGTACGCAGATAGGCGCCGGTATCGTCCGCGAGCGTCGCGCGGAAAATCTGCTCGCTGTCGTCGGGCCGGTTCAGATAGCCGAGCGCGACGTCCGCGCCGGACAGCCAGACTTCGCCGACCTGGCCGTCCTCGCAGCGGCGCAGCGTTTGCGGATCGACGATCCGGATCGTGCGGCCGGGCCGCTCAAGCGGCCCGTAGCCGAGCGCCTCGATGCCCTCGTCCGACGCGCCGCCGTCGGCCACGGCAATCGCCCGGCCTTGCCCCAGCGCGTGGACGTCGAACTTGCGCACCAGCGGAAACCGGCCCGCCGGCGCCTCGGCCACCCGCATCGTCACTTCCGAGATGCCGTAGCACGGCTGACACGCGGCGGCGTTGAAACCGCTCGGCGCCGCCGCTTCGGCAAAGCGCCGCAGCGTCTCGGCGCGCACCGCCTCGCCCGAGCTGTACGCGTTGCGCCAGCAGTCGAGCCGAAGCGCCTGCCACTGCTCGGGCTTCACGCGCTGCACGCAAAGGTCATATGCGAAGTTCGGGCCGCCCGAATGCGTCGCGCGAAAATGCGAAATCGCCCGCAGCCAGCGCACCGGCTGCTCGATGAACAACTGCGTCGCCAGATGGATCGCATGAAAACCGATGCTGACCGGCAGGCACGCGCCATACATGAGCCCGGCCGCGTGCGACATGGGCGACCACGTCACCAGCACGCTGTCGCTCGCGAACCCCGAGCCCGCAGCCGAACGTTCGCTGTTGGCGAGGAAATTGGCGTGAGAAAGCATCACGCCCTTGGCCGTGCCCGTCGAACCGGACGTGTACTGCAAACACGCGATGCGCTCGCCGCTCGGCTCGGGCGCCTGCCAGCGGCTCGCCTGCGACGGCTCGATCCGGTCCGACGCAATGCGCGGCAGATCGCGCAGCGCGGGCGACGCGGCGAACAGCGTGGCGAGCTGCGCGTCGGCGTCGGCTGTCGTCAGTATGCAATGCGGTTTTGCATCGCCCGCGACGCCCTCGATGCGCGCGAGCGCGCCATCGTGCCCCGCACGCTCCGGCAGCGCGAGCGGCACGGCCATTGCCCCGGCGTACAGGCACCCCCAGAACGCCGCGATGAAATCGAGCCCCGACCCAAAGATCAGCAATACGGGCTTGCCCGCCGCGCCGCGCGCCACGAGCGTCGCGCCGATCGCGCGCGCGAGGGTATCAAGCTCGCCGTAGGAAAGCGTCTTCGCGTCGCTCAGATTGTCGTCGCTGACGTAGGTGAACGCCCGGCGCTCGCGTTCGTGCTCGCCCCGCCAGCGCAGCACGCTGACGAGATCGGCAAAATCGCGACGCAAGGTGGATGCGGTGATCTGCATGAAAGAGACTCCTCTTCCGGTTCAGTTGCGGCCCTGCGCCGGTTGGCGGTATTCCTTGGACTCGGCGTCTTGCGGCCGGTAGGCGCTCAACTCGAAGTAGTTGCGGAACAGCCGGTCGAGCGAGCGGTACGCGCCGTCGCCGGTCGCGAAGACCGCCTGGATTTGCGCCGGCGCATCGAGATCGGCCAGCTCGCGCTTGAGAACGTCCCAGACCTGCGCGAACGCATCGACGAAAATGCGCTGGAACCACGGAATGCCCGCTTCGGTGCCGATCAAGTACCAGCTGATCGACTGCGTCAGCTCGCGCACGCTCTGGCGCACCGCGAAATCCAGCTCGCCGGGCGCACGCATGGTCGACACGTGGCGGATGCTGTTCACGTCGACGATCCCGCCGTCGAGCACCAGGTTCTGCGCCATCAGGCAATTGCCGCGGCCGAAGTGCGACGGATCGGTCGGAATCCAGCCGAGCGCGAGAAACTCGGCGGTCAGGCGAATCCAGCGCTGAATCGCCGTATCCGGGTCCGACAGTTCGCGCAATACCGAATGGCGCTTGTCATACGACACTTCCGGGCCCACGTCGCCGCCGCGCACGTGCATCGCGCGCAGCGGATAGGACGGGTAGTAGTACACATAAGCGCCCAGATCGTCGCGGATCATCGCTTCGACCAGGGTGGCCGTTCTCGGCGACAGTTGCGGACGCAGCACGTCGAGCGCGCGCTCACGCACCTCGGTCGGCCAGCGGTACACGAACAGCGGCGTGGGAATCCGGGCCAGGCGCCCGAAGCGGCGGTAATACGCGCTCTGCAATTGAAGCGCGCAGCGCGCTTCGTCGTCCGCGTCCCACAGCGGATGCACGCCCGGCGGCTTGCCCTCGCTGATCGGGAAACGTTCGAGCTGGTTCATCAGCGTCAGATCCTCGAGCACGTGGCGGGCCTGTCCGCCGATCGTCCAACTGAAGATGTTCCACATCTCGCCCATGCGCTTCGTGATGCTGCCGAAGTTCTCGGACACCGGCTCGGTGCCCTTGATCGCGATGTAGCCCTGGCCGTTCGGCACGCTCTTGAGCTTGCCGAGATCGAGATAGAACGCGCGGACGTGGCGATCCGGCCGCGACACCGGGCCGTAGTCGCCGAACGCCCATTGCTGCTGCACCGGCAATTCGCTGCCGAGCAGGTCGTAGACGTCGTTGAGCGTGGGCTCGACGGCCGACAGCGCGTCGAAAATTTCCGTCGACTGCTCGCGCAGCGTCCAGATCGGTTCGAGCGAAACGGTTTTCAGGCCGCTTTCGCGGCTCAAAAGTTCATCCTTGATACGCACGTTGTCCACCTCTTCGATGTCGCGGCCAAACGCGTCAACGGGCGTTCGGCCGCGCAATGTTGGTCGCACGACGTCGGAGCCTTCGCGGCGTCACACGAGCGAGACCCGGTACTCCGACATCCATAGGTCGATCTGATACAGATAGGCGAGGAACTGCGCGTCCTTCGCGTACATGCCGAACCAGTGCCGGTCTCTCGCCTCGTCGTCGGGCGCGGCGAGCACGCGGTCCAGTTCGGCCGCATCGAGCAGCGGCCGCAGCGGCGACGCCGCATCGCGCAACCGCTCGGTCAGCAGCGCACGCACGTCGTGCAGATACTTCGGGTTGTGCGTGGTCGGAAACGGGCTCTTCGGCCGCCAGATCACGTCGTCGGGCAAAATGCCCTGCATCGCATGCCGCAACAGCCCTTTTTCACGGTCGCCGGCGTTCTTCATGGTCCACGGCACGTTCCACAGATACTCGACGATGCGGTGATCGCAGAACGGCACGCGCACTTCCAGCCCTTCGGCCATGCTCGCCCGGTCCTTGCGATCGAGCATCATCGGCAGCCAGCGGGTGAAGTTGATGTAGAACATTTGGCGGCGGCGCGCCTCGCCCAGCTCCTCCCCCGGTAATGCCGGGCATTCGGCGATGGTCTGCCGATAATGCTCGGCCACGAGCGCATCGGCATCGAGCCCGTCGCGCAACGCCGGCGCGAGCAGCCGCTCGCGGCCGTCCACCATGCGCACCCAAGGAAAGCGCTCGACTTCGTAATCGCGCGCCTGATGAAACCAGCGATAGCCGCCGAAAATCTCGTCGGCGGTTTCGCCCGACAGCACCACCGTCGAATGTTTCTTGATCTCGCGGCAAAAGAGTTGAAGCGACGCGTCGACTTCCCACATCCCCGGCAGATCGCGCGAGCGCATCGCGGCGCCGAGCTGCGAAATCAACTCGGACGTATCGAGCAACACGCGACGGTGATTCGTCTGCAAATGGCGGGTGACCTTGTCCGCCCACGGCGCATCCTCGTCGGGCACGTAATCGGTCGGCTTGAAGTGCGTGCTGTTGTCGACGAAATCGATCGAATACGTATCGAGCTGCTTGCCCGCTTCCTTGAACACGCCTGCGGAGATCGCGGTGATCGAACTGGAATCGAGCCCGCCCGATACCATCGTGCCCACCGGCACGTCGGACACCAACTGGTTCGTCACGGCATCGACCACCAGCTCGCGCACGCGCTCGACGGTCGTCTCGAAGCTGTCCTCATGCGGATGGCTTTCGAGTTTCCAGTACTGCCACGTCTCGATTCCGCTCGGGCTGTACGTCAGGCACCAGCCCGGCTTCAGTTCGTCGATCTGGCGAAACACGCCAGAGCCCAGCGTGCGCGCCGGCCCGAGAAACAGCAGCTCGTGAAACGCGTCTACCTTGACTTCGCGCGACACCTGCGGATGCGCGAGAATCGCCTTCATCTCGGAGCCGAACAGCAAGCCGCTATCCAGTTTCGCGAAGAACAGCGGCTTCACGCCGATCCGGTCCCGCGCCATGAAAAGACGCTTGTCGCTTTCGTCCCAAACGGCGAACGCAAAAATGCCGTTGAGACGGTCCAGGCAAGCCGGCCCCCATTCGATATACGCCTGCAGCAGCACTTCCGTATCGCAATGCGTCTCGAACCGGCAACCCCGGCTTTCCAGCGCGCGCCGCAATTCGGGCGTGTTGTAAAGCTCGCCGTTATAGGCAATGACAAAGGTGCGATGACGCGCGTGACGCACCATCGGTTGCGCGCCGTTGGCGGGATCGATGATCGACAGACGGCGATGGCCGAGCGCGGCGCGCGCGCTCACCCATTCGCCCGACGCATCCGGACCGCGATGCACGAGGCACGCCGTCATGTTGCGCAACGTCGCGACGTGCTCGCGCAAATCGTGACCCCAGTCCACCCAGCCCGTGATGCCGCACATGATTACCTCCCGTTGTCTGCGAACGCGGATTGCCGGCTGTCGCTGGCCGCCGACACGAGATTGCCGAGCGTCTGCGGATTGGCCTCCGGCTGCGTGAACGTGCCGAGATCGCCCATGCACAGCCGATACTCGAGCGCCTCGATCGTCGCGTTCAGCGTGGCATTGGCGACGCTCGAATTGACCGCGCCCATCTTCCACGTCCGGGAACCGTCGGTGAACTCCAGCACGACGCGAACGCGGCGCCTGCGGTCGTTGATTGCGCGAATCTTGAAATCGACGAGCCTCGTGCCCGCCAGCTCGGGGAAAAACTCGCTGCAGCGTGCGACGAAACCCTCGACCAGATGATTGAGCGACGCCTTGTCGTTCGTCAGTGAAAATTGCACGCGCTCGCCGACGATCGGATCCCGGCCGGACATAAAGTCGAAAACGCCGTCGAACTCGATCGTGCTGGCGCCGATCGGCACCCCCCAGTCCGGCAGATCGGCGCGGTTGTCCGCCAACGCGGAAATCGCGCCGCCGATGGCCGCGTCCGGCGCGGCCTCGTCCGCCAATTTGACGGACAGCCGGTTCACCTGGATACGGCGGCTCGTCTTCCCGCAATGCCGCAGCAGCATCAGGACGAGCGATTCCTCGGACGAGTTGAATTCGAAACCGCCGAACTCGAGTTCCTTGACGAGCCGCACGAGCCCTTCGAGATCGCGGTCGGCGAACAGATGGTCGAGCCGATGCTTGCGCAGGAAGCTGTTCAGGTTGCTCTTGCCCGAAACTTCCGACACGACAATGTCGCTGCGATTGCCGACGAGTGCGGGATCGATGTGTTCGTAAGTTCGCTTTAGCTTCAGGAAGCCGTCGACATGCACGCCTGCCTTGTGCGTGAACGCGAGCGATCCGACATACGGATGGAACGCGGGCGGCTCGGCCTGCAACAACTCCGCGACTTCCTGCGACAGCCGCGTCAATTGCTGCAGCTTGCCCGGCTCGAGGATCGGGTAGCCGAGTTTCAGTTGCAGATTGGGAATGACCGTGCAGAGGTCGGCCATCCCGCAGCGCTCGGAATACCCGTTGACCGTCCCCTCGACGATCTTCACGCCGTTCTGCACCGCGGCGATCGTGTTGGCGACGCCGCAGCCCGTATCGTTATGGCAATGAACGGCGAACTCGATATCGAACGACCGGGTGACAGTGGATACGATCGAGGCCACTTCGTGCGGAAAGCAGCCGCCGTTCGTATCGGCCAGATCGATCCAATCGACGCCGGCTTGAACCGCGGTCTCGATCAGCTTCATCGCGCCGGACGGATTCTCCTTGTACGCGTCGAAGAAATGCTCGAAGCCGAAGCTGACCTCTTCCATGTGCTTCTTGAGGAAGCGGATCGATTCGTACACCGATTCGAGATTCTCTTCCGGCGAGATGCCGAGCACCTCGCTCACGTGCAAATCCCAGCCCTTGCCGAAGATGTGCCCGTAAGGAATGCCGGTGCGCACGAGCGCGTTGAGGCTCGCGTCGTCCTCCGCCCGGCTCGACGCGCGCTTGGTGCGCCCGAAGGCGACGACCTTGATCTTCTTCAGCGGCAGCGCCTTCAGCTCCTGGAAAAAGAGCGTGTCCTTGGCGTTCGAGCCGGGCCATCCGCCCTCGGTGTACGTAAACCCGATGTCGTCCAACAGCTCCGTGATTCGCAGCTTGTCTTGTACCGAAAAGGAGACTCCGGACGCCTGAGCCCCCTCCCTCAACGTGCAGTCGTAGATCTTGATCATGCTGCCCCCGGTATGCGGCCGCTCAGTTTTTGAGGATGCCGTAGAAATGGCCGGCGTTCTCATACGTGATCTTGCGCATCACGTCGTCCGACAGTCCGCTGAACTGCTCGGCAAACACCTTGGCCGATTCGGGCCACGTGCCGTCCGAGTGCGGATAGTCGGAGCCCCACATGAGCGTCTCGACGCCAAGATCCTCGACCAGCTTGAAGCCGATCCGGTCGGTCTGGAAGCACGCCTTGCACTGGCGCCGCCAGTATTCGCTCGGCAGCATCTTCAGCTCGAGATCCTGGAAACGTCCCTTGAATTCGTGATCCATCCGCTCGAGCACGTAAGGCAGCCAGCCCAGGCCGCTTTCGCCCAGCACGACGCGCAGGTTCGGATGACGCTCGAGCACGCCCGAGCCGATCAGCGCCGCCAGCGGATGCACGAGGCTCATCTGGAAGCCGGTCACGCTCGTGAAGAACGCGGCGCGCTTGGCTTGCCCCTGGACGTCGATTTCCTCGAGCGTCAACGGCAGCGAGCGGAAGCAGTGAATGTGCAGCGGCAGGCCCGATTCCGCGATCGTGCGCCACAGCGGCTCCCAGCTCGGATGCCAGAGCGGACGCGTCTCACGGCTCATCGCGAGATTCACGCCGACGATGCCGGACTTGCGATATTCGGCGATGCGGCGCACTTCCTGAACGGCGGCGTCCACATCCGAATCGTTCAACGCGGCCAGGCCGTAGAGCCGGCCGCTCGAGCCCTTGCAGAAATCGACGAGCCAATCGTTGTAGATGCGGCACATTTCGATCGCGGCTTCCGGATCTTCCATGCGCATCAGCGTTTCGGCGGCAAGGCCGTACACGACGTCGGCGTCGACTCCGTCGAGATCCATGTCCTCCTGCCGCAGCACCGGATCGCTCACGCGGCGGCGACCGTTCGCGGCATCCCGATACAGGCCGGTCGCAGCCATGATGTCGATCTTCGCATTGCTGCCCGGCACGTATTTCTGGCCATACGGACCGAAGCCGCACACGTAGCCCAGCCAGGTTTTCTTGTGGTTCGTCCAATACGGATCTTCCGCTTCGACCACGAACGGCATCCGGTCTTTCAAATCGGACCGGGCATTTTTGGTGAATAAATCCGACGGCAGCCAATGCAGGTCGATATGCGAGTCAGCGGAAATTCTATTGAAGGTCATGGCAATTCGTCCTATTTTGCGTTTGAGATCAGGTGCTCAAGAAATAATCTATGAAGCATGGCCAGCTAAACAGTCGCCAATCATTTTCATAAACTGAATTGGAACGCCTAATTCCCGGATTCGGCGTATTGCTCTGATTCCGATCCGATTATTTTTAATACAACTCTCCGTCATAACAGGAGATACGGCTTTACCACTCGAACCAGCTCTCGACGTGCGAATGGCCGATAGAAAAAACACGATGGCGACCGCCAGCCTCCCTGGTATCAGGGACGCGGGAATCACGGCATATGGCGTTCGCGGGCACGGACCGTCAGCCAACGCGCGCCGGCACGCGGCAGCGCGTTTGCATGAATTTTCCGTTTAAGATGTCCTAATTCCGGATAACATCACCCTTTCAAATATCCGACTATTTGAACAGCACAAAAACACCGTCATTTTTCCGGTTTATTGGCGTCAGTAAAATCCATCCCGATTTATTTGACACCGTCTCGACCAATCGACGGGAAAAAGAATAATCAGAAACCAAATCGGGTGAAAGTTTGTTTTGTCTCAAGATTCAGCCGTTTTGTCTCATTGGATCTCGCACCCTGTTTCCCTCTCTGATGCGCTGCCGTCGTCCCGCATTGCGCGGGCCCCGCGCGTGCATTTGCGGCGTCGCGGCGGCCGCGCTCAACCCGCGAACGGCAATTTCCCAACGCTGCTCGCACGCTCACGCGCGAGACTCGACCAAAAGGTCACAGGCAATACAACGCCCTGATAGGCTCGATGCACGGTTTGCCGCTCAGCATCGAAGGGTGATGCGCCAACCCACGTCAGCAGGATTTCGACGGCGAGCGAACGTCCAACCAGCGGCTCCCGAAAAATCTCACCTTTAAAAAAACCGGTATCCATTGAAACGTCCCGCCAGCTCCGAGCCGGAACGCGTGGGCGCTCCGGCTCGACACGGAAACGGCCGTGCGGCTCAAGGCACGTTGTTGTATTCGATGAAACCTGGCCGCGCGGCGAGCCGCTCAAAGTATGCAGACACGGCCGGCAATTCCGGCTTGTCGAACGGCGTGCGCAACCAACGATTCACCGACAAGCCGATCACGATATCCGCCAGCGTATAGTCCGGCCCCACGACAAAGGCGCCCGTCTTGCCGAGTTGCGCATCGAGAAGCGTCATGCGCTGCGCCCACGCATCGCATGACGCGCGGATCTGCGCGGCATCCTGATACGCCGGTTGCTGGCGTATCAGCCCGAGAAACGCGTAGACCCAGGCGGGATTGAGCGTCGTTGCCTGCCAGTCGAGCCATTGGTCGACGCGCGCCCGTGCCTGCGGCTCGTCCGGATACAAATGCGCGCCGCCGTAGCGGTTCGCGAGATAGCGGATGATCGCGTTCGATTCCCAAAGCACGAAATCGCCGTCCTCGAGCACCGGCACGAGGCCGTTCGGATTGCGCGCAAGGAACTCGGGCGTCTGCGTCGACTGAAACCCGATGCCCCAATCCTCGCGCTCGTAGTCGAGCCGCAGTTCCGCGCATGTCCACAGCACCTTGCGCACGTTGATCGACGATGTCTTACCGAGTACTTTCAGCATCGGACGCCCTTTGATCGAGAAGAGTGGAAAACGATTGTAGAAACGCGCCGCGTGCACCGACAGATACAGTTCCCACGGGCGCGGGCAGGACAGCGGAACAGGACGAATGCAGGCCGCGAATGGCAAGCGCGCGATGCAACGCTCACCAGAGACCCGGCACGAGCCGCCAGCGCACCGTATCGCAATACGCGCGACAGCCTTCGAGATGCGTGTTCAGATAGCGTTCCTCGTCGATCAGCCGCACAACGATGACGGTGGCGAGCAGCACCGTCAACACAGCCGCCCAGCGCGATTGCAGCGCGATCCGGCTCCCGAAAAGTATCACCAATGCCGCCGAGTACAGCGGATGGCGGACCCGGCCATACGGCCCGGTCGACACGACCGTCTGCTCCTGGCTGACCTCGATCACGCTCGATGCAAAACTGTTTTCGCGCAGCGTATAGAAGCACAGCACGAAACCCGCCGTCACCAAGCCATTGCCAATGAGCACCGCCGCCCAACGCAGAGCCGATTCTAATCTTCCGTAAACCCATAAAATGCACGAACCAAGGATGAGACGTGTGAAGACGAGACGACCCAACCATCGCTCACGCCGCCCGGCCGCGCGATGCGCCGCCCGGCCGGCTCAAGCCCGCAGGAGGATGGACACGATGAGGCACCCAGCATGAGCGACGACACCTATCGAATCGCCGTGATTCCCGGCGACGGCATCGGCGTCGAAGTGATGCCCGAAGGGCTGCGCGCGCTCGACGCGGTAAGCCGCCGCTTCGGCTTGCGCTTCGATTACACGCCGATCGAATGGGCAAGCTGCCACTACTACGCGCGGCACGGCCAAATGATGCCCGACGACTGGAAGGCCCAGCTATCGGGCATGGATGCGCTGCTGTTCGGTGCCGTCGGCTGGCCCGCGACGGTGCCCGATCACGTCTCGCTGTGGGGTTCGCTGATCAAGTTCCGCCGCGAGTTCGACCAATACGTGAATTTGCGGCCCGCGCGCCTGTTCGACGGCGTGCCATGCCCGCTCGCCGGCCGCCGCGCGGGCGATATCGATTTCATGATCGTGCGCGAGAACACCGAGGGCGAATATTCGGCCGTCGGCGGCACGATGTTCGAGGGTACCGAGCGCGAATTCGTCGTTCAGCAAGCCGTGTTCACGCGGCGCGGCACCGAGCGCGTGATGCGGTTCGCTTTCGAGCTGGCGCAGCGCCGCGCCAAACAGCTCACCGTCGCGACGAAAAGCAACGGCATCGCAATCAGCATGCCGTGGTGGGACGCGCGCGCAGCCGAGGTGGCCGCGCATTACCCGGACGTCACGTGGGACAAGCAGCATATCGACATCCTTTGCGCGCGTTTCGTCATGCAGCCGAACCGGTTCGACGTCGTCGTCGCATCGAATCTGTTCGGCGACATCCTGTCCGATCTCGGACCGGCCTGCACCGGCACGATCGGCATCGCGCCGTCGGCCAATCTGAATCCCGAGCGTGCGTTTCCGTCGCTGTTCGAGCCGGTACATGGTTCCGCACCGGACATCGCGGGCCGCAAGATCGCCAATCCGATTGCGATGATCTGGTCGGCCGCGATGATGATCGATTTTCTCGGCCACGGCGAAGGCCCGGCGCGCGAAGCACACGACGCGATCCTCGCCGCGATCGAGCATGTGTTGAAGCACGGCCCGCGCACGCGCGATCTGGGCGGCCAAGCCTCGACGAGCGAAGTCGGCAGCGCCATCGTCGCGCATCTGCTCGGCGAAACGGCATCGGCCTGACGATCGGAGGCCATAGTCTGACGTGCCGATCATCACGCGAAGGCTGCATCGAATCTCCGGCATTTCGCCCCGTTCCCGCAAAGGCTCACCATGATCGAACCGGCTCCCGAATTTCCTCACCATTCTCCTTATCCGGTCGAAGTTCGCTTTCCTGATCTCGACGCGCACCGCGCCGGCAATACCGGTGTCGATTACGTGCATCGTTTCGATTCCGGCGTGCCCGGCCCGTGCGTGATGGTCAACGCGCTGACGCACGGCAATGAAGTGTGCGGCGCGATTGTCGTCGATGCGCTGCTCAAGCGCGCGGTGCGCCCGCGCCGCGGGGTGCTGACGTTGTCGTTCGCGAACGTCGCCGCCTACGCGCGCTTCGATCCGCAAGCGCCGGATGCCGCGCGTTTCGTCGATCAAGATTTCAATCGCGTGTGGACGCCCGCTCTGCTCGACGACCGGTCGCAACGGTCGCTCGAACTCGATCGCGCGCGCGCATTGCGGCCGTTCGTCGACGAAGCCGATTGGCTGCTCGATCTGCATTCGATGCACGAACGCAGTGCGCCGTTGATCGTCGCGGGCCCGCTCGACAAGGGCGCGGCGCTTGCGCTGCGCATCGGCGCACCATCGACCGTGATTCGGGACGCGGGCCATCCGGAAGGCACGCGCATGCGCGACTACGGCGGCTTCGGCAACCCCGTCAGCGAAAAGAATGCGCTGCTGATCGAATGCGGGCAGCACTGGGAAGCGCGGGCCGTCACCGTTGCGTGCGACAGCACCGCGCGGTTTCTAAGCGCATCCGGTATCGTCGATGCGCAAGATCTGCCTGCCGACTGGTTTCAACCGCTCGCGCCAACCGTGCGTGTCGTACAGGTGACGCATGCCGTGGTCGCCGCGAGCCTCGATTTCCGCTTCGCCGATGCATACACCGGCCTCGAGCATTTTGCCGAAGCAGGCGAGGTGATCGGCTGGTCAGACGGCGCTCCCATCACGACGCCTTACCCGCATTGCGTGCTCGTGATGCCGTCGCTGCGCCAATTGCGGCCTGGGGTCACTGTAGTACGGCTTGGCCGTCTCGAACGCGAGATACCGCAACGCGGCTGACTCGGCCGAGCGCGGCCGCACGGGCGCCGCGCCTGCATGGCGCCCGCGCCCGTGCGGCCACGGCAATTCAAAGCCCGAGATCCGACAGCCCCGGATGATCGTCGGGCCGCCTGCCGAGCGGCCAATGGAACAGCCGATCGGCTTCCCGTATCGGCAAATCGTTGATGCATGCATGCCGATGCGCCATCAGCCCGTGTTCGTCGAATGCCCAATTCTCGTTTCCATACGAGCGGAACCAGTTGCCGGCATCGTCGTGCCATTCGTAGGCAAAGCGCACGGCGATCCGATTGCCGCCGAACGCCCACAATTCCTTGATGAGCCGGTAGTCGAGTTCGCGCGTCCACTTGCGCCGCAACAGCGCAACGATCTCATCGCGCCCAGTGGCGAATTCGGCTCGATTGCGCCATCGGCTGTCCCGCGTATAGGCAAGCGACACACGCTGCGGGTCGCGCGTGTTCCATCCGTCTTCGGCCGCGCGCACCTTCTGGCGCGCGGTCTCCTCGGTAAATGGCGGAACCGGCGGACGGATTTCGACTGAATCAGACATGACGTTCTCCAAATTGAAGGCGTGAAAGGCCTGCCCGGCTTGCCAACGGACGGCGGGCAGATGAATGAACCGCGACTCGATCGAATGAAGGGAAAAGCGGATCGGCAACGATGAAAACCGGTATCAGCCGGGTTGGCTGGGTAACGTCGCATCGAGCAGCATGGTTGCCGCCGCCTTCGCGTCACGCGCGGCCGACGCATCGCCACTCACGAGCGCGACGCCGATCGCGCCGTCGATCAATACGAGCCATTGGCGCGCGAGCCGCGCAAGCAGCCGCCGATCCGCGCCCGTGCCGGCCGCGTGCGCGTCAAGCTGCTCGCGCACGAACTCGAGCAACCGTGCCTTGTGCGCGCGCGCGACGAGGCGAATCGGATCATCCGGCCGCTCGATCTCTCCGGACACGTTGAGAAAAGCGCAGCCGTGAAAATCCGGTTGCTCGAACCACTCGCGCAACACGTCGAACATGCCGACGAGCCTCGCGCGCGGCGTCTTGCCGCGTTTTACCGTCGCTTCGGCAAACCATGTCATCCAGCGCTCGTCGCGCCGCTCCAGCGCGGCGGCAACCAGCGCCTCTTTCGATTCGAAGTGCGTATAAAAGCTCTTGCGTGCCGCGCCCGACAGCTTGACGATCGCATCGACGCCCGTCGCATGAATGCCGCCTGCGTAGATCAGTGTGTCGGCCGCATCGAGCAAACGCTCACGCGCGCCGCTTGAGGAAAGATCCGGTTTCGTATTCATCCGCCTAAGGTAGAACGATCATTCTCCTTTGTCAACATCCGGCCGATGCGCTATCGTCTGCGCACGTTTCCGATCAAGGGATGCGAATGAAACCAGTGCAATGGGCGGCGTCGATCGCCAGCATCGCCGCGCTTGCAGCAACGATGCCCGGCTGCATGCCTTGGCGTGTCGTCACCCATCATCCGACAGTGGCGCAGGCCGCCGTTCCGGCGGGCCGCTACACGCTCGATCCACATCACTGGAGCATCGTGTTCGATGTCGATCACTTGAAGTATTCGCGCTTCACGATGCGCTTCGACCGCGCGAACGCGCAACTCGACTGGCGCGCGGGCGGTCTTACCGAAAGCAGCGCAACCGTGTCGATCGATGCATCGAGCATCGATACCAATGTGCCGCTGCTCGACAAGCTCGTTGCCGGCAACGACGCGCTCGATGCCGTCCGCCATCCGAGCATCCGCTTCGAAAGCACGCACTTCACGCGCATAAGCGACACGCAAGGCACGCTGAGCGGCAATCTGACGATCCGCGACATCACACGCCCCGTCACGCTCGCGGTCACCTTCAACGGCTATGGCCGCAATCCGCTGACGACGCAGGACACGCTCGGCTTCTCCGCAAGCGCCACGCTCAGCCGCGCCCAGTTCGGCGTGACGAGCTGGTATCCGGCGGTGGGAGACGAAGTGCGCGTGCGAATCGAAGCGGAATTTGTCAAGGAAGGTGAGGCGGCACGTTCGTGACGGCACAGCCGCCACGATCCGTTTTTTTTACGACATTTTTTCTTGAAAGGCCCGCTTGCGTCTCCCTACACTGCGAACAACCATCGAGGTTACGGAGGCATCATGCAGCAGCGGGCAACTATCGAACGGCCTTTGCGTATCGCCTGTGCAAAGCGTGTGGATGGACGAGTCGTGCTGAGACGTTTCAATCCGGCATACGATTCGTATGACGAGCTGACCGCGCTCTTGCATCGCGCGTTCGCGCGGCTCGGTCAGATGGGGCTCAACTGCGTATGCGTCGACCAGCCCGCCGCGATCACACGGCAACGGGCGCTTGCCGGCGAATGCTACGTCGCCGTCTGCAACGGCCATTTGATCGCGACGATGACGCTGCACACGCGCGACGCCCTGTCCGACTGCGAGCTTTATCGCCGTTGCGGCGTCGCGACGCTGCGCCAATTCGGCGTCGATCCGATTTGGCAAGGGCGCGGCGTGGGGCGCGCGATGCTCACCTGCGCCGCGCACTGGGCCGCGGCGCGCGGCTATACGCGTCTTGCGCTCGACACGCCGCAACCCGCTACGCACCTCATCGATTTCTACACGAGCCAAGGATTCCGCGTGGTCGATGTCATGCATTTCGCGGGTAAAGGCTACGATAGCGCGATCCTCTGCAAGCCGACTGCGATTTCGCCATTGTTCGCGCGCAGCGCGCGCGAATTTCCGCTCGCGCTGACGCCACTGCGGCACGCCGCATGAAACGCAACAGCGGTCTACGCAAGCACGGCCGCTCGCTCCATCGGGCCGACGCGATGCGCGAACGCCCGCACTCGCGAAGGCTGCCATGGGCGCGCGGGATGGCGAAAATCGTTTTCGTCACGATCGCGGTGAGCCAGGCGCTGAGCGCCGCGTTTGCCGGCCTCGCGCGCGCCATCGGATACGACGCCGATCCCACCGTGTTGCTCGGATTCAATTTCATCAGTTGTGCGCTCGTCAGCTTCTGGTTGCAATCCGACGCGCAACGCGCGTACCGCGACGCGCTGTCGAGCGGCCGGTTGAAGCGCCAAGCACCGCGCGCCGGAGCCGCGCATACCGTCCCGGCCGACTGCCCGAAACGTTGGCTCGTCATTCTGCATATCGAATTGAATCCGCATCTGCTCGACGATGCGCGATGACGAACGAGTCCACGCCGCAAACGAGTCCACGCCGTTTGCTCGCGCGACGTTGAAATTTTGATATCCCGTTTACTCTCACCTTTGAGTTCTTTCGATCGAATAGACGGCCGTTGCGTTGTAACGAAATCGTGCAGCACGGCCGAAATGTCGAACGATGGATCTATCGCGCCACGCGCGTCGATGCCGCGCGCTCAATCGCAACCGGACGACGGTGTAGGTCGCCAGGCTGCTATTGAAGGTCGTTGCGCGATCGTTCTCTCTGCGCGGCCGATGCGATGCACGATCCGCCACGCCGCTCGGCGGGTCCGCGCGCCGCAAGCGCGCCGCAGACGCTTCGTTACTGCGTCCAGTCGAGAATCACCTTGCCGCTCTCGCCCGAAATCATCGCCGCGAAGCCCTTTTCGAACTCGTCGACCGGAAAGCGGTGCGTGAGGATCGGTGACAGGTCGAGCCCGCTTTGCAGCATCGCGACCATCTTGTACCAGGTCTCGAACATCTCGCGGCCGTAGATGCCCTTGATTTCGAGCCCCTTGAAAATCACTTGATTCCAATCGATCGCGGTCTGCGCGGGAGGTATACCGAGCAGCGCGACCTTGCCGCCGTGATTCATCGCCTCGAGCAAGCTCGTGAACGCGCTCGGCGCACCCGACATCTCGAGCCCGATATCGAAGCCTTCGGTCATTCGCAGATCGGCCATCACGTCGCGCAGCGATTCGCGCGATACGTTCACGGCGCGTGTCGCGCCCATCTTGCGCGCAAGCTCCAGCCGGTAATCGTTGACGTCGGTGATCACGACGTTGCGTGCGCCGACATGCTTGGCGATCGCCACCGCCATCACGCCGATCGGCCCCGCTCCGGTGATCAAGACGTCCTCGCCGACGAGGTTGAACGACAGCGCGGTATGCGCGGCGTTGCCGAACGGATCGAAAATCGCGGCAAGATCGTCGGAGATCTCCGCCGGAATCTTAAACGCGTTGAATGCGGGTATCGCCAGATACTCCGCGAACGCCCCTTCGCGGTTCACGCCCACGCCCACCGTATTGCGGCACAAATGCCGGCGCCCCGCGCGGCAGTTCCGGCAGAATCCGCAGGTAATGTGGCCTTCGCCCGACACGCGATCGCCGATTTCGAAGCCGCGTACCTCCTGGCCCATCTCGACGATCTCGCCCACATATTCATGCCCGACGTGCATCGGCACGGGAATCGTCTTGCGCGCCCATTCGTCCCACTTCCAAATGTGGATGTCGGTGCCGCAAATCGCGGTACGGCGAATCTTGATGAGCACGTCGTTGTGGCCGACCTCGGGTTTCTTCACGCGCGTAAGCGTCAGGCCCGGCGCGGGATTCAGTTTGACAAGCGCTTTCATCGCCATCTCCCTATACCACGCCGAACGTCTTGCCGACGCGCACGAACGCGTCAACCGCACGGTCGATCTGCTCTGGCGTGTGCGCGGCGCTCATCTGCGTGCGGATGCGCGCGCGCCCGCGCGGCACGACCGGATACGAGAAGCCGATCACATACACGCCTTCGGCAAGCAGCGCATCGGCCATCTTCGTGGCCACTTGTGCGTCGCCTAGCATCACCGGAATGATCGGATGCTCGCCCGGCACGAGCGTGAAGCCCGCCGCGCCCATTTTCTCGCGAAAGCGCGCGCCGTTCGCACGGACGCGCTCGCGCCGCTTCGCACCTTCGTCGCTCGCCAGCAATTCGAGCACGCGCAACGACGCCGACGCAATGCTCGGCGCGAGCGTGTTCGAGAACAGATACGGGCGCGAACGCTGCCTGAGCAGTTCGACGACTTCGCGCCGCGCGGCCACATAGCCGCCCGATGCGCCGCCCAGCGCCTTGCCGAGCGTACCCGTCACGATGTCGATCCGGCCTTCGACGCCGCAATGCTCGGGCGTGCCGCGTCCATGCTCGCCGATGAAGCCGACCGCATGCGAATCGTCGACCATCACGAGCGCACCGTAACGATCGGCCAGATCGCAAATGCCTTTCAGGTTCGCGATGATGCCGTCCATCGAGAACACGCCGTCGGTGGCAATCAGCTTGAAGCGCGCGCCTGCGGCGTCGGCCTCGCGCAGCTTCGCCTCGAGGTCGGCCAGATCGTTATTCTTGTAACGAAAGCGCTTCGCCTTCGACAGCCGGACGCCGTCGATGATGCTCGCGTGGTTCAGCTCGTCGCTGATGATTGCATCCTCTTCGCCGAGCAGCGTTTCGAACAGGCCGCCGTTCGCGTCGAAACAGCTCGAATAGAGAATCGCGTCGTCGGTCTTCAGGAATGCGGACAGCGCGGCTTCCAGTTGCTTATGCACGGTTTGCGTGCCGCAAATGAAACGCACCGACGCCATGCCGAATCCATCCCGCTCAAGCGCCGCCTGCGCGGCGGCGATCAGCCGCGAATCGTCCGCGAGCCCTAGATAGTTGTTCGCACAGAAATTCAGCACCTGCTTGCCATCGGCGAGCCGGATATCGGCGGCCTGCGGGCTCGCGATCTCGCGTTCGGTCTTGTAGAAACCGTCCGCGCGAATCTGATCGATCGTCTGGCGCAGATGGGCAAGGTAAGCATCACGCATCGCATAGCTCCTGAAATGAACAGCTCCCGCATCCCAGTCGACCGCCGCGTCGAACGCAGCCACCGTGCTTGGCGGCCCCGGCGCATGCCCGCGGGAGCCATGATCCGGCGCTCGCCCGCACTCTCGGCGGCGGTGAAGCGGCCTGCTGCTGTTATAGTCGGCTGTTGGGTTTAGCGTATTTTTCTTATATTTCGAACTAAAATTCGGAATATCGAACAACTCTAAGCGAACGGAATTCAAATGGCAAGCTCTTCCGGCGCACGCCGCGCCACCTCCGCGCCTGCAACGCCGCCGCGCGTCGGCGAACAGATCCAGCGGCTGCGCAACGAACGCAAACTGACGCTCGACGATCTGTCACGTGCGGCGGGCGTATCGAAGTCGATGCTGTCGGAAATCGAGCGCGATAAGGCAAATCCGACGATCGCCGTTGCATGGCGGCTCACGAACGCGCTCGGCATCAGTCTCGACGAATTGTTTGCGCAGCCGAAAACGCCCGAAACGATTCGCGTTGACGGTCCACACGACATTCCTACCCTCGCCGGCCACGAAGCCCACTATTTGCTGCGCGTTTGGGGGCCGATCGAACTCGCGGGCAAATTCGAATGGTACGAACTCACGCTGCCGGCAAACGGCGCGCTCGCGTCGAATCCACACGAACCGGGCACGCGCGAGCACCTCACCGTGCTGCACGGGACGCTTGAAGTCGACGCGGCAGGCGGCACACGGCGCCTCAAGACCGGCGATACTGCCCGCTATCCGGCCGACGGCCCCCACGCAATCCGCAATGCCGGCAAGAGCGAAGCCAAAGCGCTGCTTGTCGTGATCCACCGGCAGCACAGCGCGTAACCAGTTGACCTGTCTGTTTAGCCAGTTGCACAAAATACTGTATATTCGTACAGTATACGCAAATCAGGAGCCCGCGATGACCGAACATGATTTGGCCGCGCTCAGCTTCAAGGCTGCGGCGCACGATATCGAGACAATTGTCCGCCACATTGCCGACCGCTATATCCGTCAGCATGTTCCGCTGACGTGGCGGCTCCTGCATGCGATCGAGGCCGAAGCGCTCGCCGATCTCGGCTTTGCCAGCCGGCACGATCCGATCGTGCGCTGTTTGTTCGAACGCCCGGCCGACATGCACTTTCCCGAAACCGACGATCCCGTCGACTTTGGGCAATCAAACGCACTGCCGGCAGTGTTCTCGTTCGCCGTGGCCGCCTACGAGGCTGCGGCGCATGTCTGCGGCGACGTAAACCCGCCTGCGCGGCCGATGCGCATGACGCGAACCTGGGGCGACTAGCCGACGCGGCCGACTCTTCACTGAGCTATCGCGACAAGTTACGATTAATGCAACTAACGGAATCATTTACATGTCGCCGCCCGTGACTCACGCCTCCCCCATGCCCGATATCCAAAACGATCTGTTCGATCGCGGCACGTCGGACTGGCTCCATCATCCAGACACCGCCTTCGACGCATGGCTTGCCAGTCAGCAATTCCGCCATTCGTCGGCCGAAGTCTATCGCGCACAATGGGGGGCGTTCCTCGGCTGGCTTGCGAAACGGCAGAAGACACTTGCTACGGTCGATACCGAAACGATCTCGCATTTCGTCGGCGAGTTGCCCATCAAGAAAACGCAACGGGTACGCTATTTACGGCTGATCGAGCGCGTACTCGATTACGTGCGCAAAAGCGAACTCGGTTCGACCAATCCCGCTCGCTTCATTGCTCAGGATGGCGAAGCAACTTGGCGCCGCGCGCGCGACAACGAACCCACGAGTTTTTTGACGCCGGCCGAACGTGCCGCGTTGCTCGCCTATTTGTTTTCTCCATTGCCTTCGATCGGTGCGACGCTCTGGAAAGAACGCCGCGATCGTGCGCTCGTTGCAGCATTCCTCGGAGCGGGATTGAAAACCGGCGAAGCTCGCTCTATTACGATTAGTTGCGTAAATCTGGGATCGACCATGCTGACGGTGCCGGCCGCTCAACCGGAATTCACCCGCGACACCCATCTTGCCTCGTTCGCGATCGCGTTATTTGACGCGTGGCTCGCCGAACGCCAACGCTGCGAGATCCCGGGCGACTTGGTTTTTCCGGCGTCGCTATCCGGTCGACCCATGCACAAGGCGACGATGCTGCGCGCCGTCGACACCATTATCGAGGCCGCCGACATTGCGTCGTCGCGCGAAGCGCGGGCAAGCCCTCAGACGTTGCGCAATACGTTCGCGGCCGAATTGTTCGAAAACGGCGTCGAGCCGGAAAAGGTCGGCCAATGGTTGGGGTTCGCCCAATCGATTTCGGCAAATCGGCTGCATCGTGCGTGGAAAAACTGGCAAGAAAACCTCGCTCACGCATTACCCGACGCGAAACCTTCTGCCGATGACGCTGCCATCGCGCCGCGCCGTGCTTGAAACCGCCGTTTGTTTACCCCCGAAAACGCTCACCTTTCAACTCCCGAATACTCTCACCTTTGAAGGTGTTGGGTCACACTACTCATCGCGAGCGGAAAAATGAGCCGCGGCAGCAAAGCGCGACGGTTGAGCGTCAGACGTGTGCTCACAATCTGGGCAGAGTAATTCATACCCGTCCGTGCTGTGCGACAGTTCAGGTTCGCCATGACCACATTTCGGACAACGGGCAGGAAGCGTCACATGCTGATCAAGTGATGTGCCGATCGCATCGAATGCAGCGGCATCGAGTTGGCCGGCGTCGGCCAAACGCCGGATCAGCGCGGCAAGTTCAGGCGTTATTCCTTGGCTTGCCCGCAAAATCTCCACTTCTTTGATGGCTTCGGCCAGATCGTCACTTTGTTCGCGCAATTGCTCGTCGAGGCGATCCGCACGAGCCTTGGCCGCGCTGAGCTGCTGCAGGAAATCGAATTCCTTGCGATTGACGTCCCGCAGCCCTTGTTGATAAGTCGACGCCATGCTCCGCAACGAGTCCAGCTCGACCAGCATCGGCTTCACGCGGCGTTCTGCTTCCGCGACCGCGTCTTTGATTTGCCTTGCATAGTGCTCGGTATTTTCGCGCAATTCCGTATGGAGAGCGTCAATCCGCTCGCGCAGCGCAGCATTTTGTGCCTGCTCGGATTCGATGCGACGGTTCAGTAGGGCGTTTTCGTTTTCCAGCCGACGAATCAGATCCTGCGACGAATCCTGGCGAGCGGCTTCTTCCGTCGAAACGGACGCGAGCTTGATCTCCATCTCGATCAACTTGTTTTGCAAATGATCGGCGCGAGCGTCGCTGCGAGAGAGCGCAGCCTCGAGCGATTCCTGGCGAATCAGCGCGTCACGATATTTTTGTTCGACCGCGGCTATCTCATTGTTTGCCTGTTGGTGCTCGATCTCGAAGCTTTGACGGGCTTGTTTCAGTGCTTCCTCATATAGCGTTCCCAACAATGCGGCGGCCTTTTCCTCCAGAGGCTTGGGTATAGCCGCGCCTTCAAGCCGGATTTTCGATGCGGCTCGGATGCGTTCCCAAAAGTGATCGATGTCCTTCGGGATATCGCTGGCACTGCCGGTTTGGGTCAAATCGCGGACGTTGGCGCTGGACGGACGAATGCCGAGATCGAAAAATAATCGCTTGCATGCGTGTAGCGACAATTCCTGACGACGCGCTCCAGCCGCTCGCATCGTGTCGAGTTCGTCACGAATAGTTTGTCGGATCTGATCAAGCATGATGGCCCATGGAAGAAGATGATACGTATCAATAATAACAAAACACGTTTTATTTGGTACATTCTTGAAGGGACTGTCGCTTGTTTGCTATTTGAATCGACTTTTGAACAGATTGAGCGGAGTGCTGGCTGCCTGGCTCTTCCAAATCCGTGAAACAAAACGAAGAATCACCCTTAACTCTATGTTTATAAAAGGTTATTCGATAAGGGCCGAATGATCTCAATTGTTTCACATGTTGAAAGGGAAGATCGCGAGAGCTTATCTGGAGAGGGGTGGGGTTTCTGTGGAAAACTCGATGGGGGAATCTTGAGAGTATTAGAAGTAAACACCCTTGAAACCCTTGTTAAAAACGTTAACGCCACCCCAAAGCCTTATGTGGTAAGGGTTTCCCGCCGATAAGGTGAAGCTTTACGGGGGCCAAGGTGACATCCTGCGGGAATCGACGTGATGGGGTTCAGGGATCAGCGTGAGCCGATGCGGGAAAGATCGTGAGCGGGTTCAGGACCACGTCGCACCGACCAATTTAGCAAAGGTGAGGTTTTTCAGGGGACTGGTAGCGGTGAGGCCACACAGGGCCTGAAATGATCCGTTTGCTGTGGATATGCACAGGTGAAGCTCTACGGGATGCATCTGCGACACTGATTCTGCCCTTCTTTTAAGCAGTTTTGACCAATAGGTGAGCGTTCTCGGGATTCCAGTCTGATCACGCGTGAGCATTTTCGGGAAAGGAAGCCGATTTGGCGGGGTTTTGAGGCTTTCAATCGCGGTGAGGTGAGGTTTTTCGGGAGCTTGATAGTGGCTTGGGGTGGCGATTCCGTACAAAGGTGAAGTTTTTCGGGAGCGTGCTGTCAGTCGATGCCAGCGCTTTAGGTGAGGGTTTACGGGTAACAAAATTCTGTGGAAATTTGCCAAAGGTGAGGGTTTTCGGGAAAAGTGAGCATCCACTTGCCCGAAAAGGCCCGTGGATACTGGCTATGAGACAGTTCTATGCCACGTGATTTTCATTAAAGGTGAGAGTTTTCGGGGGGTGGCATTCGGATCGCATCGATGGCGTGCCTTCTGCTAGGTGAGGAAATTCGGGAGTGGATACCGCTCGATCGATGCTTCAAAAACAGCGCTTAAGTCCTAGAGTTCATTAGGTTTTTTAGGCGCACTGGGAGAATGGTGAGTTTTTTCGGGAATGCAGGCGGCTTTAAAGACGTGGACCCGATTGTGTCAAAGGTGAATGTTTTCGGGAGTGAATTGCTGGCAATCGCCCGTGTACTGGTTCTGTGGTGACGAGTAACTATACGGACACAAATAGCGAATGGTGAGCTTTTTCAGGACTTCGGATGGAATGACAGCCTTGATGCGGCGCGACCAGGGCGCGAGTGGACGCGAAAGCGCGGTTATGAGTCCGCGGACCGGCAGCTGGACGTTACCGAATGGTCGAATCGCAGGTGAGGTGAAATCATATCGACGTGTTCACGTTAGTCGATGTCGCGTTGGCGGGACTGAGCGTATGGGGCGGCCAGTTCGTTAGCGGTGAGAAGTGCGCGGCATGGGCGACTCACGTTGTGGACGGGGCTTGGGTCTCCCGCTGTGGGGCAACGGGAGCTGAAAGGGTTTAGGCAAGCTCATACGCGCCGTTGTCAGCGTCGGATAGATACTCCCCACTTTCGTCGAAGTAATTTTCCCCAGTTTTTTATCTGACGGTGCCGCGGTAGCGGCGCCGTCCT
>NZ_FXAN01000059.1 GCF_900176645.1 Burkholderia singularis
TTTCACGTCGATCAGCATGCAAGCCATGTCTGTCACAACGGCACGACTTTCCACATTTCATTCTGCGGCGGCGCACCATGAACCCGACACCGATGTAGCGCGGCGGCAACATCTCGCCGGCGGCGCAGGAAGCACCCAGCCAGCCCGACAAGGCTTTCGGGATAAGCAACAAAAAGCTCCCAAATGGCTTATCAATTCCTGACATTTGATTTTTTTGAGATTTGGTAAGTTCTGGTGCATAACAAACCGAGCGCGCGGGGCTGCGCGAGAGCCAATGAATAAGAAGACTTATCGCCTGGTGTATTCCAGGCTCCGGGGAATGGTGGTGGCGGTCGAAGAGACGGCCGCCGCCGAGGGCAAATCCGCATCGG
This sequence comes from Burkholderia singularis, assembly GCF_900176645.1. GTDB lineage: Bacteria > Pseudomonadota > Gammaproteobacteria > Burkholderiales > Burkholderiaceae > Burkholderia > Burkholderia singularis. The sequence goes on from NZ_FXAN01000059.1 coordinate 372, forward strand.
GCGAGACTGGCGCGCGTCGCCGTCGTGGTGCGACGGGCAGCGCGCTGCTGGCCGTCGCGGCCGCATCGGCCACGACGGTACCAATCGCCACACACGCGCAGATCGTCCCGACGCCAGGCGGCGCGACGCAGGTGATCCAAACGCCGAACGGCCTGCCGCAAGTCAATATCGCCCGGCCATCCGGCGCGGGCGTGTCGGTCAACACCTACACCCAGTTCGACGTGCAAAAGGCCGGGGCCATCGTGAACAACTCGGCCGCGATGGTCCAAACCCAGCAAGCGGGATGGATCAACGGCAACCCGAACTTCGGGCCGAACGATGCCGCGCGGATCATTGTCAATCAGGTCAACAGCCCGAACCCTTCTCAGATACGCGGCGCTATCGAGATCGCGGGTCCCAGGGCGCAATTCGTCCTGGCCAATCCTGCCGGCATCTATGTCGACGGCGGCGGCTTCATCAATACCTCGAGAGCGACGCTGACCACCGGTATGCCGTTCTACGGCGCGGACGGTTCACTCGCCGGCTATCGCGTTTCCCAAGGGCTCGTGACGGTGGCCGGCGCGGGCTTGAATGCGTCGAACATCGACCAGGTGGATTTGTTGGCTCGTGCCGTGCAAGTCAACACCGCGATCTACGCCAAGAATTTGAATGTCGTGACGGGCGCCAACCGCGTCGATGCGAATACGCTGGCCGCGACGCCGATCGCGGGCGACGGCCCCGCGCCGGGCGTGTCGATCGACGTGGCCCAATTGGGCGGGATGTATGCGGACCGGATTCGCTTGGTCGGCACCGAGAACGGCGTGGGCGTCAACAATGCCGGCGTGCTCGCCGCGCAAGCGGGCGACCTGACCTTGCAATCGAACGGGCTGCTGGTGCTGTCCGGCAAGACGAACGCGGCGGGCAATCTGAACGTGTCGGCGCAGGGCGGCATCGTCAACAGTGGGGTGGTCTACGGTCAGCAGAGCGCGTCGGTGTCGACGGGTGACGTGCTGGCGAACAGCGGCACGCTCGCGGCGCAGCAGAATCTGACGGTGAGCGCGAGCGGCGTGAATTCGACCGGCACGCTCGGCGCGGGCGTGAACCATGACGGCGCGATCGGGCGCGGCGGCGATTTGAGCGTGACGGCCGGGCAATTGATCGCGACCGGCAAGAACCTGGCGGGCGGCAATGCATCGTTGACCAGCGGTAGCGTGAATCTGGCCGGCAGCCAGACGGCGGCGAACGGCAATCTGTCGCTGAACGCGAACGCGGGCGATCTGAATCTGTCGGGTGCGACGGCGAGCGCGCAAGGCGCCATCCAGGCGAATGCGGCGGGTGCGCTGATCAACGATCACGGCAGCCTGTCGAGCGGCGGCGGCACCACGCTCGCCGCCGGCAGCGTGTCGAACCAAGGCGGCAAGGTCTCCGCGCAAGGTCCGCTGAAGGTGCAGTCGGCCGGGCAGATCGCGAATCAGGCGGGGCAGCTCGTGTCGGGAAATTCGATGGAAGTGCGCGGCGGCGCGCTGTCGAATCGTCAAGGCACGATCCAAAGCGCAGCGGGGATGACCCTTGCCGGAGCGTCGTTGGACAATTCGGCGGGGCGGGTCACGTCGCTGAACGGTGACGGCTTGTCGCTCGTGACGACCGGGCAATTGACCAATGCCGCTGGCACCACCGCGACGGGTGCGCAAGGCGGGGTGATCGGCGGCAACGGCGGGGTGTCGGTGCAGGCCGGGAACGTCGTCAATCACGGCGCGCTGACGGCGCAGACGATTCTGCAAGTCGACGCGCAGGCGGTCGACAACGGCGGCGGGTCGATGTCCGCCGGTCAGCAGGCGACGATCGACGCGGGCGCGCACCTGACGAACGCGTCCGGGCAAATCACGGGCCAATCGGCGAGCGTGAATGCCGCGACGCTCGACAACAGTACGGGCACGATCCAAGCGAATCAGGTGTCGCTCGACGCGACCGATCTGGTGAACCGCGGCGGCACGATCACGCAAACCGGAACCGGCGCGATGACTGTCGCGGTTTCGAACACGCTGGATAATTCGAACGGCGGCACGCTGCAAACCAACAGCACGGACCTGACGCTCGCGCCCGCGACGCTGATCAACGATGCCGGAAAAATTACCCACGCCGGGAACGGCACGTTGACGCTCGGCAATCCCCCAGGGCGCGGGACGGGCTTCATTTCGAACGTCGGCGGCAAGATCGCGAGCAATGGGCGCGTTGTCGCGCAAGCGGGCGCGTTGAACAACACGTCGGGCTCGGTCATCGGGCAAGCGGGCCTGAACGCAACGCTCAGCGAGGCGCTGAACAATACCCAGGGCAAGCTGCTGTCGAGTACGGATGCGACGGTCAAGGCCGGCGGCGTGCTGACGAACGATGGCGGCTCGATCGGGGCGAATGCGAACGCCACCGTGCATAGCGGCTCGCTGACGAATCGAGGCGGCTCGATCATCGCGTCGAACCTGAGCGCGACGGCCGATACGACGCTGGATAACAGCGGCGGCGATCTGGAGGCGAACCAACTGGCGCTGACGGCTGCGAATTTGATCAATCGCGGCGGGAAGATGACGCAATTCGGCGCGTCGTCAACGACCGTCAATGTCAGCAACACGTTGGATAATTCCGCTGGCGGGACGTTGCAAACCCACAGCACGGATCTGACGTTGGCGCCGGCCACGCTGATCAACGACGGCGGCACGATTACCCATGCGGGAACGGGCACGCTGACATTTACCCCTAGTGGTGGATCGGGCAGCCTCAGCAACGTCGGCGGCAAGATCGTCAGCAACGGCCAGATCGTCGCGCGCGCGGGGAGGCTCGACAACCGTGCGGGGACGCTCAGCGCGCAACGCGGGCTGAACGTGACGGTGGGCGGGGCGCTCGACAATACCCAAGGCAAGCTGCTGTCGAATACGGACGCGACGATCGACGTCGGCGACGCGCTGACCAACGACGGCGGCGCGCTCGGCGCGAGTTCGACGGCGACGCTCCACAGCGGCTCGCTGACGAATCGCGGCGGCTCGATCGTCGCGCCGAATCTGATCGCGACGGTCGACCACACGCTGGACAACAGCGGCGGCGATCTCGAAGCGAATCAACTCGCGCTGACGGCCACGAACCTGACGAACCACGGCGGGACGATCACGCAATACGGCGCATCGTCAACGACGGTTGACGTCAGCCAAACGCTGGACAATTCCGCGGGCGGCACGCTGCAAACGAACAGCACCGATTTGACGCTCGCCCCGGCGACGCTGATCAACGACGGCGGCGCGATCACGCATGCGGGAACGGGCACCTTGACGATTGCGCCGGGCAGCGGCGCCGGCTCGATCAGCAACGTCGCGGGCAAGATCATCAGCGCCGGTCGAATCGTCGCTCACGCCGGCAGTCTGAACAACGCAAGCGGGACGAT
>NZ_FXAN01000078.1 GCF_900176645.1 Burkholderia singularis
GACCGGATGCTGCTGTCGCCGCCGCTCGTCATCTCCAAGCCCGAAATCGACGAACTCGTCGAGAAGGCGAAGCGCGCGATCGATGCGACTGCCCAGCAACTGGGTTTTGCCTAACGTCATTGTCAATCGGACGGACGGCGCTCGGCGCGCCGTTCTTCCACCTTCAGTCAGGGGAACAACATGAGTGTGAGCCATCTTCGTCACGCAATCGCGCATGCTGCGCTCGTCGCACTGGCGGGCGTCGCGTCGCTGTCGATTCCGGCCGCGCAAGCTGCCGGCGCCGAACTGAACGTCTACAACTGGTCCGACTACATCGCGAAGGACACGATCCCGAACTTCGAAAAACAAACAGGCGTGCACGTCAAGTACGACAACTACGACAGCGACGATACGCTGCAGGCGAAACTGCTCGCGGGCAGCTCGGGTTATGACATCGTCGTGCCGACGTCGAACTACATGGCCAAGCAGATTCAGGCGGGCGTCTATCAGAAGCTCGACAAATCGAAGCTGCCGAATCTGTCGAACCTCGATCCGACGCTGATGAAGATGATCGCGGAGGCCGATCCGGGCAACCAGTACGGCGTGCCTTGGGCATACGGCACCGACGGGGTCGGCTACAACGTGCAGGCGGTGAAGAAGGCACTCGGCGACAGCGCGCCCGTCGATAGCTGGGCACTCGTGCTCGACCCGGCAAACGTCTCGAAGCTCAAGAGCTGTGGCGTGTCGTTCCTCGATCAGGCCGTGGACGTATTCGCCGCGACGCTGCAATACATGGGCAAAAACCCGAACAGCACGAACCCGGCCGATTATCAGGCGGCATTCGAAGTCCTGAAAAAAGTCAGGCCTTATATCACGCAGTTCAACTCGTCCGGCTATATCAACGATCTCGCGAACAACGACGTCTGCGTCGCACTCGGCTGGTCCGGCGACGTCGGCATCGCGCGCCGCCGGACGTTGGAGGCGAAACGTTCGTATGAAATCAAATTCTCGAATCCGAAGGAAGGCGGTCTTCTTTGGTTCGACGTGATGGTGATCCCGAAGGATGCGCCGCACGCCGAGGAAGCACTGAAGTGGATCAATTACATCGAGGATCCGAAAGTCAACGCAGCGATCACAAACGAGGTGTTCTATCCCACCGCGAACCGCGCCGCGCGCCAATTCGTCATACCGGCCGTCGCTCAAGACACGACTGTCTACCCGCCGGAAGAGGTGCTCAAGAAGATGACGCTGATGCGGCCAGTGCCGGCCGATATCCTGCGCCTCGAAAACCGCCTGTGGGCGCAGTTGAAGACCGGGCATTGAGCGGCGGCGGACCGCGGCTCACGCGCCGTCCGCCTGAAACATGCAATACGGTGCCCGCGCGTTCGCCCTGAGACGCGCGGCCCGGTGAAATCCCGATCGCAGTGCTTACGCGATTCGCGACATGCGTATCGCGCGGGAAAACTCATGCCTGCGATCCCCAACGAAGGATGGCTACACCATGAAATCGACGCCTTCAATCGATACCGCGCAACTGGCGCACCCCACGGTCGCAAAGGCGGCCGGCAACGAAAATTTCGTCCGCATCGAAAACGTCGTGAAGAAATTCGGCGACAGCACCGCAGTCGACAACGTCAACCTGTCGATCGCGAAAAATGAGTTGTTCGCCCTGCTCGGCAGTTCAGGCTGCGGCAAGTCCACGCTGTTGCGCATGCTCGCCGGTTTCGAGACCGCAACGTCCGGGCGGATCTTTGTCGATGGCGAGGATCTCGCGACGTTGCCGCCGTACCGCCGCCCCGTCAACATGATGTTCCAGTCTTACGCGCTGTTTCCGCACATGACGGTCGAAGCGAATGTCGCGTTCGGGCTGAAACAGGAAGGCACGCCGAAGAACGAGATCCGCGAACGCGTGGCCGACGCGCTCGCGCTCGTGCAAATGGGCCGTTACGCGCAACGCAAGCCGCACCAGCTCTCCGGCGGCCAGCAGCAGCGGGTCGCGCTTGCGCGCTCGCTCGTCAAGCGGCCGAAGCTGCTGCTGCTCGACGAGCCGATGTCCGCGCTCGACAAGAAAATCCGTCAGAAAACGCAGCTCGAGCTAGTCAACATCATCGAGAAAGTCGACGTGACCTGCGTGATGGTCACGCACGATCAGGAAGAAGCGATGACGATGGCAAGCCGCCTCGCGGTCATGAGCGAGGGCCGCATCGTGCAGATCGGCACGCCGAGCGAGGTATATGAATTTCCGAACAGCCGGTTCTCCGCCGAATTCATCGGCTCGACGAATCTGTTCGAAGGCGTGGTCGTCGAGGACCAGCCGGATCACATTTTCGTCGAAAGCGAGGATCTCGAAACGCGCATGTACGTGAGCCACGGCGTGACGGGACCGCTTGGAATGCCGGTAGGCATTTCGGTGCGCCCGGAGCATGTGCGCGTATCGCACGAGCGCCCCGGCACGCCGCACAACTGGGCGCGCGGCGTGGTTACCGACGTCGCGTACATGGGCAGCTATTCGCTGTATCACGTGCGTCTGCCGAGCGGCAAGATCGTCGTGTCCAATCTGTCCAGCTCGCACCTGATGCATGACGGTGCGCCTGCCTACAACGACGACGTGTTCGTCTCCTGGTCGCCGGCAAGCGGCGTGGTGCTGACACAATGAGAACTTCAAATCCTTCCCCGCTCGCGGCAGCTTCGTCCGCCGCCGCCTCCCGCGCGCCGTCTGCGGCCCGCACATTCGCCCAACGCCTGCTGGCGCGCTTTACGCCGTCCGGCCGAAGCGTCGTGATCGGCGTACCGTTTCTGTGGCTCGCCGTGTTCTTCGCACTGCCGTTCGTGCTGGTGCTGAAGATCAGCTTCGCCGATCAGGTGATGGGCATTCCACCCTATACCGCGCTGACGGACGTCAAGGACGGCGTCGTGCAGATCGCATTGCGGCTCAGCCATTATGCGTTCCTGTTACGCGACAGCCTCTATATCGCAACCTACGTCAGCTCGCTGAAGATGGCCGCGGTATCGACTCTGTTCTGCCTGTTGATCGGCTATCCGATCGCGTACTACATCGCGCGCTCCGCGCCTTCGACACGCAACCTGCTGATGATGGGCGTGATGCTGCCGTTTTGGACGTCGTTCCTGATCCGCGTGTACGCATGGATCGGCATCCTAAAGGACGATGGGCTGCTGAATCACGCGCTGATCGCGCTCGGCATCATTCACACGCCGCTGCGGCTCTATCACACCGATGCGGGCGTCTACATCGGCATGGTCTATTCCTATCTGCCGTTCATGGTGATGCCGCTCTATGCGCACCTCGTGAAGATGGATCTGACGCTGCTCGAAGCCGCCTACGATCTCGGCGCGAAACCGTGGGTCGCATTCACGCAGATCACGCTGCCGCTGTCCAAGAACGGGATCATCGCGGGCAGCCTGCTCGTATTCATTCCGGCTGTCGGCGAATACGTGATTCCCGAACTGCTCGGCGGCGCCGACACGCTGATGATCGGCCGCGTGATGTGGGACGAGTTCTTCAACAACATGGACTGGCCAATGGCGTCAGCCGTGACGGTCGCAATGGTACTGCTGCTGCTCGTGCCGATGGCCGTATTCCAGTACTACCAGGTCAAGGAACTGGAGGACGCAAAATGATCAAACCCAGCAAACCGCTTTCCGCCGCTGTGCTGACGGGCGGCTTCCTGTTCCTGTATATCCCGATCATCAGCCTCGTCGTCTATTCGTTTAACGAATCGAAGCTCGTCACCGTTTGGTCCGGCTTTTCGCTCAAGTGGTACGGCGCGCTGCTTCAGGATGACGAGCTGCTCGCGAGCGCATGGCTGTCGCTGAAGGTCGCGATGATGACCGCGTTCGCATCGGTCATCATCGGCACCTGGGCGGGTTTCGTGCTCGCGCGCTTCGGCCGCTTTCGAGGCTTCACGCTGTACACCGGCATGATCAATGCACCGCTCGTGATCCCCGAGGTGATCCAGGGGATCTCGCTGCTGCTGCTGTTCGTCGCGCTCGAGCAGATGCTCGGCTGGCCGAAAGGGCGCGGCATCGTGACGATCTGGATCGGCCACGTGATGCTGTGCGTGTCGTATGTCGCGATTATCGTCCAATCGCGCGTGAAAGAGCTGAACAAGTCACTCGAAGAAGCGGCGCTGGATCTCGGCGCAACGCCGCTCAAGGTGTTTTTCGTCGTCACGCTGCCGTTGATCTCGCAGGCACTGCTGTCGGGGTGGCTGTTGTCGTTCACGCTGTCGATCGACGATCTTGTGCTGTCCGCGTTCCTGTCCGGCCCCGGTTCGACGACGCTGCCGCTCGTGGTGTTCTCGCGTGTGCGCCTCGGCCTGAATCCGGAAATGAATGCGCTTGCCACGCTCTTCATCACGGCCGTCACGATCGGCGTGATCGTCGTGAACCAGGTGATGCTCAGCCGCGAGCGGCGCCGCGAGCGCGACATGCGCGAGGCGTTCGCCCAGGCCATGGCACCAGACACGGCCGACGCCGGAAGGCTGGGGGCAGGCGCGATCGCGCCACAAACAACATCGAAAAAAACACTCGGCACTGCTTGAGTTTGTCCGTCGTCCGAACGCAGGCAGACATCTTTGGCAACACGATCAATTGGAGATCCCGCATGAAAATGAAACTCATCTGCCTGCTCGTGGCCGGGTCGCTACCCGGCCTCGCGGGCGCCGCATCGACAAGCGCGCAGCTTAAAGCCATGCAAGCGCAGCTGAATGCGCTGCAGGCGCAGGTAAAGCAGCTGCAAACCGAGCTTGCGTCGCAAAAAGGCGTAACCGGTACGACGGCAACGGCAGCAACGGCAGCCGTATCGAAGCCCGTCGACGAATCGTCGCCGGATTGGGGCAAGGCACCCGCCGCGCTGACCAACGACGACGTCTCGCAAATGAAACAGCAGATCGCGAACCAGCAACTGAAGGTCGATACACTGACCGATGCCGCAAACACCGGGCCGATCGCGGGCTTGTCGGTCACCGGCTATATCGATCCGACCTACATATTCAACCGCGCTGCGAGCACGTCTTCGTTCCTGTTCGCGAATCACGAAAGCAACTATAACTACTTCAACAGCACGTTCGGCGACCTGTATCTCGACATCAAGAAGACTTTCGGCGTCGGCCCGATGGCGCCGTCGGCGGAACTCACGCTGATGCCGAACCGCGGCAACGGCATCACACTGCTGCAAAACTCGCGCGGCAACATCGGCAACAACATTCTCAACACGGCGGTCGTCAATGTACCCCTCACCTCCACGACGACGCTCGTGGCGGGCCTGATACCGAGCTTTGGCGGCTACGAGGTCCAGCAGTCGAACCAGATGCTGACGCTCACGCACAACTTGCTGTACGACTTCTCGGACCCCGGCAGCTACATCGGCGTCGGCGTGAATTACACGAAAGGCAACTGGGCATGGAAATTCCTGCTCGGCAACGAGCAGTACCATACATACGGCGCGGTGACGCAAACGGGCACCAACGCGTTCGGTGATCCGATCACGACGAGCAATCGCGTGCCGACGTTCACGTCGCGCGTCGACTATACCTGGTCGAGCGCACTCGATATCGGTGGCTCATTCAACATCGGCAGGCAAACGCTCGCGAGCGCGACGACGCCGTCGGGCGCCGTCGTCTACGGCCCCGGCGGCCAGGCCGGCAGCCCATACGGCACGTTCTTCTTCGCCGAAGCGGACGCAACCTACACGCTCGCAGATATTCAGTACAACGCGGAAATCGATTACGGCCAGCAGCAGCACGCGGCGTTCAATGGCGGCAAGGCGCAGTGGTATGGCGTGTCGCTGCTCGCACACCGCAAGTTCAATCTGCCGGTAGTCGGCCGCATGGGCGCGACACTGCGCTACGACTTCCTCGCGAACAGCAAGAACGGCGGCGGCGGCGGCGGTGTCGTGCTGAACGGCAACGGGATTGACACCGCCGACGGCTTCGGCATCGATGCGAATTGCCTCGCCACATCCAAGGCGAACGGCGGGCTCGGATTCGAATGCAAGGGAGCGAACCGTCAGGACGTCGCACTCGATCTGCTGTTCTATCCGACCCAGCAAATCATCGTGAAGGTCGAATACCGGCACGACTGGGCAAACAAGAGCGTCTTCCTGAAGAACGACGGTTCGTATGGCAAATCCAACGATCTGCTGGCGACCCAGTTCATCTATTCGTTCTGACGCCCGTTGCCAGCGGGGCGTGCCCCGCTGGCTGTGTTTCCCGGGATGTTTTCCGAAAAGCACGCACCGCGCACCGCCTGTCGCGGTGCGACAATATCATTCCTTGAAGCCGCGCCCTTCCGATGACCAGCACTTTCGCCAGCCGCTCCGATGCACTCGTTCGCCGCTCGTACTACGAGGCCACGGTTCAACGCCCGGCCCGGGACGATCCGGCGCTCGCCGGCGCGCTCGACGTCGACGTCTGCGTGATCGGCGCCGGCTTTGCCGGTCTGTCGACGGCGCTCGACTGTCGCGCGCATGGCATGTCGGTTGCCGTGCTCGACGCTTATCGGCCCGGATGGGGCGCATCCGGCAGAAACGGCGGCCAGATGATTACCGGCTTTGCCAAGGACGGTGAAATCGAGCGGCAGCTTGGCGCTGAAGGCGCGCGCGCCGCCTGGGCATTGTCGATCGACGGCGTCGCGCTCGTCGGCGAGCGGATCGCGCGCTACGGAATCGATTGCGATTTCACCCGCGGCTATCTGACTGTCGCGACGAAGCCGCGCCGCGTCCCGGAGCTACGCGACTGGATGGAACGTGCGACATCGCACTGGGGCCACCCGTCGCTCGAATGGCTCGACGCCGGTGCGATCCGCACGCGCATCGCGTCGCCGCGCTATTTGTCCGGCGTCTATGATCCGCTGTCCGGCCACCTGCATCCGCTCAAATATTGTCTCGGCCTGGCCGACGCCGCCCGGCGCGAAGGCGCGATGCTGTTCGCGCATACGAGCGCGATCGAGATCGTGCGCGGCGCACGGCCGGTCGTGCGCACGCCAGCGGGCGAAGTGCGTTGCCGGCATGTCGTCGTATGCGGCAACGCCGGCCCCGGCGGCGTGCTGCCCGCCGCAATCGCCGCGCGCATCGCGCCGATCGCGTCGTATATCATCGCGACCGAGCCGCTCGGCCACGTGCGTGCGGACGCGCTGATCGCGCATCGAGAAGCAGTGTGCGACAACAATTTTTTCCTCGACTACTTCCGGCTGTCCGCCGACCACCGGATGCTGTTCGGCGGCCGCGCAAGCTCGGCGGGCGCTTCGCCCGACACGCTCGCCGATGCGATCCGCCAGCGGATGGTGAGCGTGTTCCCGCAGCTTGCCGACGTTCGCGTCGACTTCGCATGGGGCGGCTTCGTCGACGTAACGCGCAATCGTGCCCCCGACTTCGGCGCGATCGATTCGAACTACTACTATCTGCAGGGCTTCAGCGGGCACGGCGTCGCCCTCACCGGCATCGCGGGGCGGATGATCGCGAACGCGATCGCGGGCGATTCGCGTGCGTTTGATCTGTTCGCGCGGCTGCGGCACCGCCGTTTCCCCGGCGGTGCCGCATGGCGTCAACCCGCGCTTGAACTCGGCATGCTGTATCACCAGGTGCGCGAGTTGCTTGCCTGATGCAACCGAGCCTTCGCCATCCCAACCGGTCTCATTTCTTTCGCCATGCTCCAGTTCGCCAACCAGCCTCACGCCGATTCGTACTACAGCGCAACCCTCAACGACACGACCGGCCATCCGCCGCTCGAAGGCTCGATCCAAGCCGACGTCTGCGTGATCGGCGCCGGTCTGACCGGCCTGTCGGCCGCGCTCGATCTCGCCGAGCGCGGCTATTCGGTGGCGGTGGTCGAGGCGTCGAAGGTCGGCTGGGCGGCGAGCGGGCGCAATGGCGGACAGTTGATCGGCGGCTACGCGTGCGACATCGATACGTTCGCGCCCTACGTGAGCAACGACGAACTCCGGCAGATCTGGAATATGGGGCTTGAGACGCTCGATATCGTCAAAACGCGCGTCGCGAAACATTCGATCGACTGCGCGCTCACGCCCGGCTATCTGAGCGCCGCGAATAAACCACGCGACGTCGATGCGCTGCGGCGCTGGCGCGACGATGCCGCGCGGCGCTTCGGCTACGACCGCCTGCGCTACGTCGAGCGGGACGAACTGCCGCACTACGTGCAATCGTCCCGCTATCTCGGCGGCCTTTTCGATCCGGATAGCGGCCACCTGCATCCATTGAACTACACGCTCGGGCTCGCGCGCGCGGCCGTTCAGAGCGGCGCGCGGATCTTCGAGAACAGCTGCGTGACGCGCATCTCGGACGAGTACGGCGACCATGTCGTATCGACTGCACGCGGCGCCGTGCGCGCGAAGTTCGTGGTGCTCGGCTGCAACGTATTTCTCGGCACACTCGCGCCATCGCTCGCGCGCAAGATCATGCCCGTCGGCACCTACGTCATCGCGACCGAGCCGCTCGGCGAAGCGCGTGCAAGCGCGCTGATGCCGGCGCGGGCGGCGGTCTGCGACAGCCGGTTCGTGCTCGATTATTTTCGTCTGAGTTCCGATACGCGGCTTCTTTGGGGCGGCAAGGTCAGCTATTCGACGCTCGAGCCGCACAACCTCGGCCAAGCAATGCGCAAGGACATGCTGAAAACGTTTCCGCAGCTCGCCGACGTGAAGATCGAACATGCGTGGGGCGGCTTCGTGGACATTACGATGAATCGCGCGCCGCATTTCGGCCGGCTGTCGCCAACCGTCTATTTCGCCCAAGGTTTCTCCGGCCATGGTGTCAATACGACTGGACTCGCCGGCAAGCTGATCGCCGAAGCAATCGACGGGCAGGCTGCGCGTTTCGATCTGTTCGCGAAGATCCGCCATCGCGACTTCCCTGGCGGCGCGGCATTCAGAACGCCCGCGCTCGTGCTGGCGATGGCATGGTATCGGATGCGTGACTGGATCTGACGCAAAACGGCGCCCGCTCAATCGATAATAGGGATGCCGTAATAACCGGCGCGCGCCCCATACCCGCTCCCGACAGTAAGAATAAAGCCGCTGTTTCGGCATTGAACAATCCGGATGAGAAATCTTTCCTATGTCTTTGTAATTGCTAACCTAACGACCGGTTACTATAATCGTTTCAAAGCTCGGTTCGACAAATGGGGCCCCATGGAAACGACTCCGTTTTCCGCATTGAAAGCACTATGCGGATTCATCCTTCGCACGTCGAAACGGGCAGCATTGCCGGTCGCCGCGGCGTCCGCGCTCGTTATTTCGCCGCTTGCCGCACACGCCGGCCCGTCAGGAACCAAGCATCGTCCGGCCGCGTCCGCACGAGGCAAAACACCGGCCAACGTATCGGCCAACGCATCGATCAGGAAAGCCAGTTTTCATCGCGAACCCGGCCATCCGGTGCCCGCGGCACATGCGCTCGCAACCACGCCACCCGCCGCCCGCCATTCGAATGCACGGCATGACAAGCCAACAGGCACCGTCCGCCGGGCCGCATTCACGCCGCGCCATGCGCTGACCGCCCGCCCGTTCGATTCGGAGGACGAATCGCTGCCGTTCGGTCTGCATTCGAACATCGTCTACATGATCGATCAGAGCACCGGCGAAGCGCTGTTCGACAAGAATTCACAGACGGTCACGCCGATCGCGTCGATCACGAAGCTGATGACCGCCATGGTCGTGCTCGATTCGAAAGCGCCGCTCGACGAGTTACTCGAAGTCACCGACGACGATCGCGATCAGGAAAAATTCACGAGTTCGCGCCTGTCGATCGGCTCGACGCTGACCCGCAACGACATGCTGCACATTGCGCTGATGGCCTCGGAAAATCGGGCGGCCGCGGCGCTGTCGCGCTACTATCCCGGCGGCCGCGAAGCGTTCATCGACGCGATGAACCGCAAGGCACGCGAACTGGGCATGGTCGACACGCACTTCGAGAATCCGGCCGGCCTGTCGAAATACAACGTATCGACCGCGCGGGATCTGGCGAAAATGGTCAATGCGGCCTACCAGTATCCGTTGATCCGCCAGTATTCGACTGATGTCGACTACGAAGTGGACACCGGCCAAGGCGTGCTCTACTACCGCAGCACGAATGCGCTGGTGCGCGACGGCGACTGGGACATCGGCGTGCAGAAGACGGGCTACATCAAGGAATCGGGCATCTGCCTCGTCATGCAGACGACGATCGACAACCGTCCGGTCGTGATGGTGCTGCTTGATTCCGGCCGCCGGCATGCCGATTTCTTCGATGCCGCGCGACTGCGCACGATGCTGACGTCGGGCACCCTTCCTGTTGCGACACAAGCCGACGCATCGGCAAGCGGCGGCTGAACGCGGCCGCCGTCGAGCGGCGTCTGCGCTGCGCTCAGGCCGCAGCCTGATTCAGAAACGGTGCAATGTTCGCGATCGCGCGCGATACGTAATCGTCCTTCTCGCCCACTGGCGCGACATAGTGAATCGCCTGTTGTGCCTCGTCGAGCCCTTCGACGCGCGCAATCACCCATGCCGCTAGGTAATGGGACGCCAGACAGCCACCGGCAGTCGCAACGTTGCCGCGCGCAAACAAAGGTTGATCCAGCACCTCGACACCGGCTTCCTGCACCCACGGCTTCGTCGTTAGATCAGTACACGCCGGCACGCCGTCGAGCAACCCGAGCTTCGCGAGAATCAGCGTGCCGGAACACTGCGCCCCCAGGAGTTGACGCGACGCATCGAGCCGCAATTGCCCGATCAGTTCGGCATCGGCGGCCACTTGCCGCGTTTGCACGCCACTGCCGACGATCACTGCATCGGCGCGGCAAGCATCGGCAAGCGATGCCTGCGCTTCGATCGTCACGCCGTTCATCGACGTGATCCTTGCAGCAGGGCTCGCGATCGACACGTGCCAGCCCGGCTTCTTCACGCGGTTGAGGATACCAAGCGCGATAAACGAATCGAGTTCGTTGAAGCCGTCGAACGTCAGGATAGCGATATGCATGGGGACATGCCTTATGTATTTTTGCCAGCGAAATGACAAGCGGGAAACCGGATGCGGTGTGTTTCGCATTATCGCGTGCTCGCGCAGCGTTATCCTGCGGCAACCCTGCGCCAAACAGGGGGAATTCGCTCGGACAACCATCTTATCGGCGATAGTTCGGCTGGATGACATCCGCCTGAGCGCGCGCAGCCGCGTCCGCCGCAGGCAACGTGCGATTCCATACCGCAGCGCCGACGCTCCCGGCTCGGCGCTGCCCGGCAGCGATCGCACCACAACATGCGGCAGCCGCGATAGCCGCACTGTGCTGAACCCGCGTCTTCCGTCAACCTCATTCGCCAAGAACACCAAGCATGGACGCCACACTCGCTCACGATCTCGCCGGCATCGAAAACGTCCTGTCGCGAACGCTCGCGCATGCGCTCGACGTGCTCGAGCGCCTCGACGAACGGCCTGCGGCGCTCGCCCCATCGCCTGTCGCGCCGGCGCAGTTGCCGGAACATGGCCTCGGCTTCGACGCCGCGCTCGACGATTTCCTGACACGCTGGGCACCCGGCTTTTCCGGCAGCGCCGGCGCACGCTACCTAGGCTTCGTGACGGGCGGCGCAACGCCAGCGGCGATCGCGGGAGATTGGCTCACAAGCGTCTACGATCAAAACCCGACCGCCGGTATCGACAGCTCGGCGCCGGACTTCGAACGCGAAACCGTCGCGCGGCTGCGCGCATTGTTCGGCCTGTCCGATGCACACCAAGGCGTGCTCGTCACCGGCGCGACCATGTCGAACCTGGTCGGCCTCGCCATCGGCCGCGAATGGCTAGGCGAACGCGCGCCGCATCCGGTGAACGTGTCGGAAGATGGCGTCGGCGCATTGCCGCCCGTGCGGGTGCTGTCGGGCACGCCGCATTCGAGCATCTACAAGGCGTTGTCGGTGCTCGGCGTCGGCCGTCGCGCGGTGCAGAAGGTTCCGACGCTGACAGACCGCGAAGCCGTCGACATCGACGCGTTGGAAGCGGCGCTCGCGCGCCTCGACGGTGCGCCGGCGATCGTCGTCGCGAACGCGGGCACCGTCAACACGGTCGACTACGATGCGCTGCCTGCGATCGCGGCGCTGCGTTCGCGCTACCCGTTCTGGCTGCATGTCGACGCGGCGTTCGGCGCATTCGCCGCGCTATCGCCGCAACATGCGTCGCTCGTGGAAGGGCTCGACGCAGCCGATTCGATCTGCATCGATCTGCATAAATGGCTGAACGTGCCTTATGACGCCGCCGTGCAATTCAGCCGCCGCCGCGATCTGCAAATACGCGTGTTTCAGAATAGCGCCGCCTATCTCGGCACGCCGGCCGGCAACCCGGATTTCGTCCATCTGACGCCGGAAAACTCTCGCCGGCTGCGCGCGCTGTCGAGCTGGTTCGCACTGGCCGCGTATGGCCGCGACGGGCATGCGGAAATCGTTCACCGCAATATCGCGCTCGCGCAGCGGCTCGGCCGGCTGATTGCCGGGCATCCGGGTTTCACGCTGCTCGCGCCGACGCGCGTCAACGTCGTGTGCTTCACACTCGCCGGCCAGCCCGACGAAACGCGCATCAATGCCTACGTGCGCGCGGTGCGCGACCTCGCGGACACGTTCGTCACACCAACCTTTTATGCGGGCGTCTGGGCGCTGCGCGCGGCGTTCAGCAACTGGCGCACCAATGAGCAGGATGTCGAAAGGATTTTCGAATCGCTCGTGCGCGCGCTCGGGTAGCCGGCACGGCGCGCGCACCGCGCCGATACCGCCGAACAACGGCCGCCTCGGCGCGCAACGGCCTTTCGCGATGGCCGATTCGCGTCATCGCCGCTATCATGATCGAAACCGCGTGCGGACAATCCACGCTCGCTCGGCCTGCTCCCGCCAATCGGCAACGCATCGGCAACGATGCACGACGCAAGCCGGGCGGCCCGTTGCACTGCGCCCGCGCATTGCCTTCGACCTTCCCCTCATTGCCTATGTCCACCCAATCCCCTGCGCTGAAGATCGTGTTTCTCGATCGTGCGACGCTGTCGCCCCACACCCGCCTCAAGCCGATTCCATTCCCGCATACGTTGCAGACGTTCGAGCGCACCGGGCCTGAAGAAGTGGCCGAACGGATTCGCGATGCGGACATCATCATCACGAACAAGGTCAGGCTGAGCGCGCAAGCGCTCGCGCACGCGCAACGCGCACGGATGGTCGCGATTGCGGCAACCGGCACCGACAATGTCGATCTGAGCGCCTGTGCGGCGCGCGGCATCGTCGTCAGCAACATCCGCGGCTACGCCGTGCATGCGGTGCCGGAACATACGTTCGCACTGATCTTCGCGTTGCGGCGCAGCCTCGTTGCGTACCGCGATGCGGTGCGGGCCGGCCGTTGGCTGGAGTCCGGCCAGTTCTGCTTCTTCGATTTTCCGATCCGGGATCTGGCGGGCTCCACGCTGGGTATCGTCGGCGATGGCGCGCTCGGCCGCGCGGTCGCGGGCATCGGGCGCGCACTCGGGCTGCGCGTCATGTTTTCCGCCCACAAAACGCGCGGCGACGCCGACGCCGGTTACGTGCCGTTCGACACGCTGCTGCGCGACAGCGACATCATCTCGCTGCATTGCCCGCTCACGCCGGCCACCCGCCACCTGATCGACGCGGCCGCATTCGCGCGCATGGCGCGCCGGCCGTTGTTGATCAATACGGCGCGCGGCGGGCTCGTCGACGAAGCGGCGCTTGCCGACGCGCTGCGATCCGGCGTAATTTCAGGCGCCGGATTCGACGTCGTCACGCAGGAACCGCTGCCGGCCGAGCATCCTTTCCAGTCGATCCTGTCGCATCCCGGCTTCATTCTGACGCCGCACGTCGCATGGGCCAGCGATGAAGCGATGTAGGCGCTCGCGGATCAGTTGATCGACAACATCGTCGCGTTTCACGACGGCCAGCCGGCGCACGTCGTCACGGCCGGCTGATGGGCCTCGAACGAGATTCGGCGTATCGTCCGGCGGGCGCTACACCTGCTGCTGACGCAGTTCGCGGCGCAGAATCTTGCCGACCGTCGATTTCGGCAGATCGTCGACGAACACAACGTATTTCGGCACCTTGTAGGCGGCAAGCTCCTTGCGGCAATGCTCGATCACGGCCTCTTCAGTCAGGCTCGCGTCCTTGCACGGCACGACGAACAGCTTGACCGCCTCGCCCGTCTTGTCGCTTGGCACACCGATGCATGCGCACTCCGCCACGCCCGGATACGCCGCCGCCACCGCCTCGACCTCGTTCGGATAGACGTTGAATCCCGACACGATGACCATGTCCTTCACACGGTCGACGATTCGTAGAAAACCGCGTTCGTCGAATGTACCGATATCGCCCGTGCGGAAATAGCCGTCGGTCGTGAACGCCTGCCGGGTTGCCTCGGGTTGGTTCCAATAGCCGGAGAACACCTGCGGGCCTTTTACGCAGATTTCGCCGGATTCGCCGAGCGCGGCTTCGCTGCCGTCCTCTTTGATCAACTTGACGTCGGTCGACGAAAGCGGCACCCCCACCGTGCCAGTGAAGCTCGTGGCCGAAGCCGGATTGAACGAGACGACCGGGCTCGTCTCGGACAGCCCGTAGCCTTCGCGAATGAACGTGCCGGTGACCTCCTGCCAACGCGCCGACGTGGTCGGCAAGATCGCGGAGCCACCGCCGCCGGACAGCCGCAATCGCGAGAAATCGACGCCCTTGATCGCCGGCTGCATCGCAAGCGCGGCATAGAGCGTGTTGACGCCCATGAACGAGGTCATCCGCGACTGCGCAATCACGTCGATCAACGCTGGGATGTCGCGCGGATTGGCGACCAACCAATTCTCGCCGCCGATCGAGAAGTAAGTGATGAAGTTCACGGTCAGCGCAAACACATGATAAAGCGGCAGCGCGGTGACAATCACCTCGTCTTCCTCATACACGAGCCCTGCCATCATCTCGCGGAACTGCAGCGTGTTCGCCACCAGGTTGCGATGCGTCAGCGCGGCGCCCTTCGAAAGGCCGGTCGTGCCGCCCGTGTATTGCAGGAACAGCAGATCGTCCCCTGTCACGTTCGCTGGCTCGAACGCCAGTGCCGCACCTTCGGCAAGCGCTTGCACAAACGCGATCGTATCCGGCAGACGCGCATCCACTGGCGGCGACGGCAGTGCCGCCGGCGAGCCGTCGCCGACGCCCACGGTCAGAATGTGCTTGAGCCGCACCTCGCCCAGCACGTCGGCAATGACCGGGGTGCTTCCCGAAAACACGATCAGGACTTCGGCGCCCGCGTCGTTGAGTTGATGCGAGAGTTCGCGAGCCGTATACAACGGGTTCACGTTCACCTGCACCGCGCCGAGCCGCGCGATGCCCAGCAATGCGATCGGAAACGCCAGCAGGTTCGGCAGCATCACGGCAACGCGGTCGCCCTTGCGCACGCCGAGCCGCTGCTGCAGGTAAGCCGCGAGGTCGCGCGACAAACGGTCGACGTCCGCATAGGTTAGCGTTTGTCCGAACGAGCGGAATGCCGGCCGCGCCGCATACTTTCGCATCGCGTCGTCGAGCAAATGGGTCATCGAACGATAGGCGTCTGCGTCGATGGTCTCGGGAACGTTGCCGTAACTGGCCAGCCAAGGTTTCGTGCTCAACTTGCAGCTCCGTTGCTTCGAATCATGAAAGAAAGACGGGCGGACGCCCGTGCGACGCAAGCGGCAGGGGCGCAATCAATCGGAAAAGAAACGCGTATCGACGATCCGTCAGCGCCGCCACGAAGGCACACCCGCAATGCGATCACGATACGCGAAAAAACGTTCCCGGCATTTTCCCGCGCGCGCCGCCCCCGGACGGCCTGCTTGCTTGCATCGTAAGGACAATGGCGAACGGCAGCCATATCCATCCGGGCCATTTTTCTGGACAAATGCGGTCAATCGGGCCGGTACGCGAACAGTAGAATGGTCTATGTCACGCGAACCGGTAACGCCGGCATGCATCGCGCCGGCCGGATCACTAGTCAGACAAAACTCTGCTCGTCGGAAAACGGGAGGCCCCATGTCACGGATATCCAGCGCGTTGGTCGCTATCGCGCTCGTCACACCGCTGCCCGCAATGGCGCTGAATGATGGCGGTGCGGCGCAATACGATCAATGCGTCCTGCAAACACTGCGCGAAAGCCGCAACAGCGCGGCAGCGAGCCTGCTGCAAAACGCGTGCGACAAGCTGTACCGCAACGCTGCATTGCTGCTGCCGCGCGAACGCGCGTATTACGCATGTCTCGTCGATGCGCTGCCGGGCGTCAGAGACAACTTCGCGATCCAGCAAATCGTGACGGTCTGCTCCCGGCGCGGCGAAATGTGATCGCCGTTTCCGCGTCCGCGCCCGCGCTAACGCCGCAGCGCCGCCTCCAATTGCGCGCGCACGTCAGGCCGCGCGGCATACGGATCGCTCGGCGTGCGCGCATGGGCGATATCGTCCAACCGCGCTCTCACCCCGTCGAGCGCATGCGGATGCGAAAAAATATAGAAATCGCCGCGCCGCACCGCATCGAACGTCACGTCGGCGAGTTGAGCCGCCGTCACGCGCCCCGCGCTCACAGCCCGCTCCAGCAGCGTATAGGCGACCCGCTGCGAATGCGTGCTCAACTGCGCCGCCTGGCGGCTCATCGATTCGGCAATGCCGGTAGGCACGAAAAACGGGCATAGCACCGAGCTGCGCACTTGCTGCGTGACGAGCGCGAGATCGTGATACAGCGTCTCCGACAGCGACACGACCGCATGCTTCGACACGTTATACACGCCGCTAAGCGGTGTATTGACCAGCCCCGCCATCGACGCGGTGTTGACGATATGCGCACGGTAGCCGGCATCGCCACGCGCCGCGTCGAGCATTCGCGGAACGAACGCGCGTATTCCGTGAATCACGCCCCACAAATTGGCGTCGAGCACGCGGCGCCATTCGTCGGCCGACGCCTCCCAGATCAATCCGCCGCTACCGACGCCGGCATTGTTGAACAACAGATGCACCGCGCCATACGTGGCGTATGCCGCATCGGCAAGGGCCGCCACCTGCCGTTCATCGCCGACGTCGGTCCGCTGATCGACAAGCTCCGCGCGCTGCGCGCGCAATGCATCGACCGTGGCGGCGAGCGCGTCGCGATTCACGTCGGCGAGGACGAGCTTCATGCCCAGTCGCGCCGCCGTGTTCGCGAACCCCCGGCCAAGCCCGGAACCCGCTCCGGTGATGACCGCCACCTTCCCAGCCAGCTCTTCCATGTTTTCTCCTTATCGGTCCGGCGGCGCCATCGCGCCACGAATCGGTGTCCATGTTCACCCAAAGATGCACGCCCGCCATCCGGCCGGCACGGCATTCAGGACGACGAAGCCCGGCAAGCCTCGCGCCGGCGCGTTCCTGTAGAATCTCCGTTGCACCGCACCGTCCGGCATTTCACGTCCATGGGCAACCCGAAGCGCGACATCACCTCCCTGCTGCCGACTCCCGCCGAAGATCATCCGCAGTTCGTCACCGCGCTCGCCCGCGGCATGGCCGTGCTGCGCTGCTTCACGCGCGGCCAGCGATATCTCGGCAATCAGGACATCGCACAACGCACTCAGTTGCCGAAACCAACGGTTTCGCGTCTCACGTTCACGCTGACGCAGCTCGGCTATCTGCATTACTCGGCCGATCTCGAGAAATACTCGCTCGGCGTCGGCGTGCTGAATCTCGGACATGCGTTCCTGCAAAACAACGACGTGATCGACGCTGCCCATCCGTTCCTGCTCGACTACGCGAAGCACACGCAGGCGGCGGCGATGCTCGGCGAATTCGACGGCAAGCAGATGATCCTGCTCGACATTTGCCAAGGCGACCCGCTGTTCCAATTGCGGCTCGAACCGGGATCACGCGTGGCGCACGGCACGACCGCGCTTGGCCGTGCGCACCTCGCCGCGCTGCCGCCCGAGCTGTTCCAGCGCTACCTGGCGACGACCGAGGCCGGCTGCCCGCCGCAACAGTGGCCCGCGCTGAAGGCAGGAATCGTTGCCGCGCGCGACGACTACGAGCGTCTGGGCTTTTGCGTGTCGTTCGGCGACTGGTCACCCGATCTGTTCGCGGTCGGCGTGCCGATGGTGTCGGCCGACGGATCGCGCATCCTCGCCTTCAACTGCAGCGGCCGCCTGTCGACCGTCACGCGCGATCGGTTGATCGACGATTTCGGGCCGCGGCTCGTCGCGCTGCGCGACGAGGTGTTCGAACGCGTCGGCGGCCAGTTCTAGCGCGTGCGCGCACCGCGGCGCGCCATTCAGACCGCACTGACGCCTGCGTCCACCGCCAGAATCTGGCCGGTGATGTGCCGCCCGGCCTGCGATGCGAACAGCAGCAGCGCGCCCGCGAGATCGCCGTCCTCGCCGAGCCGCTTGAGCGGCGCGCCCGCGATCAACTTGTCGGCACCGATCGCGTCGATCAACCCGTTTGCCATCTTGGTCGGAAAGAAACCCGGCGCGATCGCGTTGACGGTGATTCCGTATTTGCCCCACTCGCCGGCGAGCGCGCGCGTGAAGTTGACGACCGCGCCCTTGCTGCTGTTGTACGCGATCGTCGTCATCGCGCCCGGTGGATTGCCGCGCAAACCGGCGATCGACGCGACATTGACGACCCGCCCCGAGCCGCGCGGAATCATCGAATGCTTGCCGATGCGCTGGGTTAGCAAGAACAGGCCGCGCACGTTCAGGTCGAACACCTTGTCCCATGCATCGACGGGGTGATCCTCGGCGGGCGCACCCCAGGTCGCGCCCGCGTTGTTGACAAGAATATCGACATGACCGAGCCGAGCAATCGCTTCGTCCGCGAGCCGCTCGATCTCGTCGTCCTGCGCGCCGTTCGCGGCGATCCAGTCGGCGTCCACGCCGAGCGCGCGCAACGTCTGCTGCGCGTCGCGCAGCTCATGCTCCTTGCGCGCCGACACAATCACGCGCGCGCCCGCCTGGCCGAGCGCCGTCGCGAGCTGCAAACCCAAGCCGCGCGAGCCGCCGGTGACGAGGGCGGTCTTGCCGGTCAGATCGAACAGTTGCTTGATCGATTCGTTCATCTTCAGTTCTCCGAAATCCGGATGGGAAGGCATGCAATGGGTTGCGTTCAGAACCACGCGTCGCGCATTTGCAGCGTGGTCGTATCGAGGCTGTCGAGCAGATCGAGCTGCGCGTCGATCTTCGGCAACTCCCAACGGAAAAAGTAGCGGCAGGCGGCGCGCTTGCCGTCGTGAAAATCGCTGGCGCGACCGCCGGCGGCAAGCATTTGTTCGAGCCATAGCCATGCGACGATCGCATGCCCGAACGCTTCCAGATAAACGCTGGCATTCGCCAGTCCGGCACGCGGATCGTCCGCCGCAGCCAACCGGCCCGTGACGTCGACGAGCCGCGTCCAACGCCGCGCGAGCGCGTCGCCGAACGCGCACGCATCGTCGCGTGCATCGCGCGAACGCGCAATCGTCGAGCCGATCCGCGCATCGAGCGCGTACAGCGCCGCTGAGCCGTCCTGCACGACCTTGCGGCCGAGCAAATCGAGCGCCTGGATACCGTGCGTACCTTCGTGGATCGCATTCAGCCGATTGTCCCGATAGAGCCGCTCCACCGCGTAGTCGCGCGTGTAACCATAGCCGCCGTGAACCTGGATCGCGAGATCATTGGCCGCCAGACACCACTGCGACGGCCAGCTCTTCGCAACCGGCGTCAGGATGTCCAACAGGCGTGCGGCGCCGGCACGGGCAGCGGGATCGGGATGGGCGCGCGCGTCGTCGACAAGCCGCGCGCAATAAAGAATCAGTGCCAGCCCGCCTTCGACATAAGCCTTCTGCGCGAGCAGCATCCGGCGCACGTCCGGATGCTCGACGATCGGCACCTGCGGGGCGGCGGCATCCTTGCCGCCTGGGCCGATCGGACGTCCCTGCGGACGATTGCGCGCATAGTCGAGCGCATGCAGATAACCGGTATAGCCAAGCGCAACCGCTCCGGCTCCCACACCGATGCGCGCTTCGTTCATCATATGGAACATCGCCGCAAGCCCGTTCCCAGGTTTGCCGACCAGGTAACCAATCGCGCCCGCGCGCCCTTGCGGGCGATGCCGCGTGCCTTCGCCGAAATTGAGCAGGCAATTGGTCGTGCCGCGATAGCCCATTTTGTGATTCAGCCCCGCGAGCACGACGTCGTTGCGCTCGCCGCATGCCCCGTCGGCACCGACCAGATATTTGGGCACGATGAAAAGCGAAATCCCGCGCGTACCGGCAACCAGGCGGCCGTGCTCGTCCGGAATTTTCGCGAGCACCAGATGAACGATATTGTCGGACAACGCATGATCGCCGCCGGAAATCCACATCTTGTTGCCGGTCAGCCGATACTGCGCACCGAACGGCGATTCGCACTCGTAGTCCGCCCGCGTGGTGATGTCGGACAGCGACGAGCCCGCCTGCGGTTCCGACAAGCACATCGTCCCTAAAAAGCGGCCGGCCAACTGTGGACGCGCGAACGCATCGATCTGCGCGGAACTGCCGTGCGCGACCAACAGATTCGCATTGGCGATCGTCAGGAACGGATACGCCGCCGTCGCGATGTTGGCGGCCTGGAAATAGAGAAACGACGCAGCTTCGACGAGTTTCGGCAGCCTCATCCCGCCGAGCGCCTCGTCCTGGCCGGCGGCAATGAGCCCGGCGCCGGCGAATGCATTGACCGCCGCGCCGATTTCCGGGATCAACTCCACTTGCTCGCCGTTCAAACGCGGTTCTTCACGATCGCTGCGCGCCGCATGTGGCGCAAACAGCTCGGTGGCCATCCGCTCGCACATATCGAGCACCGCGTCGAACGTTTCGCGGCTGTGTTCGGCGTAGCGCGGCGCGGCCGCCAGCGCAGTCGCGTCGAGCCATTCATACAGCAGGAATTCGAGATCGCGGCGCGAAATCAGCAGGCTCATCGACGGGCCTCCGGGCAGTTTTGTCCGTCACAGGCCGGATGCCGCCGTGTTCCGGTTCGCCGCCGGTATACGCACGCAGATACCTCCCGGCCGTAGCGCATGCGCCCGAGCGCCGCGCGCTTGATCGTCTCCATCTGCCGCCTCCATCGAACCGTCAGGGCCGTTGCGCATCTGTGCCGACTCCGAAGTTTCTCTAAACGAAACTTACGGACCGGATTTCGGCCGTTGAAAAATTTAGCACCGCCAGTGGGCGACCGCAATACATATCGGCATCGATCCGGGATTTTTCAAATTTTCCGCAGACTACCGATTGCCAATGCAGAGAGTTGATTCTACGATATTGACGGAATACCGCGCGACGTTAGTTTCGTCAAACGGAACTTATCGCCACCACTCCGGCATGTATCCCGCGTGCGCAACCCGCCCCTGTTGCCCCAGAGAGCCCGAACCGCCATGAACTTCGACCATTCGCCACGCGTCCAGGCGCTGCAACGCAAGCTTGCCGCGTTCTTCGACGAGCACATCTATCCGAACGAGCAACGCGTGCATGACGCGGTGGCGGAAAACCGCCGCGCCGGCAATCCATGGCAACCGGTGCCGCTCATCGACACGCTGAAGGAAAAAGCCCGGGCCGACGGCCTGTGGAACCTGTTTCTGCCGCAATCGACGCGCGCCCCAGAAGGGTTGTCGAACCTCGAATATGCGCCGCTGTGCGAAATCATGGGGCGTGTGGACTGGGCACCCGAAGTGTTCAATTGCTCCGCGCCCGACACCGGCAACATGGAAACGCTCGAACGCTATGGCACGGATACGCAAAAAGACCGTTGGCTGGAACCGTTGCTCGCGGGCGAGATACGCTCTGCATTCCTGATGACCGAACCGGAGGTCGCATCGTCCGACGCGACCAACATCCGCTGCTCGATCGTGCGCGACGGCGACGACTACGTGATCAACGGGCGCAAGTGGTTCGCGTCGGGCGCGGGCGATCCGCGCTGCAAGATCTACATCGTGATGGGCAAGACCGATCCCGCCGCGCCTACCCACCAGCAACAATCGATGGTGCTGGTGCCGGCCGACACGCCCGGCATCACTGTCGTGCGCCCGCTATCGGTATTCGGCTACGACGATGCACCGCACGGTCACATGGAAATCGTGCTCGACAACGTTCGCGTGCCGGCGTCGAACATCCTGCTCGGCGAGGGGCGCGGCTTCGCGATCGCGCAAGGCCGGCTCGGGCCGGGGCGCATTCACCATTGCATGCGCACGATCGGCGTGGCCGAGCGCGCGCTCGAACTCATGTGCGACCGCCTGCGCGAGCGCGTGGCGTTCGGCAAACCGATCGCCGAGCACAGCGTCTGGCACGAACGTATCGCCGAAGCGCGGTGCGCGATCGATCAGGCTCGCCTGCTGACGCTCAAGGCCGCCTACATGATGGACACCGTGGGCAATAAGGATGCACGCAAGGAAATCGCGATGATCAAGGTGGTCGCGCCGACGATGGCGCTGCGCGTGATCGATTGGGCGATTCAGGCGCACGGCGGCGGCGGCGTGTCGGGAGACTTTCCGCTCGCCGGCGCATATGCGGCAGTACGCACGTTGCGTCTCGCCGATGGCCCGGACGAAGTGCATCGCGCGGCAATCGCCAAACTCGAACTTGCCCGCCGCGCGACGCTCGGCGATCCGTCGCTCGTCGATCTGCCGATCACGCGCGGCAGCTGACCCGTTCCCACCCGTTCATCCGGAAATCCGCCCGCCATGAAAGCCATCGTCTGCGAAACTTTCGGCCCGCCGTCGTCGTTGCGCGTCGCCGAGCTGCCGTCGCCCGAGCCGGGGCCCAAGCAGATCGTCGTGACAACGAAGGTTGCATCGGTCAACTTCCCCGATGCGTTGATCATCGAAGGGAAATATCAGTTCAAGCCCGAACCGCCGTTCGTGCCCGGCTGCGAGCTTGCCGGCATCGTGAAGGCGGTCGGCGCCGGCGTGGCGCGCGTGAAGCCCGGCGACGCCGTCGCCGCCATCGTGCCCACAGGCGGCTATGCGCAAGAGATTCTGCTCGCCGAGCACGACGCGATCCCGCTGCCGCTGGGGCTTGGCGAGCAGGAGCTAGAGAGCGCGGCCAGTTTCATGCTGACTTACGGCACCTCGTATCACGCATTGAAGGACCGCGCGAAACTGCAGGCGGGCGAGACGCTGCTCGTGCTCGGCGCAGCGGGTGGCGTGGGGCTCGCGGCCGTCGAGCTGGGCAAGCTGCTTGGCGCGCGCGTGATCGCCGCGGCGTCGAGCGACGACAAGCTCGCAGTCGCGCGCCGCCACGGCGCCGACGAGACGATCAACTATGCGGCCGAGGATTTGCGCGCACGGCTCAAGGCGCTGTGTCCGACAGGCGGCGTCGACGTTGTCTACGATCCGGTCGGCGGCGATCTCGCGGAGCCCGCGCTGCGCAGCGTCGGCTGGAACGGCCGTTATCTCGTCGTCGGCTTCGCGGCCGGCCAAATCCCAAAGCTGCCGCTCAATCTGACGCTGCTCAAAGGCAGCGCGATCGTCGGCGTGTTCTGGGGCGAGTTCACTCGGCGCGAGCCGCAGCGCAACATCGAAAACGTCAAGCAGCTATTCGCATGGTTGCGCGAGGCCAAGCTCCGCCCGTTCGTGTCCGCACGCTATCCGCTGTCGCAAGCGCCGCGTGCGCTGGAGGCGATGCTGGCACGGCAAGTGACCGGCAAGATCGTGATTCTGCCTCAGCAAGTGGAGTAACGCGGCCGGCAACTGGTGGCGAGCAGAGCGACAAAAGGCGGCGGCGCCGTTAGCAAGCCGCGCCGCCAGCAGCACACACGGCTTGTTTCGGATGCCGAATCACGTGACGCGGCCTGGCCGGTGCTTAGCGCGACTGCGCCGTGCCAGCTTCGCGCAGCGAACGCGCTTCGTAGATCTTCAGATGGTTGTATGCCACGCGCAATAGCGAAATCGCGGCGCCTGTCTGCTCGGCATCGCCGCCGCGTGCAAGCAGATCGCCAATCACATGATCTGCTTCGACGCGCGCGTGCTGCTCGACATCGCGCATCATCGACGCGGTCAAATCGGATGGCGTCAACAGCATCTTTTGCATGCGCGCGACGAATTCGCCGCTCGGCTCGTAGCCGTTGCGCTGAGCCAGCGCGCTGCATTCGCCCAGCATCGTTTCAAGCAGGCGCTTGCCATCCGGAGCACTCAAAATATCGCCGACCGAGCCCCGGAAGAGTGACGTGCTTGCAGCGAGCGTCGCGAGAAAGACCCATTTCTCCCACATGCGCGCAATGATCGCTTCGCTCGCCGTCACGTCGAAGCCGGCGCCGCCGAGCGTATCGGCCACCGCCTGCACGCGGGCGGACACGCCGCCATCCAACTCGCCGAACGACACGGCATGAAGGTCGTTCAGATGCACGACGTGCTGCGAACCATCGAGCGCGGCGGCAATGACGCACAAGCCGCCCAGCACCCGCGCCCGCCCGAACTTCGCCTGCAATATGTCGAGATGGCGCATCCCGTTGAGCACTGGCAGGATCAGCGTGTTCTCGCCGACGAACGGTGCGAACGACGCGATCGCATCGTCCAGGCTATACGCCTTGCAACTCAGGAAAACAAGATCAAACGGTTCGTGAGCATCGCCCGCCCGAATGGTTTTGACATCGGTCAGCGTCAGATCGCCGCGCGGGCTGTGAATCACCAGGCCATCGCGCTCGAGCGCCTGCGCACGGGCATCCCGCACGAGAAACGTCACATCGCGGCCTGCCGCCGCAAGACGCCCGCCGAAATAACCGCCGGTCGCGCCCGCCCCCACCACCAGAATTCGCATGGTTAAAAATCCTCGCTGTATCGTCATTTGCATCGAACGCGCCGAAGCCGTTTCGTGATGCATGTGGGCGAGAGGGTAGCGCAAATTGCCGACGCGCGTCACTCGTCATTCCGATGGGCGATTGATCCGGGCACGGCAAATCACCGCAAAACCGCCGCAATAAAACCGCAGAAGATGCCGACGCGGTGCTTGCGCACGGATCGATCAAGCCGTGCTGCTACGGTCACGCCGTCTCGGGCGCGACGATGCGCTGCCTGAGTCACACGACAAAACCGGCACTCGCGGCCTGCTGTCCGGTGCCCCGCGCTGCGATTTTCCGCTCAACTTTTCTTTTTATAGGCAGGCAGACTCTCCCCCAAACGCGCGCCCATTTCCGCGCCGAGTGCCTGCAATCCACTCAGCGGCCGCACCATCACTTCGAACTCGACAATCTTCCCGTGCTCGTCGAAGCGGATCAAATCGACCCCCTTCAAATTCTTGTCGCCCACGCGCGCGCTGAATTCGAGCGCGACGTTCAAACCGTCGTCGGTAGCCCACTGACGATGATAGGTAAATTCCTCGAACACCTTGATCACCGTATTCAACGCCAAAACCAGCGCCTGTGCCGATATATAAGCCGAGTTCGCCATCGGTGAGCGGAACACGGCATCCGGATGAACAATCGTGGCAAGCTCGCTCAGATCGCGCTTGTCGATCATTGCGTGCCACTGCTCGAGCGCGGGCGCGACGCACGGTTGAAGGCCCCTGGGCATCTGAGTCATGACAATCTCCAACACTGGATTAATAGAATGAACGCCCGCTCGCGCAATGTGCCGGATCAAATCGTCGAGCCAAGCCAAGTGCCTTGATAAATCGCCCGTTTCGCATCAAGCTCCGCGGCCACGTCCGCACCGCCGATCAAGTGAACCGAACAGCCGCTCGCGCGCAATGCTTCGTAAAGCGCACGTTGCGGCTCCTGCCCTGCGCAGATCACGACGGTATCGACATCGAGCGTGCAAGGTTCGCCATCGATCCGCAAATGGAGCCCCGCAGCATCGATGCGCTCATACGCCACGCTCGACGACATCGCGACGCCGCGTGTCTTGAGCGATGCGCGATGAATCCAGCCCGTCGTCTTGCCGAGCCCGTCGCCGACCTTCGACGCCTTACGCTGCAACAGATGGACGCTGCGCGCGGACGCATCCACGTCGGGCGTGCGCAGGCCGCCACGTTCCGCGTACTCGGTATCGATGCCCCATTGCGCGTAAAACCTGGCAGGCGCCACGCTCGCACTCTCGCCTTCTTGCGTCAGATATTCAGCCACGTCGAAACCGATGCCGCCCGCGCCGATCACCGCAACACTCGCGCCAACCGGCGCTTCGTCGCGCAATACGTCGAGATAGCCGAGCACGTTCGCGCGATCGACGCCGTCGATATCCGGCACGCGCGGCGTCACGCCGGTGGCAAGCACGATCTCGTCGAACCCCTCGGCAACCAGATGCTCGACATCGACCCGCGTATCGAGGTGCACCGTGACCCGGTGCAGTTCGAGCTGCCGCTTGAAATAGCGCAGCGTTTCGTTGAATTCTTCCTTGCCGGGAATTTTCTTCGCCAGATTGAACTGGCCGCCGATCTCCGAGGCTGCCTCAAACAGCGTGACGTCGTGCCCGCGTCCGGCCGCGGTAACCGCGAAACTGAGCCCGGCGGGCCCCGCGCCGACGACGCCGATCCGCTTGGGCCGCGCGGCCGGCTCGATCACCAGTTCGGTTTCGTGGCACGCGAGCGGATTCACCAGACAGGACGTGATCTTGCCGCTGAACGTGTGATCGAGGCACGCTTGGTTGCAGCCGATGCACGTATTGATCTCGTCCGCGCGGCCCTGCCGCGCCTTGCTCACGAACTGCGCATCGGCCAGGAACGGCCGGGCCATCGACACCATGTCGCAATATCCGTCAGCCAGCAATCGTTCCGCGACCTCCGGCGTATTGATGCGGTTCGTCGCGACCAACGGAATGCCGATCTTGCCCATCAAGCGGCGCGTGACCCACGCATACGCGGCGCGCGGCACCTTCGTCGCAATGGTCGGAATCCGCGCTTCGTGCCAACCGATTCCGGTATTGACGATCGTCGCGCCGGCCGCCTCGACTGCCTGCGCGAGTTGAATCACCTCGTCAAGCGTCGAGCCGCCTTCGACCAGGTCAAGCATCGACAGCCGGTAAATCACGATGAAGCGCGCACCCACCCGCTCGCGCACGCGCCGCACGATCTCCACGGGAAACCGGATCCGGTTCTCGTATGAGCCACCCCATGCGTCGTCGCGATGGTTGGTGCGGGCGGCGATGAACTCGTTGATCAGGTATCCTTCCGAACCCATGATCTCCACGCCGTCGTAACCCGCGTACTGCGCGAGCGCCGCACAGCGGACGAAATCATCGATCGTCTCCTCCACCTCCTCGGCCGTCAACGCGTGCGGCACGAACGCGTTGATCGGCGCCTTCAACGCGCTTGGCGCAACCAGCGCCGGCTGGTAGGCATAACGGCCGAAGTGCAGAATCTGCATCGCGATCGCCCCGCCATGTTCATGAACGGCGCGCGTGACCATCCGATGGGACTCCGCTTGCGCCTCGGTGGTCAACATCGCGCCGCCTGGCGCGGGCCGGCCGCGCTCGTTCGGCGCGATTCCGCCGGTGACGATCAAGCCGACCTCGCCGCGCGCGCGCTGCGCATAGAACGCCGCCATCCGTTCGAATCCGTTCGGCGCCTCCTCGAGGCCCACATGCATCGACCCCATCACGACACGGTTCCTGAGTGACGTGAAACCCAGCTCGAGCGGCGCCAGCAAATGGGGATAGGAGTTCATCGAAAGCTCGCCTCTTTATGCAACAAGTTGCATGCATACTACGCCAGCCAAACTCCTTTATGCAATCAGTTGCAATTTATGGCGTCACTAGGGATTACCCGAATCTTGTTTGGCCTGCCGCCCCCTCGCCGATCCCACGAACCGTCTATTTCGTACAACGTGCTCACCGGCCGGGCAGCGCCGCAGCATCGTCTGATGAGAGCCGTTCGACAACAGCGGCGCGAAACCGGCACGATGCGCGCATCACCTGCGAACCGATGAACGGCGCTCGCCGGCTTTGGCATTCGCAATCAAGAACCGGCGCTCGAAATGTCGATGCAAACCAACGCGCCGGCGCGCCCGAACTCAATTGCGACGCCCGGGATCGAATTCCGTGCCGCGCACCGCTTGCGCCAGATAGTCGACGAATGATGCGATCCTCGCGGAAATGGCCGTATTCCGGTAATAGACCGCGTTGATCGGCTGCCGCATATCGAGCGTCTTGCCGGCGAACAGCTGGATAAGACGGCCTTCGCGCCGATCGCGCATCGTCATGAAATCGGACAGACAAACGATGCCGTTCCCCTGCAGCGCGAGCTGCCTGAGTGTCTCGCCGCTCGACGAGCGGATTGCCGGCTCGGCGCGATACGGCTCGCCATCCGGCCCGGCGATCGGCCAGAGATTTAGCGACTCCGGCTGATTGAAGCCGAGCAGCACGTGCTTGCGCAAGGCGTCGATGCGTCGCGGATGGCCGTGCGCTTTCAGATAGTCAGGATTGGCGAGGATTCGCACTCGGCTTGAGCCGATCAGCTTGCCGTGCAAGGTCGAATCCTTCAACCGGCCGATGCGGATCGCGACATCGGTACGCCGCTCCAGCAAATCGACGATTCCCTCGTTACTGTTCAACTCCAGTTCCACCTCCGGATAGCGTGCGCGGTAACCTGCCACGAGTGGCACGATCACGTGAAGCATGAACGGCGTCGCCGCATCGATCCGCAGCCGTCCTGACGGATGATCCCGCCGGGCAGTCATCCGCTCCTCGGCCGTATCCACCGATTCGATGATCGCGCGCGCGTCCTGCAAAAAAGCGCGCCCCTCCTCGGTCAATTCGAGTCGGCGTGTAGTCCGGCGCAGCAGCGTCGTCCTCAGCTTCTCCTCGAGCCTGCCGAGCGCGCGGCTGGCCGCCGAAATCGTCAGGTCGAGCTGCTGTGCGGCCGCCGTGAGCGAACCTGTATCGACGACGGTCACGAACGCCTGCAATTCATCCAGCGTGATCTTCATTCTTGATTTCAAATCAAAATAATTTCATTTATAAACGTATTTTTTTGCAAAAGTAAAGCAGGCACACTTCGCCCATCCTTGTCGGATCACGAAGCGCTTGCCGGTGCGATGCCGTTCGTGTGGACGACCAGCGCGGCTACGGTTGCGGTGCGCATCGCTCGAATGTTCGCCCGCATGGCAGCATTGCACTGTCATGCGTCACCACGAAATCGCTCCCGCCAAGCCCGCGATGTTTTCGCCGACAACTCGCTCAAACGCCTTCACATTTCGTTCGCCAGCACAGGAATCCGTCGCATGAATCCATCCACTTCCACTCACGCCCCATCGCGCAACGCTGCGACGTTGCCGCTCCTCGCGCTCGCGATCGGCGCTTTCGGCATCGGGACGACCGAATTTTCGCCGATGGGCCTGTTGCCCGTGATCGCGGACGGCGTTCACGTGTCGATTCCCACGGCCGGCATGCTGATCAGCGCTTACGCGATCGGCGTGATGGCCGGCGCGCCGCTGATGACACTCGCACTCGCGCGCTGGCCGCGGCGCACCGCGCTGATCGCGCTGATGAGCATTTTCACACTGGGCAACCTGCTGTCGGCGATCGCGCCGAACTACGCGACGCTTCTGCTCGCACGGCTTATCACCAGCCTCAATCACGGCGCATTCTTCGGGCTTGGTTCGGTCGTCGCCGCAAGCCTGGTGCCGCGCGAACGACAGGCGAGCGCGGTCGCGACGATGTTCATGGGCCTGACGATCGCGAACGTGGGCGGCGTGCCGGCCGCCACCTGGCTCGGTCATGCGATTGGCTGGCGGATGTCGTTCGTGGCGACCGCCGGGCTCGGCGTGATCGCGATGCTCGGTCTGCTCGTCGCGCTGCCGAAGGGCGAAGCCGGCAAAATGCCGAATCTGCGTGCGGAACTGACGGTACTGACCCGCCCCGCGGTGCTTGGCGCACTCGCGACTACCGTGCTCGGCGCCGGCGCAATGTTCACGCTCTACACCTACATCGCTCCAACGCTCACGCAGCTCACCGGCGCGAAGCCGGCGTTCGTGACCATGATGCTGGTACTGATCGGCATCGGCTTTTCGATCGGCAATGTGGCCGGCGGCCGGCTTGCCGATCGCTCGCTCGACGGCACGCTGCTCGGTTTTCTGCTGCTGTTGATTGCGGTGATGCTGGCATTCCCGATGCTCGCCGCGACGCATGCGGGCGCGGCGGCAAGCCTGCTTGTGTGGGGCATCGCGACATTCGCGGTTGTGCCGCCGTTGCAAATGCGCGTGATGCGCGCCGCGGCCGACGCGCCGGGTCTCGCGTCGTCCGTCAATGTTGGCGCTTTCAATCTCGGCAACGCGCTCGGCGCGGCAGCAGGCGGCGCGGCGATCTCGATGGGCCTAGGTTACGCCGCGGTGCCGATCGCAGGCGCGTTGATTGCCGCAGCGGGCGCCGTGTTCGTCGGCGCGCAGATCGTGCGTCGGCGGCGCCCGCAGCCTGCGGCGAAGGTCAGAAGCATTTCATACCCCACGCTGGCGGACCGCGATTTCGACTTGAGGTAAAACCGGCGGCGCGCGGCAACGCGCCGCCCCTATCCGCGTTCAGTCCCAATTACCGGGACTTTAGCCCCCCAATCTCCCAAAATAGCATTATTTTCCGAAATCGAATAATCGAATGCATACGCCCCATCCGCTTATCTTCTTCAAAAATAAAATTGAATGCCCGGCTCAATCACTCAATCAAAATCGACAATTAAAATAAGGTGCACTAGGCTTATAAACACGAATCGATCGATTGTCAGTACTCCAGATTTACACCAATTCTCCGATAACAGAAATATCCGTCCCGCCTCCCGCTCACCGGCCGGCACTTGCTCATTCCCCCGAACACAATGCATCGGCATCCGCGGCGCACATGGCACCGCAAACCCGCACAAGCGCTGCAGGCAAGATGATCGGCATAAGTTCGCACCGGCAAAACGGGATTCAAAAAAGCATCGGAATATTTCGCTGAAACCAGCCAGGCGCAATCAAGCAGGCTGGCCGCTGGCCCCACAACCGAATCATGGAGTACCGGAGAAATTCTCGGCTCCGTTACCTGAAAATGCGTAAAAAAAAGGCGATTGTCAGATAACAATCGCCAAAACCATCTGCTGGTCCTACAGGCCACCCGAAGCAGATGGGACACGGTCATGCCGACCGCGCCTAAGGCACCCGGGGCAAAGTAGGCGTCCGAACCTGAACGCGATACATGATTCAGGCGGCCACTCCTACGGATTGCACTGGAATGTTCGTAGCGATACGTCACGCCGCACTACCGTCGCACTGTTCAGCGGCCCCAAACCTGACACGGTTCCGGCTGGTAATCCACAGTGGCGGCCAATGTCGGCCGATTCGCATTTCGCCGGTGTTCGAATCGAACTACACGGAAAACAATCGATGACACGCTTTTCACGCATTCTTTCGGTCATGTTTAACCTCAGACGTTTTCAGTGGCACCATCATGAACGCCTGCGTCAAACACTCGCGGGATTCCATTTCCTGGCTTGTTGTTTGTGCTGCCAAAACCGTCGCTCACCCGCACGCAAGAGCAGTGATAGGCAATTTGGCGACCCATTTCGGCGGCAGCCCATCAATGGGACAAGCAGCGATGAACAATCATGCCGTGTATCGGCGAACGTTGCAAATATGCAATACCTATCCCAAGGAAGATAATATGTCGGAATTAACAATCCACCAAAACTGGCAATTCTGACAGGGTAGAGTCCTTCCCCAGTCTGGCGGCGGTGACGCCGGGTCTGACGCCTGCCGCCGATAGCAAAAAAGCCAAACCGGCCGAGCGGCTAGCCGCACGTGCAGCATCGAATACGAGCCCAACCGCCTCTATTATTTCCTTATTTTATATAATAAGACGCTGCGCAAGGCATTCATGCATTCACACCTCAAATGCGCGCATGCCGGTTCCACACGCTTGCGGCGGCGTTGGCGATTTCGCAGCCGGCGCAACGCCCCGTATTAGCAAGCCGGTATATTCCAGTTCTGCAAGCGCACCGCATGCGGTATTATTGATCGCCCATAAAAACAGTCAGGCATAACCGTGACGCACACGAAGAATTGTTTCCATTGCGTTACGAATCAAAATACCGAAGGCATGCGCTTCTTCGGCTTAGACCACCCACCAAACCGAGATGCCATGGAGCTTGGCCAGCCATCCAAATACGAGTCCACTTATAACGCCGAGAGGCTCTTCGCCATTGCGCGCGCCGTGAAGCGCGAAGAAATCAGCATCACCGGCCCATTGCCGTTTTTCGGCTTCGACGTCTGGAACCATTACGAGGTGTCCTGGCTTACGCCACGCGGCCTGCCCCGCGTGGCAATCGCGACGGTCATCGTGCCTTGCACGTCGCCGAACGTCATCGAATCCAAGACGATGAAGCTGTATTTCAACACCTTCAACAACACGCCGTTCACGGACCGTGCCGAGGTCGAGCAGATCGCCTCCCGCGATCTGTCGCGCTGCGCCGGCGCGCCCGTTTCCGTCACGCTCGAGCCGCTCGAGTATGCAACGGCGCTGCGAATCGACGCGCCGCCCGGCACGTCGATCGACGAGCAGGACATCGCGATCGATCAGTACCATGTCGACCCACAGCTTCTGTTCGTGCACGACGAACCTGTCAGCGAGACGCTTTACTCCAATCTCTTGAAATCCAACTGCCTCGTCACCGGGCAACCCGACTGGGGCACCGTGTCGATTGCCTACGAAGGCCGGCGCATCGATCGCGCGGCGCTGCTCAAATACATCGTATCGTTCCGCAACCATGAGGAATTTCACGAGCAATGCGTCGAGCGGATCTTCAAGGACATTCAGGATCGATGCGCACCCACGCGGCTGACCGTGAACGCGCGCTACACCCGCCGGGGCGGTATCGATATCAATCCGATACGCAGCAGCGCCCCTCTGAACGAAGCCCCGAACACGCGACTGGTTCGACAATGACCCTGCACCGCAAGCCGACCATGGAAACCGCTTCTCACGAAATCGAAGCCGTCATCGAACCATCATTCGACAACGGCGAGTTGCAGGTGCTGGTGCGGGTGCGCGATTCCGGCGCCACCTTCAAGATGTCGCCGCGCGAGCTGAACAAGAAAATGTGGCTCGATAAATTCTCACGTGAGGATGTCGCGCATATCGGCTTTCTCAACGCGGCCATGTATACCGACCGGCTGGTCCCGCTGTCGTATTTTCCGACGCGCAAACATCAACTGACACCCGCCGTCCTGCTGCTCGCGCTCGTTTATGTAGGCTTCCTGATGTTGTCCAACGTGACGGGCGCACGCGTGATCGAGATCAAACTCGATCTGCAGCCGGTGCTCAATCCGATCAGCTTCGGGATTCCGGCCGCGTTGATCGCGTTTCCGATGACTTACGCATTCAGCACGATCATCACCGAGGTGTATGGGTATCGCGTCAGCCGCATGGTGATCTGGGGCGGCCTTGCCGTGAACCTGATGTTCGTCATCGGCACCTGGCTGCTGTCGCTGCCGCCGGGCCTGCCAAGCTGGGAGGAACAGAACCCGACGCTCGCCGCCGCCTATCCGGCGCTCGCGCTCGAGTTCGCCCGAACCTTCGTCGCATCGACCGTCGCGTATTTCTGCGGCGAGTTCATCAATACCACGTTTCTCGCCAAGCTCAAGATCGCGAGCGCCGGCCGCTATCTGTGGGCGCGCATCGTTTCCAGCACCGGCGTTGCGATCGTGATCGACAGCACGTTGTTCTGCACGATTCTGTTTTGGGGCCGGCTGCCGGAACAGGTCGTATTCACGATGATCGGCGTGCAAGTCGCGGTCAAACTGGCTTACGAACTATTGTTGTTGCCCGCCGTGATCACCGTGTCGAAACGGCTCAAGCAAATGGACCAGATCGATTACTACGACTATCACACCAGCTTCAATCCGTTTTCGTTCAAGGATTGAGCAGGCGTGATTCCGTCACGACGCCCAGCACCGCCACGCCGTGGCCGAACGCGTTGACCGTTTCCGGGTGCGAAGCGGTGATGTCCTTGAGCCAGACGGCGTCGCCATCCGTGATCACGCGATATAGCGTCGGCTCACGGCCGTTGAGCGCGGCGACAACGACTTGCGCGTCGCGAAACGTCGTTTCGGGCTCCACGATTACGATCGAGCCGACGCGAAATCGCGGCGCCATCGACGGCTTCGTGCGCACCGCAAACGTGCCCGAGCGGCGCGGCGTGTCCACGTTGACGGACCGTGTTTTGCGGACGGCATGATTGCGCGAGAAATCAAGCACCTCGCCCCATTCGAGCAACGGAATGGGATAAACGCGCTCGCTATGAAGCAGATATCCCACGGTCGATCCAAGCGCATCGGCAATCGCCAGGATAGTGCCGATGCGCGGATCTTCCGTCGTCATCGACAGCACCCGGCTCAAAGTCGCGGGCGAAATTCCGGTTCTACGGGCCAAATCGGCATCGGTGAGACCTTGTTGATGCATCAGCGCGCGGATTCTCGCGACCATCAGAACCAGCCGTTGGCTCGTTTCCATATTGCGTATTCGCCCCCTTGGCGATTCCTGCCCTTATGCGGGCCACCCCTGCTGCGTATATCAAACGACATTCCGGTTCACGCCCCCTATCAATCGGGCACTGCCGATATTTTAGAGATAGGCTAAACACCCGTCCGCATTATGGCGGCCAAAGGTGTGATCGTACCCTATCAAATCGTCCATGCGCGTGAAACCTTTGTTGCTGCTGCACGGCCGAACAGGGCTGTCCGGAACCGGCGCGCCGGTTCGGTTGACGATGCAACCCCGATTTCAGCGGCAGCGGGACGGCGTGGCCGGCAACCGCGGGGACGAGGATGGGCATCAGCCGAATGTATCGAAAGTCAGCGTTGGCTGGACCTCGATAAAATTGAGCGGCAGCTCAGATTGAGCACATTATCAACAACAAGGCAAGCGCTTCAACACTGCGTGCGGCAACGCAAAAAATACAGACATCGACGCATCGATTGCCGATAAATCAAACCGTGGAACTTGGAAGGTTGCCCACGGCCGACAGTGAGCCTCACCCTGCCGACGATACTGCGCTGACGCCGGATTCGTCGTGATCTTGGCGTAAAGCACGGTCGCTCTGCACGCGCCGTGTTCCGGTTGCGAGTCGAGCGCCGTCGATCGACCTCGCGCGACACGATGCATGATGGATAGTGAACCGGGTATTCGGATCGCCCATCAGCGGCCGCTGACGATCGCAAGCCGTGGCAGTTCGCGCCAAACGCAAACGCCGCGCTCAAGCTACGCCGTTACTGCGGCATGATCCGGCGCATCGCCTGGGCATTCGACGGCAGCATCGATGCTTGGACGCGCGGGTTCGTGCAAGGAGGCAAGCCGCGCCGCATGCAGAAACGCCGCAATGCATGAGTGAAAACAACGATGCGCGCAGGAGCGCGTCGAAAAGCATGGGCGAGGCATCGCGGCGCAATTCGTTCATCCCGCTGCGTGCCAATGAGCGGAAAGCCGGCGGCTCGGCTATCGCCGACGCGGCGAAACCGCAATTAGCCGACGCTGTGCAAACGCGGCTCGAACGGCTGGACGTCTTCCTGCGCCACGACACGCAGCGGTGCAGGACGGCCCGCCTCCTGCAGCAGCCAGCCGGTCAGCACGGCAACATCCGATTCATTGCAGGTATCGCCGTTTTCGATCAGCACGTAGCTGCCGGAATCGACGGTGCAATCCGGAAACAGTTCGACAAGGCGCCCCTGCCGCAGTAATCCGTCGATAAGCGGGCGTCGGCCGATCGCGATGCCATGTCCGTCGACGGCGGCTTGAACAAGTTGATCGTACTGGCTGAAATACAGCGCCCCGGCCGGGCGCAGGCGCGGCACGCCAAGCTCCTTCAGCAGATGGTTCCACGTATACCAAGGCCGTTCTCCGCGCGCATCGTCGATATGCAGCAGCACGTGCCGGCTCAGGTCAGCCGGCGTGCGCAATTCGCCGTACCCCGCGATCAAGCTCGGACTGCCGACCGCCACCACCGATTCGCGAAACAGCACACGCGCATCGGATGTCGAAGTTTGCGCACCCGCGTAGCGAACCGCCAGATGCAAACGTTTGCGCTTCAGATCTTCGATTTCGCTGGTTGCGGAGACGCGAACGTCGATATCCGGATGAAGCATGCGAAACGACCCAAGCCGAGGAATCAGCCAGAGTGCGGCAAACGATACGGTGGTCGACAGAGAAATCGAGCGCTGCCCGACACACGCGGACAATTCGCCAATCGTCGATTCGATGTCCGACAGCGCGATCGAGATCGCGTCGTAAAGCGCCCGTCCCTTGTCCGTCAAAGTCAGCGCGCGGATATGCCGATGAAACAGTTCGATGCTGAGTTGTTCCTCGAGCGCTTTTACTTGCCGGCTCACCGCCGACTGCGTGATGTTCAGTTCCTGGCCCGCTCTCGTGAAACTGAGATGCCGGGCGGCACACTCAAATCCTCGCAAAAAATCCAGCGAAGGCATGTTTTTCAAACGCTTGGAACTTCTCATCCGACTACCTCGCAATTTCCCCGTTTATTTCGATGGCGGAGTCTGTCTGTCGCGATGACCTCATTCAATTTCTAACAAGTGCGATCCTACATCTATTCAATTCATCGAATCATTCTCAATTTCAATCGCGGCGATTGAGATTAACAATTTAATCTATTGACAAGCAACGCAATATCACACCTCGAATTCCATTAAATCATATCATTTACATTTTGAAGGAATTTTACTCAAATGATTAACCGATCGACAACAGCGAATGTACGCGGCAGTGCAATGGAACT
Source organism: Burkholderia singularis (assembly GCF_900176645.1). Classification (GTDB taxonomy): domain Bacteria; phylum Pseudomonadota; class Gammaproteobacteria; order Burkholderiales; family Burkholderiaceae; genus Burkholderia; species Burkholderia singularis. The sequence goes on from NZ_FXAN01000078.1 coordinate 36,662, forward strand.
GGTTCCTCCTCGTTATGTTTTGGTTTCCAAATAGTGAGAATGGAATGGGCGAGAATTTCTTAATTGATCAAATCAACACGCACTCAACCGACTAAACTAACCAACAATTCCAACTAAACTAATAAACCATACAAAATTCAAACAAATTTATTTCAAATACTATAATATTAAACGCTCGCTTCATTTTCATCATATCCCCGCCATTTTTCATATTCGGCATTGGCATCTCGCATACGTTCATTCGATAAATTTGGCGCTAAAACATATAATTAGACAGCCTTACTCAAACTGAATGATTATTCGGTATTTTTTTAATTTTCCCGTAATTTGCGCCGTGCCGGGGCGTCGCAAAGCCGTCACGCCATGTCCGACATGCGCGCGCTCACTTCCTTACGGTAGCGGTTAAGCTCCTGCGCGGTCGCGAACGTGCGCTCGAACAGCACCGACAGATTGTGCAAAATCCGTTCGACC
>NZ_FXAN01000005.1 GCF_900176645.1 Burkholderia singularis
CGGATCGTCGTGAACGGCACGCAGCGCGTGCGGCCCGGCGAGCGGGTGAAGGCGCATCTCGTGCCGATGACGGGCGGCGATGATGCGGCGGCGGTTGACGAAAAAGAAACGGCGAAGCGCGCGAACTCGTGATCGCGCAGCTAGGCACAATCCAGTCCAAGTGAACGACTCGATGAACCCATCCAAAATTTTCATCGACCGGCCGATCTTCGCAGGCGTGCTGTCGGTCGTCATTCTGCTCGCCGGGTTGATCGCGATATTCCTATTGCCGATCTCCGAATATCCGGACGTCGTGCCGCCGTCGGTGCTCGTCAAGGTGCAGTATCCGGGCGCGAACCCGAAGGTGATCGCCGAGACGGTCGCATCGCCGCTGGAAGAACAGATCAACGGCGTCGAGGGCATGCTGTATATGCAGTCGCAGGCGAACAGCAGCGGCAATCTGACGATTACCGTCACGTTCAAGCTCGGCACCGATCCGGACAAGGCGACGCAGCTCGTGCAGAACCGCGTGAACCAGGCGTTGCCGCATTTGCCGGAAGACGTGCAGCGGCTCGGCGTGACGACGATCAAGAGTTCCCCGGCGATCACGATGATCGTGCATTTGATCTCGCCGGACAACCGCTACGACATGACGTATCTGCGCAATTACGCGTTGATCAACGTGAAGGACCGGCTGTCGCGAATTCAGGGTGTGGGTGAGGTGCAGTTGTGGGGCGCGGGCGATTATGCGATGCGCGTATGGCTCGATCCGCAAAAGGTCGCGCAGCGCAATCTGACGGCCAACGACGTCGTGAAGGCGATTCGCGATCAGAACGTGCAGGTCGCGGCGGGCGTGATCGGCGCATCGCCGACGCTGCCGGGTACGCCGCTGCAATTGTCGGTGAACGCGCGCGGGCGGTTGCAGAACGCGGAGGAATTCGGCGACATCGTCGTGAAGACCGCACCGGATGGCGCCGTCACGCATTTGCGCGATATCGCCCGCATTCAGCTCGGCGCATCGGATTACGGTTTGCGCGCGCTGCTGGACAACGACGCGGCGGTTGCGATGCCGGTATATCAGCTGCCGGGCGCGAACTCGCTGCAAATTGCCGACGAAGTGCGCAAGACGATGGCCGAGCTGAAGCAGGATTTTCCGGCAGGCGTCGACTACCGGATCGTCTATGACCAGACGCTGTATATGCGCTCGAGCATCAATGCCGTCATTCATACGCTCGTCGAGGCCATCGTTCTCGTATCGATCGTTGTCGTCGTGTTTTTGCAGACGTGGCGCGCATCGATCATTCCGCTGATCGCCGTGCCGGTGTCGATCGTCGGCACGTTCTCGCTGCTATTGCTGTTCGGCTATTCGATCAATACGTTGTCATTGTTCGGGATGGTGCTGGCGATCGGGATCGTCGTCGACGATGCAATCGTGGTCGTCGAGAACGTCGAGCGCAACATCGAGAACGGGCTGTCCGCACGCGAGGCAGCCTACAAGACGATGCAGGAAGTGAGCGGGCCGATCATCGCGATCGCGTTGACGCTCGTGGCGGTGTTCGTGCCGCTCGCGTTCATGTCGGGCCTGACGGGTCAGTTTTACAAACAGTTCGCGATGACGATCGCGATTTCCACGGTAATCTCGGCGTTCAATTCGCTGACGCTGTCGCCCGCGCTGTCGGCGCTGTTACTGAAGAGCCACGGCGACAAGGAAGACTGGTTCACGCGCGCGATGAACCGCGTGCTCGGCGGTTTCTTCCGGGGTTTCAACAAGGTGTTCCATCGCGGCGCGCAGAACTATGGGCGCGGCGTGCGCGGCGTGCTGTCGAGAAAGACGGCGATACTTGGCGTCTATTTTGTGTTGATCGGCGTGGCGATATTGCTTGCGCGGGTCGTACCGAGCGGCTTTATTCCGGCGATGGATCGAGGTTATCTCGTCGCGTTCGCGCGACTGCCGAATGGCGCATCGCTCGATCGTACCGAGGACGTCATGCGGCAGATGGCATCGATCGCGCTGAAGCAGCCGGGTGTCGACCATGCGCCTGCTTTCCCCGGCATGTCGGTAAACGGCTTCATGAACAGCTCCAGCTCGGGCATCGTGTTCGTGATGTTGAAGCAGTACAGCCAACGTCATGGCATGTCCGCGGATGCCGTTGCCGCCGCGCTGACTCGTCAGTATTCGAAAATCAAGGGCGCGTCCATCGCGGTGTTCCCGCCGCCGCCGGTATTCGGTCTCGGCACGCTTGGCGGCTTCAAGATGCAAATCGAGGATCGCGGCTCGGTCGGCTACGCGAAGCTCGCGGATGCAGCCAATGATTTCATCAAGCGTGCGAAGCAAGCGCCCGAATTGCGCCGCGTTTTCACCAATTATCAGATCAACGTTCCGCAACTGAACGTGGATCTGGACCGTGTCAAGGCGAAGCAGCTCGGCGTGAACGTGACGGACGTGTTCGACAC
>NZ_FXAN01000080.1 GCF_900176645.1 Burkholderia singularis
CCCCCCCCCCCCCCCCCCCCCCCCCCCCGCCGATGCCTGCATGATCACCGGCGCGCCGACTTCGTCGGCCGCCGCCATGATCGCCTGCACTTGCTCGAGGTTGTTCACGTTGAACGCGGGCAGGCCGTAGCCGTGTTCCGCCGCGTGGTCCAGCAGTTGACGCATTGATACGAGAGGCATTGTGGTACTCCTTGTATGAAAACCTTGCGCCCTGCACGACGTGCGGCGTGAGCCCCGGCAGATCAAATGAGTGCGGGGGACCCGCCGACGCGGGAGCGTCGAATAGCCGCATTTTATCGCGAAGCGCCGCCGATTCAGACCAAACCGGCATTCGGCGGGCCGTTTGTTACGTCTTCCAGATCGCACTGAAGCGAAAAAAAGCAAAAAAAATCGCGCGGGGTCGGAAACCCGCGCGATTGGCTCGATCCAGCCCGGGCAAATGCCCGCCGGGCTCAGTAATGCTCGCCGACCCGCACGATCTTCAGCGTGTTCGTGCCCCCTGCCTGCCCCATCGGTTCGCCCACCGTCAGCACGACCATGTCGCCGTGCTCGACGTAACCGCGCCGCGCGACCAGTTCAAGCGCCTTTTGCAATGCGGAATCACGATCGCTGTCGAAATCGACGTGCAGCGGCGTGACGTTCCTGAACAGCGCCATCGCGCGCTCGCTGCCGACCCGCGGCGTCAGCGCGTAGATCGGCACGTGCGTGTAGTGGCGCGACATCCACAGCGCCGTCGCGCCGGATTCCGTCAGCGCGACAATCGCCTTCGCGCCGAGATGGTATGCGGTGAAAAGCGCGCCCATCGCAATCGACTGATCGATCCGCGTGAACGTGCGGTCCAGGAAATCGCGGTCGAGTTCGACCTGCTCGGACTTCTCCGCCTCGACGCAAATGGCCGCCATCGCCTCGATCGTGACGACCGGATACTTGCCGGCCGCCGTCTCGGCCGACAGCATCACCGCGTCGGTGCCGTCGAGCACCGCGTTCGCGACGTCCGACACCTCCGCACGGGTCGGCACCGGCGCGTGGATCATCGATTCCATCATCTGCGTCGCGGTGATCACGAGCTTGTTCGATTCGCGCGCCATCCGGATCATCCGCTTTTGCAGCGCCGGCACGGCCGCGTTGCCGACTTCGACGGCAAGATCGCCGCGCGCGACCATGATCCCGTCCGATGCATCGAGAATCTCCTGCAGCGCCGGAATCGCCTCCGCGCGCTCGATCTTCGCGATCATCTTCGGCTTGATGCCGAACGGCGCGCCCGCGATGTTCGCGAGCTGGCGCGCCATTTCCATGTCGGTCGCGGTCTTCGGAAACGACACCGCGACGAGATCCGCGCCGAGCGACATCGCGGTGCGGATGTCCTCCATGTCCTTCGCGGTCAGCGCCGGCGCGGACAGCCCGCCGCCCTGCCGGTTGATCCCCTTGTTGTTCGACAGCTCGCCGCCGACCGTGACCGTGGTGTGGATCTCGTCGCCCACCACCCGCTCGACCTTCAGCACGATGAGCCCGTCGTTCAGAAGCAGCACGTCGCCCGGTTTCAGGTCGCGCGGCAGCTCCTTGTAGTCGAGGCCGACCCGCTCGTCGCTGCCGAGTTCGCAGCCCGCATCGAGGATGAACGGCTGGCCGGGCGTGAGCATCGTCTTGCCCGCCTCGAATTTGCCGACGCGGATCTTCGGGCCTTGCAGGTCCGCCATGATCGCGATCTCCCGGCCGACCTTGCGCGCGGCGTCGCGAACCATCTCGGCGCGCGCGCGGTGATCGTCCGCCGAACCGTGAGAGAAATTGAGCCGCACGACGTCGAGCCCCGCCTGCATCATCTGCAGCAGAACCTCCGGCGAGCTGGAGGCCGGGCCGATCGTCGCGACTATCTTGGTGGCGCGATGCATGAAACTCCTCGTCTGACTGAGTAAAAGCGCTGGATGGGTCGCTGCGAGAGCCGAAAGCCGCGCGGCCCAGCCGCCGCCGCCTCCGTCGGTGCGCGCCGGTGCTCACGCCCGGCGTCGCTTTGTTCGCGCGCGCCGGCTCGCATCGCCGGCGCCGCATCGTCCTGCCTGCCATGCGCATCCGACACGCCTCGCGCGGCCCGCCGGATGCATTGTCACGACGCTTGCATCATGCGCGCGTTTCGAGCACCTCGACGGCGGGCAGCTTCTTGCCTTCGAGGAATTCGAGGAACGCGCCGCCGCCCGTCGAGATGTAACTGACCTTGTCGTGGATGCCGTATTTCGCGATCGCGGCGAGCGTGTCGCCGCCGCCGGCAATCGAGAACGCGGCCGAATTCGCGATCGCCGTCGCCAGGGTCTTCGTGCCGTTGCCGAACTGGTCGAACTCGAACACGCCGACCGGGCCGTTCCAGACGATCGTGCCCGCCTTCTCGAGCTGGCCGGCCAGCGCCTTCGCGGTTTCCGGGCCGATGTCGAGCACCAGATCGTCGGGCTCGATCTCGCTCACCTTCTTCACGGTGGCCGCGGCCGTCGCCGAGAATTCCTTCGCGACGACAACGTCGGTCGGAATCGGCACCGACGCGCCGCGCTTTCTCGCATCGTCGATGATCGCCTTCGCCTCACCGACGAGATCCGGCTCCGCGAGCGATTTGCCGATCGACAGCCCCGCCGCGAGCATGAACGTATTCGCGATGCCGCCGCCGACGATCAATTGATCGACCTTTTCCGCGAGCGACTTGAGAATCGTCAGCTTGGTCGACACCTTCGAGCCCGCGACAATCGCGACGAGCGGGCGCTTCGGATTGCCGAGCGCCTTGCCGAGCGCATCGAGCTCCGCCGCGAGCAGCGGGCCCGCGCATGCGATGCCCGCGTATTTCGCGATTCCGTGGGTCGTCGCCTCCGCGCGGTGTGCGGTGCCGAACGCGTCGTTCACGTAGATGTCGCAAAGCTTCGCCATCTTCTGCGCGAGTTCGTCCGAGTTTTTCTTCTCGCCCTTGTTCACGCGGCAGTTCTCGAGCAGCACGACCTGGCCGGGCGCGACCGACACGCCGTTGTCGACCCAGTTCGCGACGAGCGGCACGTCGCGGCCGAGCAGTTCGGCCAGACGCTTCGCGACGGGCGCGAGCGAATCCTCGGGCTTGAACTCGCCCTCCGTCGGACGGCCGAGGTGCGACGTGACCATCACGGCCGCGCCCGCCTCGAGCGCGGCCTGGATCGCGGGCACCGACGCGCGGATGCGCGTGTCTTCGGTGATATTGCCGTGATCGTCCTGCGGCACGTTCAGATCGGCCCGGATGAAGACGCGTTTGCCGGAGAGCTGGCCTTCGGCGATCAAATCGGTAAGACGCTTGACTTGGCTCATGGGACTGGATGAAGGTTGGTGAAGGAAGGCGCTTCGAACGCGCGCGGGCGGCCGCCGTGAAAGGCGCCTCGCGCGACCCGCCGGCTTCGCCTGGCCAGGCTCGCGCTGCGCACGCGCGGGAAATTCCGGAAAGGGCCATTCTAGCCGATCCGACTGCCGCGCTGCCGTCCCGCAGCCATCCGCAGCGACGAATTCCGGCGCTCAGGCGGGCGAACGCACAATGGGCGGCGCGCGATGCCACGACACGCCGGCCGCCGGCATCGCAACGCCGCGACGCCGCACCGGCGCCCATTCGCGCGCGGCGGCCCCAGCGTCAGACCAAAACCCGCAGCAGCGTGAACACCAGCATCCCGACGACGATCGTGCCGAGCATGCTGCGCCGCCACAGAAACCATCCGAGGCCCGCCGCGGCCGCGTAGAAATCGTGATTCGACAGCGCGAAAGAAATGCCCGCGGGCGTCTCGAGCACGTCCGGCAACACGACCGCGACGAGCGCGGCGGCGGGCGCGTAGCGCAGCGCGCGCTGCGCGCGCTCGGGCAACACCGTGCGCTCGCCGCCGATCAGGAACAGCGCGCGCGTGAGCGCGGTGATGAGCGTCATCCCGGCGATCGCGAGCCAGGTCTGCAGATCGGTCATTCGGCATCCTCCGCGCAGGCGCGCCGCTCGGCGCGGATGCGCCGCCAGTCGGCGCGCTCGGCGATCCAGTCCGCGATCACGCCCGCGGCGAGCGCCGCGACCACCGCGAGCGGCAGTGCGAGCCGGTACGGCAGCTCGAACGCGACGAGCGACACGATTCCCGCAACCGAGACGGCCGCGAGCGTCGAGCGGTTCGCGATCGCGGACACCATAATCGGAATCAGCGCGAGCGTGCCGGCAAGCGCGAGCCCCCAGCTATCCGGAAAAATATTCGCGAGCGCGATCCCCGCGAGCGACGACACCTGCCACGACAGCCAGCTCGCCAGCGCCATCCCCCAGAAATACGCCTCCTTGCCCGGCACCTGCCCCGTCGCGAAGCCCTGCTTCTGGAACAGCAGATAGATCACGTCGCCGTTGAAATAGCCGATGGCGAGCCGCCGCCAGAGCGGCAGGTGGGAGAAATGGGGCGCAAGCCCCGCGCTGAAGATCACGAAGCGCGTATTCACCATCGCGGCCGTCAGCAGGATCGTCCAGACCGGCAGCTTCGCGGCGAACAGCGGCAGCACCGCAAGCTGCGACGAGCCCGCGTAGACAAGCAGCGACATGCCGAGCGCCTGCCCCGTCGTCAGCACCGACTTGCTCATCGCAATGCCGGTGACGAGCCCCCACGACAGAATCGCCATCAGCGTCGGCGAATAATCGCGGGCGCCTTGGGCGAATGCGAAACGGTCGGTGGCGGAAAAACGAGCGAGCATCGGATATGGGAAGCGCCTTCGACGCGCAGAGCCGGGCGGCTTGCGCACGCCGCCGCCATACTGTTGCGCGCCGCGTGCCGCCGCCCATTATTGTTGCGATGGGATTGATGCGGCGATTATAGCGCCGCCCCCCTGGTCCTGCTGACCGTTGCTCGCGCAAAAACGCTAAAATGAGCGTCTTTTCGACGCGGCCGCGTGCCGGAGCACCCAGGCCGACCGCGCTCGTTTTCCGCGAATACCGCATTCACCGGGAGAAACCTATGTCAATGGCCGATCGCGACGGCAAGATTTGGATGGACGGCAAACTGATCGACTGGCGCGACGCCAAGATCCACGTGCTGACCCACACGCTGCACTACGGCATGGGCGTATTCGAAGGCGTGCGTGCTTACCAGACGGCCGACGGCGGCTCCGCGATCTTCCGCCTGAAGGAACACACGAAGCGCCTGCTGAACTCGGCGAAGATTTTCCAGATGGACGTGCCGTTCGACCAGGAAACGCTCGAGGCGGCGCAACGCGAAGTCGTCCGCGAGAACAAGCTCGCATCGTGCTACCTGCGCCCGATCATTTGGATCGGCTCGGAAAAGCTCGGCGTGTCGGCCAAGGGCAACACGATCCATGTCGCGATCGCCGCGTGGCCGTGGGGCGCATACCTCGGCGAGGAAGGCCTGTCCAGGGGCATCCGCGTGAAGACGTCGTCGTTCACCCGCCATCACGTGAACGTGTCGATGGTGCGCGCGAAGGCCTCCGGCTGGTACGTGAACTCGATCCTCGCGAACCAGGAGGCGACCGCCGACGGCTATGACGAAGCGCTCCTGCTCGACGTCGACGGCTATGTGTCCGAAGGCTCCGGCGAGAATTTCTTCCTCGTGAACCGCGGCAAGCTGTTCACGCCCGACCTCTCGTCATGTCTGGACGGCATCACGCGCGACACGGTGATCACGCTCGCGAAGGAAGCCGGCATCGAGGTCATCGAGAAACGCATCACGCGCGACGAAGTCTATACGGCCGACGAAGCGTTCTTCACCGGCACCGCGGCCGAGGTCACGCCGATCCGCGAACTCGACAACCGCACGATCGGCAGCGGCGCGCGCGGCCCGATCACCGAAAAGCTGCAGGCGGCGTTCTTCGATGTCGTATCGGGCAAGAGCGCGCAGCACCAGGATTGGCTCACGAAAATCTAAGCGCGCGGCGCGCCGGCGCCGCGTTTCATCGCGATAACGAGAATCCCCATGAGTGAAATCAAGGAAATGCCGCTCATCGAGCTGACGGCGAAAGATCTGCCCGCGTACTGCCCGAATCCGACGATGCCGCGTTGGAGCGCGCATCCGCGCGTGTTCATCGACGTCACGCACGGCGAAGCGCGCTGCCCGTACTGCGGCACGCGCTACAAGCTGCGCGACGGCGAAGTCCTGCAAGGCCACCATTGAGCCGCGGCCGGCCGGCTCACGGCCCCCGCGCCCGGCGCGGCGCGATCGGCCGGGCCGGCTCGCGCCGCCGCCCCGTTCCCCACAACCCGAGCACGGCGCACGCGCGCCGCGTTTCATCACGACATCGGAAATCGACCTGATGCGTCGAGCGTTGGTAATCGCACCGAACTGGATCGGTGACGCATTGATGGCGCAACCGCTCTTTGCGCTGCTGAAAAAACTGCACCCCCGCATCGTCATCGACGCCGTGGCGCCGGCATGGGTCGCGCCCGTGCTCGAGCGCATGCCCGAGATTCACGATGTCCATGCGACCGATCTCGCGCACGGCAAGCTACAGCCGCTGCGGCGCTGGCAGCTCGCCAGCGACTTGCGCGACGTCGGCTACGACGCCGCCTACGTGCTGCCGAATTCGCTGAAATCGGCGCTGATTCCCTGGATGGCCGGCATTGCACTGCGGATCGGCTATACCGGCGAGCATCGCTACGGCCTCCTGAACGTGCGCCATGCGAACCCCGCGAAGGCCCGCGACGCCCGCCCGCCGATGGTCGAGCATTACGCGGCGCTCGCCTATGCACCCGGCGCGAAGCTGCCCGACGCGCAAAAAACGCTGCCGCCGCCGCGCCTGGACGCCGATCTGAACGAGACGGCGCGCGTCTGCACGCGCTTCAACCTCGATACACGCAAACCGCTGATCGTGTTCTGCCCGGGCGCGGAATACGGCCCGGCCAAACGCTGGCCGCCCGAGCATTTCGCGGCGCTGGCGCAAAGCGTGAGCCAATCGTTCCCCTATACGCAGATCGTCGCGCTCGGCTCGCCGAAGGATGCGGCCGCCGCGCAGGCCATCGCCGAGCGCGCGCCGAACGTGAAAAGCCTGTGCGGCCAGACTTCGCTGTCCGAAGCGTGCGCGCTGATCGCACGCGCCAACGCGGTCGTCACCAACGATTCCGGGCTGATGCACGTCGCCGCGGCGCTGCGGCGGCCGCTGATCGCGCTCTACGGCTCGACCGATCCGCGCCACACCCCGCCTCTGTCGGAGCTGGCAAAGGTACAATGGCTGCATCTCGAATGCAGTCCCTGTTTCGAACGCGAATGCCCGCTCGGCCACCTGAACTGCCTGCGCGAGCTGAGCCCGGAGCAGGTTTTCAGCGATTTGCGCGGGATGCTCGTCGAACAACGTTGACGCCGGGCGGCCCAAGGGCCGCTCGCGTCGCGCGCCGCGCGCCCGCATCCCCCCAACGGTACGATGAAATGGCGCGCGCCGCGCGCGAGAGATAGACCCGATGCCACGTTTTGCCCGCCTCTTCGAAGCCGCCGCCGATACGCTGAACGCGTACTACCAGGCAACCGCCGACGCCAATCTCGATGCGCTGATGGCCCTCTGGATCGACGAGGATTTCGCGAGTTGCATTTGGGCGGACGGCGCGCACCTGCACGGCCTCGATCAGATCAGGAGCGGCTTGGGCGCCCGGCTCGCCGCGCAGCCCGTGACGATCGAGCCGCTCGACATCCGCGTCTACGACAGCCTGGGCACCGTCGTCTACACGGTCGCCGAGGCGCACCAGCAGCAGGCCGATCCCGCGGCCGCGCCGCACATGGTGTTTACCACTTACGTGATGATCCATGAACGTGGCGAATGGCGGATCGCGCATATTCATGCAAGCGCGATCCCCGAACGCACGGCGAACGAGTTCGCCGCGAAGATCCGCCACGCCCAAGGGCCGCTTCACTGAACGCGGCGCGTTCGCAGCGATGAGTACGGCGCTCCCTCCGCTTCCCGCTGCCGACGAGCCCCCCAGGGCGGCCGCCTTCGCGCCGTATCGCGCGCCGCTGTGGCTGCCGACGAGTCATGCGCAAACGATCGTTCCCGCGCTGTTCGGACGCCGGCCGGACGTCGAATACCGGCGCGAGCGCTGGAATACGCCCGACGACGATTTCATCGACGTCGACTGGCTCACGTACCCCGACGGCGCGGCCCCCGCGCCGGATGCGCCGCTCATCGTGCTGTTCCACGGCCTCGAGGGCAGTTCCGATTCGCACTACGCGCGCGTGCTGATGGCCGCCGCCCGCGCGCGCGGCTGGCACGGCGCGGTGCCGCACTTTCGCAGTTGCAGCGGCGAAATGAACCGGCGCCCGCGCTTCTATCACCTCGCCGACAGCGACGAAGTCGATTGGATCCTGCGGCGGCTCGCGAGCGGCCATCGCGGCCCGCTCGTCGCGGCGGGCGTATCGCTCGGCGGCAACGTGCTGCTGCACTGGCTCGGCGCCCGGCGCGGCGACACGTCGATCGTCGCGGCCGCCGCCGCGGTCTCGACGCCCATCGACGTCCATGCGGGCGGCCTGGCGATCTCGCGGGGCTTCTCGATGGTCTATACGCGCAGCTTCCTGAAGACGCTGAAAACAAAAGCGCTGATGAAGCTCGATCAATATCCCGGCCTCTTCGACAGGCAAGCGATGCTCGCCGCACGCACGCTGCACGATTTCGACGACGTCGTCACCGCGCCGTTGCACGGCTTCGCCAACGCGAACGACTACTGGACGCGGGCGACGACACGCCCGTTGCTCGCCGCGATCAACGTGCCGACGTTGATTCTCAACGCGCGCAACGATCCGTTCCTGCCGGCGTCGGCGCTGCCCGGTCCGCGCGACGTGTCGCGCATGGTCGAACTCGACCAGCCGGAGCACGGCGGTCACGCAGGCTTCATGACGGGCCCGTTTCCGGGGCGCATCGACTGGCTGTCGGCGCGCATCTTCGATTTTTGTCTACGTTTCGTCGACCATGGATGACATCGTCAAGCAGGCACTCGCCAAATGGCCGAACGTCGCGCATTGCGTCGGATGGCTGCTGCTCGATCGCCGCGGCGTGTGGCGCATGCGCGACGACGCGGCGCAGGCCGCGGGCGCGCTCGGCTCGCCCATCCGGCATCCGGCGCTGATCGATTTCATCGGCCGCAACTACGAGCGCGACGCCGACGGGCAATGGTTTTTCCAGAACGGGCCGCAGCGCGTCTATGTCGAACTGGCATATACGCCGTGGATCGTGCGGATCGTGCCGGATAGCGCCGCGCCCACGCGCCTCGCGCTCGCCGATCATACAGGGCACGCATTCGAGCCCGTCGGCGTGTGGCTCGACGATGCGGGCGGGGTGCTGTTCGCCGATGCGTCGGCGCCGCCGCGCGTCGCCGCGCTGCACGACCACGACCTCGGGCTCTTCGCCGATCGCGCGGACCTCGACGGCGACGGCATGCACGGCGTGCTGCATCTGGGCGGCGGCGTGGACTTGCGCATCGAGCCGATCCGGCGCGACGACGTCGCGCGGCGGTTCGGATTCGTGGCAAGTCCCGCGGCGCGCAACCGGCAGTCGCCAAAACACGGCGCGGACTGACCCGCGGCGGCGCTGAGCCGGCGGCCTAAGATTTCAGCTTCGGTCCGCGCTTGGTCGAACGCCGCGCCTGCGCACCGCCGCCGAACCGAGTATCCAAGGCCCGGGCGAGCGCGCCAGTCCGGCATACCGATACCGGCCTGCACGACCCGGCGCACGAATGCACTACCGCCGCATGCGTCAACCGCGCTTATCCTTGTCGTCTTCCTGCTCTTCTTTGTAGCGCGCCTCGAATTCATGCAGCCGCGCGCTGATGATCGACTGCTCGTAAAAGCCCGCTGACTTGTTGTCGCGCGCCTCGCGCAACTGCCGGATGGCCGATGGCCACGCGCCGTCGAGCGCAAACTTCTCCGCAAGCGCGCGGCGCTGCATCAATGCATCGCCTTTGCCAAGGCTTGCCTGCGCGAGATAGTTCCACCAGTCCGGCTGGCCGGGATCGGCGCGCGTTTCGGCCTGGGCGAGCGTTTGCGCGTCCGCGTAGCGGCGTGCGGCCAGCAATGCCTGCAAGTGCGCGGCAATCGCCGCGTGCGAGCCCGGCCAACGCTTGTGCGCAGCCGCGGCAAGCCGCACCGCGTCGTCGGCACGGCCCGACAGACGCATAATCTGCACCGCGAGCACGTCGAGGCTGGGCGAGTCCGGCGGCCCTCCGGCTTCGCGCGCCGCCGCGCGTGCCAACGCGGCGCGCGCCGCCGCGAGCGCGCGCGACGCTTCATCGTACCGGCCGCCCAGCGTCTCGCCGAGCGCAATCCCATACCAGTTCGCCGCGACGTTCGGCGCAATCCTGTCGTCGATTTCGCTACGCATGCGGCGCACCTCGTTCGCGTAGTCGGTCAACGAGCGGTTCTGCAAAATCCGCAGGCGCGCACGCACGAAACCGTATTCCGGCGACTGCCGCGGTTGCCGGTACGGCGCGCGCCGCGCGCGATCGTCCATGTCGGCGATCCGCTCGCCCGTCAGCGGATGGGTGCGCGCATACGGGGGCACGCCCGCATCACCGCCCGTCGACGCACGGTCGAGCCGCTCGAAAAAGCCCGGCATTCCGTATGGATCGTAGCCCGCGCCGGCCAGCAACTGAAAGCCGACGCGATCGGCCTCGCGCTCGGCCGAGCGCGAAAAGCGCAGTTGGTTGTCGATCGCGAACGCCTGGCCGCCCATCGCGATCGCGCTGCCGAGATCGCCGCTGCGCGCGAGAATGCCCGCGAGCAAGCCGAACAACATCGTCGCGAGCGTCGCGTAGCCGGTCTTCTCGTTCGCACCGATCATTCGCGCGATGTGCCGCTGCAGCACGTGCCCCATTTCGTGACCGATCACGGACGCGAGTTCCGATTCCGTCTGCGTCGTCGCGACGAGTCCGCTATTGATGCCGATGAAGCCGCCCGGCAGCGAAAACGCATTGATCTGCGGATCGCGCATGGCAAACAAATCGAAATCTGGCACGTAGCCGCCGATGAATTGCGCGGTGGCCGCCGCCGACAGTTTCGCCGCCACCGAATTCAGGTAGTCGCGCACGAGCCAGTCGTCGAGATAATCGGGATCGCGCCGCACGTCGCGCATCACGCGCTCGCCGAGACGGCGCTCCGCCCGCGGCGTCAGCGCGCCGCCGGAACCATCGCCAAGATCGGGCAATTGCAGCGCACGCAACGGTGCGCGCCAATTGGGTGTCGCGTCGGATGAGCGAGTCGGTGCGTCCGATGTGTCCGACAGCCGGCTTTGCGCGCCCCCATACTTGCCGAACACCCCGGCGGCAATGCCGGACGGCAGCGTCGACCACGCATCGGCAAGACCTGGCAAAGCCGCCCCTACGCCGATGTCCGCCGGCGCGGTTTCGAGCGGCGGCGCATCGGCGCGCGGCTGCGCATAACCGCCGGGCGGCAGCGCAAGTGCCGAGCAAAGCAGAACGGCAAGCAACGGTTTGACGCGCATGAAGAAAATCGGGACAGCCGTGGCGCGGCAGTGGTTTCGTCTGCGCTATTGTAGCGGCGGGATGCGCTCGCGCGCGGCGCCGCGGACGATGGCGGACTGCGGGGCCGTCGGCGCGACTCGGGGAGATCAGCCGGCCCCGCGCTGCTATGATGGGCGCCCTTTGGGTTCGCATGGAATCGGAGCCGGCGCTTCAGCGCCGGCTCCGGCCGATACTGGAGCACACCGTGACTGAATTCACGCACTTCGACGCCGCAGGCCACGCCCAGATGGTCGATGTCGGCGGCAAGCAAGAAACGAAACGCATTGCCATCGCTCGCGGCACAATCCGAATGCGTCCCGACACTCTCGCGCTGATCCGCGAAGGACGCGCGAAAAAAGGCGACGTGCTCGGCGTCGCGCGCATCGCGGCAATTCAAGGCGCAAAGCGCACGGCCGATCTGATTCCACTGTGCCATCCGCTTGCCTTGACGCGCGTCACGGTCGACTTCGAATTCGACGATGCGCTGCCCGGCGTGCGTTGCAGCGCGCAAGTCGAAACGCTCGGACGCACGGGCGTCGAGATGGAAGCGCTGACCGCGGTGCAAATCGGGCTCTTGACCGTCTACGACATGTGCAAGGCGGTGGACCGCGCGATGGTGATCACCGACGTGGGCGTAGTCCACAAGCGCGGAGGAAAATCGGGAGATTGGACGGCGGACGAAGCCGCCGGCCGACATCCCGCCGGCTGACCCTTCTTCCCGACGCCCCGCCCCGAATGGCCGCTATCGCCACACGCGGCCGCGCCGCGCGCAACGAATGCCGCACAACCGGCAACCCGACAAGACCGCCCGCACGGGCACGGACTGCGTCGCAATCAGACCGCGCGCGTTCGATCGATAACACCGGCGGCGCCGGCTGACCGTCGCCGCGAGCAAATGCGATCGAGCCAGCCATCGGCCCGCCCGCGATCACTCGCCGCCCGCGTCATCGTCGGCGTCGCTCGCCGCGTTTGCCGCCGACATTCCGTATTTCGCGACGAGCGCTGCCCTGAAACGCTTCAGCGACGGTTGCTCATCGAGCAGCTTATACAGTGCGGCAAGCTGCGTCGGCCAGTCTTTCAGCTCCACCGCAAATATGTGCAGCCGTTCGACCGTGTCGAGCGCGTCCGCCTGCCGCCCGTCAAGCGCCTGCAATACCGCATAGCGGCGCAGCACGGCCTCGCCCGGCAGCAATGCGATCGCCTGCTTGTGTGCGAAGAGCTTTGCCTGCAGATTGTCGCGCGAGATCGGCATCAGGGTAGCCGCGCCGTAATCGCCCCATGCGTGAAACAGGAACGACGGATTTTCGCGATATTGCTCGGCCGGGTTCGTTCCGTAGTAAAGCACTTCGGCACGCTGATAATCGCGCAGCACCGGATACAGCGACGCCAGCCCCGCAGCCGAAAGTATCGCGAACAGTGCGAACGCGGCGCGGCTCGGCAGCACGGAAAGCGGCTTCGTTTCGAGCAAGCCGATGACGAACATCGCCGGCAGCAGGAAGAACGTGTACTGCTGCGGATATTCGACGAGCGCATGCATCAGCAATACGCCGATGAGCGCAAAACCGAATACGCGGCTTTCGGCGTGCGGCGCGCGCAGCGCGCGCACGAACCATGCAACGAGCGTGACGAGCAGAACACCCAGACCGATCAGGCCGGACTTCGCGAGCAGATCGATGAGAATGTCGTGTGCGTTGTTGGCGATCTCGACGCCGCCCAGCGCACGCACCAGTTCGAACTGATGAATCGGAAACTCGCCCCATCCGACGCCCAGCAGCGGATGCTCGCGAAACATCGTCAAACCGTATTTCCAGAGCGCGAGACGCGGCGCGACCTGTCCGGCATCGCGCATCCGGTCGGCAGCCGATTCGGCGAGGCCGAGCTGATAGCGGACGTTCGCCCAACGCACCGCGATATTGACCACGACGAACAGCACCGCGAGCAAGGCGGGCGCCGCCCATGAGCGGCCCGTCGCCGCGCCGCGCCGCGCCTGCGCGAGCGCGGTCCAAAAACCGGCGACGACGATTACCGCAACCTGCAACCAAGGCCCGCGCGACACGGTAAGCGCGAGCCCGACACACAGGAAAGCCGACAGCGCCGCCCATGCAAGCACCGGCAGCCGGCGCGCTTGCGCGAGATACAGCGCCCCCGTCAATGCAAACGCGATATAGGTGGCGAGATGATTCGCTTGCGCCATGTTGCCGTATGGCCGGCGATCGACGCTTACGCCATATGACACGACGAACGGCGAAAACGTCCCTTCCAGGCGAAAAAGCTGCACGAGCTGGCAAGCAACGGCAAAGACGCCGCCGACGATCAGCGCGCCCGCGGCCATACGGGCGGCCGTCTCGAGCAGGTTCGCGCGAGCGAGTGCATAGCCCGATTGCATCGCGGCGACCGCGGCGAGCAGATAGCCCATTGCGAGCCAAGCCATCGACGGCTGCTTCAGCGGCAGCAGCACGATCTGCGCGAGCAACACTGCGCCGAAGCCGAGCGGTGCGGCAAACGCCGCCGGCGCGTCGAAAGGCCCGGATCGCTGCGCCCTTACGAGCAATATGACAACGATGCCGAGTAGCCAATACAGCGCGAATGCGGCGAA
This sequence comes from Burkholderia singularis, assembly GCF_900176645.1. Classification (GTDB taxonomy): domain Bacteria; phylum Pseudomonadota; class Gammaproteobacteria; order Burkholderiales; family Burkholderiaceae; genus Burkholderia; species Burkholderia singularis. The sequence goes on from NZ_FXAN01000080.1 coordinate 14,049, forward strand.
TTCGGAATAAAAAGTCGGGATCGGATACGTGTGATTCGTAATCGAGTACGGCAGAATCAGGGCGAGTGCGAACGCGATCAGCGACAAAGAACGCAGTAAAGGAACGGGCATGAGCGAACCGGATGTCAGCAACCGGCGCACTATACAAAAAAATCCCCGCGCTGTGCGCTCGTGCCCGGCTCCCGCGGCAAATTCGCCCGAATCGGCCCACGCGAGCGCCGCCACGCCACCGCGCTGCGCACGGCACGAACATAGGCGGCCTCACGCCCGGCATTCCGGTGGAGCAAGCCTGCCGGCAAGCGTCGGCGCATCGGCAGGCATCGGCCCCGCACCCGGCGCGGGCAGCGACGACGACGTCTTACCGCTTGCAAAGCATTCCCAAGTAATCGCCCCCGGCTGCATCACGCCCTTCGTCAACCCGACACGCGCCGTCGGCGCCTCCTCGCGATCCGGCGACGACGGCACGAGCACGAGCGTGTTCGCGCCGTCGGGCGCGACGCGTGGCGTAAATACGACGACAATCTGGCCGGTGTCATCATCGACGCGAATTGAATCGACGTTACGCGTCGCGGCCGGCGACGCGTAGCCGCCCGCGAGCCCGCCGCCGCTCGCGGCATTTTCGGCGACCGCGAGCTGCGCGGACGCCGCCAGCGACAATCCCTCGCCGACCCGGCTGCGTGCAAGGTAATCCTGATATGCGGGAATGGCGTAAGCGGCCACAACCCCGACGATCGCAAGCACGATCATCAATTCGATCAACGTAAAGCCGCCGCCGGCCACGCAACCGGTCCCGATCCGGCGGCACGCCAAACGGCGGCCCGTCACCGCGCGAACCGTCGACACAGAGCGCCGCAGTCGAGCAAGCGGCGGAACAACGAAAAACATTGCGCACATGACAGCCTCCGGAAACGAAATACGCGTGCTTCAAGATTCAAGCCTCGAAGCACGCGTATCGATCGTAGCCAGAGCGCCCGCGCACGGACAGTCGGCCGAACGGCCAACGCCGCGCCGCCAGACGTCAGCGCGAATGCGTCGTGTCCAATGCAGCGCGCCGCCGCTTCAGCGCATAGCCGACGACAACGACGAAAAGCGCCCCCGCGATACTCGCACCGTAAATCGCGGCGGGCGTATCGAGGAGCGGCCAGCGGTCGCCGGCCGGATCGTTGACCATCAACCCGCCCGCGATCCAGCCCAACAGCGCCGCGCCAAACGTGACGACGACCGGAAAGCGGTCAAGCAGCTTGAGCACGAGCGTGCTGCCCCAGACGATGATCGGAATGCTGACGACGAGGCCAAAGATCACGAGCGCGAGCCGATGCGCCGGATCGGCCTGCTCGGCCGCGCCGGCGATCGCGATCACGTTGTCGAGGCTCATCACCGCGTCGGCGATCACGATGGTCTTGACCGCTTCCCACAGCCTATCGGCCGGCTTGACGTTCTCGTGCCCATCACCGGCAGGCGCCATCAGCCGGATGCCGATCCACAACAGCAGCACGCCACCCGCGAACTTCAGCAGCGGCACGTCGAGCAGCAGCACCGCAAACGCGATCAGCACGACACGCAGCAGAATTGCCCCCGCCGTTCCCCACAGCACGCCGCGCACCCGCTGCTCCGGCGGCAAATTGCGGCACGCCAGCGCGATCACGACAGCATTGTCGCCGCCCAGCAAAATATCGATGATGACGATCTGAACGATAGCGCCCCAATGAAGCGTGGCAAAAAATTCGAGCATGGGTCAAAGCGCAGCGATGCGTCAGAAAAAGAAATGGGCGAAATCTTACGGAATAATTGCACGAGCATAGCAAAACGCCGGCAGCGCCGGCGTTTTTAGCGAGACGAAATAGCGCTGGCGCTTACAGCGCGGCCTTCAGCAGACGGCCCATTTCCGACGGATTGCGCGTGACCTTGATCCCGCACGCATCCATGATCTCCAGCTTGGCCTCGGCCGTGTCCGCGCCGCCCGAGATCAGCGCGCCGGCGTGGCCCATGCGCTTGCCCGGGGGCGCCGTGACGCCCGCGATAAAGCCGACGACCGGCTTCTTCATGTTGCCCTTGATCCACTGCGCGGCCGTCGCCTCGTCCGGGCCGCCGATCTCGCCGATCATCACGACCGCGTCCGTATCCGGATCGTCGCTGAACATCTTCATCACGTCGATGTGCTTCAAGCCGTTGATCGGATCGCCGCCGATGCCGACCGCCGACGACTGGCCCAAACCGAGCGCCGTCAGTTGCGCCACCGCCTCATAGGTCAGCGTGCCCGAGCGCGACACGACGCCGATGCGGCCCTTGCGGTGAATGTGGCCCGGCATGATGCCGATCTTCAGTTCGTCCGGCGTGATCGTGCCGGGGCAGTTCGGCCCGAGCAGCAGCGTCTTGCGGCCTTCGCGGCGCATCCGGTCTTTCACTTCGATCATGTCGCGCACCGGAATGCCTTCGGTGATGCAGATCGCGAGGTCGAGATCGGCCTCGACCGCTTCCCAGATCGCTGCAGCGGCGCCCGCGGGCGGCACGTAGATGACCGACACGGTCGCGCCGGTCTCGGCCTTCGCTTCCTTCACGCTCGCGTAGATCGGAATGCCCTCGAAATCCTCGCCGGCCTTCTTCGGGTTCACGCCCGCGACGAACGCCTCGCGGCCGTTCGCATACTCACGGCACGCGCGCGTATGGAACTGGCCGGTCTTGCCGGTGATGCCCTGCGTGATGACCTTTGTGTCTTTGTTGATCAGAATCGACATGTATTGACCTCTGTTCGATCGGCGTCGCGAGAATAACCGCGCCGCCATCCATGTTCATTGATGCGCTCGAGCGTTGACAAAACGCCGGGACGCCCCCGGTTTTCCTGCCCGCGCGGCTCGCTCGCGCTCCCGCCGGGCCGGGGCGCCCGTTACTTGCCCGCAGCCGCGGCAACGACCTTCTGCGCCGCCTCTTCCATGCTGTCCGCCGAGATGATCGGCAGGCCGGACTCGGCAAGCATCTTCTTGCCGAGGTCTTCGTTCGTGCCCTTCATGCGCACGACGAGCGGCACGTTCAGGTTGACCGCCTTCGAGCCGGCGATCACGCCTTCCGCGATCACGTCGCAGCGCATGATGCCGCCGAAGATGTTCACGAGAATCGCCTTCAAGCCCGGATTCTTCAGCATCAGCTTGAACGCTTCGGTGACCTTCTCCGTCGTGGCTCCGCCGCCGACGTCCAGGAAGTTCGCCGGCTCGCCGCCGAACAGCTTGATCGTGTCCATCGTCGCCATCGCGAGGCCGGCGCCGTTCACCAGGCAGCCGATGTTGCCGTCGAGCGAGATGTAAGCGAGATCGAACTTCGATGCCTCGATTTCAGCCGGATCTTCCTCGTCCAGATCGCGGTACGCGACGATTTCCGGATGACGGAACAGCGCGTTCGAGTCGAAGTTGAATTTAGCGTCGAGCGCGATGACCTTGCCGTCGCCCGTCAGCACGAGCGGGTTGATTTCCGCGAGCGAAGCGTCGGTTTCCCAGAACGACTTGTACAGACCCTGCAGGATCGCGCGGGCTTGCGGAATCGACGCATCCGGCACGCCGATCTTCTTCGCGAGATCGTCGGCTTCCGCATCCTTCAGGCCCGTCGCCGGCTCGACGGCGACCTTATGGATAGCTTCGGGCGTCTTCGCCGCGACTTCCTCGATATCCATCCCGCCTTCGCTGGACGCCATCACGACGACCTTCTGCGACACACGGTCGATCACGATGCCGACATACAGTTCCTTCTTGATGTCCGCGCCTTCCTCGATCAGCAGACGGTTCACCTTCTGGCCCTCCGGGCCGGTCTGGTGCGTGACGAGCTGCATGCCGAGGATCTGGTTCGCATATTCGCGCACCTGCTCCAGCGACTTCGCCACCTTCACACCGCCGCCCTTGCCGCGGCCGCCCGCATGAATCTGCGCCTTGACGACCCACACCGGACCGCCCAGCTCTTCCGCCACCTTGACGGCTTCGTCCACCGAGAACGCCGGCTTGCCGCGCGGGACCGCGACTCCGAATTTCCGCAGGATTTCTTTACCCTGGTACTCGTGAATCTTCATGCGTGATTCCTTCAGTCTGAGAGTTGGCTAAATAAAAGTCGATTGACGATCGCTTCTTCTTACATCTTGCAATTCGCGCGCCCGCCCGCTCATGTCCCCGCGCCGCTTGCGCGGGCGTGCGCGGCCTTTGCGCGCCCCAATATGCGACCGGCCGCGCCCGCGCGGGGCGCGGCTGCCGGCGCCGGGCCCGGGCGCCCGCCGGCCAGACGCGAATTGGCCATACGGTCCACGCTGCACGGCAGCGGCCGGCAAGCATCGCGACGAAAATGACGGGAAAGGGAGATTCCGGTAAGGACGCGGCAGGCGGATCGGAAGGCTTGGGCTTCGCATCGGTCAGAGCGCAACATGCTCGACGCGGGCGCGATATCGTGCGATTCGGGTGCGACTGGACAGGCTTCGATGCCCGGCGGGCCGACGCGCTCGCGAGCTTCCGCCTGCATTGCGCGGCAAAGGCGCAACTGACGAGAAACGGGCTCGGATAGCGGCATGCGGAGAAATAAAGCCGGAGACGAAAACCTATTGATTTTAGCATATCGGCTGTCGCCGCCGCGGAGCCCAGCCGGGCATCCGGGCAAGCGACGGCAGGCCAATATCGAGCAGGAACGGCGGGAATTCGATGCGGATAGGCGCAGGACGATGCGGAAGCGATGACGGGCGATGCGATCGCCCGGGAAACACACGGAGCGATTCACCGCGCTGCCGGCTGGGCCGGCTGGGCCGGCTGGGCCGGCTGAGCCGCTGAGCCGCTGAGCCGCTGAGCCGCTGAGCCGCTGAGCCGCTGAGCCGCTGAGCCGCTGAGCCGCTGAGCCGCTGAGCCGCCAGAATTATGCGTCTACGACAAGCGATACGTGCATCGCGGCGCTCAATCGCCGCCGAATTCGTCGATATCGCCTTTGAGCACTTTCGCGATTACCGTACCCGAGAAACCGCGCGAAGCGAGAAAGCGCGCTTGCTTCGCGCGTTCAGCCGGCGTTTGCGGCACGATGCCGAATTTTTTGCACCAAACCGCCTGCGCGCGCTCAAGCTCGCTGTCGAGCAATTGCGCACTCACCGCCTCGACGAGTGCATCGTCAACCGCATGCCGCTTCAATTCGCCGATGATACGCACTGCCCCGACGCGCGCCGCGCGCCGATGGAGAAGACTTTCGGCAAACCGCGCATCGGATAACCACCCTTCGGTTTCGAGCGTATCGAGCAGCGATTGAGGATCATCGCCGTCACCAACATATGGCGCGAGCTTGCGCGCCAGCTCCGCGCGGCTGTATTCGCGGCGCGACAAATAGGCAATCGCGCGTGCCTTCAGCGAGCGCGCGGGGCGTTGCACGGCCGGCGCGCACTCAGCGCCCGCGCCTTCGACGGAAATAGCGGAAGATCGTGACGCGCGCCGCCGCGACCGCGAAACGGATTGGCTTGTACGCGTATAGACATCGCCGCCCGCACTACCACCCTCGCTCACCGCCGACGAAAACATGGGTCGCGCCATGGCACCGCTGGCCGCGCGCCGGCGCGCATCATCATATGCGCCAAAGGATTCGTCCGGCTCGAAAGAATCGGCAAAAGCGAACGGATCGCGCGAATCGTGCAAATCATGCGATTCATGGGCGGCCGGCCGCTCAAACGAAACGAGGGCGTCATCGTCTGACGCCCCCGCTGCCGGACGGCCTGTTGGCCGCCCGTCGCTCGAATCCGCAGTGCGCGTATGCCGCCTGGCGCGGCCGCTGCCGGCAGAAGCCGCCTGCATGCCATGTGCCGTGGAATGCGGCACCGCGCCCTCCCGGTTCTTGCGCATTACTCTTCTTCGTCGAGAAACTCGGCTTCGGAACCCGCACCCTGCGGCATCGCGGCAACGCCAAGCGACTCGCGAATGCGATTCTCGATCTCCCGGGCAATTTCCGAATTCTCACGCAGGAACTCGCGCGCGTTGTCCTTACCCTGACCGATCTTCTCGCCGTTATAGCTGTACCACGCGCCCGCCTTGTCGACAATTTTCGCCTGTACGCCCAAATCGATGATTTCGCCCTGGCGCGAAATACCCTCGCCATACAAGATATCGAAGATCGCTTCGCGGAACGGCGGCGACACCTTGTTTTTCACAACCTTCACGCGCGTTTCGTTGCCGATCACTTCGTCGTTCTTCTTGATCGAGCCGATCCGGCGAATATCGAGACGCACCGACGAATAGAACTTGAGCGCGTTGCCGCCTGTCGTGGTTTCCGGATTGCCGAACATCACGCCGATCTTCATCCGGATCTGGTTGATGAAAATCACGAGGCAGTTCGTGCGCTTGATCGTACCCGTCAGCTTACGCAGCGCCTGCGACATCAAGCGTGCCTGCAAACCCGGCAGCGCATCGCCCATCTCGCCTTCGATTTCGGCCTTCGGCACGAGCGCTGCGACCGAGTCGATCACGATCATGTCGATCGAGCCCGAGCGCACAAGCGCATCGACGATTTCAAGCGCTTGTTCGCCCGTATCCGGCTGGGAAATCAGCAGCTCGGGCACATTCACGCCCAGCTTCGACGCGTATTGGACATCGAGCGCGTGTTCCGCGTCGATGAACGCCGCAGTGCCGCCGATCTTCTGCATCTCTGCGATCACTTGCAGCGTCAGGGTCGTCTTGCCGGACGATTCCGGCCCGTAGATCTCGACCACGCGCCCGCGCGGCAGGCCACCGACACCGAGCGCGATATCGAGGCCGAGCGAGCCCGTCGACACCACCTGGATATCTTCGACTGCCTCGCCGTCACCGAGCCGCATGATCGACCCTTTGCCGAACTGCTTCTCGATCTGCGCAAGCGCAGCGGCCAACGCCTTGCTCTTTTCCGCAGTCAGCCCGGAGCCTTTCTTGCTTTCTTCCATGAATCGTCCTTTGCTATGATGAGCAGCGTCTGATACAGACGCACCCGCCCCGGCCAGAAGCTGCGCATGAGCCGTTAGGTGCGCGAATGCAGATACTGTATAAAAAAACAGTGGTTTGTGCAAGCCCTCGTTGTGGCCGCGCACCAACTGGTATCTTTCGGAGACAGCCGCGCGCAGCGCCACGCCGCGGCAGCGGCATCGGTTGCGCATCATGCGAATTCTCATCGCCGAAGACGACAGCATACTCGCGGACGGACTCACCCGGTCACTCCGCCAATCGGGCTATGCGGTCGATCACGTGAAGAACGGCGCCGACGCCGACACCGCGCTGTCCATGCAGACGTTCGACCTGCTGATCCTCGATCTCGGCCTGCCGAAGCTGCCCGGCCTCGACGTGCTGCGCCGCCTGCGCTCGCGCAATTCGAACCTGCCCGTGCTGATCCTGACCGCCGCGGACAGCGTCGACGAGCGTGTGAAAGGACTCGATCTCGGCGCCGACGACTACATGGCCAAACCATTCGCGCTCACCGAACTCGAGGCGCGGGTGCGCGCGTTGACCCGCCGCGGCGCGGGCGGCGGCCCGACCGTCGTGCGGCATGGTGCGCTCACGTTCGACCAGGTCGGCCGCGTCGCGTATGCGCACGATCGCGCGCTCGACCTGTCCGCGCGCGAACTCGGTTTGCTCGAAGTGCTGCTGCAGCGGATCGGCCGCCTCGTGTCGAAGGAGCAGCTCGTCGAGCATCTCTGCGAATGGGGCGACGAGGTCAGCAACAATGCGATCGAGGTCTACGTGCACCGGCTGCGCAAGAAGATCGAGCCAAGCGGCGTGCGCATCGCAACCGTGCGCGGCCTCGGCTATTGCCTGGAAAAATCCGCGCCCCCCGCCGAGAGCGACTCGACGGCGCCGGCGCAGCCGCGCACCGAGGCCGCCGCAGGCCCGTCACTGCGCTGACGCGCGACCAAGCCATGGCCACGCCGGCCCGTCCCGCGGCAGCCGCGCGCCGCCCGACCGCCGCGGCATCCGCCGCGCGCGACTCGCGCTACGACAACCCGTTCGCGCCACCCGACGAAGCCGACGCCGCCGACGGCGCGCGCCCGCGCTCGCTGTTCGGCGAAATTCTCGACTGGATGCTCGCGCCGCTGCTGTTGCTGTGGCCGATGAGCATCGCCGTCACCTACCTCGTCGCCAAGACGATCGCGAACGGTCCATTCGACCGCGCGCTCGAAGCCGACGCCTACGTGCTCGCGCGGCAGATCACCGCCGTCAATGGCGTCGCCGAGTTGAAGCTGCCGCAGACGACGCTCGATCTGCTGCGCGCCGACAATGTCGACAGCGTGTATTTCCAAGTGCTCGGCACGCGCGGCGAACTCGTCGCGGGCGAGGCCGACCTGCCGCTGCCGCATGACGACGATCGCCCGCCACCCGGCGTCGTCGTGTTCCGCGACGATCTGCTGCGCGGCAACGACGTGCGCGTCGCCTACACCACCGTCGCATTGCCCGGCGCGGCGAGCGGCACAAAAGCGAGCGCAGCCGGCCCGGCCGCGATGACCGCACAGCCCGTGCTCGTACAAGTGGGCGAAACGCTCGACAAGCGCAACGCCCTCGCCAACGACATCATCAAAGGCGTGATCCTGCCGCAGTTCGTGATTCTGCCGCTCGCGATCCTGCTCGTCTGGTTCGGGCTGTCGCGCGGGCTCGCGCCGCTTACCGCGCTGCAGGCTCACCTGCGCGGCCGCCGCCCGGACGACCTGTCGCCCGTCGACGCGCAACGTGCGCCTCCCGAAATCGAGCCTCTCGTCACGTCATTCAACGATCTGCTCGCCCGCCTCGAACAGAACGTCACGCTGCAAAAACGCTTCATCGCCGACGCCGCGCATCAGATGAAAACACCGCTCGCCGGCCTGCGCACACAAGCCGAGTTCGCGCTGCGCCACGAGGTGCCCGCCGACGTCGCGCGCTCGCTCGAGCAAATTGCGACAAGCTCCGAGCAGGCCGCGCGGCTCGTCACGCAACTGCTCGCGCTCGCGCGCGCGGAAAATCGCGCAAGCGGCCTCACGTTCGAAGCCGTCGAAATCGCGTCGCTCGCGCGCGACGCCGTGCGCGACTGGGTGCAGGCCGCGCTCGCGAAACAGATGGATCTCGGCTACGAGGGGCCAGGCGACGATCACGGCCCGCTGCCGCACATCGACGGCCATCCGGTGATGCTGCGCGAAATGCTCGGCAACCTGATCGACAACGCCATCCGCTATACGCCGCCGGGCGGCCGCATTACCGTGCGCGTGCGGGCGGACGGCGCGGCGGGCGCCGCGCATCTCGAAGTCGAGGACACCGGGCCCGGCATTCCCGTTCACGAGCGCGAGCGTGTCGTCGAGCGCTTCTACCGGATTCTCGGCCGCGAAGGCGACGGCAGCGGGCTCGGCCTGGCCATCGTCCGCGAGATCGCCACGCAGCATGGCGGCACGCTCACGATCGACGACAACGTGTATCAAAAGTCGCCGCGCGCCGCGGGCACGCTCGTCAGAATCAGTTTCGCGCTGCGCCGACCGCCTCCGGATTTACCCTGATCGGCATCCGCCCCATCCAGCGCAAAAAACGGAAAATAAAAGAAATTGGGTGAATTATCGGCGAATATAAATAAAAAAGCCTGCACAGACCCCAAACCGCCTGCCCCGCCGTCACACTCAGTCAGTACGCCGTAAGTTTGCCCTCCAACAATACCGACGCGAGCCCGCCCACGAGACGGACCGCATCGACATCTATATCAAGAACTGGAGACGATTCATGGCAACGTTAGGCGGGCATATAGCGCACTCGCCGATGACGAGCGACGAAAAACGGGTGATCTTCGCTTCGTCGCTCGGCACCGTGTTCGAGTGGTACGACTTCTACCTGGCCGGCTCCCTCGCGGCATATATCAGCAAGAGCTTCTTCTCCGGGATCAACCCGACCGCGGCATTCATCTTCACGCTGCTCGGCTTCGCCGCCGGCTTTGCAGTCCGCCCGTTCGGCGCGATCGTGTTCGGACGCCTCGGCGACCTTGTCGGCCGCAAGCACACGTTCCTCATCACGATCGTGATCATGGGGATCTCGACGTTCGTCGTCGGCTTCCTGCCGGGCTACGCGTCGATCGGCATCGCCGCGCCCGTGATCTTCATCGCGATGCGGTTGCTGCAAGGGCTCGCGCTCGGCGGGGAATACGGCGGTGCCGCGACCTACGTCGCCGAACATGCGCCGGCGCATCGACGCGGCTTCTATACGGCGTGGATTCAGACGACCGCGACGCTCGGACTCTTTTTGTCGCTGCTCGTGATTCTCGGCGTGCGCATGTCGATCGGCGAGGAGGCGTTCGGTGCGTGGGGCTGGCGCGTGCCGTTCGTCGCGTCGATCCTGCTGCTCGCCGTGTCCGTGTGGATCCGGCTGCAATTGAACGAATCGCCCGTGTTCCTGCGGATCAAGGCGGAAGGCAAGACGTCGAAGGCACCGCTCACCGAGGCATTCGGCCAGTGGAAGAATCTGAAGGTCGTGATTCTCGCGCTCGTCGGGCTCACCGCCGGACAGGCCGTCGTCTGGTACACCGGCCAGTTCTACGCGCTCTTCTTCCTCACGCAGACGCTCAAGGTCGACGGCGCGAGCGCGAATATCCTGATCGCGCTCGCGCTGCTGATCGGCACACCGTTCTTCGTGCTGTTCGGATCGCTGTCGGACAGGATCGGACGCAAGCCGATCATTCTCGCCGGCTGCCTGATCGCCGCGCTCACGTATTTCCCGCTCTTCAAGGCGCTCACGCACTTCGCGAACCCCGCGCTCGAGGCCGCCACGCAAAGAGCGCCGATCACCGTCGTCGCCAATCCGGACGAGTGTTCGTTCCAGTTCAACCCGGTCGGCACGGCGAAGTTCACCAGCTCGTGCGACATTGCGAAGAGCGCGCTCGCGAAAGCCGGGCTCAACTACGAGAACGTCGCCGCGCCGGCGGGCGCCGCCGCGAAGATCAAGATCGGCGACACCGTGGTGGACACTTACGACGGCAAGGCCGGCGACGCGAAAGACCAGGCGAAGGCGTTCGACAAGACGCTCGCCTCGACGCTCAAGGCCGCGGGCTACCCGGCGAAGGCCGATCCCGCGCAACTCAACTGGCCGATGACGATCGCCATCCTGACGATTCTCGTCATCTACGTGACGATGGTGTACGGGCCGATCGCGGCGATGCTCGTCGAAATGTTCCCGACGCGGATCCGCTATACGTCGATGTCGCTGCCTTACCACATCGGCAACGGCTGGTTCGGCGGATTCCTGCCGGCGACCGCGTTTGCGATCGTGGCGGCGAAGGGAGACATCTATTCGGGGCTGTGGTATCCGATCGTGATCGCGCTCGTGACGTTTGTCATCGGGCTGCTGTTCGTCAAGGAAACCAAGGATTCGGATATTTATTCGCGGGATTGATGGATGAAATGAGCGGCGGGCGAAAGCGGGCGGGTTGGCGTGGATGAATGGCCGGCGTCGCGGGCGTTGCCTGAGCAGGTTCTCAGGTGGTGCCGGGTGGAACGGCTGACGGACTCAGCCGCGTTCTCGAAGAAATCCGCAAAAGGGGGTTGACATGTTCAAATCAGCCATCCATAATTACTTTTCTTCGGCGAATTAGCTCAGTCGGTTAGAGCGACGGAATCATAATCCGCAGGTCCGGGGTTCGAGTCCCTGATTCGCCACCAAACTTAAAAAGGGCTTTGCAATCAACAGGTTGCAGAGCCCTTTTGCTATTCGGTGGGTCACTTGGTGTGTCACATGCACAAGTTACCCCGCCTCTACCAGTCCCGTCACGGGGTCTACTACCTGCGAATCATTCGCAACAAGGTCAAGACCCGCCTCTCTCTGGGGACAAAAGATTTTCGCATTGCTAGACTGCTGGCCCTACGTGCCAACATGGAACTAGCAATGTCCACTCGAGATTTCGACCTCGACGCCATACGGAAGCTGGGAGTGGAGATCAGTCCCACAGGCGAAGTGAAATTCACCGAAGTCAAAGCCGACGATTTGGACACCATATCCGCCGTCTTGGACCGGCTCGGCCTTCGAGAGAGGTATGCACAGGAAGCTATCAACTCCGTGCTGGCTCACTCGTCGCGGGCCTCTTCAGGAAGTCTGCCTGTCGGCATGCCCCAAGGGGAACGGGTTACACCCAAGAGCAAACCATTCAGCGAGGTGGTGGAGCTCTATCTCGTTGAGAAGAAGTTGGACAATGTGCCCAAGACGCTGTACGACAAGGAGCGCATTTACAACGAGTTCCAAGGCTTCTTTGGTGACTTGGACATTAACCAATACACCGCAAATGAAGCGGTGAGTTACAAGAACCGTATTCTTGCCGAAGGAAAGTCAGCCAGCATTATTAACTCGCGACTATCTTTTCTCCGGTCCTTGTTTGAATACGCGATAGGTAATAACCTATACTTTGCCACCAATCCTTTTGAAAAGACCAAGATATCAAACAAGGCAAAGCTGAAACAGCAGGTCCGCTCATACAAGGAATTGAGCACGGAAGACTTGCAAGCCATTTTCAATGAGGTTGCTTATCGCCCGTTTATGGACACACCAGATTATCACTGGCTGCCCTTTCTTGCACTCTACTCTGGAGTTCGGCAAAACGAACTCGCAAGTATGCAGTTTCACCATATCCACCAGCATGAAGGGGTATGGGTGTTCGATATCACTGCCGAGATAGCGAAGAACAAGAATTCCATTCGCATGGTCCCCTTTCATAAGGCCATAATGGAATCGAAATTCCTGGACTACTTGGCACAGACCAAAGCCAGCCGAAAGAACGGCTATGAGATGGTTTTCTTCCCTGACAAGCTACCAACTGAGGGAGGAAAAAATGGCTTTGGGAAAAATATTTCGCGTCGCTTTGGTGACTATCTGGACCTGCTGAAGATTACCGACGACAGAAAAACCTTTCATTCGCTTCGCTCGAATTTTATCAATTCGCTGACGAATCTGAACCTGCACCCCGCGATTATCATGGGGTTGGTGGGACACTATGAACAGGCCAAGCTGGACCTATCTTCGCCCCACTTCGTGAACTACCAGAAGAAAAAGCCAATCCACGTTCTCAAAGAGGTGATCGATAAATTGGAGTATCCAATCAAAAACTGGCACTAACGGTGCGAAGTAGTAACACTTATTTTCCTCGTGTCAACTATCAAATTTGATAGGCACGGAGGAGAAGAAAAATTCAGGCCGAGTGTCAAGAAAGAATGCCACCACAAGGTGGCATTTTTTATTGGCATTCGGAAAGGGGATTGGGGAAATTCCCCAAGGTCCGGGTTTTGATTTTGCTCTTGGGAATCCAAAGGGGAACCCTTTGGCCTACGTAAACCCCGGAGCGTAGCGTAGTGGGTTTGCATAGTAGGTGATAAGAAGCCTCCGGCTGCTTATCATTGACTGCGTCAAAATATACGCTACGCTTAATAGTGGCGGGAGAAAAATAAAAACGAAAGAGCCACAGCTATGTATGCAATATTGAGAACCAAAAAACTAAAGGACAGGTCAGCAATTACGCAAGCCACCGAGCACAATCTACGACTCAGAACGCAGCGAAATGTCGATTCCAGCCGCTCGCACCTGAATCAAATTCTTTACAATCCTTTGGCTACAGATAGCACTGAAGCGACGGATTTTCAGAGGAAATTAGGCGAATACTACACCAGCTTGGAAGTAAAAGAAAAAAAGGGAAACGTGCTTGCATACGAATATGTCGCCACAGCCTCACCTGAGTTCTTCAAGAACAAGTCAAACGATTTCATTCGAAAGTGGGCAGATGAGCAGGTACGATTCATGGAACGCGAATTCGGAACTCAACTCAAGTTCGGTGTCGTACACCTTGACGAGAAGACACCTCACATACACTTTTTTGTCTCAACTGAGACCAAATCCGTAAAAAAATACCGAAACCAGAAGGGCGATTTCTTCAAAGAGTCTTGGTCTCTCAACTCTCGCAACATTAATCCAGAGTACCTTGCTGACTTGCAAACTCGGTTTGCACAAAACAACGCGAAATTTGGGTTGAAACGTGGAGCCAAAGGATCAAGGATTAAGCACGTTCCCATGAAGAACTTCTATCGCACCGTGGACAGAATTATGGCACGCAGTTATGCAGACCAAGTTAGCGAAGTTATCAATGGAATCGAGCTGAGTATCGGGGAGCGACTTTCTATTGACGTGATAAGAAGAAAAATCTACGAATTCCTCTACCCAATTCTTAAAAGAACGCTCCGGGAGCGGAAAATATACCGCGAATTTTCAAAGCTCAACTTTCACAAACTGCAAACGGAATTGATTGAGGAACGAAAGCACCTAGCCCTGGAACTCAATCAAGTATCCGAAGTAAAGGAAGTGTACAAAGAGGCAATCAATGGACGGCTACAGGACATTCAGGTCACGGAATACCTACTTGAACAGAATGCCTTGCTGGCCGAACAACTTGCAGAAATGCGGATGAAGTACGAACCTGGCAGCACTGTTTCAGGCGATTCGGCCATACCCCAGCATAGGCAGTAGCAGAGAAAAAACTCAATTTAAGGGGCCGCCGTCATTTTAGATTAACTATCGTTAATCCTCCCTACGGGTACTATTCTCTGTATATAGAATTTGTACTGTACTCTGTACCCTACGGGTATATATCTCTACTGTACAGATTTTTATTCAAGGACTTGTTCTGCCTTTCCCGAAACCGTGCTATCGCCCGATTTTCGGAAAAGTCTTACCCTAACCCGCAAAAAAATTGCCAGTCCTGACTTTTCCTAAATCGGGTAGCACGGCCTTACCGTTTTGCTATCGCCCCTCATATCGGGTGGAATTGAGTAACCATTCCTACATTGCAGTTCGTGAGGTTTACTCTCACTGTAGCGGGGTCTGCTGATTGTCTTCCCTGCCGTTTTGCTACATTCCCATTCTATCGGCTTTGCCCTATGAAATTTTTGTCGGGCTGCAAACTTTCCTACGGATCGATTTATCGTCAATGGCAGTCAATTTTGGCTATACGAGCTTCTGCATTACGACCTTGTTGTAGGCTACTGCTGATTGATTTGAATCGAGAGAGTTTTTTAATTGACGGGAACAAGTCCCAGAGAAGAGCCGCCAATTCTCCGACGCATAAAATCAATATCACCAATTTACGAAATAATTCGCTTTTGTCAAGAGCAACAAAATTGCCAGCATTTCAGCTGGCAATTTCGCATTGATTTTAATGCGTCGAATGGCCCATATCATGTCAAAACTTTTTTAAGGAGCGGACCAGCGACGAATTAATGATAACGAGTATCAGCCTATTGTCAATAGCGATATTCAAATTTTGCCGATTACATGCTCGGGTGGTGTATTGCACGCTTCGCACCATTCCACGAACTCCAGCACGTCAAGATATTGCTCTCCCCGTTCTACCTTGGAGACGTAGCTCTGCCCCCTGCCGAGTTTCTCAGCAAGTTGTACCTGTGTCAGGCCAGCGTCCTTCCGTACCTGCTTTAGGACATGCCGTAGCCCCTCGTACCGTTGACCATAGAGCATTGCCCCATGCTATAGTCCGTTTCAGAATAGTCGATTTGAGACTATTTCTGTAGATTCCTTTTGAAATCAATGGCTTAACAAGGGACATGATGAAAGCAAAAACCTTGGTGGTGCTTCTCGGGGCGGTTGCCGTACTGGCGGCATGCGGAGGTGGTAACGGTGGGGATTCCAGCACCAGCAACAACGGCGGTAGCTCAAGCTCTGGCGGCTCTAGTTCGTCTGGTGGTAATGCGGGCTCGACGACAGCTTCCAGCCTGAAGCCGACCCAATACAGCCTCTACAAGTACGGTACCCAAGCTACTCTGTCTGGTGGTGCTGGAACGGTATCCAGTGCCACGGCCAACGGCGGTACGTTGGCATTGGACAGCGGTAGCACGGTGCTAGCGATTACCGATGCCACCCAAGGCAGCATGTCGGCTACAGGTTTCTACATTACTAACCGTGCAAGCGGCAGTGTAATCATGCTGTGCGATTCCCTGCCCTCTGGTGGCACGGTTGGGACTGGAACGAAGAGCCGTTATGTCGGGGCTGCAATCAGCACCAGCGACGGCACCAATCAAGCTACTCAAGTCACCAATGCCGCTGATTTGGCAGGACAGACCCTTTACAACATTGAGGACTGCTCCTATCAAAGCACGGCGGGCAATCCTCAAGGTCAAAATTCTGCACCAGATTCCTCAACGGCAAGCCTGACAGTGGATAGCAGTGGGAACGTGACCTTTAACAACGGTACGGCTGCTATCACGGCCGCTCAGTTCAGTGCTCTTCTATCTGGTAGTGCAGTCTCGTCTACCAACAGCAATACCTATTTCACGGCTTACAAGATTGGTTCAGGCTCCGCTACCAAGTCGCTCATTGTGGAGCGAGGCATTCCCACTGACACGACAAAAACGGGCTACGTTGGCATGTGGGTAACGAATTAATATCAACAACCCAAGGGAAAGCACCTTTTGGTGCTTTCTTTGAATCTGGAAGGTGATTTAAATGCAAGCGTACACTGGTAATGATTTGGAGCTTGGGCCGAGTAAGCCAAACGGAACTTGGCGAATCTATACCTATATCAAGATAGAAGGCAAAATCCTCAAAAAGGTGGCAATAAAGCACAATCTAGACATAATTTTGCGAGGCCAATTCCAACGAGAAGGTCCGTGCAAGCTGTGGGTAATTAGCTGGCTATTCCGCCCCCTTATCGTTGCAATTACTCAGGACGACGGCCAAACCTTCCGTCAAAGTCTCGCATTGCTATACAGCTATTCGGTTGCATGCCTTCTGTTTATGGTCTTTTCGCTTTTGCACGTAGATACCGCAGTCGGAAAATTCTTCTTTTTGCTGTCTTTCGTGTGCGTGCTGCCTTCCTTCCTGCTCATACGCAAGATTCGCAAGGTATCGGCGGACCACTCCTACTAGTCTACATAGACAAGCGAGGATCGGCCCGCTCGACGGTCCTCGCTTGGGTAGACCTCATTTTATCATTCCAATTAAATGAGTAACTTTATTTATCCACTGCACCCCCACCACCACGGCCAGAGAAATCGCCAAAACACCGATATAAAAAATTCCAACAAAGCTTCTTACCAGCCATTTTGGCGGCTGCGGTGTCGGGAACACATTTAGATAGCGAGCTATGCCTTCGTCTGACTTTGTGTACGAATTTATCTGATGCCACGTAAGCGGCGGGAAATATAAATAGGAAACCATAATTTGTTCGTTCGGAACAAGCGCTGGCACAAGGATTTCCCAGCCCCCCGTATCTGACACCTTGCTTTCGTGTTGAATCGGTGGCTCGA
This sequence comes from Burkholderia singularis, assembly GCF_900176645.1. Classification (GTDB taxonomy): domain Bacteria; phylum Pseudomonadota; class Gammaproteobacteria; order Burkholderiales; family Burkholderiaceae; genus Burkholderia; species Burkholderia singularis. The sequence continues at coordinate 31,300 of NZ_FXAN01000080.1, forward strand.
TAACATAATGCGAAATTCGCAAGTTGTGCCCTAGACGAACATTGAAAGCTGTTTTCTTCCCCGTATTTCTGACGATGATGCTATGAACATTTACTTGCGCACCGGGCGTGCCCGGCTGTGTCGTCGCCGGTTGGCCTTGGCTATCCTGCTGATCGCTTGCCCCTGAAAGTTGCGGGGCCTGGGTCGGTGGAAGATTAAACCCCGCAGCATGTGCCATATATGTGACCACCTTTGGCCTGTTCTCCATGCGCTTTCCGATTGCGGCAACGACAAGTGCCGTAATAATCGGAAAAAGCAGCTTGCTCACCAAATCCCAATCGAGCGACATACCCACCCCCGAATCGTTGACCGAAAATCTTGTTCGTATGACATGTGAAGTATGGGCGAGCGTCGACGTCGGAGCAATATGATGTCACACCAAGCTAACCGCTATATGAGCTACTTCGTAGCTTGATGCGCCTCGACCATGAATAAGATAGTTGTCGCCGTAAGGTTCAACGCATAGCGAGCCAAGTATTCGGGCACCGCAACAGGAGCGGAGCCCTGCCCATGCCCGCCATTCTTGTTTCGGACGGTAGGAACACCGCTTTCGAGCAACGAGCGAATAGAAGAGAACTGTGATTCGAAATATGCAGGAAATAGCCCGTTGCTCATACAGGTAGCGATCAGATTCTTCGCCGTGTCTGTCGGCTGAGTTGGCCAATCACGAAGATTGCAAATTGTCTTCATGGTACTTTCGAATGCCTTCAATCCGTCAACAAGGCACTCTTTGTAACGCCCATGCCGATAATGTTCGTGGGCTTTCAGAAATTCTTCGTTTGCACCTGCGAAATCCTTATCACGCAAGATAGCCAACGTTGGCTTGACCGCCTCAGCATGTAAAAACTCCGAGTCAACTCGGATGATTTCACCAGACTCGAACTGGTAGCCCACCCCATGCTCTTTAAAACGCTCATTCAACTCAGAAACAGCGTCTTCCGGTTCAATCTTTCTCTCGGTGTTGTGCTTGTAAGACCAATTTCCCTCGATAAATACTTGAATTACTTTGAAACAAATCTCTACCACATCAAGAGCCCGCTCGACTGACCCTTCATCCAGAAAGAAATTAAAAACGGATTCTTGATCAGATCTAGCGTGCTTGACTAATTCGAACACACCGTACTCTCGACACAAAGCCTGCTTTACGAATTCGTAGGCTTTTTTTGAATGATCGGATTGATAGGGGGGATCGATACCAAACGCGTCTTGTATGATATGAACTATTTGCACCCGCAACGGCTGTGGCAGCTCGTCGTAAACATAGACGTCGGGCATTTCCCCTCGTGCACGCTTCTGACGCTTAGAAAACAGATCAAAGACTCCCACGACTCCCCCTGAGTAGCAATCATTGTCACGCCATTATGACGTAACAGACACCAAGCGGCGGGCTGGGCAGGAGCGGTAATACTCCTAGGGACGGCGACGACCAGTGCTAGATTGATACAGTCCCATTTGACTGCCGTACTTGCTGTTTGGGAGGCGAACGTGTGACACTAGGTGCGTCACTTCTTCATTCGCAAACCCACCCGCCAGAATGGCAAGTTGTTGATTTATCAGGAAATTTCCAAAAAGCCCGGAAGTTCCCTGATTCGCCACCAAATGTAGAAAGGGCTCAGCGCAAGCTGAGCCCTTTTTCTTTGCTCCGCAAAAGCGGCTTCGCTCCGCAAACAGTCAGCCGAAAACCACAAATCTGGCCATCTACCGAGCCAGCTTTGATATCCTGAGTCAAAACGGCCACGACGTACCACGGCCCCACCAAGCTGTGGTTCGGCTAAATGACTCAGATACCAAGGGTGGACATCATGGATGACCACGACGAATATCAATTCAGCATAGGGGCTTACTCGCCAGCCACGATCCCGATGGAGCGGCTGGCCAAGTACATTGCGGCCCTTGCAAAGCTGTTCGGCAACAGCCCGAATGTCCACCTCGACCGCTTACAGGAAGGCAGCACGATCCCTGTCATGAATGTCGACCGACAGGCCACACGGCATGTCTCGGAACGGATCTCAAAACTCGACAAAGGCGAAGCAGCAAACGACGTCATTGCAAGTTACGACGAGCTGAATGCTCTACTTCGTGACGACAATGCCACCGGCGAGCTACGTCGCCGCTCAGCAGGCGCAGACTCCATCGCCGTAGTGCTTCGGTTCCCAGGCAAGGAACTACCCAAACCGCTTACCTTCGGTCCGTTCACTGAACCAGCCACCATTGACGGCGAACTGGTTCGAATCGGCGGCCGAGACCGCAGCGCCCATGCAACGGTGATCGATCAAGAAGGGCACTCGTGGCGCTGCGAAACCACTCGCGAACTTGCCCAAGAACTAGCGCCATATCTGTACAAAGGCCCCGTGCTACGGATGCACGGCGACGCGAAATGGGAACGCTTGGAAGACGGCAGTTGGAATCTCGAACACTTGAAAGTCACAAGCTTCAGCGTACTTGACGACGACACTCTGCAGGAAACCACCGATCGACTACGACGGCTCCACGCTACCGACTGGAGCAAGCTTGACGACATAGACGCATATATCAACGCCTCCCGGGGCGACAATGATGGACTCCACTAACAATGGTCGTCTTTGATACCTCGTTCCTTGCGCTTGCGTTCGACAATTCATATGCGCCACCGATCGACCCGGCGACGGGCAAAAAACTCGATCGCTGTGCTGACCGGATAAATCATCTGATTGGTACGCTCAGTTCGTCCAAGCAACGGGTCCTCATTCCCACACCAGTACTTGCCGAGTACTTGGTACAAGGCGGCCCCGACAAAGACAGGCGCCTAGGCATTTTCGCCTCGTCTCGCGTTTTCCTCGTCGCGGCATTTGACCAACGCTCAGCCATCGAATGTGCGCTGCTGGAGGATGGGGAGTCGAAAAACAAAAAGCGGCTTTCGGACGGCGAAACCAAGGCCAAGGTGAAGTTTGATCGCCAGATTATCGCCATCGCCAAAGTACACGGCGCGCTCACGATTTATACAGGCGATACGAATCTCGCAAAGCGCGCCACTGACAACGGACTCAAGGCCGTTTTAACGTGGGAAGTACCGCTCCCGCCAGCGGCAGCACAAATGAGCTTCGGAGAGGGCTTCGAAACCGCCTGATCTAACGCTCCCAAGGCTCTTACAAGAACGGCAGCCGACTTTCGCACGCGAAAGTCACCCCACATACTTTCGCACGCGAAAGTCACCCCACATACTTTCGCACGCGAAAGTCACCCCACATACTTTCGCACGCGAAAGTCACCCCGCATACTTTCGCACGCGAAAGTCACCCCGCATACTTTCGCACGCGAAAGTCCGACATCGGCACCCTCCAGCACTGCCGCTCACTTCGTCGGCTCAACGCGATCGCCCTTACGCTCACGAACGTAGTGCTCGGTCATGGCCAACGACTTATGCCCCAACTGCCGCTGCGCCACCCGAATATCACCAACAGCATCCGTCTTGTCAATCCCAGCTTTCGCCCGGAGGTCGCGAAATTGGAACAGATCCTTCGACACCCCGGCCAACTCGCGCGCACGATCGAACCTAAACCGGAGCGCGTCGGCCATCAATCGCCCGCCAGTTTCATTTATCACCAGTGCCGTACTAACAACCCTATATCCCCTCTTACGAGCACGGATTCGTTCTACGACATCGGCCAAACGGCCCGTAACCGAAATCCGTAGTCGCTTGCCACGCTTACCCTGCTCGACCCATAGTTCGCCATCCTTGATATCACGCTCATCGAATTTCAACGTGTCGGCCGGTCGCTGTCCGGTCAGATAGGCGAGATCCATCGCATCGCGCAACGGCTGATCGGCCACCTCCCACACCTTCTGGAACATGTCATCCTCAACGTACACGTTCCGACCTGTTTCCTTGTTCCGCCGTACTCCAGTGCTCGGATTGGTCGCATCAGTCAATCCATGCTCACGGGCGAAATTGAAGATGTGCGAAAACAAGGCGACCTCTCGGTTCGCTCGAACATGGCCGGCCTTCTCTGGCACTGGCTTACACCGCTCGACGTACCACGCCTTCGCCTGCTCCATCCGCCACGTCAGATACTGCCGAACATGCACCGGCCGGATATCGTTCAATAGCGCAGGAGGGTCATCAAAAAACTTAAACAGATTCTCCAACTCGACCAGGAGAGGTGGCCTCGCTCGTTCGGACAGTTTTCTGAGATTTTTAAGTGGAACGTCCGGGGCGATCATGCTGCCGATTTAATCGCAGACAGCGTCGCGAAGTATGCCTCATCCGGCGTCTGATCCGCCAGGCTCGAATGAGGCCGTTTCCGGTTGTACAGGCTGATGTACTCGCTGATGGAGCGCCGAGCGTGGCTGACCGATTCGTACGCTTTCAGATAAACCTCCTCGTACTTGATGCTGCGCCATACTCGCTCGACGAACACGTTGTCGCGCCAGCTTCCCTTGCCGTCCATCGACAATCGGATGCCTCGACCCAGCACGGTCTCGGTGAAGGCGTTCGCCGTGAACTGGCTGCCCTGATCTGTGTTCACGATGTCGGGCTGCCCGTAGCGCGCGAACGCTTCCTCGAGCGCCTCGATGGCATGCATCGCCTCCAGCGTGATTGCTACGCGCTGTGCGAGGATTTTGCGGCTCGCCCAGTCCACTACCGCCGTCAGGTACACGAAGCCGCGAGACATCGGAATGTAGGTCGTGTCCAGCGCCCACACCTGA
>NZ_FXAN01000072.1 GCF_900176645.1 Burkholderia singularis
GTTTGCTATCCTGTTCGGAGAGCGATTTATGCAGGCGCGCGGATAACGTGCCGTTCAACCGCCTCGCCCACAAAAATGCGGACAGGTTCGCTGGATGCAGGCGAACCAATTCTCGACCTGATTGAGCCGTGACGAATATACGTGGGAGTGGAACGTACCGAGACCCTCGCGAGGCCTAGCAGAAAACTTGAACTGCGTCGGTCTCGTGGCTGCTCACGTTGTCGCAATTAACGTGAATCCCCTTTCTAACGAGCAGTGCCGATCTCACCTCGATGAGGAACACGGCCAACTGGGCGCCGGTGTGACATAGCGCAGTTTTGCCCAGTACCTCGCCGATGGCGATATTCAATGTAGTACCAGGCCCAACGTATCGTTACCCGTTACGTTCGTACTCCAAGCAACCGTCGTCCCCCGCTGAACGCCCGCGCAACCTCACGGCTGCGCATGTGCGATAATTCAGCCCAGAACGTAGTCCATACAGATAGGCCCGTTCCTGTAGAACGGTTTTAAATCGAAGAGCCGGGGGTTAGGTTCGGTTCCCCTCGCCCGCTCTGCTTTTCCAGCCCTGAGCGCGATCCGTTCGCAGCCGTGGCATCGCGAAGCCGCCTCGTCGAAGGCGGCTTTTTTGTATTTCCGAACTCCGGCGCAGACCGGCCCGGCTGCGCGCTTCGCTTTCACCGCTACGATGATTCACGACGACCCGATCCCTCCCGGCACGCCGCACGACGACGCCAACGATATCGCCCCCGACGCCGCAGCGGCCACGCCCGCCGCCGATGCCGACAACCCGCTGCGTCTGCGCCGCATCCGCAGCTTCGTCACGCGCGCCGGCCGCGTATCGACCGGCCAGCGCCGCGCGCTCGACGAACTAGGTCCGCGCTTCGTCGTCCCGTATGCGAATGCGCAGCCGGACTGGGACGCGATCTTCGGCCGCCGCGCACCGCGCGTGCTCGAAATCGGTTTCGGGATGGGTGCGTCGACGGCGGAAATCGCCAGGCTGCGCGCTAATGAAGATTTCATCGGCGTCGAAGTGCACGAGCCCGGCGTCGGCGCACTGCTGAAGCTGATCGGCGAGCAGCAGCTCGCGAACATCCGCATCGTTCAGCACGACGCGGTAGAAGTACTGGAGCAGATGATCGCGCCCGAAAGCCTCGACGGCGTTCACATCTTTTTCCCGGACCCGTGGCACAAGGCGCGCCATCACAAACGCCGGCTGATCCAGCCGCCGTTCGTCGCGCGGCTCGCGACGCGTCTCAAGCCGGGCGCGTACCTGCATTGCGCGACCGATTGGCAAAACTATGCGGAACAGATGCTCGACGTGCTGAGCGCCGACCCCTCGCTCGACAACACCGCCGACGGCTACGCGCCGCGCCCCGACTATCGTCCGGTGACGAAGTTCGAGCGCCGCGGCCTGCGGCTGGGGCACGGCGTATGGGATCTGGTGTTCAAAAAGCGCGGGCGCTGAGCGTTCACGCCCAGTCGATCCAGCCGCTGTATCCGACGAGCAGCACGAACAGCCCGAACACGATCCGATACCACGCGAACGGCGTGAAATCGTGCGACGCAACGTAGCGCAGCAGCCAGCGCACGCACGCGAACGCGCTGACGAACGCCGCAATCAGGCCGATGCCGAACAGGCCGAGCAAATCGGCGTCGAACGCACGCCAATCCTTGACGGTTTCGTAAAGCGTCGCGCCGAAGATCACCGGAATCGCGAGAAAAAACGAGAATTCGGTCGCGACGCGCCGCTCGAGCCCGAACAGCATGCCGCCGATGATCGTCGAACCGGAACGCGACATGCCCGGTATCAGCGCGACACATTGCGCGAGGCCGACCTTGAGCGCATCGAGCGGCGTCAGCGCATCGACCGATTGCACGCGTGCGGGCGCCGCGCGGTCGCGCCGTCCCTCGACCCAGAGGATCACCGCGCCGCCCGCGATCAGCGCAACCGCGACCGGCACCGGCGCGAACAATACCGATTTGATGGTCTTCTCGAACAGCAGCGCGAGCGCGACCGCGGGCACGGTCGCAATCACGACATTCAACGCGAAACGCCGCGCCAAAGGCTGAGTCGGCAATCCGGTCACGACGTTCGCGATCCTGCGCCGGTATTCCCAGCAAACGGCGAGAATCGCGCCGAACTGAATCACGACGTCGAACGTTTTCGCATACTCCGCATGGAAATGCAGAAAGCTGCCCGCGACGATCAAATGCCCCGTGCTCGATACCGGCAGAAACTCCGTCAACCCTTCGACGATGCCCAGCACCAGCGCCTTGACAATCAGTACCCAATCCATTCGTGACCTCTCTCGTAGTGTGCGGGACGGGGCCACTGCACCGCCGCGGCCACGTCGGCCGCGCGCGGCGCGATGTCACTTTTCGACGATCGCCACACGTATGCCGTTTGTAAGGATTGTGATTGTACCGGGTTCGTAATTGACACCGGCAAATTGCAATTGCTCCGGCTTGAACGTATAGATTGGGTAATCGGTCAGCGCGCGGGTGGCAAGCAACCCTGCCGCCGCGCTGATCTGCTGCGCATAGGCTTGCGCGTCGCCGTCGACGTTCACGCTGTCGACGGCGGGCGCCTTCAGCACGACCGAACGGCTGGGCGGGTCATAGGCGAGCTGGCCGGACACCGTGAACGTGCCGCTGACCGGCTCGCGCAGGAACGGACTCGCGAAACGCGCATCGAGCTTGACCGCGACCCGGTTCCGCTCGGGTTGCAACCCGACGACCGGATTCGCCAGCGCGACGTCGACCACCTGCGCAACCGTCTTCTGATACGGAAACTTGCGGGCGACCGCTCTTTGCACGTCACTTTGCGAAAACGTGTAGTGGTCCGGAACAAACGGAAACGTCGACGCGCACGCGGCCAGCGACACAGCAGCGCCCGCGGCCGCACACACGGCGATCAGAAAGCTGCGCCGGCCCGGCGCGCTCGTGTGGATCATGCTTGACTCTCCTGCTGACGCAAACGGCCCGGCGGCGGCGCGGCAGGCTGCGTTGCCGCTTCGAGCCGGATGAGCCACGCAAGCGCGTCGGCGCGCGATGCGCCGCACATCTCGTCGCTCGGCTGCAAGCCCGAGCAGCACGCGGGCCGCTCCGGACGGCCGAAGATCGCGCAGCGCTCGCCGTCGAGCAATTGCGCGCAGCGCATGCCTGCCGGCTTGCCGGCAGGCATGCCGGGAATCGGGCTCGAAATCGACGGCGCGATACAACACGCGCCGCAGCCTTGCCGGCACGCATGCGCGGTTATCTGGTCCGAACGCTCGGCAACTTCGCCCATCATTGCATCAGGTATCCGAAAAACATCGACGACAATCGAGCACGCCGGTTACAGGCGCGCTCACGCAAAGCGGTATTGTGCCATCGGCAGCTGCGACGTTATTACACAATTCGATGAAATCGCCGCTTTATATACTGGCTGACGTCAGAGAGCACGAGCCGAGCCTTCCCCATGACGCCGCCGAACCCGACCGAAGCGCTGTTGCGCCCCGACCTGCTCGCCAAATATTCGGCGAACGGCCCTCGCTATACGTCCTACCCCACCGCGCCGCAATTTCGAGACGATTTCGATCCCGCCGACTACGTGCGCGCGGCCGCGGACCCTGGCGCGTCGGCGAGCGATCTGTCGCTTTATTTTCACATCCCGTTTTGCGCGACCGCGTGCTTCTACTGCGGCTGCAACAAGATCGCGACCGGCAACCGCAAGCGCGCACGGCCGTATCTCGATCAATTGAAGCAGGAGATCGCGCTGCAGGCGGCGCTCTTCGATCCCGCGCGCACCGTCACGCAGTTGCACTGGGGCGGCGGCACGCCTACCTTCCTGTCGGACGGCGAGACGGCCGAATTGATGGCGGCGATTCGCGGACGCTTCACGCTCGCGCCGGATCACGCGGGCGAATTCTCGATCGAGATCGACCCGCGCACCGCGTCGAGCGCGACGCTTGCGCATCTGCGCACGCTCGGCTTCAATCGCGTGAGTCTCGGCGTGCAGGACATCGACCCCGCCGTGCAGCGCGCGATCAATCGCGTGCAGCCGCTCGAGATGACGGCCGAGCTGATCCGCGCGGCCCGCGCGATGGCGTACCAGTCGGTCAGCGTCGATCTGATCTACGGGCTGCCGCATCAAAGCGTATCGGGCTTCGCGCGCACGCTCGATGCGATCGTCGAACTTGCGCCGGACCGGCTGTCGGTGTTCGGCTACGCGCATCTGCCGCGCCTGTTCAAGATGCAGCGCCAGATCGATGCCGCCGCGCTGCCCCCGCCGGCGACGCGGCTCGCACTCCTCGGCACTGCCATCGAGCGGCTGACGCAGGCGGGCTACGTCTACATCGGCATGGACCACTTCGCGCGTCCGGGCGACGAGCTGGTGCGCGCGCAGCGCGACGGCACGCTACAGCGCAATTTCCAGGGTTACAGCACGCGCGCGGATACGGATCTGATCGGCGTCGGCATGTCGTCGATCGGCAAGGTCGGCGACGTCTATGTGCAGAACGCGAAGGATCTGCCGGGCTACGGCGCGGCGCTCGCGCGACGGCGCGTGCCGATCGCCCGCGGCATCCGGCTCACGGCCGAGGACCGGCTGCGGCGCGACGTGATCACGCATCTGATGTGCAATCTGGTGCTGCGATACGCGCCGTTCGACGCCGCATACGGCATCCGCTTTGCACACAAGTTCGCGCACGAACTCGACGCACTGCGCGGCTTCGAGCGCGACGGCCTGCTATCGATCGAAAGCGATCGTCTGACGATTCATCCGCCGGGGCGGCTGTATGTACGTAACGTCGCGATGGCGTTCGACGCGTACCTGGCGGGTGCGCACGACGCGCACTATTCGAAAACCGTCTGACCTGATGTGGCCGAATAGAGGCCGGCGCCGCGCGCATTCGGCCGCCGTTATTGATAAAGTGACGGTTTTCCCGCACTTTCCGTTTCCGACGCACGATGCGCACGACGCAAGCGACCCGCGCGGTCGAACGCCTGAAAACCCGCAGCGGCAACCCGCAGTACGCGGCCGTCGGCATGCCCGGGGGCCTGTTTTATCTGGTCGACCGCTCGGGCGGCGCGGCCGAGAAGCTCTGCGCGCCGTTGCCGCTCGACGCTTTCGTCGCCTTCGTCGACGAGTTCGGCCCGAAAAAGCCGCGCAAAGCCAGCAAGCTCGATCTCGCATTCGAGGCGCAGATCAAGAACAGCAAACGCTAGGGCCGCAAGCGGTTCGCGGCAAGATCTCGCCCCCGTTTGGTACAATTCCACCGTTTTTCGTCCCCCGCCCACGGCCGTTCAGGCTGCATGACCCCATGATGAATATCGAAAAAGCACGTTTCAACATGATCGAACAGCAGATCCGCCCCTGGGATGTGCTGGACCAGGACGTCTTGAGCCTGTTGTCGGTCGTCAAGCGTGAGAACTTCGTGCAGGCCGCGTACCGCGACCTGGCGTTCGCCGACGTCGAACTGCCGCTGCCCGGCGGCCAAAAGATGCTGTTTCCGCGCGTCGAAGCGCGTATCCTGCAAGAGCTTGCGGTGAAGAAGCACGAGAACGTGCTCGAAATCGGCGCGGGCTCCGGCTACATGGCGGCGCTGCTCGCTGCGCGCGGCCAGTTCGTGACGACGGTCGAGATCGACCCGGCGCTCGCCAAGTTCGCCGAGGACAATCTGAAGAACAACGGCGTGACGAATGCCGAGGTCGCCACGGGCGACGGCTCGCGCGGCTGGCCCGCGAAGGCGCCGTATGACGTGATCTGCGTGTCGGGCGGGCTGCCCGCGATTGCGCAGGAACTGCTCGAGCAACTGAAGGTCGGCGGCCGTCTGGCCGCCTTCGTCGGCGGCCGGCCGGTGATGAAGGCGCAAATCGTCACGCGAATCGACGACAAGCAGTACCGCGTCGCCGACGTGTTCGAAACCTACGTCGATCACCTCGTCAACGCGATCGAGCCGTCGCGCTTCAAGTTCTGAGCCGGCGACCGACGATGCAGATCCTCACCGCCTCCGCGCTCGCCGAATGGCTGCGCGACACGTCGCGCGCGGCGCCCATCGTGCTCGACGTGCGCGAGCCGTGGGAAGTCGCAACAGCGAAGATCGACGGCAGCGTGTCGATTCCGATGCAGCAGATTCCCGCTCGCAGCGAAGAACTCGACGACGATGCCGAGATCGTCTGCGTCTGCCATCACGGCATGCGCAGCGCGCAGGTCGCGATGTTTCTCGAATCGCGCGGCTTCACGAAACTCTACAACCTGCAAGGCGGCATCGACGCGTGGTCGCGCGACGTCGATCCGTCGGTGCCGCGCTACTGAGCGGCTGAGCCGAAGCGGCACGCGGCGATGACCGAAGCAACGCACGCCCGGGCCACGCGGATCGAGCCGCGCGAGTGATCCAAGTGCGACGGGCGCCGCCTCCGATATGCAACGCTTGCCGCGCACGCCGCACTACTGCGTTTCCTTCAATGCTTCGGCGACGATCGCGAACAGTTCGACAAGTTGCGCCTCGTCGACGATCAGCGGCGGCGAGAACGCGAGGATGTCGCCCGTGTAGCGCACCATCGCACCCTTCTGAAAGCATTTGACGAAGACCTCGTAAGCGCGTGCGCCGGGCGCGCCGTCGCGCGGCTTGAGTTCGACGCCGCCGACGAGGCCGAGATTGCGCACGTCGATCACGTGGCGCGCATCCTTCAGCTTGTGGATCTCGCGCTCGAACACCGGTGCGACCTGCGCGGCGCGCGTGAGCAGCCCCTCGCGCTCGTACAGATCGATCGTCGCGACGGCGGCCGCGGCCGCGAGCGGATGTCCCGAATACGTGTAGCCGTGGAACAACTCGATCCCGGCGGGCGCGCCGTCCACGATCGCGTCGTGGATAGCGCCGCTCGCGGCGACCGCCCCCATCGGCACCGCCGCGTTGTTGGTGCCCTTGGCCATCGTCAGCAGATCGGGCGTGACGCCGAAAAACTGTGACGCGAACGGCGCGCCGAGCCGCCCCCAGCCGGTGATCACCTCGTCGAAGATCAACAGGATGCCGTGCTTGTCGCACAGCGCGCGCAACCGTTCGAGATAGCCTTGCGGCGGAATCAGCACGCCTGTCGAGCCCGCGACCGGCTCGACGATCACCGCGGCGATCGTCGACGCGTCGTGCAGCGCGACGAGCCGCTCAAGCTCGTCGGCGAGATGCGCGCCCCAGGCGGGCTGCCCTTTCGAGAACGCAGCCTCGTTCAGATTCAGCGTATGCGGCAGATGATCGATCGACGGCAGCAGCGCGCCGCTATAGGCTTTGCGATTCGGCGCGATCCCGCCGACCGAGATTCCGCCGAAGCCGACGCCGTGATAGCCGCGTTCGCGGCCGATGAAACGCGTGCGTTGGGCTTCGCCGCGTGCACGGTGATACGCGAGCGCGATCTTGAGCGCGGTATCCACCGCTTCCGAGCCCGAGTTGGTGAAGAAAATGTGTTTCAGGTCGCCCGGCGTGTGGCGCGCGATCCGCGCGGCGGCTTCGAACGCCTTCGGATGGCCCATCTGAAACGTCGGTGCGAAATCCATCTGAGCGGCCTGCGCCTGCACCGCGGCGACGATCTCGTCGCGACCGTGACCCGCGTTCACGCACCAGAGGCCGGCCGTGCCGTCGAGAATCCGGCGGCCGTCGTGCGACGTGTAATACATCCCCTTGGCCGAGACCAAAAGACGCGGTGCCGCCTTGAACTGCCGGTTCGCGGTGAACGGCATCCAGAATGCGGAAAGATCGGGGGTCTGCGAAACAGGCTCGATCATCAAAGGCTCCTTGGAGAATCGTTCGAATGATGGGCACGTGGCCGCGCCGCGCGAGCGGATCGCGCGCCCGGCAAGCCGGTCGCAGCCACGCACGGCAAAAACGATTGGGCAGGCACGTCGAGAGTGTAAGCACGCCCCGCCCGGTGCACAACCATGCAGCACGCGCGCGCGCCGCGCTGCACCGCTTCGGACCATGCCGCGCCCGCGTACGTGCGCACACGCACCGCCGCACGCGACCAAGCCCCGCCGACGGGCACGCACGCACGCCGGGCCGATCTGGCACATGCCTTGCGTAATCGGACGCGCCGCGCGCTCGCGAGCGTGCGTCCACACCACTCCAACCGGCAAGGGGAACTCGATGAAACGTCGCAGTCTTTTGAAGTTCGGGTCGATGGCAGGCGCGCTCGCCCTCACGGGTCGCAGCCCGTTCGCGCGCGCGGCGGACGCGGGCAGAGGCCCGATCAAGGTGGGTATCCTGCATTCGCTGTCAGGCACGATGGCCATCTCCGAGACTTCGCTGAAAGACACCGCACTGATGACGATCGCCGACATCAATAAAAACGGCGGCGTGCTCGGGCGGCCGCTCCAGCCGGTCGTCGTCGATCCCGCGTCGAACTGGCCGCTGTTCGCCGAAAAGGCGCGGCAGTTGCTCACGCAGGACAAAGTCGCGTGCGTGTTCGGCTGCTGGACGTCGGTGTCGCGCAAATCGGTGCTGCCGGTGTTCGAGGAGCTGAACGGCCTGCTCTACTACCCGGTGCAGTACGAAGGCGAGGAAATGTCGCGCAACGTATTCTATACCGGCGCCGCGCCGAATCAGCAGGCGATTCCCGCCGTCGAATACATGATGAGCGCCGAAGGCGGCGGTGCGAAACGTTTCTTCCTGCTCGGCACCGATTACGTCTACCCGCGCACGACCAACAAGATCCTGCGCGCCTTCCTGAAATCGAAGGGCGTGAAGGATGCCGATATTCAGGAGGTCTACACACCGTTCGGCCACAGCGATTATCAAACGATCGTCGCGAACATCAAGACCTTCGCGCAAGGCGGCAAGACCACCGTGATCTCGACGATCAACGGCGATTCGAACGTGCCGTTCTACAAGGAACTCGGCAATCAGGGGATCAAGGCGGCCGAGGTTCCCGTCGTCGCGTTTTCGGTCGGAGAAGAGGAGCTGCGCGGGATCGATACGAAGCCGCTCGTCGGCCATCTCGCCGCGTGGAATTACTTCATGTCGGTCAAGGGGCCGGCGAACGCGAAGTTCAAGGACCAGTTCGCCGCGTGGGCGCAATCGCAGAACCTGCCCGGTGGCGCGAAGCGCGTGACCAACGATCCGATGGAGGCGACCTTCGTCGGCATTCACATGTGGAAGCAGGCGGTCGAGAAAGCCAAGAGCGCCGATGTCGACAAGGTGCGCGCCGCGATGATCGGGCAATCGGTCGCCGCGCCGTCGGGCTTCACGCTGACGATGGACGGCAACCATCATCTGCACAAGCCGGTGATGATCGGCGAGATTCGCGGCGATGGTCAGTTCAACGTCGTCTGGAAGACCAAGACGGCGATCCGCGCGCAGCCTTGGAGCCCGTACATCGCCGGCAATCAGGGCAAGCCCGACGTGATCGGCTCGATTCCGGCATTGCTGCGGCGGCGTGCGGCGGCGCTCGCGTGACGTACTTCGCGGGCGGCGCGTCCGTAGCTACATGCGGACGCTTTGCGCGCGCCGCCGCGCCAGGGCGCACGGCCGCACGGCGGATTTTCTTTTCATTCATGAGGACAGGCTGATGCTCACGCCCTTAAGCCGCGCGGTGCGCACCTTTGCCGTGCGCACCGCCGCGGCGTTCGCCGTCTGCGGCGCGCTCGTGCTCGCCGCGCCTTGCGCGGCGTTCGCGCTCGCGAATGCCGACGTCACCGCGCTCGCCAGCGACGACTTCGACGCGAAGCTCGCCGCGATCGATCATCTCGCCGCCGACGGCAGTCCCGCCGCCGTCGCGCTGCTGCACGCGCTCGCCGACGGCAATGCGCTGACCACCGACGCGGGCCGCCTGCTGATTCAGGCCGGCGACGGCAGCACCCGCGACTTGCTCACGCAAGCGGGCACGCCCGCAGGCGACGCGCAACCGGTGACGCTCAACAATCTGCTGCGCACGAAGATCGCGAATGCGCTGTCGGGTATCGATCTGGCATCGCCAGACGTCGCCACGCGGCGCAACGCGATCGATGCGCTGTTGAAGAATCCCGACGCGTCGGTCAAGCCGATGATCGACGCGGCGCGCGCGAAAGAGACCGATCCGGCGCTCAAGCGCCGCCTCGACACATTGTGGGCGATCGCCGCGCTGCACGACGCGGACCCGGCGCGACGCCTCGAAGCGGTACGGCTCGTCGCCGCGCGCAACGATCTCGACATGATCGAGCAATTGCGCCCGCTCGTCGCCAAGCGCGCCGACGCAAGCGATGCGGAGCCGGACGCGCAGGTGCGCGCCGCCGCGCAGCAGGGCCTCGACGCACTGTATGCGATCCAGCGCCGCGGCGAAATCGCGGGCACGCTGTTCGCGGGGCTTTCGCTCGGCAGCGTGCTGCTGCTTGCGGCGCTCGGACTCGCGATCACCTACGGCCTGATCGGCGTGATCAACATGGCGCATGGCGAATTTCTGATGATCGGCGCCTATGCAACCTACGTCGTGCAAACGCTCGTGCAACACTATCTGCCGGGTGCGTTCGACTGGTATCCGCTGATTGCGATTCCCGCGTCGTTCGTCGCGGCTGCCGCGGTGGGCATCGCGCTCGAGCGGCTCGTGCTGCGGCATCTGTATGGCCGCCCGCTCGAAACGCTGCTCGCGACGTTCGGCGTGAGCCTCATCCTGATCCAAGCGACGCGGACGATCTTCGGCGCGCAAAACGTTCAGGTGACCAATCCGGCATGGATGAGCGGCGGCGTCGCGGTCATGCAGAACCTGATCCTGCCTTACAACCGGCTCGCGATTCTCGCGTTCTCGCTCATCGTCGTCGGCATCGCATGGGCCGTGCTGACGAAGACGCGGCTCGGGCTGTTCATGCGCGCGGTCACGCAAAACCGCCAGATGGCCGCGTGCGTGGGCGTGAAAACCGCGCGTGTCGATTCCCAAGCATTCGCGTTCGGCGCAGGCATCGCGGGCCTGGGCGGCTGCGCGCTGTCGCAGATCGGCAATGTTGGCCCGGATCTTGGCCAGAGCTACATCATCGATTCGTTCATGGCGGTCGTGCTCGGCGGCGTCGGCCAGATCGCGGGCACCGTGCTTGGCGGCTTCGGCCTCGGGCTCGTCGGCAAGGCCATCGAGCCGTTCTGGGGCGCGGTGCTCGCGAAGATCGCGGTGCTCGCAATGATCGTGCTGTTCATCCAGAAACGCCCGCAGGGCATGTTTGCGCCGAAAGGCCGAAGCGCGGAGGCGTGACGACATGAATTCGACGACTCAATCGTTTTCCACGGCCGCGGCAAGCGCCCCGCGATCGAGTGGGCAAGCCCACGCCGAACCGGCTGCCGGGCCGATCACGCCGCCGAGCGCGCCGCGCTTCACACTCGATCTGCCGCCGCGCGCCGCGCTGCTGCCGCGACGCGCGTGGCTCGCGCTCGTCGCGCTGTGCGTGGCGGTCGGCATCGGCGTGCCGCTCGCCGCGCTCGTCGTGCCTGAATCGAGCGCATTTCATCTGTCATCCTACGCAATGACGCTCGGCGGCAAGCTGATGTGCTACGCGATCGCGGCGCTCGCGCTCGATCTCGTCTGGGGTTACTGCGGCATCCTGAGCCTCGGGCACGGCTTGTTCTTCGCGCTCGGCGGCTACGCGATCGGCATGTACCTGATGCGCGAGATCGGCCGCGACGGCAAATACGGCAGCGATCTGCCCGATTTCATGGTGTTTCTCGACTGGCATGCGCTGCCGTGGTACTGGCAAGGCACCGGGCACCTCGCGTATGCGCTCGCGCTCGTCGTGCTGGTGCCGGCCGCCCTCGCTTGGGTGTTCGGCTTCTTCACGTTCCGCTCGCGCGTCAAGGGCGTGTATCTGTCGATCATCACGCAAGCGCTGACATTCGCTGCGATGCTGCTGTTCTATCGCAACGAAACCGGCTTCGGCGGCAACAACGGTTTCACCGATTTCAAACGGATCGCCGGCTTCGCGATCACGTCGCCCGGAACACGCACCGCGCTGTTCCTGCTCACGTTCGCGGCGCTCGCCGCGTCGTTCATCGCCGCGCGCGCGATCGTCGTGAGCAAGCTCGGACGCGTCGTCACCGCGATCCGCGACGGCGAGACGCGGCTGATGTTCGTCGGCTACAGCCCGCTTGCGTACAAGCTGTTCGTGTGGACCGTATCGGCCGTGCTGTGCGCGATCGCGGGCGCGCTCTACGTGCCGCAGGTCGGCATCATCAATCCAAGCGAGATGTCGCCCAGCAATTCGATCGAGATGGCGATCTGGGTGGCCGTCGGCGGGCGCGGCACGCTGATCGGTCCGATCATCGGCGCATTCGCGGTCAACGGCGCGAAGAGCCTGTTTACCGCTTACTTCGCCGAATATTGGCTGTTCTTCCTGGGCCTTATTTTCGTGCTCGTGCCGCTCGTGCTGCCGCGCGGGATCATGGGCGCGAGCGCGGCGCTCGCGCGCAAAGGAGCGAGCCGATGAGCCCGCACATGATCCGGCCGCGCCGCGCCAAGCAGGCGGACGACTCCGGCCCGAGCGCCGTCAGCGGCACCGCGGCGCTGTCGCATGTCGTCGAGCCGGGCGCGATCGATACCTCGCACGGCACGATCCTGTATCTCGAAGACATCGAAGTCAGCTTCGACGGCTTTCGCGCGTTGAAAAAGCTCTCGCTTGCGATCGACGCGGGCGAGCTGCGCTGCGTGATCGGTCCGAACGGCGCGGGCAAGACGACGATGATGGACGTGATCACCGGCAAGACGCGTCCCGACTCGGGCTGCGCATTCCTCGGCCAGACACTCGATCTGACCCGGATGAACGAACCGCAGATCGCGCGCGCGGGTATCGGCCGCAAGTTCCAGAAGCCGACCGTCTTCGAGCAGCATCCGGTATGGGAGAACCTCGAACTCGCAATGCAGGCCGACAAGCGCTGGTTCGCGTCGCTGCGCGCGCGGCTCGAGCGCGCGGCGCAGGCACGCATCGAGGAAACGCTCGCGCTGATCCAGCTCGAGGACAGCGCGTACCGGCTCGCGGGCGAGCTGTCGCACGGGCAGAAGCAGCGGCTCGAAATCGGCATGCTGCTGATGCAGCGCCCCGCGCTGCTGCTGCTCGACGAACCGGCGGCCGGCATGACCGACCACGAAACGATGATGCTCGCCGAGCTGTTGAACACGCTGCGCGGCAGTTGCTCGATGATGGTCGTCGAGCACGACATGGAGTTCGTCGCGGCGCTCGCGGGCGATACCGGCCGCGTGACGGTGATGGCCGAAGGCGCGGTGCTCGCGCAAGGCACGCTCGATCAGGTCAAGCGCGACGAAGCGGTGATCGAGTCTTATCTCGGACGATGATGCGATGCTGACGATCGAATCACTGAATCAGTACTACGGCGGCAGCCATATCCTGCGCAACGTGAGCCTCACCGCCGACGACGGCAAGCTGACCGTGCTGCTCGGGCGCAACGGCGTCGGCAAAACGACGCTGTTGCGCTGTGTGATGGGCGTCGTCGCCGCGAAAAGCGGCGCCATTGCATGGGGCGGCAAACCGCTCGGCCCGCTGCCGCCGTATGCGCGCGTTGCCGCGGGCTTGGCGTATGTGCCGCAAGGCCGCGACATCTTTGCGCGGCTGACGGTCGAGGAAAATCTGCTCGTCGGCGCGGCAAGCCGCCAAGCGCCGTCCAAGGTGCCGGACCGAATCTACGATTTGTTTCCGGTCCTGAAGGATATGCGTGCGCGGCGCGGCGGCGATCTGTCCGGCGGTCAGCAGCAGCAGCTTGCGATCGGCCGCGCGCTGATGAGCGAGCCGCAACTGCTGATCCTCGACGAGCCGACCGAAGGCATCCAGCCGTCGATCATTCAGGACATCGGCCGCACACTCAGGCAGCTCGTCGACGAAACGCGGATGACGGTGCTGCTCGTCGAGCAGTACTACGATTTCGCGCGCTCGATTGCCGATCGCTACTGGGTGATGAGCCGCGGCGAGATCGTCGCGGGCGGCGCGGGCAGCGAGATGGACGCGCATCGCGTGCGGGAGATGATCGCGGTTTGAGCCGATTGTTCAAGCGGTTTTCCGGCGTGCGGCGAAGCAACCGGACCGGGGCACCCCCGCACGGCCGGACAGTGCGGCCGAACGCACTCGCCGATGCGCTCGCGCAGTGCGGCCGATATCCTGTAGCATGAGTGCGCCCGCCTTTTCCGCGCCTGACGATGTCCGCCCACGAACCTCATGCCACGCTCGCCCGCCCCGCCGCCAAGGCGTGGCACGCCCGTCTCGAACTCGGCTTCGAACTGCATGGCGCGCGCACGGCGCTCGTCCATCGGCGGCATGCGGGTCCGCTGCGCGTTCAGCGCGCGCTCTACCCGGAAGGCGACGCGATCTGTCATGCGGTAATCGTCCATCCACCCGGCGGCATTGCCGGCGGCGACACGCTCGACATCGACGTTCGGCTCGCGCCCGGCACGCATGCGGTGCTAACCACGCCCGGTGCGACCAAGTGGTACAAGTCGAACGGCCTCGATGCGCGGCAACGGATCGCAATCGAGGTCGGCGCACACGCAAAGCTCGATTGGCTGCCGCAAAACAACCTGTTCTTCGACGCCGCGCACGCGTCGCTCGATTTCGCGCTGACGCTCGGCGCCGGCGCGAGTGCGCTCGGCTGGGATGCGACGCAGCTCGGCCGTCAGGCGGCGGGGGAAACTTGGGCGGCAGGCCGCATCGCGTCGATCTCGACGCTCATCGGGCCAGCCGGGAAGCCGCAATGGATCGAGCGTGCACACCTCGATGCGGCCGATCCGCTGCGCACCGCGCCTCAAGGGCTCGACGGCTTCTGTGTCTACGGCACGCTATGGGCGTTAGGCGCGGCTTGCACTGACGCACTCGCCGAGACGATCGCCCCCACGCTGCCGTTCGACGACACATTGCGCGTGGGCGTCACCTGTGTGGCGCCCGGCACGATGCTGATCCGCGCGCTCGCGCATTCGATGGAGGCGCTGCAGCGTCTGTTCATCGAACAATGGCTCGCGCTGCGGCCGCTCGTACACGGCGTCGATGCGATGCCGTTGCGGCTTTGGCAAACCTGATGCGCGCCGCACGATTCTGACACACGCCTTTCGGCGAAATACCCCATGACGGTGCGCGGCGCACCGGTTTGCGGCATCGCACCGCCCGAAAATCGCATGGCACACGCCTTGCTGGCTTACCTGCGCGCCTGCTCGTGTGCTTACCCAGTTGCGGTGCTACGATAACCGCGCGGTGAGCGCCAAATTCACCATCCAGATATTACGTTTTCCAAAATGTTTCTTTCATGAAACTGACTCCCCGAGAGAAAGACAAGCTGCTGATTTTCACGGCGGCGCTCGTCGCCGAACGTCGCCGCGCGCGCGGCCTCAAGCTCAACTATCCCGAGACGGTCGCGTTCATCACCGCCGCGCTGATGGAAGCGGCGCGCGACGGCAAGACCGTCGCCGAGGTGATGCACTACGGCACCACCCTGCTCACGCGCGACGACGTGATGGAAGGCGTGCCGGAAATGATTCCCGATATCCAGGTCGAGGCGACCTTTCCCGACGGCACGAAGCTCGTCACCGTCCACCATCCGATTGCGTGAGCCTGCGATGATCCCCGGCGAAATCCTCACCGACGACGGCGAGCACGAACTGAATGCGGGCCGTCAAACGATCGCGCTGGTCGTGGCGAACACGGGCGACCGTCCCGTGCAGGTCGGCTCGCACTATCACTTCCACGAAGCCAACGACGCGCTGTCGTTCGATCGCGAGGCCGCGCGCGGCTTCCGGCTGAACATTGCCGCCGGCACCGCGGTGCGCTTCGAGCCGGGCCAGGCGCGCACGGTCGAACTCGTCGCGCTCGCGGGCGCGCGTGCGGTCTACGGCTTCCAGGGCAAGGTGATGGGGCCGCTCTGAACGCCGTGGCCGCGCCGAATGCGACGCGCGGCCCCTCCTTTCCGGAACATCCAAGCAACGCAAGGATCCGCAACATGACATTACGCTTGAGCCGCCGCGCGTATGCGGAAATGTACGGGCCGACCACGGGCGACCGCATCCGCCTCGCGGACACCGATCTGCTGATCGAAATCGAGCGCGACTACACGGTCTACGGCGACGAAGTGAAGTTCGGCGGCGGCAAGGTGATCCGCGACGGGATGGGCCAATCGCAGCTCGTGGCGGCCGACGTTGCCGACACCGTGATTACGAACGCGGTGATCGTCGATCACTGGGGCATCGTGAAAGCCGATATCGCGATCAAGCACGGCCGCATCGCCGCGATCGGCAAGGCCGGCAATCCGGACATCCAGCCCGGCGTGACGATCGCGATCGGCGCGGCCACCGAGATCATCGCGGGCGAAGGATTGATCGTGACCGCGGGCGGCATCGACACGCACATCCACTTCATCAGCCCGCAGCAAATCGACGAAGCGCTCGCCTCGGGCGTGACGACGCTGATCGGCGGCGGCACGGGTCCGGCAACGGGCACCAACGCGACCACCTGCACGCCCGGCCCGTGGCATCTCGAACGCATGTTGCAGGCGGCCGACGGCTGGCCGGTCAATCTCGGTTTTCTCGGCAAGGGCAACGTGAGCCTGCCGCAGCCGCTCATCGAGCAGATCGAAGCCGGCGCAATCGGCCTGAAGCTGCACGAAGACTGGGGCTCGACGCCCGCCGCAATCGACAACTGCCTCACGGTTGCCGACGACACCGACACGCAAGTCGCGATCCATACCGACACGCTGAACGAAGCCGGCTTCGTCGAGGCAACGCTCGCCGCGTTCAAGGGCCGCACGATCCATACGTACCACACCGAAGGCGCGGGCGGCGGCCACGCGCCCGATATCCTCAAGGCGTGCGGCGAGCCCAACGTGCTGCCGTCGTCAACGAATCCGACGCGCCCGTACACGATCAACACGCTCGACGAGCACC
Organism: Burkholderia singularis; assembly: GCF_900176645.1. GTDB lineage: Bacteria > Pseudomonadota > Gammaproteobacteria > Burkholderiales > Burkholderiaceae > Burkholderia > Burkholderia singularis. The sequence goes on from NZ_FXAN01000072.1 coordinate 16,855, forward strand.
TCGACATGCTGATGGTCTGCCATCACCTCGATCCGTCGATCGCCGAGGATCTCGCATTTGCCGAATCGCGCATCCGCCGCGAGACGATCGCGGCCGAAGATATCCTGCACGATCTCGGCGCGCTGTCGATGCTATCGTCCGATTCGCAGGCGATGGGCCGCGTGGGCGAAGTGATCGTGCGCACCTGGCAGACCGCTCACAAGATGAAGGTGCAACGCGGCGCGCTGCCCGAGGACAACCCGCGCCACGACAACTTCCGTGCGAAGCGCTATGTCGCGAAATACACGATCAACCCGGCGCTCACGCACGGCATCGCGCACGAAGTCGGCTCGATCGAACCCGGCAAGTGGGCCGATCTGGTGCTCTGGGAGCCCGCGTTCTTTGGCGTGAAGCCCGCGATGATCATCAAGGGCGGCATGATCGCGCTCGCGCAAATGGGCGATCCGAACGCGTCGATCCCGACGCCGCAGCCCGTCCACTACCGCGACATGTTCGCCACGCGCGGCGGCGCGCTCGCGCGCACGTCGCTCACGTTCGTGTCGCAGCTGTCGCTCGATGCAGGCATCGCCGAACGCTACGGACTCGCGAAGCGGCTCGTGCCGGTGCGCGGCTGCCGCACGGTAACCAAGCGCGACATGATCCACAACGCATGGCAGCCGGCGATCAGCGTCGACCCCGAAACCTACGACGTCGTCGCCGACGGCACGCTGCTGACCTGCGAGCCGGCTCACGTGCTGCCGATGGCGCAGCGCTATTTCCTGTTTTGAGTCCTGAATAACCGACCATGCGCACGATCGACAAACGTATCGCCCCGCACGTGAAACTTGCTGAGTCGCTCGTCGCGCGCGCGCCGACCCTCACGCTCACCTACGATGCGCGCTGCAAAAGCCGGCTCGCCGCAACGCTGGACAACGGCGAGGAAATCGCGCTCGTGCTGCCGCGCGGCACGGTGCTCGCCGACGGCGACGTGCTCGTCGCCGACGACGGCGCACTGGTGCGCGTGGCCGCGGCCGCGCAAGCCGTGCTCGTCGTGCGCGCCGCCGATACCCTGACGCTCACGCGCGCCGCCTATCACCTCGGCAACCGGCATACGCCTATCGAAGTGGGCGCCGATTATCTGAAGCTCGAATACGATCCCGTGCTCGCCGACATGCTGACGCGCCTCGGAACCACGGTCGAACGCACGCACGCGCCGTTCCAGCCCGAAGCCGGCGCTTATGGCGGCGGGCACCGGCACGGCCACGATGCGACGTTTGCCGAAGATTACGCGCTCGCGCAGCAGGTGTACGGCGAGCACCACGGGCACTCGCACTCGCACTCGCACGATCACGATCACGATCACGATCACCAGCATGGTCCTTCCTGCTCGCACGCTCATGGCCATCGACACGACTGAACTCGTCGCGCTGCTGCATCTGGCGTCGCCGGCGCTGCCGATCGGCGCGTACAGCTATTCGCAAGGGCTCGAGGCCGCGCTCGATACGGCGCTGATCCGCGATGCCGATGGCGTGCGCGACTGGATCGCAAGCGGCCTCGCCGACGTGCTCGCGCATGGCGAACTGCCGTTGCTCGCGCATCAGCTCGAACGCTGGCGCACGCACGATGCCGATGCGCTCGCCACCGCGAACGACGAGTTCGTCGCGAGCCGCGAATCGGCGGAACTGCGTCGCGAAACCGAGCAGATGGGCTGGTCGCTCGCCCAGCTTTGCGTGTCGCTCGAATGGGGCGATGCCGCACGTCGTGCGACGCTCGCGCGCCTGTCGCCCATCGCGCTGCCGAGCGCGTTCGCGTTCGCCGCCGCTGCGCACGATGCGAGCCCCGATGCGACGCTCGCGGCCTACGCATTCGGCTGGATCGAGAATCAAACGGCCGCCGCGATCAAAGCGGTGCCGCTCGGCCAACTGGCCGGCCAGAAGATCATCGCGGCGCTGCGCGAGCCGATCCGCGACGCCGTGCGCCGCGCGCTCGCGACGCCGCCTGCCGCGATCAACACGTTCGCGCCGCAGCTCGGCATTCTGTCCGCGCGCCACGAATCGCAATACTCTCGCCTGTTCCGCTCCTAAGCCGCGGTTCGCATGAATCGCCTAAGCATCCCGATCATCATGAACACACCTGCGTTAAACGTTCCCGCCTCCACGGCGACCCGCCGCACGAAAAAACTTTCGCCGTTGCGAGTGGGCATCGGCGGCCCGGTCGGCTCCGGCAAGACGACGCTGCTCGAAATGCTCTGCAAGGGCATGCGAGATCGCTATGACCTCGTCGCGATCACGAACGATATTTATACGAAGGAGGATCAACGGCTGCTGACCGTCGCGGGCGCGCTGCCGGAGGAGCGGATCATGGGCGTCGAGACGGGCGGCTGCCCGCACACGGCGATTCGCGAAGACGCATCGATCAATCTGGAAGCCGTCGAGCGCATGCTCGCGCGTTTTCCGCAGGCGGACATCGTATTCATCGAATCCGGCGGCGACAACCTCGCCGCGACATTCAGCCCGGAGTTGTCCGATCTGACGATCTACGTGATCGATGTCGCGGGCGGCGAAAAGATTCCGCGCAAGGGCGGGCCCGGCATCACGAAGTCGGATTTGCTCGTGATCAACAAAACGGACCTCGCGCCGCTCGTCGGCGCGAATCTCGACGTGATGGCCGCCGACACGAAGAAAATGCGCGGCGAGCGCCCGTATGTGATGTGCAATCTGAAAGCGCTCGACGGCGTCGCCGACGTGATCGCGTTCATCGAGAAGAAAGGATTGCTGAGCGTCTGACGTCCGGCAACGGCGCGCCCATTGGCGTGCGCGGCAGCAGCCGCAGCTGCGCGGCCGCGCGCGACGGCCGGCGCGGAAGCTGGAGCCGGGCTGGCAGCCGCCGCGCATCCGCACCGCACGATAACCTGCCGCCATCCGGCGCTCAGGCGCCGAGCCCGCCCGCCTCTTCGTCGATACCGGCCACATCGCCGCCGGCCGCGCTTGCGACTCGCGGCGGCGGCAGCAACGCGCTCAGCACGTCGATCGTGCGCGCGGTCGCGCCGCGGTGCCGCGCGGCGAACGCCGCGCCGGCCGCGCCCATCGCCGTGCGGCGCGGATGGTCGGCGAACAGTGCATCGGCCGTGCGCGCAAGCTCCGCCGTATCCTGCACCTGCACACAAGCGCCTGCCGCGACCGCGTCGGCCGTCGCCTGCGTGAAATTGAACACGTGCGGCCCAATCAGCACCGGCACGCCCACCGCGCACGCTTCGATCAGATTCTGCCCGCCGAGCGGCAGCAGGCTGCCGCCGATGAACGCGAGGTCCGCGGCTGCGTAATACGCCACCAGTTCGCCCATCGAATCGCCGAGCAGCACCGCGACATCCGCCGGCAGCGGCGCGGCGGCCGGCCGGCCGGCCGCCGCGGCAGCGCCGTCGTCCGCCCATTCGGTGCGCCTCATGCAACGCAGCCCGCGACGCTCGACGAGCGCCGCGACTTCGGCAAAACGCTGGGGATGGCGCGGCACGAGCACCAGCAGCGCGCCGGGCGTGTTCATCGCGGCGAACGCATCGAGCACGAGCGCTTCCTCGCCATCGCGCGTGCTCGCCGCAATCCACACCGGCCGGTTGCCAATCGCCGCGCGCCACGCGCGCCCGCGCGCGGCAAGCTCGGGCGGCGGCGCCATATCGAACTTCAGATTGCCGAGCACCGCGACGTTGCGCGCGCCGAGCGCATTCAGCCGCTCGGCATCGGCCGGGCTCTGCGCGAGCACGCGCGAGAAACCGCCGAACACGTCGCGCACGGCCGCGCCGAACTTCGCCGCGCGCTTGAACGAGCGCGCCGACATCCGCGCGTTCGTCAGCACGAGCGGCACGTCGGCGCGGCGGCATTCGTCGATCAGCGTCGGCCACACCTCGGTCTCCATCACGAGGCCCAGCGACGGCTGCCATGCGCGCAGAAAACGCCGCACCGCAAGCGGCAGGTCATAAGGCAGGTAACAGCGCAGCACGCGAGAGCCGAATAGCTGCTCGCCCGTTGCACGGCCGCCCGGCGTCATATGCGTGAGCAGGATGCGCACATCCGGGCGCGCGCACAGCAGCGCATCGATCAGCGGTTGAGCGGCGCGCGTCTCGCCGACCGACACCGCATGCACCCACACGATCGGCGTGCGTTCGTCGACGCCGCGCGCGCCCGCGCGCCCCGGCCCATAGCCGAAGCGCTCGCCGATATGTTCGCGATAGCCGCGCTCGCGCCGCGAGCGCCATAGCAGACGCAACACCGCGGCCGGCGCGATCAGCCACCACAGCACACGATAGATCGCTCTCAACATCGCCCGGGCGCTCCCGCCGAAACGTCGCGCGCGCTCAAACGAGCGTCCTGCCCGTCAAACGTTCGAGAATGCCGAGCGGCGCGCGCTCGGGACGCACCATCGAATCCACCGGCAAAAAGAACGTCTGCTCGAGCATGAACTGGCCGGACATCACCGCGTGCGACGTTTGATCGGAAAAGCACACCCATACGCTGCCGGGCGGAAACGGCATGGTTTGTTGCGGGCTCGTCCTTTGATAGTCGAGATCGGCCTTCATGCAGTCGTGCAGGTTCAGCATCAGATGGTCATACGCGCTGCGCTTGGTCTTCGTCACGCGCAGCAGCGCGAGCAGAAACGCCGAGCCCGGCAGTTGCGGCCTGATCCGCGGCAAGAAGCGCTTTGCGACGTCCTCGAACGGCTCGCCAACGCGCCACACGCGCGGCACGCCTGCCGGATTCACGTTCGTGAACACGCGCAGGATGCGCTCGCCATAATTAGGCCGCGACGGAAACGCGTCGACGTGCAAGCGGCTGTCGTCCTTGCGCCACGACGTCTGCCGCGTCTCGACCTGCATGAGGCGCAGGCTCGTCGGCGCGACGCGCAGCTTGCCGTGGTATTCGGGCAACAGCCCGTCGACGAGCGTGCATGCATGCTGCGCGAAGCGCGCGACCAGCGCGCGCACCGCCGATTGCGTGACCGCATCGCCGATCACGCCGGCGAGCGCGCCGCCCATCGGCGCGAGGCTGATGTTCTTGCGCTTCGGATCGGCAAGCGCCGGATCGAGCAGCGCTTCCTCGCCGCCGTCGATCGGAAAGCGCAAATGCGGGAAAAACAGCACCTTGCCGTCCTCGAGCGCGGCAAGCAGTTGCTCGCGCGGCACGGACAAGCGCTGGCCGCTCCAGTCGGCGGAGTCGATATGGATGATCTGGGATTCGCTCATGAGATCGCGTCAGGAATTACAGCAAGCCGAACGACGCGAGCGCGTCCTTCACCTGCGAAAGGGACGGCGGCGCGCCCGCCGTGCCGAGGTTGACGACGTTGGGCGACCAGTAGCCGCCCGTGCGCCAAGCCGTCGCGAAATTGTACAGTTCGACGGTCGGGCGCTTGAGCGCCGCCGCGATGTGGACGAGGCCCGTATCGACGCCGACCGTCGCCGCTGCGCCGTCGATCAGACCAACCACAGCGGGCAGCGACAGCTTCGGCGGCACGATGGCCGCCGCGCCGAACGCGTTGGCGAGCCGCTCGCTCGTCGCGCGCTCGGCGTCGCTGCCCCACGGCAGCACGAGCGACATGCCGCGTCGCACAAGCGCCTCGCCCAGCGCCAGCCATGCGTCGTCGGGCCATTGCTTGTCGGTGCGCGACGTCGCATGCACGAACACCACATACGGCACGGGCAAGTTCAGATCGAGCGTGGCGAGCGCGCGCGACGCGGCCGCCGTGTTCAGCCCGAAATCGACCGGATCGCCGGGCGCGGGCGCCGGAACGCCCAGTGCCGCCGCGACGAGCTGCCGCGAGCGTTCGACGACGTGCGTGCGCGGCGCGATCGGCACACGCCGGCGATAGAAGAAGCGCACCGGCCATTCGTAGCCGGCGCCGTCGGTGCGGTTGCCAAGGCCGATGAGCGGGCCGCGCGCCCAGCTCGCGACCCACGCGGTCTTGATAAGCCCCTGGCAGTCGATCACGAGGTCGTAGCGCTCCTCCGCAAGCCGGCGCCTGAATGCGCCGATCTCACGCCACGTCGCGACGCAGCCGAGCCGTTTGCGCCAGCGCCGCAGCGAGAATGGCAGCACGTTGCGCACGCCGTCGACGAGTCCGACGAGATCGGCGAACCCTTCCTCGACGAGCCAGTCGATCCGCGCATCGGGATGATGCCGGCGGATGTCGGCGATCACCGGCATGTTATGCACGACGTCGCCCAACGACGACACGCGCACGATCAGAATTTTTTGCACGCTGAAAACAAAGCCGGCGCAGGCCGGCTCGAGGCCGAAAGGACGGATTTTATCGCGCCCGGCGGCCGACATAGACAAAAAGCGGCGAACGCCCGCTGGCGTCGCCGCTTTTGTCGGCAAAGCTTGCGAAAACGCAAGCACGGCGCGCAACCGCGGTTGCGCGCCGCGCTGTCGCTCAGAACGGCAGGTCCGCGTCCGGCTTGGCCGCCTTCAGCGCACGGCGGAAATCGTCCTGAATGCGTGCGAGCCCATCGGCGGTGGTCGCCTCGAAGCGCAGCACGATAACGGGCGTCGTGTTCGACGAGCGCGCAAGGCCGAAGCCGTCCGGATACTCGACGCGCAGCCCGTCAATCGTCACGATCTCGTCCGCGCCGTCGAACTTCGCGTTCGCGCGCAGCGCGTCGATCAGCTTCACGTTCTCGCCTTCTTCGAGCTTCAGGTTCAGCTCGGGCGTCGACACCGCATTCGGCAGGCCGTTGAGCAGCGCGCTCGGGTCCGCGACGCGCGCGAGAATCTCGAGCAGCCGCGCGCCGGTGTAGAGGCCGTCGTCGAAACCGTACCAGCGATCCTTGAAGAACACGTGGCCGCTCATCTCGCCTGCCAGCGGCGCGCCGGTCTCGCGCAGCTTGGCCTTCACGAGCGAGTGGCCCGTCTTCCACATCAGCGGCTCGCCGCCCTTCTCGCGCACCCAGTGCGCGAGATTGCGCGTGCATTTGACGTCGTAGATGATCTGCGCGCCCGGATTGCGCGACAGCACTTCCTGCGCGAACAGCATCAACTGACGATCCGGATAGATGATCTGGCCGTCCTTCGTGACGACGCCCAGGCGATCGCCGTCGCCGTCGAACGCGAAGCCGATCTCGGCATCGGTTTGCCTGAGCTTGCCGATCACGTCCTCGAGGTTCTCCGGGTGCGCCGGGTCCGGATGATGGTTCGGGAAATTGCCGTCGATATCCGTATAAAGCTCGACCAGCTCGCAGCCGAGCGCCTTGAACAGGCGCGTGGCGAGCGGGCCGGCCACGCCGTTGCCCGCGTCGACCACGAGCTTCAGCGGCCGCGCCAGCTTGATGTCGCTCGTGATCCGCTCGACGTACTGGTCGGCGACGTCGTACTGCTCGTAAGCGCCACTGCCGCTTTCGAAGCGCTCGTCGACGATCCGCTTGTAGAGCGCCTGGATCTGCTCGCCGTAGATCGCCGCGCCGCGCAGCACCATCTTGAAGCCGTTGTAGTCGGGCGGATTGTGGCTGCCGGTGACGACGATGCACGAATCGACCCGGCGCTCGCCCGCCTTGAGCGCGAGCGGCACGCTTGCCGCGAAGTAGCCGACCGGCGTCGGCACCATGCCGACGTCGACCACGTCGACGCCCGCGGCACGCAGCCCGTCGGCAAGCGCGGCCGACAACTGCGGCCCGGACAGGCGGCCGTCGCGCGCGATCACCACGGCGTCGCCGCCGGCTGCGCGCACTTCGCTGCCGAACGCACGGCCGATCGCGCGAGCGACGTCGGCATCGAGCGTCTTGCCGATCACGCCCCGAATATCGTATGCCTTGAAAATGGATTGGGAAATCATCGATTCACTCTCAGTCTTGCATTGGAAAAATTTGCCGCCCCGGACGGAACATCTGGCGCCGGCTGCCGCGAACCCCGGACAATTTATAATTGCAGGTTTGCGGCAAGCCGATCGCACTAACGGATCATCTCATTCTAATGCCTAGTTGCTTCATTGCAGCAAAACCGTTCATTAATACAGCGCGTTCGGTGATCTTGGATACAGTTTCCTTTTCAATTCTTTTATGCTGAAGCGGATCGCCAATCCCGAGGTCGGGCGAGCCGTCGCCAACCTGGCTTGGCTCGGCATCGAGCGCGTCACGCAAATCGGCGTCGCGATCGTCGTGAGCGGGCTGCTCGCCCGCTATTTCGGTCCGGACGCGTTCGGCAAATGGCAGTACGCGAACACGCTGCTGCTCGTGCTCGCCCCGCTCACGTGGGTATGCGGCGCCGAAATCCTGGTGCCTACGATCGTCCAGCGCAGCGGCGCGGAGTTGGGCGCCGTGCTCGGCAGCGCGTTCGCGCTGCGCTTCGCGGTGTCGGTCGCGGCGCTCGCGCTCACGTGGGCGGCAATCGCCGCGGGCGCGCTCGATCCGCTCGTCGGCGCGATGCTCGTCGGGCTCGCGCTCACGCTCGCGCTGCGCGAGCCGTTTGTCGGCGTCGTCAACGCGTGGCTGCAGAGCATGACTTACAGCAAGCCGCAGCTCGTCGCGAGCATCGCGGCCGCGCTCCTGAAAATGGCGCTCGTCTGGCTGCTGGTGCGCGCGAGCGTCGCGCCGGCACTCTTCGGCTGGCTGTGGGCGCTCGAAGCCGCGCTGATCGCGGGCGCGCTGATCGCGTACTACCGCGCCAAGCATGGCGGCGTGCTCGGCTGGCGCATCGAGCGGCCGCTCGTGCGCGAGTTCGCGACGACCGGCACCGTGTTCTGGCTCGGCCTCGTCTGCATGTACCTGTTTCTGAAGCTCGACCGGCTCATGCTCGAGCGCTACGTGACGTTCGCCGAACTCGGCCGCTATGCAGCCGCGCAGCAGTTGAACGAGAACTGGATCACGCTCGCGCTGATGCTCGCGCAGACGATCGCGCCCGCGTTCGTCTATCGCGTGCACGACGCCGCGCAGCTCGCCCGCAACATCCGGCGGCTCGTCGGCATGACCGCCGCGCTGATGATCTCGGGCGCGCTCGTGCTCGACCTGCTCGCGGGTTTCATCATCCGCAAGGTGTTCGGGTCCGGCTTTGACAGCGCGGTCGAAATCTTCCGCTGGGCGGTGTGGCTGTCGGTGCCGGCGGGCATCGAGGCGATCAGCAATCTCGTCGTGCTCAAATATCAGGCGAAATTCGTGTTGCTCGCGAAATGGGTGATCGCCCTGGCGCTCGCGGCGCTCGTCAATCTGATCGCGATTGAGCGCGCCGGGCCGCACGGCGCGCTCGCCGGCCTCGCGGCCGGCTATCTCGCCGCGGCGGCCGTCAATTTCTACTATATCCGCTTGAAGCTGCGCCCATGACGCCCGCACCCGACTTGCCCGATACGCACGGCGCCGCCCGCTCGCTCGACGACGTCGCGGTGCTGATCCCCGCCTACAACGCTCAGGACGATCTCGTGCGCACGCTCGCGTCGTTGCGCGAGGACGCGGGCGTGCGCGTGCTCATCGTCGACGACGGCAGCACGCCGCCGATCGTCGCGCCGCAGCTGCCCGGCCTGTCGATCGACGTGCTGCGGATGCCGCAAAACGGCGGCATCGAGCGCGCGCTCGCCGCCGGCATCGACGCGCTCGCCGCGCGCGGCTTCCGCTACGCGGCGCGCATCGACGCAGGCGATCTCGCCGTGCCGCACCGGCTCGCGAAGCAGCGCGCGTATCTCGCCGCGCACCCGCGCGTCGCGTGCGTCGGGATGTGGACGCAGGTGGTCTCGCGCGACGGCCGGGCACTCTTCATGCTGACCCCGCCCGCCGAGCCCGCCGCGCTGCGCCGCACGCGCTTTTTGCGCTCGCCGCTCGTGCACCCTTCGGTGATGCTCGATATCGACGCGGTGCGTGCGGTAGGCAACTATCGCGTTAAATATCGCGCCGCGGAGGATCTCGATATTTTCTTGCGGCTGATGGAACGTTACGATTGCGCGAATTTACCCGAACTCGGTTTGTATTACGAATTGAACGAGGGCGGCATCAGCGCGACCAAGCGACGCCGGCAGATTGTGTCGACGCTCGCCCTCGTCGTGCGCCACTTCGACGCGCTCAACCCGTGCGACTGGCTCGGCCTCGCGAAGAACCTGCTGCATTTCGTGACGCCGTATACGCTGTTGCAGCGTATCAAGCGCAGGTTGTTCGCGCGGCGTGCGCCAGCGTGACGCGCCGCCACGTATTTTTGCCCGACATGACACTCGCCTCATTTTTGCCCAACACCAGCAGCCTTCGGCCGCGGCCTTCCGGCAGCCCAACGCGCCCGCCCTCGGACACCCCAGGCCGCGCACGTCGACCGCTGCCCGCGCGCGCGGTATCGGCACGCACGCGCCGTTCCGACGTCGCGCCACGCTCATGAACGCCCCCGCCGCCTTGCGCATCGTCCTCGTCTGCAATACCGCATGGGCGATCTACACCTACCGGCACGGCCTGATCCGGATGCTCACCGCGCGCGGCGCGCAAGTCACGGTGCTTGCGCCGCGCGATCGCACCGTCGAGCTGCTGGTGCAAATGGGCTGCCGCTACGTCGAGTTGCCCATCGCATCGAAAGGCACGAGCCCGCGCGAGGATCTGCGCACGCTCGGCGCGCTGTACCGCGCGTATCGCGACATCCGTCCCGATCTCGTGTTCCATTACACGATCAAGCCCAACATCTACGGCTCGATCGCGGCGCGGCTCGCACGCGTGCCGTCGGTCGCGGTGACGACGGGCCTCGGTTACGTATTCATTCAGCCCAGCCGCGCTGCGCAAATCGCCAAGCGCCTCTACCGCTTCGCGTTCCGTTTCCCGCGCGAGGTCTGGTTCCTGAACCGCGACGATCTCGACACGTTCGAGCGCGAGCGCCTGCTCGCGCATCCCGAGCGCGCGCGGCTGCTGCACGGCGAAGGCGTCGATCTCGATCAGTTCGCGCTCACGCCGCTGCCCGCGCGCGACACATTCACGTTCGTACTGATCGGACGCCTGCTGTGGGACAAGGGCGTGCGCGAATACGTCGATGCGGCGCGCGCGCTGCGCACGCGCTATGCGCATGCGCGCTTCGCGCTGCTCGGCCCCGTCGGCGTGGACAATCCGAGCGCGATCTCGCAGGCCGACGTCGATGCATGGACACGCGACGGCATGATCGACTATCTCGGCGAGACGCACGACGTGCGCCCGTACATCGCGCGCGCCGACTGCGTGGTGCTGCCGTCATACCGCGAAGGCGTGCCGCGCACGCTGATGGAAGCGTCGGCGATGGGTCGGCCGATCGTCGCGACCGACGTGCCGGGCTGCCGCGATGTCGTCGACGACGGCGTCACGGGCTTGTTGTGCGCGGCGCGCGACAGCGCGAGCCTTGCCGCCGCGCTCGCGCGCATGCTCGACATGAGCGTGGCCGAGCGCCGCGCGATGGGCGAGCGCGGCCGGCAAAAGGTCGCTCATGAGTTCGACGAGGCGAAAGTCGTCGAGCGTTATCATCGAACCATTTCCGCCCTGACGGGCGTCACACTTTGACGGAGCAACCAGCATGAGCACGAAGGGCACGATCCTCGTCACGGGCGGTGCGGGCTACATCGGATCCCATACCGCCGTCGAACTGCTCGATTACGGCTACGACGTCGTGATCGCCGACAACCTCGTCAACAGCAAGCGCGAAGCGATCGCACGGATCGCGCAGATCACCGGCAAGACGCCCGCGTTCCATGAAATCGACGTGCGCGACGAAGCCGCGCTCGAGCGCGTGTTCGACGCGCACCCGATCACGGCGGCGATTCATTTTGCCGCGCTGAAGGCGGTCGGCGAATCGGTCGCGAAGCCCGTCGAGTACTACCGGAACAACCTCGACAGCCTGCTCGCGCTGCTGCGCGTGATGCGCGAGCGCAATGCAAAGCGCATCGTGTTCAGCTCGTCGGCAACCGTCTACGGCGTGCCCGAGCGCTCGCCGATCGACGAATCGTTCCCGCTGTCGGCGACCAACCCATACGGCCAGACCAAGCTGATGGCCGAGCAGATCCTGCGCGACGTCGAAATCGCCGATCCGCAATGGCGCGTCGCGACGCTGCGCTATTTCAATCCGGTCGGCGCGCATGCGAGCGGCCTCATCGGCGAGGACCCGGCCGGCATTCCGAACAATCTGATGCCGTATGTCGCGCAGGTCGCGGTCGGCAAGCTCGAGAAACTGCGCGTGTTCGGCAGCGACTACCCGACGCCCGACGGTACCGGCGTGCGCGACTATATCCACGTCGTCGACCTCGCACGCGGCCACATCGCCGCGCTCGACGCGCTCGACAAGCGCGATGCGAGCCTGACCGTCAATCTCGGCACGGGCCGCGGCTACAGCGTGCTCGAAGTCGTGCGCGCGTTCGAGGCGGCCTCGGGCAAACCGGTGCCATACGAACTCGTCGCACGCCGACCGGGCGACGTCGCCGAGTGCTACGCAAACCCGGCCGCCGCCAAGCAGATCATCGGCTGGCAGGCCGAGTACGATCTCGAGCGCATGTGCGCCGACCACTGGCGATGGCAGGAAAACAACCCCAAGGGTTTTGTATAATCCGCTGTCCAATTCGCGGGCACGCTCATGCTCAGTTTCGCCGCCGGTTTCATCGTCTCGCTTCTCGTCACGCTGCTCATCGTCCGCTATGCGCATCTGCACGAGAAATTTTCGATCGACAACGATCTTGCCGGCGTGCAGAAATTCCACGCGCGGCCGGTGCCGCGCGTCGGCGGCATCGGCATTCTGCTCGGGTTGACGGTTGGCACCGCGCTGTTGTCGCGCAAGTATCCGGCGATCGCCGGCAGCATCCTCGGGCTCGCCGCGTGCGGATTGCCCGCTTTCGCTTCGGGACTGATCGAGGATCTGACGAAAAAGGTCACGCCCGCCGCGCGCCTCGTGTGCACGATGGCGGCCGCGGCGCTCGCGTTCGTGCTGATGGGCGTCGCGATCACGCGCATCAGCGTGCCGCCGCTGGATTTCCTGCTTGGCTACGCCGCCATCTCGGCCGCGATCACGGTGCTTGCGGTCGCCGCGCTCGCCAACGCGGTCAACATCATCGACGGCTTCAACGGCCTGGCTTCGATGGTCACGTTCATGATGTTCGCATCGCTCGCCTACGTCGCGTTCCAGGTCCGCGATCCGGTCGTGATGTCCGCGTCGTTCGTGATGATGGGCGCGATCATGGGATTTTTCATCTGGAATTTCCCGGCCGGCCTGATCTTCCTCGGCGACGGCGGCGCCTACTTCATCGGCTTCATGCTCGCCGAGCTTTCGATCTCGCTCGTGATGCGGCACCGCGAAGTGTCCGCGTGGTATCCGGTGCTGCTCTTCATGTATCCGATCTTCGAGACCTGCTTCTCGATCTACCGGAAGAAATTCGTGCGCGGCATGTCGCCCGGCATCCCGGACGGCGTGCATCTGCACATGCTGATCTACAAGCGGCTGATGCGCTGGGCGGTCGGCACGCGCGCCGCGCATGAACTCACGCGCCGGAACTCGCTGACGTCGCCATACCTGTGGCTGCTGTGTCTGATCGCGATCATTCCCGCGACGCTCTTCTGGCAGCACACGATCCATCTGTTCGCATTCGTGATCGTGTTCGCCGTGACCTACGTATGGCTGTACATGAGCATCGTGCGCTTCAAGTCGCCGCGCTGGATGGTCGTGCGCAAGCAGCATCTGCCGAAACAGTGACAAAAAAAGCGCGAGCAGAAAATCCTGCGCGCGCTTTTTTACGTCGATGATTCACCCGCCTGCGAATAGCCGGGCAAGCTCAGCGATTGCCTTGCCACGATACCGGCTGCGTCCTCGCGCGGCCCCGCCCGCTACGGCGTACCGCCCGCGCCGATCCTACCCGTCGCAACTTGACCGGCAACGGCCCGCTCACGCCTCCCGGCCGCGGCTGCCGGCGCGGCCCGCGGCGGGCGGCACGCTCTGCAGCGTCGGGCCGACCGCCGGCTGATATTCCGGCACCCAGCGGCGCAGATCGCGCCGCACCTCGTCGTCGCTCAGCACCCGGTGCTGCATCAGCCACGGCAGCAATTCGTCGAGCAGATGGTCGGGCACTTCGCGCGCCTTCGCGGTACGCAGCTTCGGATGCGGCGTGCGGGTAGTCGTTTCGTCATCGGCGAGCAGTTCCTCGTAGAGCTTCTCGCCCGGACGCAGACCGCTGAACTCGATGCGGATCTGGTCCTCGGTGAAGCCATACAGACGAATCAGATCGCGCGCGAGATCGACGATCCTCACCGGCTCGCCCATGTCGAGGATGAAGATCTCGCCGCCCTGCCCCATGCTCGACGCCTGCAGCACCAATTGCGACGCTTCCGGAATCGTCATGAAAAAGCGCGTGATCTCCGGATGCGTGACCGTCACCGGGCCGCCCTTCGCGATCTGCTGCTGGAATTTCGGGATCACGCTGCCCGCGCTGCCGAGCACGTTGCCAAAGCGCACCGTTTCGAACTGCGTGCGCGTGCTCGTCTGCTGCAATGCCTGGCACGCCATCTCGGCCAGGCGCTTGCTCGCGCCCATCACGTTCGTCGGATTGACGGCCTTGTCGGTCGAAATCAGCACGAAATGCCTGACGTCCTGACGAATCGCCGCGCGCGCGACCCGATAGGTGCCGAGCACGTTGTTGCGCAGCGCCTGCCACGCATTGAGTTCCTCCATCAGCGGCACGTGCTTGTAAGCGGCCGCGTGGAACACGATATGCGGCGCATAGCGCGACATCACCTGATCGAGCAGCAGCGAATCCTTCGCATCGCCGATGATCGGCACGACGGGCTGATCGGGGAAGCGCTCGCGCAGCTCTTCCGTGAGCCGGTACATCGCATATTCGGACAGATCGAACGCGATCAGTTGCGCGGGCTGGAACCTCAGAATCTGACGGCAGAGTTCCGAGCCGATCGAGCCGCCGGCGCCCGTGACCATCACGACGCGGCCGCGCAGCAGCGCTTCGACGTGCGGCGTGTCGATCGTCACGGCGTCGCGGCCGAGCAGGTCTTCGAGGTCGATCTGGCGAATTTGAGACAGAATGCCCTGGCCCGGCATCAGCGCCTTCAGCGACGGCAGCACCAGCGCCTTCACGCCTGCCCGCACGCACAGCGTCGCGACGCGGCGCTGCACTTCGACCGGCGCGGACGGAATCGCGATGATCGCGTATTCGACCTTGGTCGTCTCGGTCCAGTGCGCGAGATCGCCGATCGGACCGAGCACCTTGTAGCCGTAGACTTCACGGCCCTGCTTTGTCGCATCGTCGTCGAGCAGGCCGACAAGACGCCACTCGCCGGAGCGCGACAGCTCGCGCGCCAGGTTCGCGCCGGCCGTGCCGGCGCCGAGCACGAGCACCGGCTTGCCTTGTCCGACAAGGCCGCCGTACAGGTAGATTTCCTTGATGGTGCGATACAGTGCGCGCGTGCCACCCATGCCAAGCATCAGCAGCAGCGGCGACAAAACGAGCACCGAGCGCGGAATGATCGGAACCGGCTGCAACATCACGGCTCCCACCATCACGATCAGCGCCCCGCCGCCGACGGCCTTCGAAATGCGCAGCAGATCAGGCAGGCTCGCGAAAACCCACAGCCCGCGATACAAGCCAAACGCATGAAACAACAGCCCGTAGACCGGCAAAACCCAAACGAGCGCGAAAAGCGCGCTGTGCAGAAAGGCCGGCGGAATCACGCCGTTGAAGCGCACAAGATAAGCGCTGAGCCAGACGCAGGCAACTGCCGCCAGATCGAACAAAAACACGCCCAGCGACAACCACGACGCTTTGGAACGAAACATTGGCGACTAACCTCGAATCTATTTCGACGACGCTGCTTCAAAGCGGTGCCAGCGAACATCGATAGCGATGCCCATCAATGCGAGCACCCCATACCAGGCGACGAAAATTATCCATTGTTGTTGCGGCGGCAGGCCCAGCGCGACAAGTGCCGCCATTATGCCCACGAGCATGACCAGATACCAATATACCGCCGTGCGGGCATGCCCCTGCCCGGAACGGACCATGCGCTGATAGTAATGCTCCCGATGCGGTTGCCAAAACTTCTCGCCCCGTAACAAACGTCTCAAAAGTGTTACAGATGCATCGGCAATGAACGGCGAGAACACAATCGCGGGGAACCAGATCGGCCATATCGATGCCTGCCATCCCCAATAGCCGAGCGCACCGGCCAGAAATCCCAACGGAATCGAACCCGCATCGCCAAGAAATAGCTTCGCCGGATGGAAATTGAAGCGCAAAAAGCCCAACGCTGCACCCGCGATCGCTGCACCCGCGATCGTCAGATCGACGGAGTGCGCTGCCCCCATCTGAGCGGCGACGGCATACGCGCCAAAGCCGAACAGCGCCATGCCGCCGGCCAACCCGTCCGCGCCGTCCATGAAATTGTAGAGATTGACGAGCCAAAGCATCAGAAATCCGATGCCGACCAGCGCCCACCCAGGCACCGCCGCCGGATAAAGCGCAACGCAAGCGCAAACGGCGACGAAATGCGCGGCAAAGCGCACGCGCGCAGGCAGCCCGCGACGATCGTCGATCTGCGAGAGCGTGGCGAGCAGCGCGGCGGCCACGCCGATCGGCCACAACGCCGGCGCAAGCCAGACCAGCGCTGCGACGCACACGGGCACGATGCCCCAGCCGCCGACGCGCGGCGTCGGCCGCTCGTGCAGAGAGCGTGCGTTCGGCACGTCGGTCGCCAATCGCCATGCAAGCCCGCTCGACAGCAGGAACCGCAGAATCAGGCCGCAAGCGAGCGCGCCGAGGCCAGCGATCGCAAGCCCCCAGGCCCAGGCGGACGTCGTCGTCGCGATTTGCATCATCGAAACGCCCTCTGTCGCACGGCGCGCTGTCGTTCAGACCGATACCAGGTCGCCGTCGCGGCCAGCCCATCCCGCATCGTGCAGGGCGGCAGCCATCCAAGCGTTTGCCGCAAATGAGCGGAACTCACGCGCAGATTCTCCGTCAGCCGCTCGATCTGCTCGCCCCGCCTAGTCCAGTGGCCGAGTGTGCGAAGCACGCCCGCCGGCACCGGCAGCAAACGGGCAGGCCGGCCCAATTGCCCGCCGAGCATCCGCAGCAGCGCGCTCAGCGTCGGCGGATCATCGTCGTCCGCGATATGGAAGCAGCCGCGCGCAGCCCTGGGGTCGAGCGCGCAACGCAGCAGAGCGTCCGCGAGATTGTCTACATAAACCATGCTGCGCCGCGCATCGAGCGCGCCAAGCGGGAGCGGCCATCCAGCCCAAACGGCATCCATCATCCGCAGGAAGTTGGCCCTAACCTCCGGCCCGTAGACGAGTGGCGGTCGCATCACCACCACGTCGAGCCCCGTCGCCGCGGCGAGGCGGTCAAGCGCCTGCTCGGCCTTCAATTTGGAGCGGCCATACGCATCGCGCGGCGCAGCGACGGCCTGCTCCGTCAGCGCAACGCCACCGTCGACCTCCGCCACAGCCTTGATACTGCTGACGAAAACGAAGCGCGGCACGCCATGGTCGTGCGCGGCTTGTGCGACGCGCAACGCGCCATCGACATTCGTCGCATCGAACGCCGCCTGCTCATGCCGCGCCTCTTCGCGCATCACGTGCACTCTAGCGGCCAGATGCACGACGCAATCAGCCTTCAGCCCCACCGGCCATTGCCTGCCGAGCCCGTCGAAATCGGCCGCGGCATGCACCCACGGCTGTACACCCGGGATGGGGTCGGCGCTCGGCGTGCGCCCGAGCGCCGTCACGCGATGCCCGCGGGCCATGGCCAGGCGGCACAAAGCCCGCCCGACAAAACCGTTCGCTCCCGTCACGATGATATGGCTCACGCAAGCCTCCAACCGAAGCGCTTGAAGAACTTGAAAGCCGACGCGACGAACAGCTTGACGTGCGTAAGCCCCTTCTTCGCCGCTCCGCCGCCGTGATGAACGACGCGCACCTGCGGCACATAGGCAACCCGCGCGACCGAATGCGCGCGCAGACTCAGATCGTAGTCTTCGAAATAAAGGAAATAGCGCGGATCGAAGCCGCCCAGCCGGCGCAGCACATCGGTGCTAAACAGCATGAAGCATCCGCTGACGATGGGCGGCTCCCAAACCACGTCATCGCGATTGATCACGTCTCTCATCTCGTAGCGCGCAAGCCTCCGGCTGAACGGTTTCGCCAGCCACGACGGCGCAAAACCGCGCAGGAACAGGCCGAACAGCGTCGGATAGCGGCGGCAAAGATACTGAATGCCGCCATTTTCGTCGTCGATGCATGGCGTGAGTAGGCCGACGTCAGCGTGCGCGTCGAGGAAGTTCAGGGCCTCGATCAACGCGTCTCGGCGCAAGTCGATGTCCGGATTGAGCACCAAGTGGTATCGATGAGTGAGCCGATCGAGCACGAGATTGTGGCCTCGGCCGTACCCGACGTTGCCATGCCCCGAGATCGTCGAAAACGACAGGCAGTCGCAGTCGGCCCATAGGGACGACACGTCGCGCCGCGGCAAGCCACCGTTGTCAATCAAATAAACATGCGCGGCCAAGTCCGGTCGTTCCGCGCGCAACGCCGCGACAGCCTCACACAAGCTGACAAGCGTGCTGGCGAGCACCGGCATATCCGGCTGATAGACGACGATCGATACAGACAATCCCGGCGAAAGCGGATTAACTTCGTTCATGCGTTACGACAAAAAAATCAGCAAATGGCGCAGAGCGAGTCAATCGGCCCGCTCGAACCGATCGACGGAATCGATCCCGATGCATTTATAATTCACGTAGAAGACACCGGTTCATCGAGTTTGCAGACAGCAATCTGATGTCGGTTCGCGACCACGACGAAACGTGCGGCCGATCGCCCATCGCACGATGCAATCTGTTGCAGTTGTGTAAGACCTTGCAACATCCGGGCCGGCCACGGCCCTCTTTGCTAAAATACCGCGTCCCGCTTGAGTCCGCGTCCGGGCTGAGCGCCGTTCTGACGTCTGCTCACACCCCGTGAATACGCTGCGGCGACGCGTTCGCCGCCCGCCTGTTCTCAAGCTCGAACAGGCCAATAGGCTACCATATCGGGCTACGCGTGACCAAAAGTCGTCGTCGATCGCGGCTGACCACTCATACACTGACACGTCTTGATGAACCCGTATTCCCGACATCCCACCTCGTTCGCAGCCATCGCCAAAGCTATCTGGAGTCACCGCAGCCTGATATTCCAAATGGCCCAGCGTGAAGTCATCGGCCGCTACCGCGGCTCGATCGTCGGCCTCGCGTGGTCGTTTTTCACACCGGTGCTGATGCTGACGGTGTACACGTTCTTCTTCTCCGTCGTGTTCAAGGCGCGCTGGGGCACCGCCAGCGACGACAAATCGATGTTCGCGGTCGTGCTGTTCGTCGGTCTGATCCTACATGGCCTGCTCGCCGAATGCATCAACCGTGCGCCGACGCTGATCCTCGCGAACGTCAATTACGTCAAGAAAGTCGTCTTCCCGCTCGAAATCCTGCCGATTGTCGCGCTAGGCTCCGCGCTCTTTCACAGCGCCATCAGCCTGCTCGTGCTGCTAACCGCGGAATTGCTGTTCCTGAAGACGCTGCCGTGGACAGCCGTCGTGTTTCCGCTCGTGCTGCTGCCGCTGCTGCTCGCATCACTCGGCCTCGCCTGGTTTCTGTCCGCGCTCGGCGTCTATGTGCGCGACATCTCGCAGATCACAGGCGTGCTGACCTCCGTGCTGATGTTCCTCTCCCCCGTGTTCTATCCGGTTTCGAATCTGCCGAGCGAATACCAGTCGCTGATCAAGCTCAATCCGCTTACCTTCATCATCGAAGAAGGACGCAATACGCTGATCTTCGGTCACCTGCCCGACTGGAATCTGTGGCTGATCAACATGTTCGGCGCACTCGCGATCTTGTGGTTCGGCTTCTGGTGGTTTCAGCGCACACGGAAAGGCTTCGCCGACGTGCTGTAATTCCGCCATAACCCCTTCATTCATTCGTGCGATCATGAACCGATCTCAACAGCCGGCCGGCATCAGAAACAGAATCAAGGCACGCCTGCTGCGCTCCCGTTTCTATTACGTGCTCGCGGCACTCAAATATTATTTGGCCAACAATGTCGTCGCGCGCTTTCCGTGCGAAAAGGCGCGCAATCTCTACTACCGGAAGGCGCTTCGCATCGGCATCGGTCGCGACACGCATCTGAGCATGCGCCTGTTCTTCACCGGCTATCACTCACGATGCTCGGTCAGCATCGGCGATAACTGCGTGCTGAACCGCGAAATCTATCTCGACGGCAGAACGGGCATCGTCATCGGCGACAATGTGAACGTGTCGTTCCAAACCTGCATCCTGAGCTTGCATCACGATCATAACGATCCGAATTTCTCGTCGATCGGCGGCATCGTGACGATCCAAGATCATGCGTGGATCGGCGCGCGCGCTATCATTCTGCCGGGCGTCACCGTCGGCCGGGGCGCGGTGGTCGCGGCCGGCGCGGTCGTTGCCCGGGACGTTCCCGAATTCGCCGTCGTTGGCGGCGTACCAGCGAAAATCATCGGCGAGCGCAATCCCGATATTCAGTATCTGACGAAATTTTCGCCGTTTTTCGATACCGACGTGTTTGACGAATCCAGCTTTCATCGGCATGACTAAAAAAAACATCCTCGTCTTTTCGCTGTCTCCGCCCTTACCTGCCAATGCAGGCGGGCCGATCTACGTGATGAATACGATCAGCCCGCTGATCGACGAATATAATTTTCATCTGTTCACGATCGGTGGCGAGGCCGAGAAGAAGCACATCAACGAGCATCGCGCACTCTACGACCGGCACTTCAAGTCGGTTCACGTCGAGCCCCGCGCGACCATGCCCGCTGAAAAACGCCTGCCGGGCCGCGCGCTGCATGCGCTCTCTCACGTCCAGCACGGCCTGCCGTTCATGGATGCGAGCTATTACAGCGCCGATGCAGTCCGCAACGCGCGCCGGATCGTCAAAGAGCAGCGCATCGACATGCTCGAAGTGCATAGCACGCACCTCGCGTTCTTCCGGAAATTCCTGCCGGATCTTCCCGCGCTGCTGGTTAGCCACAACATCGAATCGGATCTGTTCCCGTTCTGGATTCCTGCAAACGTGACGGGCTGGCAGAAGTACGCGATCGAGAGCATCGCGAGAATCAGCCGCGCGAACGCGCACAAGGTCGAGATCGAGAACGCATGGTCGTTCGACGCGATGACGTTCATCTCGCCGGACGACATGAATCGCGTCACCGCGCCGGTCGAAAAGCATTACATCCCGCTCTGCTTTCCGATCAAGGACGTCGATTACGACGCGAAGCCCCACGATAAGCTCAATCTGCTCTGGATGGGCGGCTTCTGGTGGTATCCGAACGCCGAAGGCGTGATGTGGTTCGTTCGCGAAATTTTCCCGCGTCTAAAAGATTCGCTCGATCGACTCAACATCTGCCTACATTTCACGGGCGCCCATCCGCCCGACGAGTTGAAGGCAATTCATGACGGCGAACACGTGCACGTCCACGGCTTCGTGCCGTCGCTCGATCCGATCCTCGCCGACGCGCACCTTCTGTTCGTCCCGCTGCTAACCGGCGGCGGCGTGCGCGTTAAAATTCTGGAGGCCATGAGCAACGGCATTCCGGTCATCAGCACGCGCAAGGGCTGCGAAGGCCTGGGCGCGACCGACCAGGTTGACATCGTGATCCGCGACGATGCGCAGGCCTTCGCCGACGCTATCATCGAACTCGCGGAGCATCGCGACAGGCTCAGCGACATGTCGCGCAACGCGCGCAATCTGCTCGCCAGCAAATACAACCTCGACGAGTGCGTCAAGACGAAGCGCATGCTTTACGACAAACTGACGTCCCCCGCTCGCCGCGCCCGGACAGCATAGACGGCACGCCGGCGCTCACCCGCGAGCGCCGCGTCGATCGCTTGGATCAACGAAACAGAACCGCGCGCACCAATGAATCTCTCTCCCATCCCGAGTACGTCGTCCGAGAATTTGCTCATTCGAGTCGAAAATATCACCAAGCGTTTTCGCATCTATGACAAACCTGCCGACCGGCTCAAGCAGTCGATCTTCAGCAAGATGGGCGTGTTCGGCGCGCGCAAGCAGTACGGACACGATTTCCTCGCACTCAACGGCGTATCGTTTTCAATCAAGCGCGGCGAGACAGTTGGCATCATCGGCCGCAACGGCTCGGGCAAGTCGACGCTGCTGCAAATCATCGCCGGTACGTTGACGCCGAGCGACGGATCGGTATCGGTGTTCGGACGCATTTCCGCACTGCTCGAACTGGGCGCGGGCTTTAATCCTGAATTCAGCGGACGCGAAAACGTGATGCTGTCTGCGCGCATCATGGGAATATCGTCGAGCGAGATCGAAAAACGGTTCGACGACATCGAGCAATTCGCCGACATCGGCGAATTCATCGATCAGCCGGTGAAAACCTATTCGTCAGGCATGTACGTGCGGCTTGCGTTTTCGGTCGCGATTCACGTATCACCCGATATTCTCGTCGTCGACGAAGCGCTCGCGGTCGGCGACACCGCATTCCAGACCAAGTGCCTAACGCGCATCCGCGAATTGCAGCGCGGCGGCACGACGATCCTGCTCGTCACGCACTCGACCAATACGCTAGTCGAATACTGCGACCGGGCGATCTATCTGAAGCGCGGCAAGCTGATCGAGGACGGTACGTGCCGCGACGTCGTGAAGCGCTACGCGAACGATCTCGTCGAAGAGGAAGGCGGCATCGCAATCGACACGTCCGATGCCGGCGATAGCGCCGGCACACCCGCGCTCCCCGACGCGAGCAGCACCGGCAAAGCTAGCGACAAAGCCGTATCGTCGAACAAAACGTCGATCCTGGACGTCGCGGTCACCGACTCGGCCGGCAATGCGCGCAGCACGTTCAGCTTCGGCGAGCCCTTCCGCGTCACCGTCTCGATTGATATCCATCAGACCAACCCCCGCCCTTGCTTCGGAATCCAGATCAAGAGCGTCGACGACATCGTGCTTTGGAGCACCACCACGCAGCACATGAACATCGCGCTCGACCGGATGGAACCGGGCGTCTATCATTTCACCTGGCGGTTGCGGGCCAATTTTGCCGGCAACCGGTACGTGCTCGCGATCGGCGTCGGCGACACCGAATCGGGCGAATACAAGCGCCACGCGCGTCTGCCGTACGGCGGCCATATCGACGTTCTGCCCCAAGACGGCGGCGGATCCGGCTGGCTCGCCCCGTGCCCCGAATTCGTGCTCTCAACATGACTGAATCCATCGACAATCCGGTTCGCCCCGTCAAAGCCGTCGTCATCGGCTATTACGGCGCGCCCAACGTAGGCGACGAGCTACTGCTCAGCCTGCTGGTCGATTGGGCGCGCGCGCGTCACATCGAGCTTGTCGCGGCGAGCATCAATCCCGACTATACGGCGCGCACTCATGCAATCAAGGCCGTCGATTACTTCAATCTCGGCTCGATCGGCAAAGAGCTGGCCACGGCCGACCTGCTGATCTTCGGCGGCGGCGGAATCTTTCAGGATCATCATCCATTCCGGATCACATCGCTTTACGACCCAACCCAGAATGACATCGCCGCCTACGCGCGCATTTTCTACATGGGCCGGCAATTCGGCGTGCGCACCGTCATCTGGGCACACGGCGTCGGCCCGCTAGCCACGCTGGACGGACAGCAGATCTCGCGGGACGTGTTCACGCTCGCCGATCACGTTTCGTTGCGGGATGCCGATTCGCTCGCGCTGTTGCGCTCGCTCGGCGTCGAACGCGATGCGCTCGTCGCGCCCGATCCCGGCTGGTTTTTCGTCAACACGCCTAAGCCACCGCTGCGTTTCGACGATCAATTAAAGCCGCTCGCCGGCCGGCGCAAGCTGGCCGTGCTGGTCCGTTCGTGGGAATTCGATCAGGCGTGGGAATCCGCTTTCGGCGACGCACTGCGCAAAGCCATCTCCAACGAATGGGGCATCGTCTGGATTGGATTCCAGTGGAGCGAAAGCGAGCGTGAAACGAGCGTTGATCTGCCGTGTATCGAGAAACTGCGCGCCCGACTCGGTGATGACATCCCGAGCGTCGTCATCGACAAGCTCTCCCCCGACGCGGCGTTCGTGCTGCTCAAGCAATGCGACGCGGTGTTCTCGATGCGTCTGCACGGCAGCATCATGGCGATCGGCGGCGGCTGCCACGTCGCGGCGCTCGAATACGACAGAAAGATGGCCGTCGCCCACGACATGGCTGGACTGCCCGCCAACATGCGGCTGCAGTTGTCGGACCCGCCATCGCGATTTGACGAAGTGCTGGGCCGCCTGCTCGGCGAACCGTCCGGATTATGGACGCTTCCGCCCGCGCGCATGGAAGCACTCGCACGCAAGGCCAGTGAACATTTCGAGTTGCTCGACGCGGCGCTCGCCGCAACAGCCGGCACATCGGCGGCGGCGCACGCCGAGCGCTGGAAAAGCAATCAACTCGATTGGACCAGCACGTGGCTGCAGCAACTGATTTGGAATAACGATCAAATCCGCAGCACCAGCGATCGAGCACATGATCTATTACATTACCGTGACCTTCAGCTCGCGGAACAGATGGCGCACGTGTCGCAACTGTCGAGCGAACTGTCGGACATCAAGACGCTCCTCGGACAGCAGTCCGCGCTCGTGCAGCAGCTTCAAGCGGACAACAACGCGCTGAAAGCCCAAAACGGCGAGCTGGAAACCCGGAACGACACGCTGCAAGCGACGCTTGATAGCATTCAACACGAATCCGCCGAGATTCGGCAACGGCTCGCCGCAGCCGAACGCGCATTGCACAGCTATCAGAACGCGCCGCTCGACCCCGGAGCCGCCGCCACTCTGCCTCAGACCAGCGATAGCGGACTTGCGCAGAACGCGCGAGAAACACAAGCAGAAGCACACGCACTCGCGTCATCTTCGATGGTAAGCAATATGATGAAGTCACCAAAAATTTACGCCAACCGGGCCGTTTACCTTCTCCAAAACGGAGGCGTGCGTGCTCTGGCCTCGGCCGTGCGCCGGAAATACCGGATGCGCGCCGCCGCTCAAGCCGCGAGCGGCGCCATCGCGATACTTCCCGCGCCTGCCGTGCAAAACGATCCGTATCGCGCACTGCACTCGGCCGCTCAGCTCCAGCGCGCGGAACTCATCATCGTTGCGCCCTATGCGTATCGCGCCAGCGGCGGGACACGTCGATACGCGCAGCTCGCGGCTGCGGCCATCGCGGCGGGCCATCGCGTCATTTATCTGAACGCGTCGACGGCCAGCGGCGAAGACGCCTCGCCGTCCGAAGGCGTATCCGGCCTCTTCGAAACACAACTCGACGCGATCTCTGTCACGGAACTGTTCGGTCTCGTTTCTTCGTTTGCGAAGCTCATCATCGGCGCGCCGGCGGCAGGCGTGCTGCCATTCTTCGATTACGCGCGCCATCGCGGCATCGAAACCGTATTCGACATCGATCGCGAATGGCGCGGCGATGCGCGCAATCCCGGTTCGCCGTTCCAGCAGTTGCTCGCCAACGCGAGCCGCTGCACGGCCGCTACCCCGGCGCTGCAAGCCTCGCTCGCCGACAGCCGGAACGACATTTCCCTGCTGCGTGACGCGGTGCTGCACACATCGTTCGATTCCTACAAAACGTATGATCCGCCAGCCGGACTACGCACCGGCTCGCACAAGCAAGGCCTGTTCTACCCGGCTTGCGGCATCGAATTCATCGACTGGGACATGTTGAAAACCGCGGCCGATCGCAACGCAAACACGGTCTTCTACGTGATGACATCCGACAATCTTCGGCAGCCAATGCCGTCCAACGTCATCGCGCTGCCGCCGGTCCCGATCAACCAGCTCGGCGCCTACGCGGCGAGCGTCGATTTCCTCTACGCGCCGCTGCTTCCGAGCGCAGCCCATGCCGGCGACAGCGACTTCAACGTCTACGCGGGCCTGCATCTCGGCAAGCCGGTCGTCAGCTCGCTGGATAGCGGCCTGGGTGACACGCGCTCCCTGTTCATCCGCCCGGCCGCCGACGATTTCGCCGCCGCTTGTGCGACGCTGTCCGGCGACAGCTCGCCCCAGGCCGCCGACGAGCAATTCGTTTCGCAACACAGCTGGCTCGCCCGCCTTGAGCAACTCGCGCCCGCCGAGCCGAGACGCGACGTCAGCGTCGTCATCCTGATCCACAACAACGCGAAAATCATCGGCCGCTGCCTGAGCACCCTGCTCGCGCACTGCTCCGCGTATCTGGCCGAGGTCATCGTCGTCGACAATGCAAGCTCGGACGGCGGCGCCGAGATCGTCGAAAAACACTTCCCGCAGGTCAAGCTGATCCGCAATCCGCAGAACGGCTGCTCGTCCGGCCGCAACCTCGGCGTCGCGCACAGCAGCGGCAAATACGTCGCATTCTTCGACAGCGATCAGTGGTTCGTCGGCTCCGCGGGTTTTGCGGAAGCGCTGCACGTGCTCGAAAACAACGCCGCCGTCGGCACCATCGGCTGGAACGCCGGCTGGTTCGACGCGACGCGCACCGATCTTGGCGGCATGATCGCCGATTACTGTCCGAACCGGGCGATGAACAGCATCGCAATTCGCGATGGCTTCCGCGCGGACATCGGCTTCCTCGGCACGAGCGGCATGTTCCTGCGCCGCGAGACTTTCGACGCCACCGCCGGCTTCGACACGTTCTACGATCCGACCTGCTTCGAGGATACGGACATCTGCTTCCAGATCAAGGCGCTGGGCATGCAAGTTGTCTATCGCGATCTGTCGGGCGTGCGTCATCAGCCGCATCAGACAACCGGCGCAAACAGCGGCAGCGATGCGTATCAGGCGCTCTTCCAGCGCAACGCCGCATACTTCAAGGAAAAATGGAAGAGCCATCCGGAATTCTTCCTCGATTACGTCTGGGACTGACATGACCAACACAGTGCTATGCGTCGTCGGCACAAGGCCGGAAGCGATCAAGATGGCGCCCGTCATCAAGGCGCTCAAAGCGCGCACGGGCGTGAACACACGCGTGCTGGCCACCGCGCAGCATCGCCACATGCTGGATCAGATCTTCGCGAATTTCGGCATCGCCGCGGATATCGATCTTGACGTCA
The DNA here is from genome assembly GCF_900176645.1 of Burkholderia singularis. Taxonomy (GTDB): domain Bacteria; phylum Pseudomonadota; class Gammaproteobacteria; order Burkholderiales; family Burkholderiaceae; genus Burkholderia; species Burkholderia singularis. Next base: position 43,861 of record NZ_FXAN01000072.1, read on the forward strand.
TGCAACCCGACCAAAGTCTCGCCGCGTTGACGAGCCGCCTGCTGATGAGTCTCGACGGTGTGCTCAGCCACGAGCGTCCGCAACTCGTACTCGCGCAAGGGGACACGACGACGGTTATGTCGGTGGCAATCGCGTCCTTCTACCGGAAAATTCCATTCGGCCATATCGAGGCCGGCTTACGCACGGGCATACGGAACAATCCGTTTCCGGAGGAAATGAATCGCGTACTAGTGGGTAACCTCGCAGATCTCCACTTCGCACCGACGGAAAGCGCGAGAGCCAATCTGCTCAATGCCGGCATTCGCGATGATTCCATCTGGGTGACGGGCAATACGGTCATCGATGCGCTCCTCGACACCGTCAAGACGAAACCGGCGCTCAACATCCCGCTCGATCCGGTCAAGCGTCTGCTGCTCGTCACGGCCCATCGCCGCGAAAATTTCGGTGAGCCGCTCGCCGACATCTGCCGCGCGCTCGCGACGCTCGTCGAGCAAAACGACGACATCCAGATTCTGTTTCCGGTTCACCCGAACCCGAACGTCAAGCAAACGGTCCACGCGCTGCTCGGACGAACACCCCGCGTGTTTCTGGTTCCGCCGCTCGACTATGCGCCGTTTGTCGCAGCGATGCAGCGCGCCCACCTGATTCTGAGCGACTCGGGCGGCGTGCAGGAAGAAGCACCCGCACTCGCGAAGCCGGTTCTCGTGCTCCGCTCACAGACGGAGCGCCCGGAAGCTGTCGCCGCTGGCGTGGTCAAGATCGTCGGATCGCGCTCGGCCGACATCGTCGCCTCCGCACAGACCCTGCTGGATTCCGACGAACAGTATCGGACGGTTGCGCGCGGCGTCTCTCCCTACGGAGACGGCTTGGCTGCACAGCGCATTGCCGACATCGTGACGGACCGCTTTGCATGATCGAGCAGCTCGTTTATCTGTCTCCCGTGCCTTGGGCGAGTTTCACTCAGCGTCCGCACAAATTCGTCGAATGGTTCCATGCAACGGCTCGCGCGAACGTACACTGGTTCGATCCGTATCCGACCCGTTTGCCCGAGCCCGGCGATTTGAAGCGCCTGTTCGCGCAGGATGCCGGACACGACGCTTCAGCGATCCCCGGCTGGCTCGACATCGCGCACGTGCGCAGCTTGCCGATCGAGCCGATTGTCGGCGGGACGGCAATCAATCGGCGATTGTGGCGTGGCGCGGTCGATACCATCCGCGATCAATGCGCGAGGGCAAAAACAATGCTGGTCATCGGCAAGCCATCGGCGTTCGCGGTCGACGTGTTGCAGCAGACGTCGCCCTATCGCACCGTCTATGACTGCATGGACAATTTCCCGTCGTTCTACTCCGGCCTGTCTCGCGCAAGCATTGCGCGGATGGAGCGAATCATCGCCGTGCGCGTGGACCGGCTCATCGTTTCGTCGACCACGCTTGAGGCGCGTTGGCGGCCGCATCGCCCTGACCTCATGCTTATCCCCAACGGGCTCGATCCGGCCGCGCTGCCGGCGGTTCGCGCAAGACGCGCGGTTTCAGAATCACCCGCCGTTTTCGGGTATCTCGGCACGCTCGGCGCATGGTTCGATTGGGAATGGCTGATCCGGCTCGCGCAATGCCGTCCGCATGACGAGATCCGGCTGATCGGGCCGCTGTTCTCCCCCCCTCAGCAGCCGCTGCCCCGCAACATTACGCTCCACCCACCGCTCGAACATTCGAAGGCGATGGCAGCGCTCGCGACCTTCGACGTCGGCCTGATCCCATTCGTTAGAAATGACCTGACCCACGGCGTCGATCCGATCAAATATTACGAGTACAGGGCGGTCGGCTTGCCGATCATCTCCACCGCCTTCGGGGAAATGGCCGGGCGAAGCAACGAAGCCGGCGTGTTCATCACGCCCGGCATCGATGGTCTCGAAGCCGCCGCCGATGAGGCGCTTCGGTATATGGCGCAGACAAGCGAGATCGAAGCGTTCAGGAACCAGCATAGCTGGAACAGGAAATTCGATAACGCGGGACTTTACTCGTAAGTCAACGCGAATTCCCACGCTCCCTTACCTCTCAATCCTGCAAACCGCAGACGCGCCCTTCGCGATCGTTGTTACCACCGGATTACCGGCCGGGGCGCCACATCGGTCACATCGATGCGACACACAACGCCAGCGCATCGTCCCATTGCGGCGGCGTCAGGCTGAATGCGCGCTGCAGCTTCGACGTATCGAGGCGCGAATTGGCCGGACGCTTTGCCAACGTCGGATATTCGATGGCCGGAATCGGCACGATCGCCGGCACGCGCGCCGGCGCCGCCACCGCGAAAATGTGTTCGGCGAAACCGGCCCATGACGTCGAGCCGGCAGCGCTCATGTGATAGATCCCGCTGAGCTCGGCCCCCCACGCTGACAACCCGACTTGAGATGCGACGCCCTGCGACAACACGTGCGCCGTGAGGGTCGCGATCGTTGCCGACCAGGTCGGCGCGCCGACCTGGTCGGCAACGATGCGCAGCTCATCGCGTTCGTTGGAAAGCCTAAGCATCGTCGTCAGGAAATTTCCGCCTCGACGTCCGTACACCCAACTCGTCCGGAAAATCAGGTGCGCGCAACCCGCCGCGACGATCGCCAGTTCGCCGTCCCGCTTCGTCACGCCATAGATGTTCAGCGGCACGGTCGCGTCGTCTTCGATATACGGCCGTGCGAGCGCGCCGTCGAATACGTAATCTGTCGAATAGTGAATCAGCAGCGCGCCACTTCGGCGCGCTTCCTCCGCAAGCACCGCGGGCGCCTCGGCGTTAATCATCCGTGCTGAGTCGACGTCCTGCTCAGCACGATCGACCGCGGTATAGGCTGCGGCATTGACGATCACGGCAGGCCGCAGTGATCGGATGCAGGACCGGATTGCATCGGGCCGGCTCAAATCAAGCGCGTCACGGCTCATACCGACGACACGCCCAAGCCCCTGCAGCGAGCGCAGCAGCTCGAACCCGACCTGACCGTGCACCCCGGTCACGACGATCGTCCGCTCGCCGCTCGCATCACGCGCAATAGTTTCACTCATGCGTAGGTCTCCGCTTCCGACAAACGCACGCCGGCGGCATCTTTCGCCGCGACGATCGGCTCGCCGGAGATGGGCCAATCGATCGCGAGGTCCGGATCGTTCCAGAGAATGCTGCGCTCATGCTCCGGAAACCAGTAGTCGGTCGTCTTGTAGAGAAATTGCGCGGACTCCGACAACACGAGAAAGCCATGCGCGAAGCCGGGCGGCACCCACAGTTGCCGGCGGTTTTCGCTCGACAGCACGACACCGGTCCATTTGCCGAAGTTCGGCGAGCCGCGACGGATGTCGACCGCGACGTCGAACACCTCGCCCTCGACCACGCGCATCAGCTTGCCCTGCGCATGCCGGATCTGATAATGCAGGCCACGCAGCACGCCCTTTGCCGAGCGCGAATGATTGTCCTGCACGAACTCGACGCCCGCCTCGACGTGTTCCGTGAACGTGCGTGCGTTGAAGCTTTCGAAAAAATAACCGCGCGCATCGCCGAACACATCCGGCTCGATGAGCTTGACTTCGGGCAGCGCCGTCGGCGTTACGTGAATAGTCATGAGACTTGATCCGTCAGTAGATTTTTCAGATATTGCCCGTAGGCGTTCTTCGCGAGCGGTTGCGCAAGCTTCAATACCTGCTCCGCATCGATCCAGCGACGACGGTACGCAATCTCTTCAGGACACGCGACCACCAGCCCTTGACGCTTTTGCAAGGTCGCGATGAACAACGCCGCGTCGATCAGCGAGTCGTGCGTGCCGGTGTCGAGCCACGCATAGCCGCGCCCCATGATCTCGACATCGAGCGCGCCCGCAGCGAGATAATGCGAATTGACGTCGGTAATCTCCAGCTCGCCACGCGCGGACGGGGTAATGTCCGCCGCAATGTCGCACACCTGGTTGTCGTAGAAATAAAGGCCCGTCACCGCATAATTCGAACGCGGCTTCGCGGGCTTCTCCTCAATCGACTGCGCACGGAATGCGCGGTCGAACTCGACGACGCCATATCGTTCGGGATCCTGCACGTGATACGCGAACACCGTCGCGCCCGAGATTCGCCCCGCCGCCCGTTCGAGCTGTTTCGCGAGATCGTGCCCATAGAAAATGTTGTCGCCTAGAATCAGCGTCGACGGCTCGTCGCCGACGAAATCTCGGCCGATGACGAACGCCTGCGCCAGGCCGTCCGGCGACGGCTGCACCGCATACTGGATGTTCATTCCCCATTGGCCGCCGTCGCCTAGCATCGCGCTAAAGCGCGGCGTGTCCTCCGGCGTCGAAATGACCAGCACGTCGCGAATCCCGGCGAGCATCAGCGTCGACAGCGGATAGTAGATCATCGGCTTGTCGTAGACAGGCAGAAGTTGCTTCGACACGGCATGCGTGATCGGATACAGCCGCGTGCCGGAACCGCCGGCGAGAATGATGCCCTTGCGCGCCATCGATTCAACCTTTACGCGCGTTGCGCGTAGTTCGTTTCAACCCACTTGCGATAATCGCCGGATATCACCTCGTCAACCCACGGCTGGTTGTTGAGATACCAGTCGACTGTTTTCGCAAGCCCCGTCTCGAACGTCTCGGCCGGCTTCCAACCGAGTTCGCGCTCAAGCTTGCTCGCATCGATCGCGTAACGACGATCATGACCGGGGCGGTCCGTCACATAGGTGAGCTGGTCGCGATACGAGCCCGCTGCCTTCGGCCGCGCGTTGTCGAGCAAATCACACAGCATGTGCACGACGTCCAAGTTCGTTTTTTCGTTCCAGCCGCCGACGTTATAAGTCTCGCCCGGCAAGCCGCGCGCGAGCACCTCGCGAATCGCACTGCAGTGATCCCCGACGTACAGCCAATCGCGCACATTCTGGCCATCGCCGTAAACGGGCAGCGGCTTACCGGCGAGCGCATTGGCGATCATCAGCGGAATCAGTTTCTCGGGAAATTGATGGGGACCGTAGTTGTTCGAGCAGTTCGTCGTCAGTACAGGCAATCCGTACGTGTGGTGATAGGCACGCACCAGGTGATCGGAACTCGCCTTCGTCGCCGAGTACGGGCTGTTGGGCGCGTAGCGCGTCGTTTCGGAGAACTGCGGATCGGTCGGCGACAGTGAACCGAACACTTCATCCGTCGACACGTGCAGGAACCGGAACTCGGCCTTCGCATCGTTACCGAGACTACTCCAGTATCGGCGCGCGGCTTCGAGTAGCGTGAAGGTGCCAACCACGTTCGTCTGCACGAAAGCGGCCGGGCCATGAATCGAGCGGTCGACGTGGCTTTCGGCCGCGAAGTGGACGATCGCGCGGGGCTTGTACTGGGAAAGCAATGCGTCGATCGTCTCTCGTTCGCAAATGTCGACGCGCGCGAATACGTGCGCCGGATTTCCCCGCAACGACTTCAGCGTACCGAGGTTGCCCGCGTAAGTCAGCTTGTCGATATTCAATACTGCTTCATCGGTTTGCGCCAACCAGTCGAGCACGAAGTTGGCACCGATGAACCCGGCCCCGCCCGTTACCAAGATCATGGAATTCCTTTGCTGAAATTGGGAGTCGGTTAAGCTACCGACATAATATCGGCCTTGTATATCGACAAACGGACACCGTCCGTCCGAACCGCGTTGCCAGCGGCAATTGCGCGGCCCGATCGAACTACACACCCCACGCTGGCAGCGTCCTCTGACTGCCAGCGAAACGATTATACGGCAACGAAATCGAGAAATATCTCATCAATCGTTTTAAACGGTGCGAAATATATTTCATTCCCCAATTTCTCAGGCAATTACCTTTCATAAAACGACTGCATAACTAAATTTTCCCCATCGGGTATCGCCTCGGGTTCCATTGCCTGTTGTGATACCGTGACTCCAATTTCGTCATATAAGCAAGCGATGATCCATCTCCCAAGCAACGCCCCCATTGCCTTCGGCGATCTTCAGGGCTGCCATGCCGCGTATCGCCGGCTTTTCGACGCGCTCGCCCCCGCACCCGACACCCCGCTCTGGTTCGCGGGCGACCTTGTCAATCGCGGGCCCGCGTCGCTCGCGACGCTGCGCGAGATCGCATCACTCGGCGAACGGGCGGTGGCTGTGCTCGGCAATCACGACCTGCATCTGCTGGCAGTCTCAGCCGGCATCCGCACACTGAAGTCCGGCGATACGATCGGCGAGATCCTCAACGCCCCCGACGCCGAAGACTTGCTCGAATGGCTGCGTCATCGTCCGTTCGCGCACGCCGAGCGCGGCATGCTGATGGTGCATGCGGGCGTGCTGCCGCAATGGGATTTGACTTTGGCGCTCGATCTGGCCGACGAGTTGCAGCGTGCGCTGCGCGCGCCGAATTGGCGCGTCACGTTGCGCGAGCTGTACGGCAATGAGCCCAGCCAGTGGCGCGCTGATCTGAAACGCAAGGAACGGCTGCGTGTCGCGTTCAACGCATTCACCCGCATTCGCTTCTGCACGCCGGAAGGCGCAATGGAATTCCGAGCGAACGGTGGCCCCACGTCCGCGCCCGAGGGCTATCTGCCGTGGTTCGAAGCGCAGGAACGCAAAACCTCGGACATGACGATCGTGTTCGGCCACTGGGCCGCGCTGGGCCTGATGGTGCGCGACAACCTCGTTGCGCTTGACTCCGGATGCGTCTGGGGCAATCGGCTATCCGCCGTGCGGCTGACCGACGATCCGGCCGCACGCCAGATCACTCAAGTCGAATGCGACGGCTGCAGCGCAACAGGTGACTATGCCGGCCGCATGCGCTGACGCTTACGGTCTCCTATCCGATGCCGGACGATGCCTGATCTAACGGCCTCGCTCTTGTATCGCCGCAACGGATCGAGCGTCCGTTCGCCATTGCTCGCGAACGATATTCCGATAAGGATCCACGATGCGGCGATTCATATACTCCAGGCCGATCGAAATGAGCGTGACGATGGGCAACGTCAACCAGAACAGCTTCCATCCGGTAACGGTCGTGGCCAACAAGAGTTGCATGGCGAAAGCCGCCTGATAGTGAGTCAGATAGATTGGGTACGAAAGGCCGCCGATGTTTCGGTCGATCGACCGAAGCCAACGGCCGGTCCGCGATGCGGCGATGAAGAAGAAAGCAATTGTGAAACCCAGCAAGTTCAGATAGTACGGCACCCCAGCCGCATCGAGCGGAAGAACGTGCAACGAACAGATGAACACCGCGTAGACGAGCGTGGCGACCACCGATGCAGCAGCAGGTAGACAAACGCCTATCCCCTGGACCGTGAAATACAGGCAGATGCCGATACCGTAAGGTAACGCGGCGGCCGGCACCGCATATATCCGTGCATTGATGTCGTGCGCCATCAGGACATGGAAGCACACGCCCGCGAGCAAGCACAGGAAGCCCGTCGCTCTGTTTCGCGCGGCGCCCAGCGCAAGCAGCACATACATCGCGAACTCGACGGCCAACGCCCACGCGGGCGGCACGACGTGGGACGCATTCGGCTTGCCCGGCGCCGGAAAGTCAGGGCACCAGTACAAGTTGACGACGAGGTTCCACCAAGCCCCCAACGTATTCGGCATCAGGAAATTTCGATGATAGGCGGCCGCCAATCGCGGCTCGGCCGCGATCAGCACGATCGACATCGCAGCCGCCACCCAGTACATCGGATAGAGGCGCAGAAACCGATTGGCGAAAAACCGGACGAAACCCCGCGCACCGAATCCATAATTCCGCTGCAGTGTGGCGGTCATCAGATAGCCGCTGATCACGAAAAACGTCGACACGGCATACGTCGCCGTCAGGTCTATCCATCGGCCGAGATGAGCGGCCATGACAATCAGCGCGAGAAAACTGCGCAGCGCTCCGAGCATGTTGTATTCAGCGAATTGAAAATGGCGCAAGCACGTGATGTGCAGCCTACGCCGATTTTCTCACATCGCGCGACGCCGCTCTCCCACGCAGCGCACGCGACGCTCATCGATTGTTCAGGACGGCGCCGCTTGCCTTCAACTGAGCGGCCAGCACCGCGTAGTCGATGCGCTGAACACTGTTGCCACTGTTGATCGCGATCGCCGCTGCGGCACCGGCGGCCTGTCCGGTAATCATGTAAGTCGGTTCGACGCGCAGTGAGGAAAAGGCGACATGTGATGCAGACAATGCTACCGGCACGAGCAGATTGCGCATCTCGTCGTATTTGGGCGTGATCGATCGGTACGAAATCGGGTAAGGACGCGCAAGCGGCTGCCAAATAGCACCTTCAGTTCCGACCTGCCCATTCACCGCCACGCGATGCACAACGTGCTGGTCGATCGGAAAGGCGCCAAGGCCGATGGAGTCGGGAATCGTCGTCTCGTTGTAGAGATCATGCTGCGTCATCACGTAGTCGCCGATCATCCTGCGGCCTTCCCGCACATAGAGCAGCCGGGGGAACCCTCCGTTGTCCTGAAACTCGTCCTTACAGAATCCCCACGAGCGAACATCCGCCTGCACGTTCGGCGGAATGCGCGGATCCGTTGCGAGGAACGTCAGCAGAGCCATCGTATAACGCTTGTGCTCGGCTTCGATCGCGCGGCGTCCGTTCGCATCAGCGCGAATGTACTCGGCGCTTCCTTCGATCTCATCCGTGGACAGAAGCCCGAGACTGTTCACATCAAACTTGTTGTTCGGAATAGGAACGTTCGCGATGTAGTGGAACGTTTTGGTGATTTCCGGATGCGCCTTGGCAATCCGGCCCAGCAATTCGAATTCGCGCGGATCGTAATTGTCTGGCTTGACGACCGGAATCTGATTCGCTTTATCCGCCGTGACACAAATTCGATAACCATACGCCTGCACGGCCGAATCGGCGGCCCCTGCCGCACCGAGATTGTTCGGCGCGACATGAGGAAGCAATCCGCTATCCGGACGGCCCGGCACGACATAAGGATCCACATGCGCGCCATCAGTGATGACAATCGGGCCGACGCCCGCCAGTGCCTCGTTATATTGAGATTTCGCCTCGCGTCCCTGCGTGTGATTGATGCCTGCCTTCGCCATCAGATCGCCTTCGTAGCTCGCATCGATGAATATCTTCGCTATGTACTGCGAGCCGTCCTGCATCTGAATGCCCTTGATGCTATGGTCCGCGGATTGGACGCTCTCCAAGCGTGCATCGTATTTGACGATGACGGCGGGAACGTCCGCAATCATTTTCAACAGGATGCTTTCCGCGACGTGCGGCTCATGGAATATGCCACCCATCGTCCAGGTCTTGTCGTATCGGAGATTGACAGCGTCGACAAAGCGGCGAGCGAAACCGCCCATCGCCCACAGCCTGTCCTGAGGATAAGCGTCCGTTACACTGACGCCGCTCGTGATCATGCCGCCGACATGCTTGGTCGGCTCTAGCACGAGAACGTGCTTGCCCGCTTTCGCCGCCTCAAGCGCCGCAGATATTCCAGCAGGCGTCGCACCGTATATGAGGACGTCGGCGGCACCGGGGTTGGACGCGTTGGTGCTCGACGCGGGGACGGGGGCAGGGGTTGGTGTGGTGGGAGCGGGTGTCCCAGAGGATGAGCCTCCCCCTCCGCATGCCACTAACATCAGCACCGAACTAATCGCCAGTAAACATTCAGCAATACTGAATTTTAGGATTCTAAACATACGATACCCAGCCCCACTTTACAGAGCCAATCCGTCCATCACATGCCATCGGATACGGCTTACCGCCAATTTTTACGAAATATTACAAGCTATGCGCACACTTTAGCACTTGAATCTCGCGTTTCACTATCAATCAGAGTCCTATTAGGGATATCTCTTGCCGGTCGCCCTGACGTCAGCGCATTCCGGCCAACGCCGCCAAGCATGGCATGTCGAGATAAAAAAGATGTGTTGAAACAGAGGCCGGGAGGAACAGCTGGCGCTGCCCGCAAATCAACGCAACGCCATCTCGCCCACGTACTCCGCCTACCATATCAGCGCAATATGGCAGGCGGCACGATGGCTCAGCATCATCGGTCGATCGATATTCGGCGGGCACAAATGTACAGGCCAATTATGAAGAAAATGCGATTGTGCCGGTTCGCACTTGCGTAAAGAAATGTTGAGAATTGTATCTGTCGATACGCCCTCGGCAGTTCGCCGGAAACGCTCCAGCGCATCCGCCAGGCAAGCGAGCCCCTCCATTGAACCCGCGTTGCCTCGGCAACAATCGTCTAGTGATTCGGCCGTTCACCCTTCGCGACACGACACCGTCGACCTCGTCGCCGTCTTCAGCTCCCCGGCGCCTTGCCACCGTTCGAAGCGGCGCGAACTCCGCGTCGAGCAACCAACACCGCCCCGACTCGAGCAACTGCTGTCTCATGCCAATCGCCCGTCACCGCAATTGGCTCGCCGGCGTACAGACCGCCACCAACGGATCACTCTTCAGCCCTATCGATCAGCAGTTACAGGCAGAGCTATACGACTCAGTCAAACCAGATTAATGGCAAATCCCTAGTCATCGCCAGATGTTTGAATGTACCGTCTGCACGTCCATATAGCGTGATCTGGTGTGTCCCGGGAGCCAGTCTTTCCCCTGGATTCGCGGACAGATAGCTTGCACCAATAGTCCGTGTACTGACACCATCCGGATTGCTCAACTGTTGAATCCCTGTCGATCCACGCCGCACACCGTCTACCGTAATCCACATACTGACCGTGCCGGTATCAGCGGTGTCGCCCTGTACACGAGATTTCCCGCTAATTAAAACGATTCCATTATGGCCGGCGGGAACAACAATGGTAGCTTGCGCAAGCGCGACATCGGCCCCTGTTGACGGAACTCCAGGCCATCCCGAACTGCTACCCACACCTATATAGTTGGTCCGATTGTATGCGTCGTTACTTGTCGAGGCAGAACCAACAACTGACATGCCGCCATACAACGTAACCAGCGTCGAATTGGCACCGGCCTTGTACTGGACGTGGTTTACCAGTCCGGAGCAACTATTATCTTCACAATATGCTAATGCAGACGCATCCCAGCTTATGGTCGACGGCCCCGTCAATTGAGCATAAAACGCCTGATTATAAAATGGCGCCTGATTTTCAGCCCCTTTGTACATATCATTATCAGACCAAGAACCAATATTATTTTCAGGCTCCCTTCCATTTAAATAGATCGATGTCAATGGATCTCCATAGCTGCCGGCAAGATATATCCGGCCGGATGCAAGCGAGATAACTGGTTGCCCACCCGGATTGAGCGATTGCGAAATCAATGCCTGATGCGGCAGGGGCATTCCACGCACAATACCAGCCGTATTAAAACTCAACGTAGATGTATCGGAACCTAATTGTGAAATATTAACATTCTCTGCTGGAGCAGTCATCACAGCAAGATTACTTCCTGCACCCACCATAAACGCAGCGCCATTCAGCGTAGACGCAATAAGCTGCAAAACGTGAGTTCCTGCAGACAGATATTTTCCACCTATTATATTATAAGAATGTTGCTGAGCGTTTGAAGTTTGCGACCAATCGACGATCGAATCATTTGAAATGGATTGACCATCGGCAACAATTGATAATGCAGCAATTGCCGCTCCTGATGGATAGACTCGTCCGTCTGATTGGACATAGACGTAAGCCGCTGCTGGAAGCGTAATAGTCGAACTCAGTAAAACACGGTTATTTCCGGAAATAGATAAATCGCCGGAAAGCTGTCCATAGGTTGACTCAGACCCTGCCGAAAACACCGAATTATTTACTGTCACGCCAATACTGAAAGCGGCAGCAAAAACCGCCCATTTCCTTAAAAATAAAATGAACATTTTTCAGCCCTCCATTTTCAATTGACCTGATATATCAATTTCAAAATATGCTTTAAATAGCCTCCGGTAACCATTCAATCTCGAATGCCAGCCGAGATGCTGTAAAAACAGAACCAATCCCAGCCTACCCCCCTTCTCGACGCGGCACCGCCCCGACGTCGCCGCCGGCGTCGATTCCTTGCGCGTCCCCGCTGCCGCCCTGCTGCGCGCCCGCCGGATAAGCCGCGTCCCGCAGCCGCGCCAGCTCCGCATCGAGCGGCCGGCCGGCGGCGCGCTGCATCTGCGCGAGCGCGTGCGCGACCGCGGCGCGCGCGCGCGCCGCCATCTCGCGCCGGTCGCCTGTCGCCGCGATCGGCTCGCCGACGTACAGATGCGCGGTCAGCGGCCCGCTCTCCAATACCCGGTCGAGCGACTTGCCAAGCGAAAGTTCACCGACATACGCCGGCGCCAGCGACTGGCGCCCGTGCGCATCCTCATACATCAGGCAAATCGGTTGCACCGCGCACTGCGCCTCGACCACGGCTTGGAACATATTCGAATGGAACGGCAAAAGCCCGAGGCCATCGGACGTCGTGCCTTCCGGAAACACGCACATCAGTTCGCCGTTGCCGAGACGAGCGGCCAGCGCGTGCATGATCCGCTTCGCCTCGCTGCGCTTCTCGCGCTGAATGAACACGGTGCCCAGACGCTCGGCCAACCAGCCGATCACCGGCCAGTCCCGCACCTCGGCCTTGGAGACGAACGGCGTCGGCCGCCACGCATTGATCACGTAGATATCGAGCCACGACACATGATTGCCGACCACGAGCGCGCGCGCGTCGAGCCGCGCGCTGTCGTTATGCACGACGAGCCGCATCCCGCAGAGCCGCAGCATCTTCAGGGTCCAGCGCTGCGTGAGTTGCCGGCGCCGCGCGGGCGCCGCGCGCCGAAAACGGATGGCGACGATCGCCATTCCAGCCAGCAGATGCAGGACGAGGCGCGCCTTGCGGAGGGCTTTCATGATGGGCGCTCGCGTCAACGGCGCTCGAACGCGACCTGGCCGGCAACGAGCGTCGCGCACACCTGCGTCGGCAGTTCGTAGCCGAGGAACGGCGTATTGTGCCCCTGGCTCTTCAGCGCGCGCGGCTCGACATACCAGTGCGCGCGCGGATCGAACACGCACAGATCGGCTGCCGCGCCCTCCGCGATCCGGCCGGCCGGCAGCTTCAGCACATCGGCCGGCGCCGAGCTGATCTTCGCCAGCGCCTGCGCGAGCGGCACGCCCGCCTCACGCGCCCACTTCACCGTCAGCGACAGCAGCAGTTCAAGCCCCGTCGCGCCCGGCGTCGCTTCCGCGAACGGCAGCAGTTTTTCATCGTCATCGACGGGGGTGTGGTCGGAGCAGATCGCGTCGATCGTGCCGTCGGCCAGCGCCGCGCGGATCGCTTCGCGGTCGCGCTCGTTGCGCAGCGGCGGATCGAGGCGAAATTGCGCATCGAAATAGCCGATATCGACGTCAATCAGATGCAGGTGATTCACGCCGACGTCGCAGGTCACATTCAGGCCCTCGGCCTTCGCCGCGCGCACGAGCGCGATACCCGCCGCCGACGACAGCCGCGCGACGTGCACGCGCGCGCCCGTCACGCGCATCAACTCGAACAGCGTATGCAGCGCGATCGTCTCGGCCGCGACCGGCACGCCCGACAGGCCGAGCCGCGACGCAACCGGCCCGCTCGCCGCGACGCCGCCCTTCGCGAGAAACGCGTCGACCGGGCGCAGCCACACCGTATAGCCGTAAGTGCTCGCATATTGCAGCGCGCGCAGCAGCACCTGCGTATCGGTGACGGGCACGTTCGCCTGCGTGAAGCCGATGCACCCCGCTTCGGTCAATTCGACCATCTCCGTGATCACGCTGCCCTTCAGGCCGACGGTCAGCGCGCCGAGCGGATACACGTGGGCCTGATGCAGATTGCGGGCGCGAAACTTCAGCATCTCGACCAGGCCAGGCTCGTCGAGCACGGGATCGGTGTCGGGCGGACACACGAGGCTCGTCACGCCGCCCGCGACGGCCGCGGCCATCTCCGATTCGAGCGTCGCCTTGTGCTCGTAGCCGGGTTCGCGCAGCCGCGCCGACAAGTCGACGAAGCCCGGTGCGACGATCATCCCGGTCGCGTCGATCGTCTTGGCCGCGTTGAAATCGGCGGGCGCGCTCGCGCCGATCGCCGCGATTTTTCCGGCCGCGACGAATACGTCGGCCTGCCGCTCGGTGCCGGCCGCCGGATCGATCACCGTGCCGCCTTTGATATGAATCTTCATGCGCTGTCTGCTTATGCGTTGAATGCGTGAATGCGTCGAGTCCGATGCGCGGCGCGCCGCGGCGGGCACGAGCCCGCGCCGCCGCGCGCGTTCAGTCGCTGTTGCCCGCGACGATGCCCATCACCGCCATGCGCACGGCAATGCCGAAAGTCACCTGGTTCAGGATCACGGATTGGGGACCGTCTGCCACCTGCGAGTCGATCTCGACGCCGCGGTTCATCGGGCCGGGGTGCATCACGATCGCGTCGGGCGCGGCCAGCGCGAGACGCTCGGGCGTAAGCCCCCAGCTTTTGAAATACTCCTGCGCGGACGGCAGCAGCGCGCCGCTCATCCGTTCGTTCTGCAAACGAAGCATGATGATCACGTCGACGCCCTTCAGACCTTCATCGAGATTGTGGAATACCCGCACGCCCATCTGCTCGAGCCCGCCAGGCAACAGCGTGCGCGGGCCGATCGCGCGCACCTCGGGCACGCCGAGCGTGGTCAGCGCGTGGATATCCGAGCGCGCGACGCGCGAGTGCAGGATATCGCCGACGATGGCCACACGCAGCTTCGTAAAATCGCGCTTGTAGTGGCGGATCGTATACATGTCGAGCAGGCCCTGCGTCGGATGCGCATGGCGGCCGTCTCCCGCGTTGATCACGTGCACGTGCGGCGCGCAGTGCTCGGCGATCAGGTACGGCGCGCCGCTCGACGCATGGCGCACGACGAACAGATCGGCATGCATCGCCGACAGGTTGTTGATCGTGTCGAGCAGCGATTCGCCCTTGCTCGTCGACGACGCGTTGATATTCAGATTGATCACGTCGGCGGACAGGCGCTTCGCCGCGATCTCGAACGTCGTGCGGGTGCGCGTCGAGTTCTCGAAGAACAGGTTGAACACCGATTTGCCGCGCAACAGCGGCACCTTCTTCACTTCGCGGTCGGTCACGCTGACGAATTGCTCGGCGGTGTCGAGGATCTGGTTGACGATCGCGCGGGGCAACCCCTCGATCGTCAGCAGATGCTTGAGCTCGCCGTTCTTCGTGAGCTGCGGGTTGCCCTTCAGGAAGCCGTAGCGATGGCGCTCGGCGGGCGCGGACGCAGCGGAGGTGCCGGTGCGGCCGGAAATGTCGGTCGTCATGATGTGCGTGATTCCAACGTGTTGCTGAACGGCACGCCCGCGCAAATCGGGCGCGGGCGGCCGGAATGCATGACGCTGCGGCCTCAGAGGCCGCGCGCCTCGGTGCGAAGCGTGAACGCGGCGGCGTCGGTGCGCTCGAGCACGAGCGTCGCGTCGGCCGCGACGTCGAGCGTGCCGCCGACGAAGCGCGCCGCCACCGGCAGCTCGCGCCCGCCGCGATCGGCAAGCACCGCCAGTTCGACGGCGGCGGGACGCCCGTAGTCGAACAGTTCGTTGAGCGCGGCCCGCACGGTGCGCCCGGTGTACAGCACGTCGTCGACGAGCACGATCCGGCGCCCTTCGACCTCGAACGGCAGCGAGGTCGGACTCGCCTGGCTGTGCAGCCCCTTTTTCGCGTAATCGTCACGATGCAGCGCGACATTGACAACGCCGAAGCCCGGCGCGGCCAAATCGCGCGCCAGACGCTCCGCAAGCCATGCACCGCCGCTGTAAATGCCGGCAACGACAGGGCCGTGCGGCGCTGAGAACGCGGCTTGCCCATAGGCGCCGCGAATCTGGTCGAGCAGGACGCGGTAAAGCGCCTCGGCATCAATGAAGCTCATGATGGTCGGACAACTCGTCGAGATATTGTTGAAGAATGATGCGGGCGGCTTCGGCATCGATGCGCGCCGCGGCCGCGCCGCGCGCGCGCAAATCCGCGCGCGCGTCGACCGACGAGTAACGTTCGTCGACCCAGCTCACGGGCAGATTGAAGCGTCCGTTCAATTGATTGCCGAAGCGCCTGGCCTGCTGCGTCATCTCGTGCGGCGCGCCGTCCGGATGAAGCGGCAAGCCGACGACGAGCGCATCCGGCTGCCACTGCGCGATCAGCTCGCCAATCGCCTTGAAGCGATGCTCGCGGTTTAGATTGGGGATGATGACGAGCGCACGGGCCGATCGAGTCAGCCGATTGCCGATCGCCACGCCAATGCGTTTTTCGCCGTAGTCGAACGCAAGGAGCGTCGCGTCGCGCGCAAGCACCGCGCTCATGCGTGCCCTGCCTCGCCGGAGAGCATCGACGAACTGACTCCAAGCAAACCGAGCGCCGCCTCGAAACGCTCCTCGGCGGGCGTATCGAACACGATGCGCGGATCGGCCTCGACCGTGAGCCAGCCGTTCTTCGAGATTTCCTCTTCGAGCTGGCCAGCGCCCCAGCCGGCATGACCGAGCGTCAACAGGAACCGCTTCGGGCCCGTACCCGTCGCGACCGCCTCGAGCACGTCCTTCGACGTCGTCATCTCCAGCCCGCCTTCGACCGTCATCGATGAGTTGTACGAACTGCCCTCAACCGGCTCGTGCAGCACGAAACCGCGCTCGGTCTGCACCGGGCCGCCGAAATACACGGGGATGTGTAGAAGCGGCTCGATTTCGAGCTTCAAATCGATACGGTTGAAAAGCGATTCGAGATCGATATCAGTCGGACGATTGATGACGAGGCCGAGCGCACCGCGCTCGCTGTGATCGCAAAGATAGACCACCGTTCCTGAAAACGTCGGATCGGCCATGTTCGGCATGGCGATCAGAAACTGGTTGGTGAGATTGATGCGATCGGAACTCTTAGACATAGTTTGAATTTTAGCAAAGACCTCGCACGCCACGGTCGCCGCGCGAGTCGACACGATGTTCACTCACTCTATCACGCGTTCGAAACCCATCGATGTACCGTCCCGCGCGCTGTTGCCCGGCACCGCGCAATACATGCTGCCACGACTTTCGCGATTTTTCGGTACGCGTCTTCAAGGTTCTTGTAACACACTTTGATACACCTGCTCGGCTCACCCGGCCCGCGCAGCTTATACCGAAGGGGCGTCCAAGCCCGACAATGCATGGGCGAGCGCCGCGCGCGCCGCCGATAGATCGGGCGGCGCCATGCCGGCTGCGATCTTGTGCAACGCGGCACGCAGCGCTTCGGCCGCCTGGGCGCAGGCCGCCGGGCTGGGCGCAAGCCCGGTGCCGAGATGGGCGCGGCACCGCCATGCAAGCCCCAGCGCATCGGCGAGCAGCGCCGTATGCCCGAGGCCGAGAGCACACGCGGCCGAACCGACGCGATACGCTGCCTGCGCCGCGCGCAATGCCGCGCCGGCATCGGCCGTGCGCGCATCCAGCGTAAGCTCGCTCATCGATGCATCCGCCGTTTGCAAAAAATCCTCATATGCATGACAGTTGACGACTACCGCGCCGAGCTCACGCGTCGGCTCGACGCGCACCGCGTCCGCCTCCGCGCGCGCGGCGCCCGCCTCCCACAACGCCTCGGAAGCCTGCGTCCCCGCAACATGCCAAGCGACGGTCAACCCGTAGTCGTGCAGCAGCTCCACATCGGCGCCGTCCTCCGCCGCCGCGCCGTACAACGCGTAATCGCGCCAAAAGAGCGCGAGCGTCTGCCTGACGAGCGCGGCGGGCGCGATTCGCAAGCCGTGCGCCTGCTCGCCGAGCAGCAGATTGCAGCGCGCGAGAAAACGCTTGAGTTCGACACCGCCGCTCGCGCGCAGCACCCGGATGCACGCAAGCGCAAGCCGCCAATAATCGTAAGGAAAAGGACCCGCGAGTTCGGCCACACAATCGGCAAGCCCGTCGAGCGCCGCGCTGGACGCTGCTTGCGGCGCGCGCAGCGCACCGAGCAATGCCTGCTCGTAACGTGCGCGCAAATGCGCGAGCGCATGTTCCGACAACGGATACAGCGTCGCGGCCGGCACTGGCCGCCCGGCAAGCGCCAGCGCGTCGGGCGGCGTGTCGGCGCGCAAATCGCCCGCGGCCTGCACGCGCAGCGCCCGATAGTGCTCGAACAGAACCGGCGAGCACGCAAGCTCGCGCAAATTGCGCCTCTCGACCGCCGCCCGGAAATCCCGCAACGCCGTTTCAAACTCGACCGGCTGCAACTCGATCGACGCAAGCGGCGCGGCTTGCGCCAGGGCATTGCAGAAGCGCTCGGCCGCAAGCCAGCCCGCTTCGCGCAACACGGCGGCCGCCGCGGCAAGCGAGGCGGCCGGATCGGCACGCCGCGCGAACGACTGCTGCGCGGCTTGCAATGCCGCATCGGCAGCCGGCACCGCACCGCCTCGCGGATTGGGCAACGCGTCCGGGATCGGGAGTGATGCGAATTCGCGGAAAGTGGGCACGAGCGTCAGCACCAGAAACATAGCCGCGCCGCAAGCAGCGCAGGAAGACCGCCGATGCCGTTGCGCCTTACCGCCCGCCCTCGCTCACGCGGGACCGGGCGGCCGGAGATGGCGGTCAGATCTGAACCATCTCGAAATCTTCCTTACGCGCGCCGCACTCGGGGCATGTCCAATTGATGGGAACATCTTCCCAACGTGTGCCCGGAGCGATTCCCTCTTCCGGCAACCCAGCTTCTTCGTCGTAGATCCAACCGCAGATCAGGCACATCCAGCTTTTATGTTCCATCTTAAGCCGCGTAAAGAAAAGTCGTCGATTTCAAAAGAGCCATGATGGTACCGTGTCGGCGCCGGGCTGCCTAGCAATCCGCCTTCTAGCGCGCCAGCGTGCCGGATCACGTTAAAAAAAAGCTCGATTCGGCAAATTCCGCCTCATAATGGCTGCGCGCACGCACATCTCAGGCGCATCTGGCCCGCTTCACCGTTTTTTCTTTCCCCATTTCCATGTCCAGCAACACCCCTCCGATTGTCCTCACTTTCGGCCTGTCCGACCCGACGGGCGGCTCCGGCTTGCAAGCCGACCTGATGACCCTGGCAAGCATGGGCTGTCACGGTGTGTCCGTCTTGACGGGCTATACCGTGCGCGATTCCGCCGCATGCGACGAAGTCACCGGGCTCGATCCCGACACCGTCGCCGCGCAAGCGCGCATGCTGCTCGAAGACATGCCCGTCGCCGCCTTCAAGATCGGCGCCGCGACGCGCGCCGAGGTCGTGAGCGCGATCGCCGAGGTGGCCGCCGACTACGACGGCGTACCACTCGTCCTCGCGCCGGATTTCACGCTCGACGACGAGCACGTGCTCGCCGCCGACGAGTTGCGCGAATCGATCGCCGACCTGCTCGCGCCCCAGACGACGTTGCTCGTTGCCGATCACGCGACGCTTCTCGCGCTCGCGCAGCCCGACGGCGACGCCGAAGCGCCCAATCTGGACACCGCGCTGGCTCATTTGCTGAGTCAAGGCTGCGAGTACATTCTGGCGACGGAAACAGGCTCGCACCGGCTCGTCAACTCGCTGTACAGCGAGGAAGGCCAGATCCGGCAGGATTTGTGGGAACGCACGCCGCACCGGCTGATGGGCATCACCGACACGCTCGGCGCGGCGATCGCCGCACTGCTCGCGAACGGCCAGGAGCCGCCGGAAGCGGTGCGCGAAGCACAGGAATATCTGTACCAGGCGGCGCGCGGCGCATTCCGGCCCGGCATGGGCGCCTATCTGCCGGATCGGTTCTTCTGGGCGCGCAGCAACGACGACGAAACGCCGATGGCGTCGGCGATCGGCAAGCGCGCGCGCTGATGCCGCCCCGCCGCCCTCGCGCCCGATAACCGCGTCGCGCGGGCTTGCCGAAGAGACGAAGGCGCGCGCCGCGCCGGCCACGTTCTATCGTTAGGCGTCCGGCCTGCAGCTTCCCGCTTTCTGCTTCAGGCCGGCGGCAGTCAGCCGCTCCAAACGAAAACACCCGCGTCGCCGCGGGTGTTTTCGTTTGGGAGAACGCGCGTCGCCGCGCGTTCTTCAATGCAACCGACGTGATGCCGATTACATGTCCATGCCCATGCCGCCCATGCCGCCCGGCATACCGCCCGGCGCCGGAGCGTCTTCCTTCGGCAGCTCGGCAACGGCTGCGTCCGTCGTCAGCAGCAGGCCCGCAACCGATGCCGCGTTCTGCAGCGCGGTGCGCGTGACCTTGGTCGGGTCGACGACGCCGGCTTCGACCATGTCGACGTACTCACCCGTCGCCGCGTTGTAGCCGTAGTTGCCCTTGCCTGCAGCAACTGCCGCCACCACGACGCTGGCTTCTTCGCCGCCGTTCGTGACGATCTGACGCAGCGGCTCTTCCATCGCGCGCAGCACGATCTTGATACCGGCGTTCTGGTCGGCGTTCGCACCGCTCAGCGAGGCGATCGCGGTACGTGCGCGGATCAGCGCAACGCCGCCGCCCGGGACGATGCCTTCTTCAACGGCCGCGCGCGTGGCGTGCAGCGCGTCTTCGACACGTGCCTTCTTTTCCTTCATTTCGACTTCGGTCGCAGCACCGACCTTGATCACCGCCACGCCGCCGGCCAGCTTCGCCACGCGCTCTTGCAGCTTTTCACGGTCGTAGTCCGACGTTGCCTCTTCGATCTGCGTGCGGATTTGCTTGACGCGCGCTTCGATGTTCGCAGCTTCGCCTGCGCCGTCGATGATCGTCGTGTTTTCCTTGCCCACTTCGATGCGCTTGGCCTGACCGAGTTCGGCCAGCGTAGCCTTCTCGAGCGTGAGGCCGGTTTCTTCCGCGATGACCTGGCCGCCGGTCAGGATCGCGATGTCTTCCAGCATTGCCTTACGGCGGTCGCCGAAGCCCGGCGCCTTGACCGCAACGGTCTTCAGGATGCCGCGGATGTTGTTGACGACCAGCGTTGCGAGCGCCTCGCCTTCGACGTCTTCAGCGATGATCAGCAGCGGACGGCCTGCCTTCGCGACTTGTTCGAGCACCGGCAGCAGATCGCGAATGTTCGAGACCTTCTTGTCGTGCAGCAGCACGTAAGGGTTCTCGAGAACGGCGACTTGCTTGTCCGGGTTGTTGATGAAGTACGGCGACAGGTAACCGCGGTCGAACTGCATACCTTCGACGACGTCGAGTTCGTCGGCGAGCGACTTGCCGTCTTCGACGGTGATCACGCCTTCCTTGCCGACCTTGTCCATTGCCTCAGCGATGCGATCGCCGATCGACGAATCGCTGTTCGCCGAGATCGCGCCGACTTGCGCGATTTCCTTGTTCGTCGTGCACGGCTTGCTGATCTTCTTCAACTCTTCGACTGCCGCAGCCACGGCCTTGTCGATACCGCGCTTCAGGTCCATCGGGTTCATGCCCGATGCGACGTACTTCATGCCTTCGCGAACGATCGATTGCGCGAGAACGGTTGCCGTCGTCGTGCCGTCGCCTGCGTTGTCGCTGGTCTTGGAAGCAACTTCCTTGACCATTTGCGCGCCCATGTTCTGGAGCTTGTCCTTCAGCTCGATTTCCTTGGCGACCGACACACCGTCCTTGGTGACCGTCGGGCCGCCGAAGCTGCGCTCGAGCACGACGTTGCGGCCCTTCGGACCCAGCGTGACCTTCACTGCGTTGGCGAGAATGTTCACGCCTTCGACCATCTTCGCGCGAGCGGAATCGCCGAATACGACGTCTTTAGCTGCCATCTTCTAACTCCTTGGATTCTTGAGAATATGTACCGTTAAGTGAACGCTTACTTGGCGTTGACCACAGCCATGATGTCTTCTTCGCGCATCACGAGCAGTTCCTGGCCGTCGACCTTGACGGTCTGGCCAGCGTACTTGCCGAACAGCACACGATCGCCGACCTTCACGTCGAGCGCGATCGCCGCGCCTTTGTCATCGCGCTTGCCCGGACCGATGGCGAGCACTTCACCTTGATCCGGCTTTTCAGCTGCCGCATCGGGAATCACGATGCCCGAGGCGGTCTTGGTTTCCTGATCCAGGCGCTTGACGATCACGCGATCGTGCAACGGACGAAGGTTCATATTCACTCCTCTCTTGAATGAGACTGAAGAACGCTGGGAAACTGCCGGCCAGTGTACCGTCCGGCAGGAATTGTTAGCACTCTCGTGCAGCGAGTGCTAATTATATGGACGGGTTTTGACAAATTCAAGAAGCGGGAATTGCGGAAATTTCGGAGGGGTTACGGCGCACGGAAACCAACGGCTCGCGCTTCACCATTGAAGAAAATTTTTTTAAGAACAAGGATCTGCGAAACAACCCGCCCGCGCTGCAACCGCAGAGGGAGCTTCTGCCGCCCCGGCGTCGCCCCACATCTCGGCGCTCACGCGGATCGATCCGCTATGCGAAGCCGGTGCGCTGCGTGCGGACGCCGCACAGCATCTTAGGGATGGATCGGATTATCGCGAGCAGCCGCGCACGATCTTCCGCTCTCTAATCCGCAAACGAATGCAGCCCATATCGGCGCGGGCAAACAAACGGCATCGGCCCGCGGCCGTGCCGTGTCGCTCCGTTGACTCGGGTTAGCTTCCGCATTGCAAAGGCGCGTGCGCGTCGCGCGACACCCTCGCCCGCCGGCCAGCAAACTTTATCTCGACAGAACGCCTGCCCGCGTCGGGGCAGGCGCGGCGTCGGAGGCACGCAGATTCGCCGCCCCCACACCCGAGCCCGCGATCGGCTTCGGTATCGTGCTCCCCAGGCCCGGCAATGCGCGCAGCACCGTTTCGGCCGACGAACCGACCGAATCGATGGCGCTGCCGATCGCAGCGGCTCCCGTCGAGAACGCCGAACGCGCGATATTCACAGTGCTGCTGCCGAGCGCGGCACTGCCCAATGAGGTTGCACTGTCCGCAGCTGTACGCAAGCTGGCGTAGCCCGGTTGCGTGTCCGGCAGGACGCCCGTCCCGCCCGCGCCCGTCAACGCGCGGGCGACCGCGCCGAGCGCCGCCGCGGCGGAGTGGCGCAGCTCGCCGGCCGCCAGCGTATCGATCGCGCCGCTCACGACATTGGCAATCGGGACGATCGGATTGCCGCCCCCCGAGCCAACGCGGCCGAACGCCTCCGCAACGTTATTGAGCGCGCTCGTCAAAACGCCCGCCGGGTTGATGGCCGGCAGCACGTTCATGACATCGCCGAGCGCATTCGCCACCGGGCTGGCATTCGCCGCGGCAGCCAGCACGTCCACCGACGAACCCGCCGTCGCTTGCGCCGCGGCCGCACTGCTCGCGAGGATCGCGCTCGACGGGTCGCCCGCGGTATTCGAAAGCAAGCCGCCGGCATGGCTCACGGCGTCGCCCGGCGCGCCCGCCGAAGGGCCGCCGCCCTGCAACGCGACCGCCGGCTCGCGCACGTACCCTGGCATATCCGTCGAGCCGCGAACGCCAGCGCGTGCCGCAACATCCGGCACGCCGTCGGTCGATACGGCCCATGTGCCGCCCAAGCTGGCGCTACCAGGTTCACCGGCCGAAACCCGGACAGTGCCGAAGCCCGCCCGTTGCGCTACGGCAGGCGTCGGCATCGCGCTGAATGCCGCTGTGGCCGACAGCGCGATGGCCGTCGACCTGAAGCGATGTTTCATTGATGTGATCTCGTGTGAAGGGATGCTGCCGCCGTCGCGACTAGAACCGCAGCGCACAAAGCATGCCAACCGATTTGGGCCGCCGCCCACACACCATTTCACCCAACGAAACCGAACAACAGAGTATTTAGTGTTTCAACTCCACGCAGGCGCAATCGCGCTTACGCCGCCCACCGGCATTGTTACGTTTTGCGTAACGTAACAAATGAATTTTCCGTTACATGATCGCTGATGAAATGCACATCACAGCCCTATACGCCGCTCGCCAGAAATTCATCAACAAATAAAATAAACATAACGAAACTTCATAAAAAACCCCTATCCGACTCAGCTCACCACCAATACGGCATCGCACGCTGACACCGTTCACGCGCACCTCTGCCGGCCGGACGCGCAAATTCACTCTCTTTCATCCGTCGTTAATCGTTTTTCATTCGGCCAGCTACCAACCATTTGCATAAATGGCGATCTCCTCATCGCGCATTCAATGTCGATATTTCTTATCTGAGCAATCAAATCCAATTTCGGAGGATTTCAAAAATTCCCAAAAATCTAAATCGATTGCGATCGCGCCGCCCGCCTATCCGGCAATCCGAAAGACCGTCGGCCGACGACGAAAGCAATGCGCTATGCCGCGCTATGCCGCATTCTCCATGCCGGACGCCCGCTTTTGCTTCAACGGAATGTCTTCGCACGCCGGCCGGTCGTTCACGGCGCCCGTCTGACGCTCCCGATACGATTCGCCCCACTCGCGCAGGCTGATCAATACCGGCGCGAGCGTCTGGCCAAGCGGCGTCAGCTCGTATTCAACCTTCGGCGGCACCTGCGGATAGACATGGCGCGCGACGATGCCATCCGCCTCCAGCTCGCGCAACTGCAAAGTCAGCATCCGCTGCGTCGTATTGGGCATGAGCCGCGTCAACTCCATGAAGCGCCGCTTGCCACGCAGCAAATGAAACAGAATGACGGGCTTCCACAATCCGCCGATCACGGAAAGCGTCACTTCGACATCGCATCCGCTCTTGCTGTCCAGTCGCTTGGGTCGCATGTTCATACCTACATAATTGACAGTACCAGCTTTAATTGTACGTTCTTGCGCACATCGAAGTACGTCGAGACAATTCGATCAACGTCGATCTCGCAGCGCACCACCGTGCGCTCGCCATTCACAGGAGTCGGAACATGAAAGCCATCATGCTGCGCCAGCCCGCTGGCCTCGAACAGCTCGCCCGCGTCACGCTCGCCGATCCGGGCGCGCCGGGCGCCGGCGAAATTCGCGTGCGCATCCACGCAAGCTCGCTCAATTATCACGATCTCGGCGTCGTCACCGGCAGAATGAACACGGCCGACAAGCGCATTCCGATGTCGGATGGCGCGGGCGTCGTCGAAGCGATCGGCGAAGGCGTCACGGAGTTCGCGCCCGGCGATGCGGTGGTATCGACGTTCTTCCCGCAATGGCTCGACGGCGCTCCGACGACCGCGGATTTCGCGACGGTGCCTGGCGACGGCGTCGACGGCTATGCGCGCGAAACCGTCGTGCGGCCCGCGCACTGGTTCACGCGCGCGCCAAGCGGCTATACGCACGAGCAAGCCGCGACGCTGACGACAGCCGGCCTGACCGCATGGCGCGCGCTCGTGGTCGACGGCCGCCTGAAGGCCGGCGACACCGTGCTCGTACTCGGCACGGGCGGCGTATCGATCTTCGCGCTGCAATTCGCAAAGCAAATGGGCGCGCGCGTGATCGTCACGTCGTCGTCGGACGAGAAGCTCGAGCACGCGCGGACGCTCGGCGCCGATCACGTCGTCAACTACCGGCGCGACGCAAACTGGGCCGCGAAGGTGCTTGAACAAACGAACGGCGTCGGCGCCGATTACGTGATCGAAGTGGGAGGGCCCGACACGCTGCCGCAATCGATCGCCGCGTGCCGGATCGGCGGCCACATCGCGTTGATCGGCGTGCTCACGGGCATCGCAGGCCCCGTGCCGACCGTCACGCTGATGACGCGGCAGCAAAAGCTGCAAGGTCTCATTGTCGGCAGCCGCCGGCATCAGATCGACATGGTGCGCGCGATCGACGCAACGGGCATCAAGCCGGTGATCGACAGCACGTTCGCACTCGACGACATTGCCGAAGCATTCCGTCATCAGGCCGCGGGCAAGCACTTCGGCAAGATCTGTCTGTCGATCTAGCGCGAAGCGCGAAGCGCGCGGCAGCGCGGCAGCGCGGCGAGCCCGGCGGCGCCGCGCGCTTGGCCCGCGCGATCGGATTGCATCACGGCGAAGCTCGTCGGTGCGCTCGGCGCCGAACAAGCGGGGGAGTTGCCGTGACCGGCCACGCTGCCTGCGGGTGCGCAGAGGTGCCTGTCGGCGCCAGTCTCGGTGCCTGCGGGCAGCGTGCGCCGCACGCCGTGCCAGCCGCGCGGCGCGCTGCCGCGAAACCGCGTCGCCATCGCGACCTTCATGGCCGGCGCCACGATCATCACATCATCACGTCCGCGCGCAAATGGTAAGCCGGGTGCGCCTACATGCTGGGCGGCGCGCGCGACGCTACACCGCCGTCACATTCCGCTGTTCGTCGTAGGCGGCGCGCGCACCGAGCACCGCGCCGATATTCGACTCCGCCCATGCGATGAGCGGCCAGACCGAGGCCACGAGCGTCTGACCGAGCGGCGTGAGCGCATATTCGACCGAAACCGGCATCGTCGGATAGGCCGTGCGGGCAACGAGGCCGTCCCGCTCGAGCCGCTTGAGCGTTTGCGACAAGACCTTCTGCGACAAGCCTTCGATATGCCGCAGCAACGTATTGAAGCGCAGCGGCCGATGCGCAAGCAACGCAAGAATCAGGACAGTCCATTTGTCCGCGATGCGGTCGAGCACATGCCGGGTCGGGCATTGCGCCGCGTAAACGTTGCCGTCGCGCGGCACGTCGAGCAGCGACGGTTTCTCGCTGGTAACCTGCTGACGCTCAAGTACGCTCTTTTCCATCATCGCCACCCCGTCTATAGTTTCCGCTGGTAACTACCTATATCGCAGATACTATCATCGGCGTCCCCGCCTAGCGCGCAATGCGCAACGCGGCCGGCGCGCACCCATGCTTTTTTACCGTGGAGTCCTTTATGTCCTTGCGCATCATCGCAGCACTCGCCGTCACGGCGGCATCCGTTTTCGGCCCGAGCCTCGTCCATGCGCAAAGTGACCGGTCGACGCTACGGATCGATGTCTACAACCCCGGAGAAAAAAGCGTCTTTCCTGTTTCGTCCGAGATCATCACCGGCCGCACGGGCGCGATCCTGATCGACGCGCAATTCCAGCGCAACGACGCGCAGGCGCTGGTCGACAAGATCAAAGCAACCGGCAAGCCGCTCAAGCTCGTCTACGTGAGCCATAGCGATCCGGACTACTACTTCGGCCTCGATACGATCAAGGCCGCGTTCCCGGACGCAAAAATCGTCGCGACACCGCAAACGGTCGCCGCGATCAATGCCAACAAGGACGACAAGCTCGCCTACTGGGGGCCGATCCTGAAGGACAACGCCCCGCATGCGCTCGTTGTCCCGCAGCCGCTCGACGGTGACACGCTGACGCTCGACGGCCATAAGCTGCGCGTCGTCGGCCTCGACGGCCCGACTCCCGAGCGCACGTTCTTATCGATTCCGTCCGAGCGCGCCGTGGTGGGCGGCATTCCCGTCGCGGCGAACATCCACGTGTGGATTGCCGACACGCAAACGCCCGAGTCGCGCCGCCACTGGATCGAGACGCTCGACCGGATTGCCGCGTTGCATCCGGCGCGCGTCGTGCCGGGCCACTACCTCGCGAATCCGGACGGCAGCAAGCCTTACTCGCTCGCGGCCGTAAAGTTCACGCGCGACTATCTGATCGCGTTCGAGGCGCAAGCGGCCAAGGCCAAGAATGCCGCGGAACTGATCGCGGCGATGAAGGCGCGCTATCCGAATCTCGGCGACGTGTCGTCGCTCGAGATCAGCGCGAAAGTCATTAAAGGCGAGATGCAATGGCCGGTCGTGCGCGCATCGGGCGCGGCTGCGGCGGCAAGCCAATAAGCCCGCGGGCGATTTGGCGCCGTCGGCATGCGTGACGAGGATATCGAACGCGGCAACGTTCGCGCGGATGCGCGCATCGCGCGCCGAAGCGGCTACGCATTGCGCGGTGCGCGCAATTCGGATCGATGGCCCGGTCTGATGCATGACCCGCCACGCATACCGTGCGCCGTTTTCTGTCGAAATCTAGTATTTTGGATTTTCCTCCAATATACTGGACCACATGAATGTCAACCAATTGATCGCCCGGCGCGTGCGCGCATTGCGCGACTTCCACGGCTATTCGCTCGATGCACTAGCCGAGCGCAGCAAGGTGAGCCGCTCGAACATCTCGCTGATCGAACGCGCGCAGAGCAGCCCGACGGCCGTTGTGCTCGAGCGGCTCGCCACCGCGCTCGGCGTGCCGCTCGCGTCGCTGTTCGAGGACGAGCCCGCCGAACGAACCGCCTCGCCGCTCGCGCGCGCGGCCGAGCAGCCGGTCTGGAGAGATCCGGCGTCGGGCTACGTGCGCCGGACGTTGTCGCCGTCGATGCCATCGCCGCTCACGCTCGTCGAAGTGCGGTTCCCCGCCGGCGAACGTATCGCCTACGATGCCGGCGAGCGCAACGCCGACGTTCATCAACAAATCTGGATGCTCGACGGCGAGATGGACATCACGACCGGCGATGACACATGGCGCGTCGCGGCCGGCGACTGTCTCGCGATGCGCATCGATCGTCCGACCCTCTTCTTCAATCCGGGCCGCAAGACCGCGCGTTATGTCGTCGCGCTCGCATCAGCGCCCGCCGCGCACACAGGACGATCCGGATGAACGACGCAATCGGCGCCATCGGCATACGCCGGATCGGCCCAAACGAGGCGGCCGCATATGTCGACGCGCTCGCCGACGTGCTGCTCGACTGCGTCGACGGCGGCGCGTCGGTCGGCTTCATGGCGCCGCTCGCGCCCGAGCGCGCGTGCGCGTTCTGGCGCGATGTGGCCGCGTGCGTCGCGCGCGGCGAGCGCGTGCTGTTCGTCGCGGAGCAGGCCGATGGGCGCGTTGTCGGCACCGTGCAGATGATCGTCGGCCTGCCGGAGAACCAACCGCATCGTGCCGACGTCGCGAAGATGCTGGTGCGACGCGACGCGCGCCGCCAAGGCGTCGCGCGACGGCTGCTGGCGGCACTCGACGACACCGCGCGCGAGCTCGGCAAAACGCTCCTCGTACTCGATACGGCAACGGGCAGCGACGCCGAGCGGCTCTACCAGAGCGCCGGCTGGCAATGCGTCGGCGTCGTGCCGAACTACGCGCTGATGCCCGACGGCGCGCCCTGTTCTACGACGTTCCATTACAAGCGGCTCTGAGCCCGGCGGCGCCTGTCTTGCGCTGCGGTTCGTTAGATTGTCCGGCCGCGCCGCCATACTATAAGCCCGTCGTCTCGGCCGTTGCGTCTGCGAGCCCATGCGTGGGCGCATCCGAACACCTCTTTCACGACGAGCGATTCCCGATGACGTTGAGCCCTACGTTCGCATTCATCGTAACTTGTCTCGGCTTCGGCTTCATTCCGGGCCCGGCGTTGCTGCAAACCGTCTCGCTGACGCTCCAGCATGGGCGGCGCGCGGGCGCGCTGTCGGCGCTCGGCATCCATCTCGGCGCGCTCTTGCAGATCGGCGCGGTTGCGATCGGCGCAGTCGTCGTGCTGAACACGTCGCCGTGGCTCTATCACGCGCTGCGCATCGCGGGCGGCGCCTATCTGATCTGGCTCGGCATCCAGCGCGTGCGCGCCCGGCCCGACGCCGGCGGCGCGCCATCGCAGATGCCGAAAAACGTGATCTCGTCGAGTGCGCTGATCGAGGCATCGAATCCGAAATCGGCGCTCTTCTATATGTCGTTCCTGTTGCAATTCGTCGATCCGTCGGCGCCGCTCGAGGTCGGCTGGCAGCTTTTCCTGCTCGGCGCATCCGCGAATCTGCTGTTCTCGCTCGCCGATCTGGTCTGCATCGCGCTCGCCCATCCGCTGCGCAAGCGCGCAGCGCCCGGCGGCCCGGCAATGACCGTCGGCCGCTATCTGGCGGGCGCGCTCTTTATCGGCCTTGGCATCGCCGCGATCGTCACGCGCTGACGTTGCGTCGAAGCCGGGGCCGCGCACGCGCGCGATTCGTTTACCTGAGCGTCCGGCATCGAGCTATCTGGCATGGCTCGATGCCGGCAAACCACGCCGCCGCTCGTCGATCCAATGCACTGTTCGTGGCCGGCCGCGCAGCCGCGCTGACAGCCGCGCTTATCCGGCTGCGCCCGGCATCGAAAGAGCACAGACAGCACAAGTAATATATATGTAATGATTCGCTGCGAGGATCGCATCCCGGTCGGCAGCGGCAACCCGTGTCGGCATGCCCGTGCTCCGATGTCTCCTTGTTCTTCCCCCTTTCATCTCACAGGATCGACGATATGCTCTTCAAACGCTCGTTCGCATGCGCGCCCGTCGTGCTCGGCTGCGCCGCGGCGCTCACACTTGCCGCGTGTGGCGGCGACGACGACCCGAACTACACGCGCCCGATCGCCGCGAAGGTACAGGTCATCGGCCATCGCGGCGCGAGCGCGCTGCGCCCCGAGCACACGCTTGCGTCATATCGCAAGGCCATCGAGGACGGCGCGGACGTCATCGAGCCCGATCTCGTCGCAACGCGTGACGGCGTGCTCGTCGCGCGCCACGAGAACGAAATCTCCGGCACGACGAACGTGTCGACACTGCCGCAATTCGCGAGCCGCAAGACGACGAAGACGATCGATGGCATCCGCTTGACCGGCTGGTTCACCGAGGACTTCACGCTCGCCGAGCTCAAGACGCTGCGCGCGCGTGAGCGGATTGCGCAATTTCGTCCGGCAAACACCAGCTACAACGATCAGTTCGAGATTCCGACCTTCGACGAGATCATCGCGCTCGCCAAGCAGATGTCCACGCAGGTCGGCCGCACGATCCACCTCTATCCGGAAACCAAGCATCCGACCTACTTCCAGTCGATCGGCCTGCCGCTCGAGGACCGCTTGATCGACGCACTGCGCAAGGATACCTACACCGCGCGCGACGCGACCATCTACATCCAGTCGTTCGAAGTCGCGAATCTGAAGGCGATCCGGAACCGCATCGGCGCGAGCCAGCCGAACTGGAAGCTCGTGCAACTGATGGACGAGCCCAAGCAGCAGCCATACGACTTCGTGAAGGCGGGCGACGCGCGCACCTATGGCGATCTGTCGACACAGCGCGGCATGCGTGAAATCGCAGCGTATGCGAATGCGGTCGGCCCGTACAAGACGTCGATCATTCCCGTCGACGCGAGCGGCACGCTGCAGCAACCGACCGACTACGTGCGCAACGCACACGAAGCGGGACTGCTCGTGCATCCGTACACGTTCCGGCCGGAAAACAATTTCCTGCCGGCCTCGCTGAAGGATGGCGGTGCGCCGAGCGCGCGCAACACGTCCGGCTCGGTGCGCGAAATTCAGGCATACCTGCGCGCGGGCATCGACGGCTTCTTCACCGACGATCCGGCCGTCGGCCGCACGGCGCTCGACACGTTGCGCCGCTAAGCCGCCCTTCCGAGCGGCGCGCCCAGTACGCGCGACATGCGCGAGCCCGCCATGCGCCGCGGCTCGCGCGTTCGTCGCGCGGCGCGGCCCGCGCATGCCGTGCGGGTGTCAGCAACCGGCAGCAGCGGCCGCCCCAACCCGCTTACAATGCTGCGCGTTCCGTATCAAACAAAGGAGACGCGCGCGATGACGCACGGCATTCATGGTGAAAAGCGCTGGTATGCGCTGATCGTTCTTTGTCTGGGCGTGCTGATGATCGTGCTCGATTCGACGATCGTCAACGTCGCGCTGCCGTCGATCGGCACGGACCTGCATTTTTCCGAAACCGCGCTCGTGTGGGTCGTCAACGCGTACATGCTGACGTTCGGCGGCTGCCTGCTGCTCGGCGGCCGGCTCGGCGATCTGTACGGCCATCGCCGGATATTCCTCGCCGGCTTGACGCTTTTCACGCTCGCGTCGCTCGCCTGCGGCATCGCGCAATCGCAGGCGGTGCTGATCGCCGCGCGCGCGGTGCAGGGAACGGGTGGCGCGGTGGTCTCAGCGGTGTCGCTGTCGCTGATCATGAATTTGTTCACCGAGCCCGGCGAGCGGGCGAAGGCGATGGGCGTCTACGGCTTCGTCTGCGCAGGCGGCGGCAGCCTCGGCGTGCTGCTGGGCGGCGTGCTGACGAGCGCGCTGAGCTGGCACTGGATCTTCCTCGTCAATCTGCCGATCGGCGTGGCCGTCTACGCGCTGTCCGCCGCGCTGCTGCCGAAAATCCGCGCGCAGGCGGCCGGCGCACGCCTGGACGTCGCGGGCGCCATCACCGTCACCGCGTCGCTGATGCTTGCCGTCTACGGCGTCGTCAACGGCAACGAAGCCGGCTGGCTGTCGATGCAGACGATCGCGCTGCTTGGCGCGGCGGCAGCGCTGTTCGCGGCGTTCATCGGCATCGAGGCGCGCGTCGCGCATCCGCTGATGCCGCTTGCGCTCGTCGCCAAGCGCAATGTCGCGATCGCGAACGCGATCGGCGTGCTGTGGGCCGCCGCGATGTTCGCGTGGTTTTTCCTGTCCGCGCTCTATATGCAGCGCGTGCTCGGCTACCAGCCGCTCGAAGTCGGCCTGGCGTTTCTGCCCGCCAATCTGATCATGGCGGCATTCTCGCTCGGGCTGTCGGCGAAGATCGTGATGCGCTTCGGTATCCGCGCGCCGATCGCCTTCGGGCTTGCCGCCGCCGCGCTCGGTCTCGCGCTGTTCGCCCAGGCTCCGGCGAACGGCAGCTTCGTCGCGCATGTGCTGCCCGGCATGGCGCTACTCGGCTTCGGCGCGGGCATCGCGTTCAATCCGGTGCTGCTCGCCGCGATGAGCGACGTCGCACCGAACGATTCCGGGCTCGCGTCGGGCATCGTCAACACGTCGTTCATGATGGGCGGCGCGCTCGGCCTCGCGGTGCTCGCCAGCATCGCCGCCGCACGCACCGACGCGCTCGCTGCCGTGCACGTTGCGGCGCAATCCGCTCTCAATGGCGGTTATCACGCGGCATTCGTCTGCGGCGCGATCTTCGCCGCGCTTGCCGCATGTCTCGGGTTCGCGCTGCGCGCCCCGGCACAGACCGCCGGCGACGCCGAGCTGCGCAGCACCGCGCATTGACGCGACCGGCATGGCAAAGGCGGCTCGCGCGGAGATCGGCGATACGCGCGCCTGCCGGGCGATTGAAGCCGCCTGTTTCACCGACGCAAAGGCGCGGCGGACGATGCGTTATTCCGCGCGCGATTCACCCGGCCCGGTGACGTCGCACGCTGCGCGCCACTTGCCTGCGTCAGATCCGCGGCTCCTCACGCGCGGCCGACGGCGGCCCGGTTCCCGTTGCCCGCCCGCCGCCGACGCCCCGGCGTTTGCAATTCGCGCCTCGCCGCGCGTGAAACCTCGCGCGCCAGCCGCGGCGCGACACCGCGCTTGTACGCGCCTATCGAACCCAAGCCGGCGTCGCGCGCGCGATACCATCCGGCGGCCCGTTTTTGCGCGCTCCGGCGCCGGAGCGCGAGTTTTGCGACAATGGCGGGCTTTGGCAGCCCGCCGACCGTCACTTTCAAACGCCTAACGCCCCCGCCGATGCCGTTGCCTCATATCGATCTGCTGTACTCCCTGTCCGGCCTCTTCGTCGGCTTTCTCGTCGGTTTGACGGGCGTCGGCGGCGGCTCGCTGATGACGCCGATTCTCGTCCTGCTGTTCAATGTCCATCCGGCGACGGCGGTCGGCACCGATCTGCTGTACGCGGCGGTCACGAAAGCCACCGGCACGTTCGTGCACGGGCTCAAAGGCACGGTCGACTGGCGAATCACCGCCCGGCTCGCGGCAGGCAGCGTGCCCGCCGCCACCGCCACGCTATGGATTCTGCATACGCGCGGGTTGCATGCGCAGAGTACGGGCCGGATGATCGAGTGCGTGCTCGGCGCGGCGCTGCTGCTGACCGCGCTGTCGCTGTTGTTCCGGCCGCAGCTCGCGGCGCTTGCCGCGCGGCATGCGCGCGCGCTGCCGCCGAGCCCCGCGCGCACGCTCGTCGCGACTGTCGTGACGGGTATCGTGCTCGGCGTGCTCGTGTCGCTGACGTCGGTCGGCGCGGGGGCGATCGGCGTGACCGTGCTGCTGCTTCTCTACCCGGCGCTCACGACGACCCGGATCGTCGGCTCCGATATCGCGCACGCGGTTCCGCTCACGCTCGTCGCGGGTATCGGGCATTGGCTGCTCGGCTCGGTCGATTGGTCGATGCTGGCATCGCTGCTGTTGGGCTCGCTGCCCGGCATCGTGGCGGGCAGCCACCTGTCGGCGCGCGCGCCGGAAAGCCTGCTGCGGCGGGTGCTGGCGGCGACGCTGGTTGCGGTCGGCGCGAAGCTGGTGCTCGCGTAGCGCCCGCGAGCCGAATCTGCAACGCGGCTGGCCGGGCCGAGCCGCCGCGAAGGCCGCCCGCTATTTGGCGCGTACCGCAGCGTATCGCCGCGCCCCCTCGCTCGCCGGGTTTGGACGGCGGAGGCCTGCATGGCGTGCGGGTCGGCTCAGCGTTCAGGTTGACGAACGCTCAGGGCTGCACTTCGGCGCGCAAGCGCCGGCAAACGGCCGACCGCGCTCGCCGCGTTCAGACAATCGGCAATCGGCGCTCGCCGCGTCATCCGATTCAGCCCGATCCGCGCCGGGCGGGCGGCCGGCCGGCAAAAACCGGCATTCCGCCTGTCGGCGCGGCCGGCAATGACAATGCAAAACGCATAACGAAAAAAAACCGAAATCGCGCGCCGAAGCAAAATCAGAGCGGCACGTCGATCACGCCCGTGCTCGCCTTGATCGCATTGGCCGCACCCGGCGCCGGATCGATCGGCGGCAGGTTCGCCGCCGACAGCGCGGGCGCCGAGCCCGGTGTGCCGCCGCGCGGCGTCGTGCGAATCACTTGCGACGGCGGCAGCGGCGTGCCGTTTTTCAGATGACTCCACATCAGATTCAGCGCGAGCAGATCGTAATAGTGGACAGGCACGTAGCGCGTATCGAAACCCGGCGCGGACAGGAATGCATCGAAATGCTGGCCGTTCGTCACTTCGTAGAACGAAAGCTGGCTCCGGCTGCCTTCGGCCAGGCTGTTCTGCGCGACGTAGGCACGCGACGCGTGATTGACGGGCACGAGCGCGTCGCTTCTGCCATGCACGATGATCGCCGGCTTGTGTCGCAGATTCGCGTTGACGCGCACCGCATCGACGCTCGCGCCGATGCCGAGCTGATTAGCGCTCCAGATCTGGCGCAGGCACAGCGCGCCCGCGAAGCTCGCATCGGGCGTCGCCAGCCGATGATCGACGCCGCCCACGGCGCCGTTGAACACGAGGTTGATGCCGTTGGTCGGCGCAATGCCGTTGCCCATTCCGTACAGATTCGTCATCGGCGACACCGACGCCGGTGCGACCGCGCCCGTCGCCGGGTTCGTCGTCGCGAAACTGAAATTGCAAAGATTGTCGGTGACGCCGGAACGCGTGTAGGCGTTCGCATACGTGACGGCGATCGCCGGAATCGCCTGCGAATCCCACATCGGCGCGTGCAACAGATCGGAATCGGCAAGATAGCCGGCCGCATGAAGCTGCGCGAGCGCGTCGCTTGCCTGGCTCGGTGTGTCCGCGCCCGCGACGAGCCCGGCCGCGGCGAGCGTCGCGCAGCGCTGCGCGCGGATCGCTTGCGTCTGCGCAAGCGGCAGCGTGCCGAGATACGGCGCACCGGCCACTGCGGGCGCGGCGGCCGCGCACGGCTGAAGCAGGTTCGCGAGACTCGCGTAGTCGGCGAGCGGCCGGCCGAACGACGGCACACTCACGCCATTCTGCTCGACCGTCACGCCCGGCGCGAGCCGCACGTTGATTTGCGGCTCGCCGACGACGACCGCCGTGATCCAGCCGCGCGTGTCCTGCTCGGCCGCCGCGAGCGCCGCGCCGCCGCCGTTGCTGACCGATGCGGCGATCGTCGTGATGTCGCCGGGCCGGTAGCGGATGCCGTGGTGCCGGTCGCCGATGCGCGGGCCGTACTGCTCGTTGAGCGCCCAATACGCGAATTCGACTGCCTGCAGCGTCACGCGCCCCCAGTCCTGCTCCGGGTTCTGCTGCGAATGCGCATGCTTGTACGCATAGCGGTACGGATACGCGCTATTGAACGCGGCAAGCGCGGAACCCGGCTCGCTCGCGGTGAAGAGGCTCGCGTGCCCGGCGCTCGACGCGTCCGCGAGCGTGCCGTCGATCCGCGTGATCCGGTTGGTGCCGATTTCGTGCGCGCCGTTGCCGCCGCCCTTGTCGTTGTATGCGACCGCGCATCCGCGCTTGAGCCCCCATTCGCCCGCCGTCGCGATCGCGCCGTACACGCCGCGCGAGCCCGACGACGTCGCCGTCACGATGCAAGGATTCGCCGGATCGAAGCTCGCCGGCACCTGCACGAGCAGCGTGACGTTTTTGCGGCCGCTGCCGTCGTCCGAGTAGGCAAGATATTCGGTGCCGGGGATCTTGCCTTCGCCGAGCGTATCGTGGCCCGCGAGATCGACGTTCGGTCCCCAGAAGCGCCCGTAACCGCCGTTCAGCGTCATATCGACGAGCGCGCGATAGTTCGTGTAGATCGCCAGACGGCGCAGTTCCGCCGCGCTCGGCTGCGCCGGATTCGCGAAGCCGGGCCGCGTCGCGCTGCCCAGCCCGGTCTTGCCGAGCCCGGCCGTCAGCAGATCGTCGCTCGCGCCGTCGTAAGCGCTCACGCTCACATTGCCCGCGATGAAATCCGGCTGCGTATTGACCGGTGCGCCATCGTCGCCGTTGCACGCGCCGAGCAGCGCGCTGCTCACGCACGCGAGCGCCAGCAGCCACGCCCGCTTCGATCGGACTGCGATCCTCGTCATTTCCCGCCCCCTGTTGTCTTGCGCCGTCCGCGGCGAACGCCGTCGCCTCCCGGCCAGCGCGCGCCGCGGGCGGCGGCGCGCCGGATGCGCGCTGCCGCCCCGCGCGCGTCACCGCCTCACTGCATTTGCACGGACAGCTTGTTGGTCACCGACGTCACGCCCGCGACGCTCTTGGCCGCCGCGACCGCCTTGTCGATCTGCGACGCATCCGGCACCGACCCTTCGAGCGTCACGGCGCCGCCGCCTTTCGAGCGCACGGTAATGTTCGACACATCCACCCCGTTGGCTTTCGAAATCGCCTTGCGCACCGCGTAGCCGAGCTTGCGGTTCGCGTGCCGCGCGCTCTTGGCGGCTGCCTTCGACGCGCTTTGCGCAGCCGCCGCGGGCGCCGAGGCGCCCGGCGCCGCGTCGCTTGCCTGCGCGAACACGTTGCCGCCCGTGAGCGCCAGGACGATCACGCCCCCGAGTGCCTTCGATACGATCGATTTCATATGCTCTCCTGATTTCTGATTGATTTTGACGGGCACCACGGCCGGCGCAGCACAACGGGTTCGCGATAAGAACACCGACGCGACGGCCCCGCACAATGTAATCCACAGTCCGCACGTGCGCCAAGTATTCGCGCAACGGGCATGCGGTGCGGCACCGCGGCGGCCCCAAGCGCCGCAACGGCGGCGAACTCGGGTACTATCGCCGCGAGCAGATCGCCAGCCGTCACCCCGCCCATGAAGCCAACCCCGCCACGCCGCTCCCGGCAGCATCCGATCGTCGCCCGCTTCGTCGCGGTGTCGTGGCGCGATCTCGCGATGTCGATCGGGCCGACCGTGCTGCTGACAGCCGCCGCGATCTGGCTCGCCATCGCCCTCCTGCAGCCCGCGCCGCCGACATCGCTGACCATCTCCGCAGGCCCGCCCGGCAGTTCGAACTGGCTTGCCGCGCAAAAATATAAGCAGATCCTTGCAAAAAATGGCGTCACGCTCAACGTGCTCCCGTCCGCCGGCTCGGCCGAGAATCTCGCGCGGCTGTCCGATCCGGCGCAGCGCGTCGACATCGGCTTCGTGCAAAGCGGCATCGACCGCAAGGACAAGCACGAGAATCTCGTATCGCTCGGCAGCATCGGCTACGTGCCGCTCGCGATACTCTACCGCGGCCCCGTGGTGGAGCGGCTGTCGCAGTTCAATGGCAAGCGGCTCGCGATCGGCGCCGAGGGCGCGGGCGCGCACGAACTCGGCCTGGCCCTGTTGAAGATGAACGGCATCGTGCCGGGCGGGCCGACCGAGCTGCTGCCGCTGTCGGGCGAGGACGCGGCGCGCGCGCTGACCGAAGGCCGGATCGACGCGGCGTTCCTATCCGGCGATTCGACGCAGATTCCAGTGATGGCGAAACTCTTTCGCGCACCGGGCGTGCATTTCTATTCGTTTACGCAGGCGGAGGCGTACACGCGGCGCTTCCCCTATCTGACGGAAATCACGCTGCCGATGGGCGTCTATGATCCCGGCACCAACCTGCCGCCCACGGACATCCACACGCTGTCGCCCACCATCGAGTTGATTGCGCGCGACACGCTGCATCCGGCGCTCTCCGATCTGCTCATCGAAGCCGCGCGCGACGTCCACCATCGCGCGACGATCCTGCAGCGCGCGGACGAATTCCCGTCGCCCGTCACGCGCAGCAGCTTCCCGCTGTCGGACGACGCCGCGCGCTATTACAAATCCGGCAAGACCTTTCTGTACCGGAAGATGCCGTTCTGGGTCGCGAGCCTCGTCGACCGGCTGCTCTTTATCGTGGTGCCGCTCATCGTCGTGCTGATTCCGGGGCTGCGGCTCGTGCCGGCGCTATACGGCTGGCGTGTGCGCTCGCGGATCTATCGCTGGTACGGTGCGCTGATCGCACTGGAGCGCGGCGCGCTCGGCGAGCACACCGCCCGGCAGCGCGCCGCGCTGCTCGATAGGCTCGATAACGTCGAGAACGCGGTCAACCGGATGAAGATGCCGCTTGCTTACGCGGGGCAGTTCTACGTACTGCGCGAGCACATCGGCTTCGTGCGCGAGCGGCTGATCGCACGCGAGCCGCAATCGCGGCCGGCGCACGCAAGCAGCGCGCCGGCCGCCGCCGCGGGCAGCCCGCCCGCGCACGACGCGCCGCATCGCGATAGCACTGCGCCGCACGGCGATAACGGCGATACGCAGCCCGCCGGCACACCCGCCGCCGATGCGCCGTTCGCGAACGCGCCGCGGCCCGGCCCCGCTGAAGAACGGCACAAGCATCCGTGACGTTCGTATGACCCATGCCGCGCCGGCCAGTACCCGGTTCACCGGAGCGCGGCGCAATACGCCCGAGCCGATACGCATCGGCCCCGGCCATCCCCCGCGACGGCTGCATTTGTCCCCGCCGCCGCGTAACATTGCGACACGACGCCGCCCGTTGCGTCCCTTCCGTCAGGAGATCCTCGATGACCGTCGGCATCGACGCTTCGCAGCCGGCATGGTTTTACGATTTCGTGTCGCCGTTCTCGTACCTGCTGCTCGAACAGCATGGCAAGTGGCCGCGCGTATCATTCGCGCTCACGCCCGTATCGCTGCTGGATCTGCATCGTCACTGGGGCCAGCGCCCGACGTCCGACGTGCCGGCGAAACGCGTTTTCACTTATCGGCACGCGCTTTTTCGCGCCGAGCAGCTCGGCATTGCGTTCAAGATGCCGCCTGCGCACCCGTTCGACGGGT
This sequence comes from Burkholderia singularis, assembly GCF_900176645.1. GTDB lineage: Bacteria > Pseudomonadota > Gammaproteobacteria > Burkholderiales > Burkholderiaceae > Burkholderia > Burkholderia singularis. Next base: position 83,068 of record NZ_FXAN01000072.1, read on the forward strand.
CGCGCGTGCTGCTGCTCGCGACGCTGCTGAATGGCGACTTTCATGCGATACGCGAGATTTTCCGCTTCATCTGGCGAGAAGGCCGTGATCCGGTCGAGCCTGGTAATTTCGCTGAACTCTGCGGACGAGTCGGAATCGCGCACGACGATCCGCGGCTCGCGTCGGACGAAACCCATGCGCAGTTGCGCCGCAATACGGACGATGCAATCTCGCTCGGCGTGTTCGGCGTGCCGACGTTTTGGCTGAACCGTCAGCTATTCTGGGGCGAGGATGCGCTGCCGATGGTGCTCTATTGCGCACGCACGCCGAGCTGGCTGGAATCGAAGGAAGTCACGCGGATCAGCACGCTGCCGTCGGGCCTTGCATGACGGCGCGTCGTGCGTCGCGGGCGGGCGTGCCGCGCTGACGGCGCGGCGCGCCATGATCGACGCTCATCGAGCCGGCGGTCGGATCAAGCGTGACAGAAAGTTTCCTGCAGATGGGACCAACGCACCCGCCCCGTGCGCAGATCGCGCTCGAACACCGCCGTCGACCGGCGCGACGGCAGCGCACCCGTCGCATCCGTTTGGTGCTCGACGTAGCTGACGATCGCGAGTTCGCCGAGCACGGTGAGCGCGCGCATCTGCGAAAACGTGATCGCCAGCCCCGGCTTGCGGCCCGCGAGCCGGGCGAACAGCGCGCGCAACGCGTCGTGATCGTAGAGATGGCCGTCCGTGCCGATCATCGTGAAGCCGGGCGCGAAATGCGCCATCAGCGCGTCGAGCGCGGCGGGCCCGGATGCGTCGCCCGCGAGCCAGTCGCGAATCGCGTCGCAAGCGGCGACGAGTTCGTCGAAATAGGGTTGATGCGCTTGCATGGATCTCTCTGCCGTTTTGAACGAGCGCGACGCACGCCGCGCGAACTGAACTCGCGAGTGTACCTGCGACGTCAGCGGCATGCCGCCGACGCGCGCCGCGATACGCGCGGCTGGCATCGCCGCGCACGGGCCGCCAAGGCGGCAAGTCTGTTCGCCCCGCGGCGGCATCGCCAGCCGCCGCCCGGCGGCGCAAACGCCCGATACGGCTGCGTCACGGAACCGCCCGGCGATGCCGGTCCGCGATCCATGAGGCGCCCCGCCGCCATCACGCCGGGACATCGTGCATCAGCGCGCGGGAACCGGATCGAGCCCGGTCTTCCGGATATCGGCCGCGGCGCCCGGCGATGCAAGATAGTCGAGCAACGCGCGCGCTTCACGCGGATGCCGCGCGCCGACCGGAATGCCGCCCGCGTAGCGCGTGATCGATTGCAACGGCTCCGGAATCTTGCCGACGAACGTCACCCCCGGCACCGGCAACAATTCGCTCACCTGCTGGAAGCCGAATGCATACGTGCCGTCGGCGACCTTCGTGGCGACCGGAACGCGCGGCACCATCGTCGCCTTCGGCCCAACCTGGGCCTCGACGCCCAGGCGCTTGAAAAGCGCGTCGCGAATATACACGCCGCTCGCGCTATCCGAATACGCCACCGATTTCGCCTGCAACAGCGCCGCTTTCAGCGCCTCGGGCGTGCTGATGTCGGGCGCGGGCGCGCCGTCGCGCACGACCGCCCCGATACGCGAATCGGCCAGCTCGACGCGTGAAGCCGGATCGATCTTGCCTTCGCCGATCAGCTTGTCGAGCGCATAGCCGACCATGATCACGACATCGGCCGGCTCGCCGCGCGCGAGCCGATTCGGAATCGCCTCGGGCGTCGCGCCCATCGACGGTCCCCAGGCGATGTCGAGCGTATTGCCGCTCGCCGCTTCGAATTTCGGCGCGAGCAGCTTGTACGCAGCCGTGAAGCCGCCGGAATTCATCACGTGCAATTCGGCTGCGTCGGCGGGCGCAACGGTCACGCCAACGGCAACGGCAGCAGCAATGGCCGCGGCAAGCCGCGGCGCGCGGCGAAGGTGCTGTGTCAGCGGAGATCTCATCATCATTGTGGTGCCCAGCGCTAGGGTTGGAAGGCAAACGCCGACGATCTTCGCTGAAACCGGTTCTTCCGGAAATCAGGGGCTGCCAGGATAGGAGCCTCGGCCGGAACGCTTCGCAACGCCGACGCCAAGGCCACACCCGGCAACCTCAGGATTGCGGCGCGCCCTTAAGCCCCCAGTCGCGGCAGGCCGGGCAACCTTGGCGCCTCTGGCCGCCGCACGACGCCCCATTCACCGCGCCCGCCCCCCGCTCACCGCCTGCACCGCGCGCAGAATCGCCTCGCCCGTCGCGGGCGCCGTGAGCGGCGGATTGATCGCATCGCCGCCCACCGACGCAATCGCATCGCGAATCGCGAAGAACACCGAAAACGGCAGCAGCAGCGGCGGCTCGCCGACCGCCTTCGACCGGTGAATGCTGTCCTCGGCATTGCGGTTGTCGAACAGCTTCACGCGAAAATCCGGCGGGCAATCGTTGACGGTCGGGATCTTGTAAGTCGACGGCGCATGCGTCATCAGCGTGCCGTCGTCGCGCCACCACAGCTCCTCGGTCGTGAGCCAGCCCATCCCCTGGATGAATGCGCCTTCGATCTGCCCGATGTCGATCGCCGGATTCAGCGACGCGCCGACGTCATGCAGCACGTCCGCGCGCAGCACGCGCATCTCGCCGGTGAGCGTATCGACGATCACTTCCGAGACGGCCGCGCCGTATGCATAGTAGAAAAACGACCGACCCGTCAGCGTCGTCTGATCCCAATGCAGCTTCGGCGTGGCGTAAAAGCCGTCGGACCACAGCTGCACGCGCGCACGATATGCGTGCGCCACCACCTCGTCGAACGGCACGACGGCATCGCCGATCCGCACGCCGTCATAGTCGAAGCGCACGTCGGCCGGCCGCGCGGCACCGTTGCCGAAATGCCCGGCAGCGAACGCGGCGAGCCGCTCGCGCAACTGGCGCGCGGCGTCCTGCGCGGCCTTGCCGTTCAGATCCGAGCCGGTCGACGCCGCGGTTGCCGACGTGTTCGCGACCTTGCTCGTATCGGTCGCCGTCACGCGGATGCGCTCGAAGCTCACGCCCAGCTCGTGCGCCACCACCTGTGCAACCTTCGTGTTGAGCCCCTGGCCCATCTCCGTGCCGCCGTGATTCACGAGGATCGAGCCGTCGGTATAGATATGAACGAGCGCGCCCGCCTGATTGAAATGCGCGACGTTGAACGCGATGCCGAACTTCACCGGCGTCAGCGCGATGCCTTTTTTCAGCACCGGACTTGCCGCATTGAACGCGCGCGTCGCGGCGCGGCGCGCGCGATAGTCGCTCGTCGCCTCCAGCTCGTCGATCAGCTCGTGCAGCACGTTGTCCTCGACCGTCTGGCCGTAGGGCGTCACGTTGCGCTCGGTCTTGCCGTACAGGTTCGCGCGGCGCACGTCGAGCGGATCGCGGCCGAGCGCGCGCGCGATGTTGTCGATGATGTACTCGATCGCGAACGCGCCCTGCGGGCCGCCGAAGCCGCGAAACGCGGTGTTCGACTGCGTGTTCGTCTTCCCGCAGCGGCCGGTAATCGACACGTCGGGCAACCAGTACGCATTGTCGAAATGACAGATGGCGCGCGTCATCACCGGCCCCGACAGATCGGCGGAAAACCCGCAGCGCGACGTCATGTCGACCGAGACGCCGGTGATCACGCCCGCGTCGTCATAGCCGACGTCGTACCGGTAATGGAAATCGTGGCGCTTGCCGGTGATCATCATGTCGTCGTCACGATCCGGGCGCAGCTTGACCGGGCGCTGCAGCTTCCATGCGGCAAGCGCCGCGCAGCACGCGAACAGGCCCGACTGCGATTCCTTGCCGCCGAAGCCGCCGCCCATGCGGCGGCATTCGACGAGCACGTCGTGCGACGCCACGCCAAGCAGGCGCGCCACCACGTGCTGCATCTCGCTCGGATGCTGCGTCGAGCTGTACACATGCATCGCGCCGTCTTCCTTCGGCACCGCGTAGGCGATCTGCCCTTCGAGATAAAACTGCTCCTGGCCGCCGAGCGTCAGCTCGCCCGCGTCGCGATGCGCGGCGCGTTCGATCTGCGCGGCCGCCTCGCCGCGCGCGAGCGTCATCGGCGGCACCACGTAGGATTCGGCGGCGCGCGCTTGCTGCGCGGTGAGGACCGCCGGCAGCGGATCGTATTCGATCTGCGCGCGGCGCGCGGCACGCCGCGCGGCGTCGTGCGACGTGGCGACGACGACGAAAATCGGCTGCCCGACATACTGGACGACGCCGGGCGCGAGCACCGGATCGTCGTGGACGACCGGCCCGCAATCGTTCACGCCCGCAATGTCGTCCGCGGTCAGCACCGCAACGACGCCGGGCGCCGCGCGCACCGCGTCGAGCCGCATCGACACGATCTTCGCATGCGGCTTCGCGGACAGGCCAAGCGCCGCATGCAGCGTGCCGGCGACGAGCGCGATGTCGTCGGTATAAGTCGCGCGGCCGCTCACGTGCAGATGCGCGGATTCGTGCGGACGCGACACGTGCACTTGCTTGAAGCCGTCGGGGTCGGCAGCCACGCTCAGGAAAGGTTCGGTTTGCTGATTCATGATTCGATGCTCCATACGCTTCGTGCCGGCCGCTCAGGATGCGGCCGGCTCGGCCGCCGCCGTCGCGCGCACGTTCACCGCCGACGCGAGCAACGGATCGTGCGGCCGGGTTTCCAGCCAGAAGCGGTACAGCAGGTTCTTCGCGGTCGCGAGCCGGTACGCACTTGTCGCGCGCATGTCGGTAAGCGGCGCGTAGTCGTCTTCGAGCGCGCGCATGGCCGCGTGCGCGGCGGCTTCGTCCCAGACCGCGCCGACAAGCGCAGCCTCGGCATGCGCCGCGCGCCTGGGCGTTGCCGCCATGCCGCCGAACGCGATGCGCGGCGCGCGCACCTTGTCGCCGTCAGCGATGAACGCGAACGCCGCGCAGACCGCGGAGATATCGGAATCGAAGCGCTTCGACAGCTTGTATGTGCGCAATTTCAGGTTCGCGCGCGCACCGGTGCGCTTGGGCACCTTCAGCGCAACGACGAACTCGTGCTCGGCCATGTCTTTCTTTTGATAGCCCAGATACAAATCCTCGAGCGGCAGCTCGCGCATTGCATCGCCGCCGCGCAGCACGGCACGTGCGCCCAGCGCGATCAGGCCCGGCATCGAATCGCCGATCGGCGAGCCGTTCGCAACGTTGCCGCCGAGCGTGCCGGCGTTGCGGATCGGCAGCGACGCGAAGCGCTTCCACATCTCGGTAAGCTCCGGGTAATGCACGCAGAGCGCCGCATACGCCTGCTCGACGCTCACGCCCGCGCCGATCTCGATCCAATCGCCGTCGTCGGCGATGCGGCGCAGCTCGGCGATCTGGCCGACGTAGACGATATCGCCCAGATCGCGCAACTGCTTGGTCACCCACAAGCCGACGTCGGTGCTGCCCGCGAGCAGGCGCGCGGCGGGCTTGGCGGCCTTCAGCCGCGCCAGCTCGTCGAGCGTGCGCGGCGCATCGAACGTGCGGCCCGCGTGCTCGTAATGAAACGTGCCGCGGCGCGACAGCGTCGCGAGCGTGCGCGCAAGCGCGGCGAAGTCGGCCGGCGCGCGCGGCGGCTCATGCGCGCCGCGCGCATCGAACATCCGCACCGCCGCGTCGACGATCGGCCGGTAGCCAGTGCAGCGGCACAGATTGCCCGTCAGCGCGTCGGCGATTTCGGCGCGCGACGGCACCTCGCCCGGCTCGCCGCATTGCGCGCGCTGCACGTGCCGCTCGTAGAGCGCCCACATCGACATGACGAAGCCCGGCGTGCAAAACCCGCACTGCGAGCCGTGACACTCGATCATCGCGCGCTGCGCCGGATGCAGCGCGCCGCCCGGCTCGCGCAGATCCTCGACCGTGAACAACGCGCGGCCGTCGAGCGTCGGCAGGAACTGGATGCACGCGTTGACCGCCTTCAAATCGACGCCACCTGCATCGTTGGGCTCGCCGATCACGACCGTGCACGCACCGCAATCGCCCTCCGCGCAACCTTCCTTCGTGCCGGTGCAATGCGCGTCCTCGCGCAGATACTGGAGCACCGTGCGGGTGACCTCCGCGCCGCTGACCTCGCGGATCGCCTGACGATGATAAAAACGGATCGGCTCGCTCATGCTGTGTATATCAGTCGTAGTCGTTCGATGAAAAAAGAAACGATTCCGGGTACGCGGGCCGGCCCGCGCGGCACCCTGGGCACCGTCACGCTCACAACGCTATCACCGACAAATTCCCGAACCCATAGCCGGCCCCGCATGGGCGTTATATCGCGGCGGCGATATCGCGCTGGCGGCCGTGCATTGAACTAAACGGTCCATGCAGGCAAACCGGTTCCATGTGAGAATTCGATTTTCGCATCCGCCGATGCGCGCTTCGTTCCGTCCCCTTCCATGCCCGCCGATTCCGACTCCTTCGCCCGCAGCGCGTCCGCGACGACGCTGCAAATCGTCAGCGTCGTATCGTTCACGTTCATCTGCTATCTGACGATCGGCCTGCCGCTCGCGGTGCTGCCCGGTTTCGTACACGCCGAACTCGGCTTTTCCGCGATCGTTTCGGGCGCGGCAATCAGCATCCAGTATTTTGCGACGCTCGCGTCGCGGCCGCTCGCCGGGCGCTTCGCCGATACGCTCGGCCCGAAGCGAACCGTGCTGCGCGGCCTTGCCGCCAGCGGCGCGAGCGGCGTGCTGCTGCTCGCGGCGTTCGCCGCCGCACGCTGGCCGGCCGCAAGCATCGCGCTGCTGGTGGCGAGCCGGCTCGTGCTCGGCGTCGCCGAAAGCCTCGTCGGTACGGGCGCGATTCTTTGGGGGATCGGCCGCGTCGGGGCCGCGCACAACGCGCGCGTGATCTCGTGGAACGGCATCGCGACCTACGGCGCGCTCGCGCTCGGCGCACCCGTCGGCGTCGCGCTCGCGCATGCGTTCGCGCCCGCCGTGCTCGGCCTGCTGATGATCGCGCTCGCCGCGGCCGGCTATGGAGCCGCGCGGCTGATCGCGCCCGTGCCGCTCGTGCACGGCGAGCGCATGTCCTATGCGAGCGTGTTCACGCGCGTACTGCCGCATGGCCTCGGCCTCGCACTCGGCTCGGCCGGCTTCGGCTCGATCGCAACGTTCATCACGCTTTATTACGCGGAGCGCCACTGGCCGAATGCGGCGCTGTCATTGACGCTGTTCGGCACGCTGTTCATCGGCGCCCGGCTGCTGTTCGCGCATACGATCCAGACCCACGGCGGGTTCCGGGTGGCGATCGTGTCGTTCGCGTTCGAATCCGCGGGCCTGCTGCTGCTCTGGCTCGCCCCCGTGCCGCACATCGCGCTCATGGGCGCGGCGCTGACCGGCTTCGGCTTTGCGCTGATCTTCCCCGCGCTCGGCGTCGAAGCCGTCGCGCTGGTGCCACCCGCGAGCCGCGGCGCGGCGCTGTCCGCGTACTCGGTGTTCCTCGATCTGTCACTTGGCATCACCGGGCCGCTCGCCGGCTACGTTGCCGGCGCATTCGGCTATCCGCAAGTATTCCTCTGCGCGGCCGTCGCGGCGGCCGCGGCGGTGGCGCTGTCGATCGCGCTGCACCAACGGCAAAAGCGCACGAGCGAAAGCGGCGCGGCCGCCTGAGCGGCACGCGCAACCCATCGGCCGCATGCATCGGCCGCCCGGCGTCCGCTAATACAGGCGCGCCGCCGCGGGCTCGCGCAGCAAGCGCCCGCTTCGTCACGCGCGGCTGGACAGCGCCTGTTCGAGCGCCGCGACGCCCGCCGGCAAATCGACGCGCGCATGAAGATCGATCATCGTGCGCCCAAGCGCGTGCAGCGTGCGAAACAGATTGTGTTCTCGGCACTGCTCGCCCATCTGCCCGATCCGCACGATCGGCGGGCCGAACGAACCCGAGATCTCGACTTGATGCTGCTTCGAAATATGGCCGCAAATGAGGCCCGGCGTCAGCCCCTGCGGCACGGTGATGCCGACCACCGAGTTCAGCCTGCACGATTCGGGCGCGTAGAGTTCGAGCCCCATCGCGGTAACCCCGGCCTGCAGCGCAAGCGAGCAGCGCTGGTGGCGCGCGTAACGGCTCTCGAGCGTCTCCGCGCAAACGAGCCGCAGCGCCTCGTGCAGCGCCAGCACGCCTGATACGGGCGCCGTGTAGTGATAGCCGGCGTTGTGCCAGAAATTCTCGGCGAGCGCCATGTCCAGGCACCAGTGCGTGTTCGGCTCGGGGCGGTGCTTCATCCGCTCCCACGCGGCGTCGGAAAACGCGATCAGCGAGACGCCCGGAATCGACGACAGCCCCTTCTGGCCACCGGTGATCACCGCGTCGATGCCCCACGCGTCCATATCGAGCGGCATCGTCGACAGCGTGCACACCGCGTCGACGACGACGAGCGCACCCGCCGCTTTCGCGAGCGCGGCAATCTCTTTGAGCTCGCGGTTCCAGACCGTGTTCGACGTCTCGCCGTGAACGATCGTGACGATCTCGGGACGCTCGCGCGCGAGCGCCTCGGCAATCTCGTCGAGGCTCGCGACCTTGCGGTCGGGCACATCGACGAGCACGACGCCCGCGCCGACGCGCGTTGCCATCTCGGCCATCCGCGCGCTGAAAAAGCCGTTCTTGATCGACAGCACCTTCGTGCCGGGCCACGCGAGATTCGACACCGCCATTTCCATCGCAGCCGAGCCTGGGCCGGCGACGCCGAGCACCCATTTCGAGCGCGTCTGGAACACGTAGCGCGCCATTTCCTTCACCTGCTCGATGATCTTCGCCATCGTCGCGCCCAGATGGTTGATCACGATCGCATTCGCCTTCGCGACCGCCGCCGGAATCGGCACAGGCCCGGCGCCCATCATCAGAAGCGGCTCCTCGGGCAGGATTGCATCGAGCGGAACGACGACAGGGCAGGGAATCGGCGAGTGATCGGGGCTGGACATGGGAGCGAGAGCAAAAAACCGTTAGAGGAAAATAGCAGCGAGTTCATCGATCATTCCTTGAACTGTTGCAATACGCAAGCGTTCTATCCTGTCATCACTAACAGGATAGATGTGGCGCACTGCGATTTGACGCGCCGCAGCAATTCATTTCCCCGAAGCCTGCCGGAAAATACCGGCATCCGGACTAAATAGGCCGAAACGTCATCAAAACTGATTCGACTATTAATGGAAGAGAACCGGTTTTTGCGACCCGAATCCCCAAATTTTTGACAGTCTTGCATTAATCATTCGATGCGCCGCAGCAAGTCTTTACGTTCGCATTCGGAAATGCATTTTTGATGATTTTGCAATTCATCCGTAAAAATCACCGCTGACGAATATGTGAGCCGATAGGTTATCCGCGCGTCTCGCCCTCCGAACATAAGGAGCAGCTGTGTCCCGAACGCCTTTCCCGGCTCCGCCCGCCGGCTTGAGGAAGCGTCCGGCCGCCTTATAAGCCAGCACTCGTGACTGCGCACCGATTTATATCATTTTCAGCCAAATAATTATTTAGTTGACTAATGCGACCAGCCTATTGAACAATTTACGCAGCCTTCGACGATTTGATATTTACACGTCCCGCGGGTCGATCCGACGGCCCGCGGGATGTCTTCGCCGGAGGTGAGAAAAACACAAGATAATCATTTAATGGGCCAACCTAAACCATGAACCAGATCCAGACCATGCGTGTATTCGTATGTGTCGCCGAGCTGCAAAGCTTCCGGCGAGCAGCTCGCAAGCTCGGCGTATCGAATGCGCTAGTCACGCGTTCGATCGCCATGCTCGAGACGCATCTGAACACACGCCTCATCCATCGCACCACGCGCAATCTGTCTCTGACCGAGGCAGGCATCCGCTATCTGGATGGCTGTCGCGCGCTGCTGGAGGAATTCGACCAGCTCGAGGCGTCCGTCGAGCGCGCGGTGCACGAGCCGGTCGGCACATTACGCATCGCGGTGTCCGGGCTTTTGCCGCCCAGCCGGATCACGCCCCTCGTCGACAGCTACCGGCGCCAGTATCCGAAAGTGCGCGTTCAGCTCACGCTGACCGAAGGGCCGATCGACGTGATCGACGCCGGCTATGACGCCGGCCTCGTTACGGGCGGCCATCTCGACGGCAATCCGACGCTGATCGGCCATCCGCTCGCGCCCAACACACTCGCGCTCTACGCCGCGCCGTCCTATGTCGAGCGGCATGGCGCGCCGCATCGCCCCGACGATCTGGCACGCCACACGTATATTGCGCTGCCCGCCGATCAGCACGCGCCCACTTGGCGTTTCATCGATCCCGATCACCAAACGCACGTCGTTTCGCTGCAACCGGTTTATACGGTCAACAGCACGTCGATGCTGCTCGCCGCCGCGCTTGCCGGCACCGGCGTCGCGGTGCTGCCGGAGAGCTATATCGCCGATGCGCTCCAGAGCGGCGAACTCACGCGGCTCCTCGGCGACTACCGGATCGACGATCCCGACACGCAGCTATCGATCGTCTACCCGAATCGCCAATTCCTGCCGCCGCGAACGCGCAGCTTCGTCGAGCATGCGCTCTACCACCTCGGCGGCCAAAAATCCGATTCGAACGGCCACTACTACATGCATGACGCAAGCGCGGGCAGCCGGGCAGACGTCGTCGTCGGGCTACAGTGACATTGGGCTGCAGTCCGGCTCGAGCCGGCTGCAGTAAACTGGCGCGCACCTGTAGCGGAGGCGACGCGTGCGCGTGATTCTTTTTAGCAGCCGGCAATACGACAACGATTCGTTCACCACGGCCAACCGGCCGTTCGGTTACCGGCTGCATTTCCAGCCCTCTCATCTCGACGCGGAAACGGCAGTGCTCGCGCGCGGCTATGACGTCGTCTGTGCGTTCGTCAACGATACGCTTGACGCGGCCGTCCTCGATACGCTCGCCGCCGGCGGCACGCGCGTCATCGCGCTGCGCTCGGCGGGCTTCAATCACGTCGATCTCGCGGCGGCCGAGCGGCTCGGGCTCACCGTGGTGCACGTGCCTGCCTATTCGCCGCATGCGGTCGCCGAACACGCGGTCGCGCTGATCCTGGCGCTCAACCGGCGCCTGCCGCGCGCCGTCGCGCGCACCCGCGAAGGCGATTTCTCGCTCACCGGCCTGCTGGGCTTCGATCTGTTCGGCAAGACGGTCGGCGTGATCGGCACGGGCCTGATCGGCAGCGTGTTCGCGCGGATCATGTCGGGCTTCGGCATGCGGGTGCTCGCCCACTCGCTGCCGCCGCACGACGACGCGCTGATCGCGCTCGGCGTGCGCTATGTCCCGCTCGACACGCTGCTCGCGCAATCCGACATCGTCAGCCTGCACTGCCCGCTGCTGCCCGGCACGCATCATCTGATCGACGCCAGCGCGCTCGCGCGAATGAAGCCGGGCGCGATGCTGATCAACACGAGCCGCGGCGGCCTCGTCGATACGCAAGCGCTGATCGATGCGTTGAAACGCGGCCAGCTCGGCCATCTCGGGCTCGACGTCTATGAGGAGGAAAGCGGGCTTTTCTTCGAGGATCACTCCGACCATCCGCTGCAAGACGACGTGCTCGCCCGCCTGCTCACATTCCCGAACGTGATCGTCACGGCCCATCAGGCGTTCTTCACGCGCGAGGCGCTTGCGCAGATCGCGCAAACGACGCTCGCGAATATCCGCGCGTGGCAGGACGGCACGCCATGCAACGTGGTCGCCGTCCGGCGGGGATAACGCGCGCCGCGGAGGTGAACCGAGCGATGCGGATTGGCAGTGAGGTGCAGGTATTCGCGACGTGGACGGTTCGGACGGTTCGGGCAGGCCAGGCGGGCAAGCTCGCGGCAAACGCCTGCGCGGCGCACCGTCCTTGCGCTCTTAGACGAATCGCCTGACCCGGCCGACGTGATCGCAAGATCGATGCTCGACTGCGCGCCCCCGCCCGCCTCCGCTGCCCACGCCTTTCAGCCAGCCCGAAACGGCGCATTTTTTCCGCACCCCGAGCCCGCGCATCGCGCCTCGCGGCGCATCCGCCCCGGCGCCCGTGTCCGCCGCCGCCATCGGGCCAGCCATCGCTTTTTATCGGCCTGTCTTCGGAGTCTGCTATCGTGGCGGCGATTCCAGCTTCCGGCCCACTCTGCATCACCGCTGAGCACCTGCCTATGCGTTTCGACGACTCCGCGCTCGCCGCCGTCTACCGGGCGATCTTCGAGCGGCGCGACATGCGCCATTTCACGTCCGCCCCAGTCGATCCCGCCGTGCTCGCGCGGCTGCTACGCGCCGCGCATCACGCGCCGAGCGTCGGCTTCATGCAGCCTTGGCGATTCATACGCGTGACCGATCCGGCGCTGCGCGAGCGCATTCACGCGCTCGTCGACGCCGAGCGCCGTGCCACCGCCGACGCGCTCGGCAAACGGCACGACGAATTCATGCGGCTGAAGGTCGAAGGCGTGCGCGAATGCGGCGAGCTTCTCGTCGTCGCGCTCGCCGACGGACGTGAGCAGCACGTATTCGGCCGCCGCACGCTGCCGGAGATGGATCTCGCGTCGGCCGCCTGCGCGATCCAGAATATATGGCTCGCCGCCCGCGCCGAAGGGCTCGGCATGGGCTGGGTGTCGCTGTTCGATGTCGACGCGCTGCGCACGCTGCTCGCAATGCCCGACGGCGCCAAGCCGATTGCCGTGCTGTGCCTGGGTCATGTCGACGAATTCTACGCAAGGCCGATGCTCGAGGAACAACGCTGGGCGGCGCGCATGCCGCTCGACGCGTGCGTGTTCGAGAACGGCTGGGGCCACCCGCCCGCGCCTGCGCGCGCCCTCTGATCCGGCCCCAAACGTCAGGGTTTTTACTCAGGTAAAATCGCAACGATCCGCCTGCATGTCACGCGCACCGCAATCCCGCGGCGCGATGCGCGCGGTGCTGCGCCGAGTTCCCGCGATGCCCCTACCCCTCTTTGCCCTTGCCGTTGCCGCATTCGGTATCGGTACCACCGAGTTCGTCATCATGGGACTCCTGCCGAACGTCGCACGCGATCTCGGCGTATCGATTCCGGCAGCGGGCATGCTGGTGTCCGGCTACGCGCTCGGCGTCACGATCGGCGCGCCGATCCTCGCGATCGTAACCGCCCGAATGCCGCGCAAGGCCGCGCTCCTCGCGCTGATCGGCGTATTCATCGCCGGCAACCTGTTCTGCGCGACCGCACCCGGCTACGCGGCGTTGATGATCGCGCGCGTCGTCACCGCGTTCTGTCATGGCGCATTCTTCGGGATCGGCTCGGTCGTCGCGAGCAGCCTCGTCGCGCCGAACAAGCGCGCGCAGGCGATCGCGCTGATGTTTACCGGCCTGACGCTCGCCAACGTGCTCGGCGTGCCGCTCGGCACCGCGCTCGGCCAGGCGTTCGGCTGGCGCGCGACGTTCTGGGCCGTCACCGGCATCGGTGCGGTCGCGGCGGCGGCGCTCGCCGTGTGCGTGCCGAAACACCTCGACATGCCCGCGGCCGGCATCGCGCGCGAATTCGGCGTGCTGCGCAATCCGCAAGTGCTGATGGTGCTCGGCATCAGCGTGCTCGCGTCGGCGAGCCTTTTCACGGTGTTCACTTATATCGCGCCGATTCTCGAGGACGTGACCGGCTTCACGCCGCATCACGTCACGCTCGTACTGCTGCTGTTCGGCCTCGGCCTGACCGTCGGCGGCACGGTGGGCGGCAAGCTCGCCGACTGGCGGCGCATGCCGTCGCTCGTCGCATCGCTCGCGTTGATCGGCATCGTGCTCGCGCTGTTCTCCAGCACGATGCACGCGCCGTATCCCGCGCTCGTCACGATTTTCGTATGGGGCGTGCTTGCGTTCGCAATCGTGCCGCCGCTGCAGATCTTGATCGTCGATCGCGCGAGCGAAGCGCCCAATCTCGCGTCCACGCTCAATCAAGGCGCATTCAATCTCGGCAATGCGCTCGGCGCATGGCTCGGCGGCACGGCCATCCATGCAGGCGTGCCGCTCGCGAAGCTGCCATGGGCGGGCGCGGCGCTCGCGCTCGCCGCGCTCGCGCTGACGCTGTGGTCGGCCTCGCTCGAACGGCGCGCGGTTGCGAGTCCGGCCTGATCGCGCCCGGCTGCGAACGGCTCGCGCGGGCCACGATGTAGGAGCCGTCCGCGGGCGCCGGACGGCGGTTCGAGAGACGAGCGCCCACATCTCACCACCCCGTGGCCGCTGCGCGCTCGACGCCCCGGCGGCGAACCGTCCCCACGTCAAGCTCCGCGCAACCGGCACACATCATGGACGATGCATTCGCACCGCGCCCGCCCTCCGCAACGGCGCATCCCTGCATGGCATGCCATGCAGGGCACGATAAACCCCGCCTCCCTCTGATTTCGCATCCCGCCGCGCATGCACGCGCCGGCCGTGTCAGCCGCCCGCTGCCGTGCGGCAATCCCGCTCGAGCAGCCCGTACAACGCGCTGTCCGACACCTCGTCGCCGACGATCCAACGTTCGCGCAGCAACCCTTCGCGGACGAATCCCAGCCTCTCGAGCAGTTTCGCGGATGCGACGTTGCGCGGATCGATATCCGCTTCGAGCCGCCTCAGGCGCAGCGTGCCGAACGCATGGCCGATCAGCGCGGCGGCCGCCTCGGTCATATACCCGCGCCCCCAATGCGCGGGGTGCAGGCTGAAGCCGATTTCCGCGCGCCGGCACTGCTCGTCGGCGTGAAACAGATCGCATGTGCCGAGCACCTCGCCGGCGGCCCGCGACTCGACGACACAAACAAGCCCGCTGCCTTCGGCGGCAGCCTTCAGCAATCGCGCGACGCGAGCCGCCGCCTGGTCCGGCGAAGTCATGGCCGGAAACGAGAAATAGCGCATCGCATCGGCGTTCGACCAGATCGCGTACAACGCGCGCGCGTCATCTTCGCGCAGCGCACGCAGCCTCAGACGCGCAGTCGTCAGCGTGACAGGTTCGAAAATAGGCATCGCAGGGCCACCCCGGTTCAGTTGCGGTTCGATTCACGCATGGCCCGTAAAGTCCGGCACGCGCGTGGTTCGATCATACGGAACCTGTGGAGCAATCACGCAGGCCGGTGTAGCATCTGCGCCGTTATGAAAACCATCGTCACACGCGATTTTCTCGCGCTCATCCTCAGCGTCGCGGTCGTCGGCCTCGGCACGGGCGCCACCCTTCCGCTCACCGCGCTCGCGCTGATCGAAGCCGGCCACGGCACCGACGTCATCGGCATGCTGACCGCCGCGCAAGCCGGCGGCGGCCTTGCGATCGTACCGTTCGTGTCGCGCATTGCGAAGCGCCTCGGCGCGCGCCGGGTGATCGTCGCGTCGACACTCGTGCTCGCGGCGGCAACGATCCTGATGCAGCTCACGTCGAATCTCGTCGTGTGGGGCGTGCTGCGCATCGTCTGCGGCGCGGCGCTGATGCTGCTTTTCACGATCGGCGAAGCATGGGTCAATCAGCTCGCCGACGATTCGACGCGCGGGCGCGTCGTCGCGATTTACACGACCAATTTCACGCTATTCCAAATGGCGGGCCCGGTGCTCGTCAGCCAGATCGCCGACTGGACGAGCACACGCTTCGCGCTCACCGGCGCGCTGTTTCTGCTGTCGCTGCCGACGCTCGCGTCGATCCGGCAGGCGCCGCTCGCCGACGATGCGCATCACGAGCCGCACGATCACTGGCGGCGCGTGCTGCCGCAGATGCCCGCGCTTGTCATCGGCACCGGCTTCTTCGCGCTGTTCGACACGCTTGCGCTATCGCTGATGCCGATTTATGCAATGGATCACGGCGTGGCGAGCGAAGCGGCCGTGCTGTTCGCGTCGATCATCCTGCTCGGCGACACCGCGATGGCATTCCCGCTCGGCTGGCTCGCCGACCGGCTCGGCCGGCAGCGCGTGCATCTCGGCGCGGCGTGCATCGTGCTCGCGCTGTTGCCGCTCGTGCCAGTTACCGTCGCGACGCCGTGGCTGCGCACGCCATTGCTGTTCGTGCTCGGCGCGGCGGCGGGCGGAATTTATACGCTGTCGGTCGTGGCATGCGGCGAGCGCTTTCGCGGCGCGGCGCTCGTGACCGCGAGCGCGCTCGTGTCGGCGTCGTGGAGCGCGGCAAGCTTTGGCGGGCCGCTCGTCGCGGGCGCGCTGATGGCGCATTGGGGCAGCGAAACGCTGATCGGCGTGCTCGCCGCCGGCGCGCTCGCGTTTCTCGCGGCGGCGCTGTGGGAACATCGGACGATTGGACGACGCGCGGCCGCATCGCCGCGTTGACGGTTTCGTGATGACGCGCGTCGACGCGCGAGCCCGTGCAACCACTTGGAGCGCGCAACGCTCACCATCCACCCTGCAAGCTCATGCGGGCCGGCGGCCCGCGAACCGCGCGTCTTGCGCACGAACCCCGCACGCACGGCCGCCGCCGCGTCATCGCGTCATCGCGCCGTCAGCCCGGCAGCGCAGGCAAAACCTTGCCGGCACACGTCCCGAAACCGACTCGATACCCGTCGCCTTGACACCAACCGGCCAGCGTCAGTTCATCGCCGTCCTCGATGAACGTGCGCGCGCCGCCGCCGGTGAGCGGCGCCGGCTCCTTGCCGTTCCAAGTCAGCTCGAGCAGGCTGCCGAATGCGTCCTTCGTCGGCCCGCTGATCGTGCCCGAGCCCATCAGATCGCCGATTCGCGTATTGCAGCCGGATACCGTGTGATGCGCGAGCTGCTGCGCGATCGTCCAGTACAGATACTTGAAGTTGGTGCGAGAGATCGTCGTCGCGTCGGGCGCGCCTTCCGGCTTCAGCCGCACCTCAAGCGTGATGTCGAACGCGCTCTCGCCCGTATCGCGCAGATACGCGAGCGGCGGCGGCGTCTGCTGCGGCTGCGCGGTGCGAAACGGCTCGAGCGCGTCGAGCGTGACGATCCAAGGCGAGATCGTCGTCGCGAACGTCTTGGCGTTGAACGGCCCGAGCGGCACGTATTCCCATTGCTGGATATCGCGTGCGCTCCAGTCGTTCAGGAGCACCATGCCGAATACATGCGACTGCGCGTTCGCGCATGCGATCGGCTCGCCGAGCGCATTGCCGCGCCCGATGATAAAGCCCGTCTCCAGCTCGAAATCGAGCTTGCGGCATGCGCCGAACACCGGGCGCTCGTGGTCCGGCAGCTTCAGTTGCCCGTTCGGCCGGCGCACCGGCGTACCGCTGACGACCACCGACGATGCGCGCCCGTTGTAGGCGATCGGCATCTCCGACCAGTTCGGCAACAACGCGTTCTTCGGGTCGCGGAACATCGAGCCGACGTTCGTCGCATGTTCTTTCGACGAATAGAAATCGGTATAGCCGGGGATGTCGACGGGCAAATGCAGCGTCGCGTCGCGCTGCGCGACGAGCACACGCTTGCGCAACACCCCGTCGTCACGCAGCCGCGCGTTGCCGCGCTCGAGCAGCTCGCTCAGTTGGACGCGCACGCTGCGCCAAGCGTCGCGGCCAAGCGCGATGAAATCATTCAGCGAAGGCCGCTCGAACACGGCCGCCGAGCCGGCGCCCGGCACGCTCAGCAAGCCCGTGCGCTGCAGCGCCGCCAGATCGACGATCGCGTCACCGAGTGCGACACCCGCGCGACGCGTCGAAAAACGCACGTCGCTGAAGATGCCGAACGGCAGATTCTGAATCGGAAAATCGCATGCGGGATCGTTCGCCGAATCGAGCCAGCTTTTGCGCGCCGGATCGATGCTTGCCTGCCATGCCGCGTGCAGCATTTCGCTCTGTTGATCGGATTGGATGCTCATCGACGCTCCGGATTGAAGTGTTTATTCAGGCCTTGCCAGCATTCGAAATAATTCGCCTGCAACTGGGCGCTCTCGAGCGCGAAGCGGGTTGGACGGATCAGCGTGCGGGTCTCGAACATGAAGGCCATCGTGTCGGCCACCTTGTGCGGCTTGGCCGTATCGCTCGCGCACGCCTTCTCGAACGTGTCCGCATCCGGCCCGTGCCCCGACATGCAATTGTGCAGGCTCGCGCCGCCCGGCACGAAACCTTCGGCCTTCGCGTCGTAGACGCCGTGCACGAGCCCCATGAACTCGCTCGCGACGTTGCGATGAAACCACGGCGGGCGGAACGTGTCCTCCGCCACGAGCCAGCGCGGCGGGAAGATCACGAAGTCGAGCGTATCGACGCCGGGCGTGTCGCTCTGCGCCTGCAGCACGAGGAAGATCGACGGGTCCGGATGATCGTGGCTGATCGAGCCGATCGTGTTGAAGCGCCGCAAGTCGTACTTGTACGGTGCATAGTTGCCGTGCCATGCGACGACGTCGAACGGCGAATGACCGATCTCGGCGCGCCAGAAACGGCCGTTGAGCTTCGCGACGAGTTCGAACGCGCCTTCACGGTCTTCATACGACGCATGCGGCGTCAAGAAATCGCGCGGATTCGCAAGCCCGTTCGAGCCGATCGGCCCGAGATCCGGCAGACGCAGCAGCGCGCCGAAGTTCTCGCAGATATAGCCGCGCGCCTGCCCGTCCGGCAGCGCAACCGCAAAGCGCACGCCGCGCGGAATCACCGCGATCTCGAACGGCTCGACGTCGAGCCGCCCCAGCTCGGTCATGATGAAGAGCCGGCCCTGCTGCGGCACGATCAACAGCTCGCCGTCGGCGCTGTAGAAAAAGCGCTCGTGCATCGAGCGGTTTGCCGCGTACAGATGGATCGCGCAGCCACTCATGGCCGCGGCCGAGCCGTTGCCGCCCATCGTCACCCAGCCGTCGACGAAATCGGTCGGCTGCGCGGGCATCGGCAGCGGGTCCCAGCGCAGCTGGTTCGGCGGCGTCGGCGGCACGTCGTGCGAATCGGCGAATTCGGCGATTACCAGGCGCTCGCCCGGCACGGATTCGAACGGCCGATGCATGGCCGCGGGCCGAATCCGGTACAGCCATGAGCGGCGGTTGTGCGCGCGCGGCGCAGTGAACGCAGTACCGGACAACTGCTCCGCATAAAGTCCGTATGGCGCGCGCTGCGGCGAATTGCGCCCATGCGGCAGCGTGCCCGGCAGTACCTCGGTCGCGAATTCGTTTGCGAAGCCGCTCTGATAGCCGGCCTCGCCCGGTTTCGAAAAATCCAGCGTCATGATGGTCGTTTTCTCCATTCAGGCAATATTCGGCGCGGCCGGATCGCGTCGGCGCGCAACGCCCGCGAGGCCGAGCACGAAGATCGCCGAGCCCAGCACCGGCACCGCGGCCGCGTGAAACAGCGCGTCGTGCGTCCAGCCCAGCGCGATCAACTGCCCGCCGACGAGCGGGCCGAGCACCGAACCGACGCGGCCGATGCCCAGACTCCAGCCGATGCCCGTCGAACGCAGCGACGTCGGGTAATAATGGCCCGCAAGCGCATTGACGGCCGGCTGTCCGCCGACGATGCAAAACCCGCCGACGAACACCGCCGCGAGCAGCAACGGCAGCACGTGCGCGACCGTGCCGATCAGGCCGACCGCGAGCGCGGCGCACGCGAAGCAGGCGAACAGCACGCGCGCGAAGCCGTGCCGCTCGATCAACCAGCCGAGCAACAGCGTGCCCGCCACGCCGCCCGTCTGCAGCACCGTGCCGACAACCACGGCCGTCTCGTTCGCATAGCCCGCATCGCGGATCACGGTCGGCAGCCAGTTCGATAAAAAATACAAGTCGATCAGATTCATGAAGCTGATCGCCCACAACAGCAGCGTGACGCGCGCGCGCCCCGCGCGAAACAGCTCGGCCACCGGCGCGCCGCGCGGCGCGGCCTCGCGCACGACGAGCATCGTATCGGCGGCGAGCGGCAGTTGCGGCGCGAATCGCGCGAGCCAAGCGCGCGCCGCCTGCTGCCGGCCGCGCAGCACCAGAAACTGCGGCGACTCGGGCAAACACGCGGCCATCGCCACGGCAAGCACGAGCGGCGCCGCGCCGCCGACGAAGAACACCGCGCGCCAGCCGAACGCAGGAATCAGCGCGGCGCTGACGAAGCCGCCCAACGCCGCGCCGAGCGTGAAGCCGCACGACACGATCATCATTCGCTTCACGCGATGCGCGGCCGGACTGCATTCGCCGACGAGCGCCATCGCGTTCGGCATGATGCAGCCGAGCCCCAGGCCCGTGACGAAGCGCAGCGCGATCAGCGCGGGAATCGTCGGCGCGAACGGCGTGGCGAGCATCGTCGCCGCGAAAAACAGCGTCGCGCCGATCAGCACCGGCCGGCGGCCGATCCGGTCGGCCAGCACCGACAAGCCGAGCGCACCGATCAGCATCCCGAACAGGCTCGCGCTGAACACGGGGCCGAGCACCTGTTTCTGGACGCCCCACTCGGCGATCACGCTCGGCGCGACATAGCCCATCGCCTGCGCGTCGAAGCCGTCGAGCACGAGACTCAGCCCGCACAGCGTCAGCAGTAGCGCGTGGAACGCGCGATGGTGCGTGCCGTCGATCACGCGCTCGACTTCGAGCACGCGCGCCGCCTCGGGTGCCCGCGCGCTCATTGCGTTGCCCGCCCGGCCCCGGCAAGCGGCGACGCCGCGACAGCATGCGCGCCGCCGCGCGCGAGCGCCATCGCCTCGCGCAGCACGTCGAGATCGCCGACCTGGTTGGCCAGCAGCAGGATCAGCTTCGCGTTGACGCGTTGGCTTTCGTCGTCGGACAGATCGCGGTGCATGTCGATCAGCGCTTCGTAGAATGCGTCCGGGTCCGCCAGACGCGGGCGGGTGTCGAGATGGCGCATCGGGTACCTCCTGTCTCCATTGGTATGACGGGGCAGCATGTTCACGCGGCGCCGATCGCGCGCAGCAGCGCGGCGCGCACCGCGCGCGCATCCGCCGATCGCATGCGCGCGCACACGTGCTGATCCGGACGCAGCAGGTAGAACGTGCCGGGGCGCGCGTCGTAGCGCTGTGCGGCGAGCCCGTCGACGTCCTCGATCACATCGACGCCCGGCACCGCGCGCCCCTGCGCGCGCGGCACGACGAGCACCGGCGCGATGGGCAGCGCTTGATCGCGCGTCAACTCGACGAGCGCCTGCGCATCGTCGATCGTGCCGAACCAGAGGCCCGAGAAGCCGCCCCGCACATGCTGCAGCAGCCAGCCGGGCTCGCCGCGCGCGACGACGGGCGCATCGATCGCGACCGCGCCCGG
Organism: Burkholderia singularis; assembly: GCF_900176645.1. Taxonomy (GTDB): domain Bacteria; phylum Pseudomonadota; class Gammaproteobacteria; order Burkholderiales; family Burkholderiaceae; genus Burkholderia; species Burkholderia singularis. The sequence continues at coordinate 104,112 of NZ_FXAN01000072.1, forward strand.
CACCGGAGCGCCGTCAAACGCGTCGCCCGCGCGATCCGCGGTATTGAGCGGCGAATCGGCGAGCACCGCGGGCACCGACAGTCGCCCGCTATTGACGAGCCCGCGCGCGAACTCGCAATCGCGGGCCAGTTCGAGCGTGGCGTCGCGAAACGTGCGCGACACCGCGCACTTCGGCGTGATGAAATCGGTCGCGCGCGTCGAATGGCGGATGTTCTCGTCGGCGGCGAATTCGCGCTCAGTCGCGTAGGTGTCGAGCAGCGCATCGGGCGCACGTCCGCTTAGCACGAGCGCGAGCTTCCACGCAAGATTGTCGGCATCCTGCACGCCGCTATTCGCGCCGCGCGCGCCGAACGGCGACACGCCGTGCGCCGCGTCGCCCGCGAACAGCACGCGGCCATGCCGGAAGCTGTCCATCCGCTGGCAACGGAACGTATAGACGCTGACCCACTCGAGTTCGAACTCGGCGTCGGGGCCGAGCAGCGCGCGCACGCGCGGGATCACGCGCTCGGGCGCCTTCTCCGCGACCGGATCGGCATCCCAGCCGAGTTGGAAGTCGATCCGCCAGATGCCGTCGGGCTGCCGATGCAGCAGCACCGACTGGTTGCGATGAAACGGCGGATCAAACCAGAACCAACGTTCGGCCGGAAACGGTGCGCTCATCTTCACGTCGGCGATCAGGAAGCGATCCTTGAACGTGCGGCCTCGGCTGTCGAGCCCCATCATCGCGCGCAGCGGGCTCTTCGAGCCGTCGGCCGCGATCACGTATCGCGCGCGCAGCGTGTACGGGCCATCGGGCGTCTCGACCTCGAGCGTCACGTGATCGGCCGTCTGCCCGATGCCCGTCACGCGGTTCCTCCAGCGCAGATCGAGATTCGGCAGCTCGCTCGCACGCTCGGCCAGATAACCTTCGACGTAATATTGCTGCAGATTGACGAACGCGGGCCGCTGGCATCCCGCATCCGGCAGCAGATCGAACGCGTAGATCAGCTCGTCGCGCAGGAACACCTTGCCGACGTTCCAGCCCACGCCCTTTTGCGCAATCCGCTCGCCGCAGCCGAGCCGGTCCAGAATTTCGAGGGTGCGCTTCGCGAAGCAGATCGCGCGCGAACCGGTCGCGAGGGTGTCGTCGTCGTCGAGCAGCACGACGGGCACGTCGCGCTGAGCCAGATCGATCGCCGCCGCCAGTCCGACCGGCCCCGCGCCGACCACCACCACCGGATGCGGCGCGAGTGCGTCGGCATATTCGGCGCGCGGCCGGCAACCGAACTTCAGCGTCTGGTAATCGGTGCTCATGGTCGCCGCGCTCAGCCTTCGAGGGTTTGCCACATGTCCTTGTCGCGCTCGGCCGTCCAGATCCGCGGGTGCGGATATTGGGTCGCCTCGTCGAACGCGCGCGTCACGTCAAACGGCATGCAGTGATCGAAAATCACCCATTCGCCGAATTTAGGCTTCAGCGCCGCGTAGGTTTCCTTGTACAGCGCGTTCAGATCCTTGCCCGCCGCCGCGCCCGCCTTCACGTTCGCGTACAGCTCGCTGACGAACGCGCGCGTGCCGGCAAGCCCGAGGGCGACCTCCTGCGGTGTCTTCAGCGCCGCGCCGCGGCCCGGCACGAGCTTCTCCGGCTTGAGCGCCGCGATCGCGTCGAGCGTATGCGGCCAGTCCTCGAAGTACGCATCGCCCGCATACGGCGTTGCGCCGTATTCGACGAGATCGCCCGACAGCAGTACTTTCTCCTGTGGCAACCAAACGACCGTGTCGCCCTTCGTGTGCCCGCGCCCCAACTGCAGGATCTTCACCTCGAGTTTGCCGAGCCAGAGCGTCATCTCGCCTTTGAACGTCAGCGTCGGCCACGTCAGGCCCGGCACCGACTCGACCGAGCGGAACAGCCGCGGAAAGCGTTCGATCTCGCTTTTCATGTCGGCCGCGCCACGCTCGACGATCAGGTCGTAGGTGTCCTGGCTCGCGATCACGTGATCGGCGCCATACGCCGACGCGCCCAGCACCCGCACCGCGTGGTAGTGCGTGAGCAGCACGTACTTGATCGGTTTGTCGGTGACTTCGCGAATGCGGCGGATCACGTCCTGCGCCATCACGGGCGTCGCCTGCGTATCGGCCACGAGCACCGCATCGTCGCCGATGATGATCCCGGTGTTCGGGTCGCCTTCGGCGGTGTAAGCGTAAGCATGCTCGGACAGGCGCTCGAACGTCACCTGCTTGTCAGTCAAATCCGCCTGCGAGGCGAATGTCTTGTCACCGGCCATCTTTCCTCTCCTTGCTCCGCTCGGCAAAAGCGCCGCTTCGATTCGTAGTGGGCCGAACCATACGCCTGGTTTCCCGATGGGCGACCCATTGATTACGAATAGTACAATCGATTTCGATTAGTGAAATTAACGTATACCCTAATCTCCCGGCCAGGCCCGATATCGATATGAGCAAATCGCGCAACCAATCAGGCGCGGCGCTGCTACTATCATTCGTATAGACGGCGGCCGATTCGGCCGCCTTTCTTCCATCCGGAGTCCATGGTTCCGCCCACCATTGCCGAACTCGTCGCCCGCGCGGGCAAGCTGCCGTTTCTGCGCGAGCACCTCGCGCTCGACGACGACGCGCATGGCGCGCACGCGTATGCACAGCTGCGCGATGCGCGTCTCGAAAGCGCGTATGAGCCGATTTACGACGTGTCGATGCCGGGCGCGCCGCAATCGGCATCGCTCACCGACGCGATCGAGCGCTACGGCGACGAGCTGGGCTTTCAGGCCATTACGCAGATGGGCGGCGCGCCGTTCGATCCGTTTGACGCGGTGGCCGACGATCAGTCGCTCGTCGCGCTCGACCGGCTCGCGCGCAGCCTGCATGCGATCAATTTCTTCGGCGCGCAGCGGCACGGGCTGCTGTTCCTGCGCGTGCACGAACGGCTGCTAAAGAGCGTCAAGTACGACCACGGCAAGCATTTCTCGAGCGTGCTCGAGAGCTTCGGCCTGAGCCCCGAGCGCATCGTGATCGAGCTGCCGGCCGCGGCCGTCGCACATAAGACCTTTCTCGGCTATCTGACGAAGAGCTATCAGCACTACGGATTCAAGGTCGCGGACAAGCTGCCCGATCCGGGCCGCATTCTCGCCGTCGAATCGGAGATGGCGCGCCCCGACTACATCAAAATGGACGCGTCTGCCGCGCTGCGCGAAGGCATGGTGAAGGCGCTCGTCGGCTACGCACAGCGCGTGCACATTCCGCTCATCTTCGATCACGTCGTCGATGAAACGCAGTTCGAGCTGTTGCGCCAATATGACGTGCGGCTCGTGCAAGGGCCGGTGTTCTCGCACCCGGCTGCGGTTTGAAAAAGCAGAAGAACGGGCGACTGATGCGCGGCCGCCCGCGTCGCGCCACGCATCAGTCGCCGCCGTCGAACACCGGCAGGCTGCCCGCCACGTCAACTCCCGGCACACGGTTGGCGTACCAGGTGTGCGCGCCTGGGCGAATCCGTGACGGATCGTCGAGCGTCGCGTAATTGAATTCGACCGTCTCGGGCGCATTCGACCGTCGATATTCGAGCTGCGTGCCGCACTGCACGCAGAAACGCCGCCCGGCCCACGTGCTCGACGCGTACACGCGCGGCTCGCCCTTCACGTATTCGAATGCGCCGATCGGCACCGACGCCCACGCAAGCACGGCGGCGCCAGTCGTCCGCTGACATAGCCGGCAGTGGCAAAAGCCGGCGCTCGCGGGCTCGACGGTGATCCGATAGCGAATCGCGCCACATGCGCAACCGCCCGTCAACGGTTCGAAACTCGGCATCATGGATCTCCCGCACACATATTTTGCTGCGGCGATCGCGCCGCAATGGGGCTGCGGCGTTCAGATTACAACCGATTTCAGGCAACGGGCACCATCGGCGGACCGCAACTGGCAACTGGCTACCGGAATGCGCACCGGTGCGGCGCGGCAACCGACAGCCCGAGTTCACGTGCAACGACGCATGCATAAATAGGACGGCGCAACGCGACTGACGTAACACCGTCGATGCTCCCGTAAACGCGCCCCCCTGCGCGCCATCCGCCCGGCCGCCCGGCATTCGGCGCAAGCCGCCGCCTCGCACCGCAAACGGCCGGCCTGCTATGCGGTGGGCCCAAGCCGCTTCGCAAGCGCCTTCAACTTCGGCCCGATCCGGTCGCGAAACACGTCCTCGCCCATCGACGACGCTGGCCCGCTGCAACTCAGGATCAGCCAGCGCCCTTCGCGCGGTTCGCGAAACGGCACCGCGACCGCATTCACATCGGCGTGCCAGTCGCGAAACGAATAGCAGCAGCCTTGCACGTCGAACGCGTCGACCGCGCGCTGCGCCGCCTCGGCGAGCGCGGCCGCCGCCCGCCCCTTGCCCGCCGCCTTGCGCAGCTCGGTAAACAGCGCCGCGCGCACGTCGGGCGGCTGTACGGCGAGATACGCCCGGCCCATCGAACTCGTCAACATCGACAATCGCGAACCCGACGCAAGCCCAAGCGTCAATGCCGTCTCGCTGCGGATCGTCTCCAGATAGATCATGTCGAGACCGTCGCGGCACCCAAGCGACACGGCCGCGCCGATCTCGCGCGCCAGCGCCTGCATGTGCGGCCGTGCGAGCGCGAGCGTATCCGAGCCCGCGAGCAGCGCATAACCGAGCGACAACACACCCGCATCGAGCGCATATTTGCCGAGCGTGTCGTCGTAGCGCAAATAGCCGAGTACGGTGAGGGTATAGGCAAGCCGGTTGACGGTCGCCTTCGGCAGGCCGGTGCGCTCGGCGAAATCGCGATTGCCGAGCATCGTCTCGCCCGGCCGGAACGCGCGCAGCAGATCGAGCCCGCGCGCAAGCGCGACGACGAACTTGCGCGCATCGAGCTCATCGTCATCGATGGTCGGAACATGCATGCGATGGTACACTGAGGCCGAAATGCAGAACATTGTTCCGCACAGCAGAAATTCAGTCAAGTGAGGAGACATCGCGATGGCCGCTGCAAGCTTTCATTGGGACGATCCGCTGCTACTCGATCAGCAGCTCACCGGCGACGAGCGGATGGTCCGCGACGCCGCGAGCGCCTATGCGCAACGCAAACTCGCACCGCGTGTGACCGAAGCGTTCCGCCACGAAACCACCGACGCGACGATCTTTCGCGAAATGGGCGAGCTGGGCCTGCTCGGCCCGACGATCCCCGAGCAGTACGGCGGCCCCGGCCTCAACTACGTGAGTTACGGACTGATCGCACGCGAGATCGAGCGCATCGACTCGGGATATCGCTCGATGATGTCGGTTCAGTCGTCGCTCGTGATGGTGCCGATCCACGAATTCGGCTCCGACGCACAAAAGGAGAAATACCTGCCGAAGCTCGCGACGGGCGAATGGATAGGCTGCTTCGGCCTCACCGAGCCGAACCACGGCTCCGATCCGGGCAGCATGGTGACGCGCGCGACGAAAGTGCCGGGCGGCTATTCGCTGTCCGGCGCGAAGATGTGGATCACGAACGCGCCGATCGCCGACGTGTTCGTCGTCTGGGCGAAGCTCGACGAAGACGGCCGCGACGCGATCCACGGCTTCATTCTCGAAAAGGGCTGGAAGGGGCTCACCGCGCCCGCGATCCACGGCAAGGTGGGCCTGCGCGCGTCGATCACGGGCGAGATCGTGCTCGATGAAGTGTTCGTACCGGAAGAGAACCGGCTACCGAACGTCACCGGCCTGCGCGGCCCGTTCACGTGCCTGAACTCGGCGCGCTACGGCATCGCGTGGGGCGCACTCGGCGCGGCCGAGTCGTGCTGGCACACCGCGCGCCAGTACGTGCTCGATCGGCATCAATTTGGCCGCCCGCTCGCCGCCAATCAATTGATTCAGAAAAAACTCGCCGACATGCAGACCGAAATCACCCTCGGCTTGCAAGGGGTGCTGCGTCTCGGACGGATGAAAGACGAAGGCACGGCCGCCGTCGAGATCACGTCGATCATGAAGCGCAACTCGTGCGGCAAGGCCCTGGACATTGCGCGGCTCGCGCGTGACATGCTGGGCGGCAACGGCATTTCCGACGAGTTCGGCGTCGCGCGGCATCTGGTCAATCTCGAGGTGGTAAACACCTACGAGGGAACGCATGATATCCACGCGCTGATCCTCGGCCGCGCGCAAACCGGCATTCAAGCATTCTTCTGAGCAGCTCACGGCCCATCTCGATACCGGCCGCGCAACGCGCCGACTTGGCCGGCGCTCGCCGCGAGCGGCTTCGGTGGCAACCAAGCACTGTTCGCCCGCACGGGTCACGCGCATGCTTCATCGCTTCATGGATTGGGTTCGAGCCCGCTCCACTGCCCGTCGCACGGGCGGCAGCATCGAAACCGCCGCTCGCTTCGCCAACAAAAACCCCGGCACTGCTGGCCGGGGCTTTTCGTCAGACGACAATCACGCCATGCCAAACCACACACGGCGCGCGCCGGTCATTTGTTCGGCTGCGGTGTCAGACGCAGATACGGGCGCACCGCGTTGAAGCCTTTCGGGAAGCGCTGCTTCAGTTCGTCCGGGTCCTGCAGCGACGGCACGATCACGACGTCGTCGCCATCCTTCCAGTTACCGGGCGTCGCCACTTTGTAGTTGTCGGTCAGTTGCAGCGAATCGATCACGCGCAGCACTTCGTCGAAATTACGGCCCGTGCTCGCCGGATACGTGATGATGAGGCGCACCTTCTTGTTCGGATCGATCACGAACAACGAGCGCACGGTCAGCGTTTCGTTCGCGTTCGGATGGATCATGTCGTAGAGCTGCGACACCTTGCGGTCGGCGTCGGCGATGATCGGGAAACCGACGCTCGTGGCCTGCGTCTCGTTGATATCGTCGATCCAGCCCTTGTGCGACTCGACGCTGTCGACCGACAGCGCGATCACCTTTACGTTGCGCTTGTCGAATTCGCCCTTGAGCTTCGCGGTCAGCCCAAGCTCCGTCGTGCAAACGGGCGTGTAGTCGGCAGGATGCGAAAACAGCACGCCCCAGCTATTGCCGAGCCACTCATGGAATTTGATGCGGCCGAGACTCGAATCCTGTTCGAAATCCGGCGCGAGGTCACCAAGACGCAGACTCATATTGCAGCTCCTTGATCTAGCATGGATCGGGCGCCCAGGCACAGGATATGCCCGGACAAGCCTTCAGGTTAAGGGATGAGGCATCCGGCGAAAACGATTATTCCGTCAGATATTCATTCCTTTTTATCATTTTTGCCGGGTGGGTTTGACTATTTTGGAAACTTTTTCGTTCCGGAGCGTCTCTCTAAGTGATCGCAAGTCGTTTACCATGTTAGCCAAGCGCGATCCTGCGCCGCCTGCGACGGGACGCCGCGCCCGAACACAGGCGCGGGTCTTGCTGCGATCCCGTACCGGGCCCGCGCCCCCAAGCAAGAAGGGAGTCGCAATGTCGGAAGTCAACAAGGAGAAACTGATGTCGGATATCAAAACTGTTCTCGCGGATGCGGAAGACTTGCTGAAACAGGCCGCAAGCAGCACGGGTGATCGCGCGAACGAACTGCGCGACAAGGCGCTCACGCGCTTGAAGCAGGCAAAGGAAAAAGCGGCCGACGTCCAGGTGGTTGTGGTCGAGAAAGGCAAGAAGGCCGCACGCGCCACCGACGACTACGTGCACGAGCATCCTTGGACATCGATCGGCATCGCAGCCGGCGTCGGCGTGCTGATCGGCCTTTTGATCAACCGCAAGTAACACCGGCACGGCTCCAAGGGCGGCTCGATCCCGCTCGCGCCCATGCGGCGCACCGGGCGGTGCCGTAGCGCACCGCCGTCCTTCATAGGCACGCACTTCATTCATGACGACAGAAACCTCATCGCATGGGCCGCTGCGCCGCCTGCTCGGTTCCGCGTTCGCACTGTTGCAGACCCGGCTGGAACTCGTCGGCATCGAGATCGCCGAGGAGAAGGAGCGCCTGCTGGCCATGCTCTTTCTCGGACTCGCCGCAATGACGCTCGCAACAATGGCGCTCGTCAGCCTCACGGCGCTCGTCGCGATCGTGTTCTGGGATAGCTATCGCTGGCAAGCGCTCGCCGCCATTACCGGACTCTATGCGTTTGGCGCGCTCGTCTGCATGCTGAAGGTGCGCGCCGGGCTGCGCAACGCGCCGGCGATATTCGATGCCACGCTGAACGAACTGGAAAAAGACCGCGAGCTGTTCCGCGGCAAGCCGTGAACGCCGGCATTCGTTTTCCGTTCTGTTTTCGGTTCCGCCCTTCTCCATTTTGTCACGCGCCATGAGCCACTCCGCTACGGACCCACGATTTCGCACCGCCTCGCACAAGCGACGCATCAGTGCCGCCGAGCACCGGGCGCTGCGCAAGGAATTGCTGCTGCTGCGCTCCGGCGCCGAGCGCGCCGAATTCGCCCACGCCGGCGCCGAATTGCGCCAGTCCGTCACGCAGTTCAAATGGCTGAAACTGATTGTGCCGGGCCTGTCTGCGAATGTGTTCGGCAAATCGGCGAGAAACGCCAATACGGTGTTGGGCGCGCTCGTCAATCAATATCCGCTGCTGAGTTCGCTCGCCTCGATCCTGCTTGCAAAGCCCGCACGGACATTGCTGCGCGTGAGCGCGCGCCCCGCGCTCAAATGGGGCGCCGTCGGGTTTGCCCTGTGGAATGTTTATCGAATCTGGAAGCAGATGAAAAGCGATAACCGGCAATCCAGTTCGCAGACGCGGAACCGCAAATCGTAACGCGTGGGCAGGTAGCGGGGATCACCGAATGGCACTTTCGCGTCTGGCACTTCGCATGGAATCGGCCGGCCATGCAGTGCCTGCGGTATAGCCATCCCGCGCGCACCATCTCTATCTCTGCCCGCGCTCCGGCCGCGCATATCCCCGTTGTTTCGCCTCGCAGTCGCGCTGGTTGTCTGGCCTCGCCCCGTCGGCATTCGCCTATCCCATCGAGCACTCAATTCGTCAACCAGCAAGCCCCCACACCGGAGGTTTGCTGCCCGGCTGCGCCGTCCATTGCGCGATTCTCGCGCGTGCCGTCCGCATACAGCACAAAGACACCGCAACCATCGTCGCGCATCGGGCCATTCGTCGCCGGGCCCGCCTCCAGCGCGTATCCGCCGTGCGCTTCTTCGGCCGTCATTTTCAGCCAATAGACCGCACCACCTGTTTCAGGTGCCCGACTCAACCCGTCAGGCAATGCGGCGGGCAAGGTTTCGCCGAATGCATCGACATATTGCGCCGCGCGATATAGCGCGGCGACCGCACTCAACCGATGCCCTCGTTCGACGTGACGCCGATACGACGGAATTGCGAATGCCGCGAGCACCGCCACGATCGCAAGCGCGACAATCACTTCAATCAGCGAGAATCCGCGACAATTCGCGGCACCTTTCGTTGACGACATCGCCCCTCTGCACTAAGCCGGCCTACCTACGACTCGCCGCCACCGACGCTCGACCCGCCCGCGCTCGACAACGATCTGCAGTTGCAGCCACTCGCCCGTATCCCGCGTCGCGCCGATACCCCGTGCAGTCACGACATACGCGCGCGCACCCGGCCGCGCGGGCAGGCGCCACGCCTCGATCACACAGCTCGGCGCTTGCGCTGCATTAGGCCAATTTGGATACGGCGCGAATGCGCGGCTACCGTCGAACGCGTCTGGGCTTCGCCATCCGGCCGGCTCGCCGGCAGCGTCTTCCGCTGACGCGGCATCGTGGGCGGCCGTGCCGTTCAGCAGCGCATCGGCGCAGGCATCGAGCGCCGCGTCGGCTGCATGAAAAGCAATCAACCGGCTGGCAAGACTCGTCGTGCGCCGCATTTCCGTCGCCGCGATTTCGAACCATGCGGACGACATCACGGCAAGCGAAGCCGTCACGGCCAGCACGCCAGGCAACGCGACGCCCCGCGAACGATATGCGCAATGCGCCCACCGCTTGGTTGCACAGCGCATGCGCCAGCATTCGGCGCTTACCGAAGTTCGGTTCGATGGCAATACGACCGCCGATGAAGCACTCATCCGTTCCTCCGATTGCGAACTGCAACATAACGGCGCAATACGAGCCTTGCTCGAGTATCCGTAGCCACCACTGCTCGTCCCGAACAGTCGACATAGCGCGCCGCACGGCCAGTCGGCCTTCCGCGCACCTCAATACAAACGGCAACGGCTGCGACGCTATCCCAGGCCGAAGCAGACAGCGCCGATGCATCAACCCACTCCGAGGCACCGCGCAACCGGTAACGCAACCACAATCGCTCGACACCTTCGACGAGTGGCTGCGCAAGCCCGCGCCTGCCGCTGCCTTCGCAATACAGCTCAGGCTCGCCCGTCGACGCGCTGACACGCGCGTAAAAGCGATTGACGATCAACGGTTTCGCATCAGCCGCACCGACACCCTGACCGAGGCAATCCGTCGCCTGGCCGGTTACCGTAAGCCACGTCGACACGCCGTCGCCAACGTAGCGCACGACGAGCCCGTCCGAGCCATTCGCAAGCGGATCGCACGCCGGCTGAGTATCCGCACCGACAGCCCGTGCCCGCACGCATCCGAAGAGTCCAGGCGCCGGCAGCACATCGTGCGCATCAAGTGGCACGAAACCGGCCATCTGAATCTGCTGAGCGAGCAACACAAGCGCCGCTTGCGCCGAATCGCGCATCCGTGCGGCATCCGCCGCCGCCGCATACGCTGCCCGTTGGACGCGATAAAGCGACACCGCCGTTAGCAAAATCAGCAAACCGAGCGTCATCGCGACCATTGCCTCGATCAACGTATGGGCGCGCCAATGCGATATCCGATTCATCCGCCGCCCGCAGTCGCAAAAGCAAGCGCCACACATCGCACGCCGCCCGCCGTTACAAAAACCCCAGTGCAACTCGATGGACCTTCGGCTGCCGGCTGTGCACCGGCCCACTCGATTCGCAGCGTCGCCATGCCGCCGCCCGCGCCGACAAGCGCCAACTTGCCATGCGGCAACGCAGTCACCGCTGCTTGCCAGTCAATGCCCGCCGGTCCGACAGACCGGGCCGTTTCAGCCCAGGAATCGGCGAGAAGCCATGCCTGCTCGCGATATACGGCATCACGCTCGCTGCGTATCGCCGCAAGCAATGCGGCAATCACACTGAGCGCGGCCATCGCAAGCAGTGCCGACGCGACTGTCACCTCCACCAGCGAGCCGCCCCGCGTCATACGGCGGCGCTTCACGCCGGCGCTCCACAACCGCCCTCCGTGATCCGCACCCGGCCGCCCGACGCGATCCGCAAACAACGCCGCCAGCGCTCGCCGCGCCATACGCCCGATGCATCGTGTGGCGTAAATTCGAAACTCCGAAAACCGCCGATCACTTGTCCTGCCGGCGGCGTGAACACAATGTCGCCGCCCGCACCCATCACGGCCACCTGCGAATCGCGCGCGAAACGCCGCAGCACGCGCGTACCGCGAGCGCCATCCGCAACGACCACCAACCAGCCGCACGACCAATCGGTCGCACTATCGTTACAGGGCCGGCCCGCCGCGATACATCCGGCTGCCGTGCCGGCCCGGCATAGCACGACGCGAGTGCCGAGTCTGAACGCTTCTGCACGCGCATAAGCCAACGCCGCGCCGAATATGCGAGCGCGCGCCTCGACCCGATCGCGCATTCGCGCTCCGGAGAGCGTCGATGCCGTCAACGTCGTGGCGAGCGCGATCAGCACAAGCACAACCATCAGCTCGATGAACGTAAATCCCGCCGCTACCCGCCAGTTGCTGCCCGCCTGCATCGTGCGCCTCCGTCAATCCGATGCGTCGACTCTACCGGTACGTGCGCATGCATACCATCTGCCGATTGGCCGAGTCGCGCGTCATGGCGACGCGAACGACAATCGTCCAGGCGAGCATGGTTGCCGCGCGATAAGCCCGGGCAATGCACACAAGAAACGGACGGATTACGGAATGAAAAAGGAAAGGATATATGCAAGCTCAACGCTTGCGCGGCGGCTTCGCGGGCGCCGTGCGCCGGAACTCTTCGATCACGTCCGCGAACTCGGACACGTCCTCGAACCGCCGATAGACAGACGCGAAACGCACATAGGCAATCGTATCGAGAGCGCGCAGCTCGTTCATTACGAGTTCGCCGAGCCTTTCACTGCGGACCTCGCGCTCGCCGGATGCGAGCAATTGATATTCGATGCGTGCGACCGCCGCGTCGATCGCGTCAGCCGCAACGGGACGCTTGCGCAGCGCCAGTTGCATGCTTGCGACGATCTTGCGGCGATCGAATTCGGTGCGGCTGCCATCTTTCTTCACAACGGCAGGCAACGCCAGCTCGACCCGCTCATACGTCGTGAAACGCTTATCGCAGGCCGAGCAGCGGCGGCGCCGGCGTATCGCGGCGCCGTCCTCCGACACGCGAGAATCCACTACTTGCGTGTCGTCGTGCCGGCAAAACGGGCAGCGCATGGCCGATCAGCGGTAAACCGGGAACCGCTTCGTCAGCTCGGCGACCTGTGCACGCACACGCGCGATCGTCGCTTCGTCCTCCGGATTCTCCAGCACGTCGGCGAGCAGATTACCCACGAGTTCGACCTCCTGCGGGCCAAAGCCGCGCGTCGTCATCGCCGGCGAGCCAAGACGGATACCGCTCGTCACGAACGGTTTTTCCGGATCATTCGGAATCGCATTCTTGTTGACCGTGATGTGCGCCGCGCCGAGCGCCGCTTCCGCCGCCTTGCCGGTAATGTTCTTCGCGCGCAGATCGACGAGCATCACGTGGCTTTCGGTACGGCCGGACACAATGCGCAGGCCGCGCTTCACGAGCGTGTCGGCCAGCACGCGTGCGTTCTCGACCACCTTCTGCTGATACGTCTTGAACTCAGGCGACAGCGCTTCCTTGAACGCCACGGCCTTCGCCGCGATCACATGCATCAGCGGGCCGCCCTGGATGCCCGGGAAGATCGCCGAATTGATCTGCTTCTCGTATTCGGCCTTCATCAGGATCACGCCGCCACGCGGGCCGCGCAGGCTTTTGTGCGTGGTCGTCGTGACGAAATCGGCGTGCGGCACCGGGTTCGGATAGACGCCCGCGGCAATCAGCCCCGCGTAGTGCGCCATGTCGACCATCAAGTAAGCGCCGACCGACTGCGCGATCTTCGCGAGACGCTCGAAATCGATCTTCAACGCGAACGCCGACGCGCCCGCGACGATCATCTTCGGCTTGTGCTCTTCAGCGAGCTTCTGTGCGGCGGCGTAGTCGATGTCCTCGCTTTCGTTCAGGCCATAGCTGACGACGTTGAACCACTTGCCCGACATGTTGACCGGCGAGCCATGCGTCAAATGGCCGCCGTGCGCAAGGCTCATCCCCATGATCGTGTCGCCCGGCTTGAGCATGGCGAAAAACACGCCCTGGTTCGCCTGCGAGCCGGAGTTCGGCTGCACGTTCGCGGCTTCGGCGCCGAAAAGCTGCTTCACACGGTCGATCGCAAGCTGCTCGACGATGTCCACGTACTCGCAGCCGCCGTAATAGCGCTTGCCCGGATAGCCTTCCGCATATTTGTTGGTGAGCTGCGAGCCCTGCGCCGCCATCACGGCCGGGCTCGTGTAATTTTCCGAAGCGATCAGCTCGATATGCTCTTCCTGGCGAGTGTTCTCTTGCTGAATCGCTTGCCAAATTTCGGGGTCCACATTCGCAATGGTGCTCTGGGCTCTGTCAAACATACGGTTTCCGTTAAGTGTGTACAGGTTGACCGAAAATGGCCGAATATGTCGCCCGGCCAGCTCGACACGGTGGAGAGCCAGCTCGACGTAGCGGAGGATTCCGTGGAACGCGAGGCAGGACAGCCACCGGCGATGCGCACGCGACACGGCGCACAACGGCTGCCCAGGCGAACGGCAAAAGCGAACCCCGCGCTTCACGGTGGGACGCTCCACCTTGGCCCCGAAAGGCCTTATCGCCAGTCACGCAGGGAGATATTGAGCGCATTAGTTTATTGGATGCACGGTGAATAGGCAACCAAACGGAGCTTGCCGGACCATGCCGGCCGAAAAAAGGGGCAAATTGATTGGCACCGCCGGCCCGGTCTGCGCGGGGTGCGCGTCTGGCGCATCCCGGCCTTGTCGCACCGCCGCAATGCCAGTAGGCTAGCGTGTTCCACCAAGCAAGCGTCCCAAGCGTCCATTAAGGAGCAGCAGCAATGATCGTGTTCGTCACCGGCGCGTCGGCGGGTTTCGGCGCCGCCATCGCCCGGATCTTCGCCAAAGGCGGCCATCGTGTCGTCGCCACCGCGCGCCGCAAGGATCGTCTCGACGCGCTTGCCGCCGAGCTAGGCAACGCGCTTTTGCCGCTCGAACTCGACGTCCGCGACCGGGCGGCCGTCGAAGCCGTGCCGGCGTCGCTGCCTGCGGAGTTTGGCGCGATCGACGTGCTCGTCAATAACGCAGGCCTCGCGCTCGGCGTCGAGCCTGCGCACAAGGCAAGCCTCGACGAATGGCAAACGATGATCGACACGAACTGCTCGGGCCTCGTCGCGGTCACGCGCACACTGTTGCCGGGCATGATCGAGCGCGGCCGCGGCCATATCTTCAATCTCGGCTCGGTCGCGGGCAGCTATCCGTACCCCGGCGGCAACGTCTACGGCGCAACCAAGGCGTTTGTACGCCAGTTCAGTCTGAATCTGCGCGCGGATCTGGTCGGCACGCCGCTGCGTGTGACCGATATCGAGCCGGGCCTCTGCGGCGGCACCGAATTCTCGAACGTGCGCTATCGTGGTGACGACGCAAAGGCGGCAAATGTCTATGCGAACGTCGCCCCACTCACCGCGCAGGACATCGCCGACACGATCTACTGGATCGCCACCCGCCCCGCGCACGTAAACATCAATACGATCGAGATGATGCCGGTCGCGCAAGCCCCTGCCGGGCTGACCGTTCATCGGAGCTGAGCCGGGTCGAGCGCGCGGGGGCCAGCAAAGCCGCCCCGCGCGACGACATACCGTTACGAATCGAAATCGCCGTTCCGGTAGAATGCGCGCCATGATTGAGCCCACCCAACAGCCAGACGCAGCGCCAGACTTTGTGTGGCCCGTTCGCGTGTACTACGAGGATACCGATACCGGCGGCGTCGTCTATTACGCGAACTACCTGAAATTCTTCGAGCGCGCGCGCACCGAATGGCTGCGTGCGTGCGGCGTCGACCAACGGCGCGTCGCCGACGAGACGGGAGCGATCTTCGTCGTCTGCGATGCCGCGCTCAACTACCGCGCCCCGGCGCGGCTCGACGACGCGCTCACGATCACCTGCAAGATCGACCGGCTTGGCCATGCATCGGTGACGTTCACCCAACAGGCGTGGCGGGACGATATGCTCCTCGTCACCGCCAAGGTGAGAATTGCCTGCGTCGATCGCACCGTGTTCCGATCGAGCCTGATCCCGCCGCCCGTCTTCGAGGCGCTCAAGCGGGGGCCGGCCGCGCGCGGCCTGCGCGACGGCGGTGTCAACGCCGAGCGCCCGGGTGCCGTTTAGACACTGCCGATGAACTTCACCCCCGTGACCCGCTACTAAGCTAGGTTC
Source organism: Burkholderia singularis (assembly GCF_900176645.1). Lineage (GTDB taxonomy): Bacteria > Pseudomonadota > Gammaproteobacteria > Burkholderiales > Burkholderiaceae > Burkholderia > Burkholderia singularis. Next base: position 119,630 of record NZ_FXAN01000072.1, read on the forward strand.
GGCGGGGTGCCTGCGGCGCGCCAAACCGAATGGCCCTGCAGCGCGCCGCCGGAATATTCCGGCCGGGCACCCTGGTCAGGCCCTCCCCGAAGGGGACGTTAATCAAACCTCTATGAACACTGCTCAAGACCTGTCGATCATCTCCCTCGTCCTCAATGCGAGCGTGCTCGCTCAGGCGGTGATGGGGCTCCTGCTCATCCTGTCGCTGATGTCGTGGACCTTCATTTTCCGCAAATGGTTTGCGATCCGCCGCGCCCGCGCACAAACCGAGCGCTTCGAGCGCGACTTCTGGTCGGGCGGCGATCTGCAGGCGCTGTACCAGAGCGCGGCAAACAATCGTCACACGATCGGCGCGCTCGAGCGGATCTTCGAATCGGGGATGCGGGAATTCCTCAAAGCGAAGGAAAAGCGCCTGAGCGATCCGACACTCCTTCTCGATGGCGCCCGCCGAGCGATGCGCGCATCATTCCAGCGTGAAATGGACGTTCTCGAATCCAACCTGTCGTTCCTCGCGTCGGTCGGCTCGGTCAGCCCGTATATCGGTCTGTTCGGCACCGTCTGGGGGATCATGAACTCGTTCCGGGGGCTCGCGAACGTGCAACAAGCCACGCTCGCGAACGTCGCGCCCGGCATCGCCGAGGCGCTCGTCGCAACCGCGATCGGCCTGTTCGCCGCGATTCCGGCAGTCGTCGCGTATAACCGCTACGCGCACGATATCGACCGCCTCGCGATCCGCTTCGAGACGTTCATCGAAGAATTCTCGAACATCCTGCAGCGCCAAGCGCAATAAGGAGCACGCGATGGCCGGCACCCCCATTCGTTCCAGCATGCGCGGCGGCCGCTCGCGCCGCTCGATGGCCGACATCAACGTCGTGCCGTACATCGACGTGATGCTCGTGCTGCTCGTCATTTTCATGGTCACGGCGCCGCTCGTCGCGCCGTCGATCGTCAATCTGCCGACCGTCGGCAATGCGGCGCCGCAGGATCAGACGCCGCCCGTCGTCGTCAACATCCGCGCCGACGGCAAAATAAGCGTTCGCTACAAGAGCGAATCGGGCGCGTCGCAGGAAGATGCGATGACGAAAGCCGAGCTTGACAGTTTCATCGTGTCGCGCCAAGCCGATCACCCGGATCAGCCGGTTGTGATCGCGGCGGACAAGACGGTTCAGTATGACGCGGTCATGTCGGTGATGTCCGATCTGAAGGCGCGCGGCGTGAAGCGCGTCGGCCTGCTCGTCAAATCGCAATGATGTCGAGCCAACCACGCGCCGCCTATCCGCACAAGCCGCCGCGCGAACGCGGCACCGGCCGCGCGTTCCTGCTCGCGGCGCTGATGCATGTTTTGCTCGCGCTCTTTCTTTATCACGGCATCCAGTGGCCAAACAGCACGCCCGCAGGCGCGCAGGCTGAGCTTTGGACCGAGATTCCGGACACATCCGTGCCGCGCCCCCCCGTGAAGGCGGCCCCTGCTCCTGAACCGGTCAAGAACGACGAAGCGGATATTGCGTTGCAGCAAAAGCGGCGCGCACAGCAGGCCGCGGCCCGCGAAGCCCAACTCGAAGAGCAGCGCCGGCAGCGGCTGAAGGCGCAACAGCTTGCCGCACAACAAGCCGCGCAGCTTGCCGCCCAGCAGGCGGCGGAGCGCGAGAAGCAGAAGCAGGCCGACAAGCTCAAGCAACAACAGCTCGCCTCGGAACAGCAGCGCAGGCTCGAGCAACAAAAGCTCGAGCAGCTGAAGAAGCAAGAGAAGCAGGAGCAGCTTGCCGCCCAGAAGAAGGCCGAGGCCGAAAAAGCGGCGAAGGCCGCGGCGGCGGCCAAGGCGAATGCGGCGGCGCGCGTGAAGCTCGACAAGGAACGGCAGGCCCGCCTCGCGCAACTGCAAGGGATGGCCGGCTCGGGCGGCGGCGAAGGGCTCGCGAAGAGCGGCACCGGCACCGGCTCGGGCGGCACTGCGGCGTCCCCCGGTTACGCGGACAAGGTACGGCGGCGCGTGAAGCCGCACATCGTTTGGGGCGGCGAGCGCGAAGGCCTCGTCACCGTCGTCTCGATTCGTTGTACGCCGTCGGGTGACGTGCTCAGCGCGTCGATTCGCCGTTCCAGCGGAAATTCGGGGTGGGATCAGGCCGTGATCAACGCGATCCAGGCATCGGTGCCGCTGCCGCCCGACACCAACGGCCAAACCCCCAGCCAGATTACGATTACCTTCAGGGCGGCGGAATAGACGTATTTACGCGTACACTCGCGCCGTCGCGACGGGAACGAATCGGGTATCTTTGAGTCTTTCGCGCAAGCAAGCACATACGGGAACAGGAAGCATGAGTTTGATGACGAAGCTAGGTTTTAGGGCACTCGTGGCCTCGTGTTTGATCGCGGCGGGCACCGGCGCCCACGCGCAAGTGAACGTATTGATCACGGGCGTCGGCTCCACCCAGTTTCCGATCGCCACCGCCAATTTCGTCAACGAAGCGAGCCTGCCTCAGCAGGTCACGTCGATCGTGCGCGCCGATCTGGCCAGAAGCGGCAAATTCACGAACGTCGACGCAGGCAGTACGCCCGTGCCCGAAACGGCGTCACCGGACTTTGGCGGATGGAAGGCGAAAGGCGCGAACGCGTTCGTCGCGGGCAGCGTGACCCGCGAATCGGGCGGCCAGTACAAGGTCAACTTCATCCTGTACGACACGGTCAAACAACAGAGCCTGGGCGGCCTGTCGCTGACGGCGTCGAACGACGGCGAAGCAATGCGCAAGGCTGGTCACAAGATCGCCGATTACATCTATCAAAAGCTCCTCGGCGTGCGCGGCGTGTTCAACACCCGCCTGTCGTATGTGCAGCGCACCGGCAATTCGTACCGGCTGCTGATCTCCGACTCCGACGGACAGAACCCGATTCCCGCGCTCACGAGCAAGGAGCCGATCATCTCGCCGGCGTGGTCGCCGAGCGGCACCAAGGTCGCGTATGTGTCGTTCGAGCTGAAAAAGCCGGTCGTCTACATTCACGATCTGCCGACCGGCCGCCGCTACGTGATCTCGAATCAGAAAGGCAATAACAGCGCGCCCGCGTGGTCTCCGGACAGTCAGACGCTCGCGGTTGCGCTGTCGCTCACGGGCAACACGCAGATTTATTCGGTCAATGCGTCGGGCGGCGGGCTCAAGCGCCTCACGCGCAGCGGCTCGATCGACACCGAACCGTTCTATTCTCCTGATGGCAAGTGGATCTACTTCACGAGCGACCGCGGTGGCGCACCGCAGATTTACAGAATGCCGGCCGAAGGCGAAAGCGCTGGCGCGGCGCAGCGCGTGACGTTCACCGGCAGCTACAATACAAGCCCGCGGGTCAGCCCGGACGGCAAGCTGCTCGCGTACATCTCGCGTACCGGCGGGGGCTTCAAGCTGTATGTCCAAGATCTGCAAACAGGGGCGGCGAACGCCGTCACCAACACGACGCGCGACGAGTCGCCGAGCTTTGCGGCGAACGGCCAGTACATTCTGTACGCCACTCAGTCGGGCGGCCGCAGCGTACTTGCTGCCGTCCCCTCCGACGGCAGCGCGCCGCCGCAGATCCTGTCCATTCAGGGCGGCGTGCGTGAGCCGTCCTGGGGGCCCTTCATGCAATAACCACAAGGAGAATCAATATGATGTCGAAAAAACTTCGTCTTGCGCTCGCGATGCTAACGATCGGCGTGCTCGCCGCGTGTAAGTCGGGCGTGAAGGTCGACGAAAACGCCAATCAAAACGCATCGCAAACGAATCCGGAAAACGTCGCGCAAGTCACCGTCGACCCGCTCAACGATCCGAACAGCCCGCTCGCAAAGCGCAGCATCTATTTCGATTTCGACAGCTATTCGGTGCAGGATCAGTACCAGCCGCTGCTGCAACAACACGCGCAATACTTGAAGAGCCACCCGCAGCGCCACGTCCTGATCCAGGGCAACACCGACGAGCGCGGCACCAGCGAGTACAACCTCGCGCTGGGCCAGAAGCGGGCCGAAGCCGTGCGCCGCGCGCTGTCGCTGCTCGGCGTTGCGGATACGCAGATGGAAGCCGTGAGCCTCGGCAAGGAAAAGCCGGTGGCACTCGGCCACGACGAAGCGTCGTGGGCGCAGAACCGCCGCGCGGACCTCGTCTATCAACAGTAAGTCACGGAAGAATCGCTGTATGACGCACCGTTTTTCCTGGATGCACACCGCCGCTTCGTTGTGCATGGCCGGCGCGGCTCTTGCGGCTGCGCCGGCCCAGGCCGGCCTTTTCGACGATGACGAGGCCCGCCGCGCGGTGCTCGACCTGCGCAGCAAGACCGAGAACCTGACGAGTCAGCTGTCGGCCGCACAACGCACGATCCTCGACCAGTCAGGCCGTCTCGACCAACTGAATCAGCAGGTCGCGACGCTGCGTGGCGAAAACGAGGATCTGACGAACCGCCTGACGACGCTCGAGCGTCAACAGAAGGAGTACTACACCGATCTGGACGCCCGCCTCAAGAAGTTCGAGCCGCAGCAAAAGACGGTGGACGGCGTCGAAGGCACGGTGCAGCCGGGGGAAACGGACGCGTTCAACGCCGCGTCTCAGCAATTTCGCAACGGCAACTTCAAGGGCGCGGCGGCTTCGTTTCGCTCATTCATCGCGAAATATCCGCAAAGCCCCTATCAGCCCACCGCGCAATATTGGCTCGGCAACGCGCAGTATGCGCTTCGCGACTACCGTGGCTCGAGCGCGACGTGGCAAAACCTCGTAAAGAACTACCCGCAGCATCCGAAAGCGGCCGACGCGCTCGTCGCGATCGCGACGAACCAGATCGAACAAGGCCAGAAAGCCGCTGCGAAGAAGACGCTCGAGCAGGTCGTCTCGCAATACCCGGGCACGGATGCCGCACAGGCTGCACAAAGCAAGCTGGATGCGGTCAAGTAGCGGAAAAATGCGGTTCGCGACGATCGAATTTATTGACAACCCTGTAAAGCGGCCGCTATAATTTTGCCTCTTTGGGTCGTTAGCTCAGCTGGTAGAGCAGCGGACTTTTAATCCGTTGGTCACTGGTTCGAATCCAGTACGGCCTACCAAGATGTACAAGGGTCTCCTATGGAGACCCTTTTTCATTTCCGTTCCGCGCCGTAAAACCATTCAATTCACTTCGACGCGGCACGACACGATATCAAGCGCGTCGCTCCAATTCGCGACCGCCCGATGGGGAATGCCGGACGCCCGCGTTACGCCCCTGCCGCTCACGCGCGCGACCTCGCGCAACGCATCGTCCGCCTCGACCGTGACGAGCACCTTGCAGATACGGGCCAGCGCGTCCGCATGCTGTTTGAGCCAGATGCCTCGCCGCTTGCGATCCTCATGCGCCTCATCGCTTTGCGCGCCGACATAAATCACGGCGAACGGCTCGCCTCGCGCGATCAGCGCATTCATTTCCGCCACCCACTGAACCGCGTAACCCGGACGAATCGCCTCCGATTGAACCCGAACGACAGGAAACCATTCGACGTCATGCACGACGAACGTTGAAGCATCGAAAGTCATATCGTCCCTTAGAAAAAATCAAACGACCGGATGCGCATCGAGCGCGGGGGCGTGTCATGCAGCGCTGCAATGCACGGTGCCGCCTGTCCGGTTTCGAGCAGCGCACGTATCGCCGAATTGCTCGGCACCGGTGCAAGCGATCCTCGCGTTCGGCGCCACCGATTTTCGGCGACGGTTCGCCGGGCGGTTAAGCTGTCGCTCCAGCCGCGCGCAAGCGCTGCGACAGCGGACGCGCGCCGACGCTGCGCCGGCTTCAAGCGTCATCGATATTTTTCTCATGCGCAAACGCCCGCTGTCGGCAGCCGCAGCCATCCGGGCTGCAACGGCATAGCGGACAATCGCCGCGCGGCCATCATCGAGCATCGCCGCCGACATCGAAGCGCATTCGAACCGATGCCAGTTCCTTCGGCAATCGCGCGGACCGCGTCCGCGTCCGGGGTATCGCGACGAAGCCAAGACGCTCGTAAAGCCCGCGAGCGCGAACATTATCGACCAGCACATCGAGCACTACGTCCCTGCCCGCTTCGGCGCCAAACAGACCCGCCGAGCGCGCATCGTCGAACAACGCGCTGAACGTGCCGCAGCCACGCCAGCGCTCGTCGGTCGCGCAATGCGCAATCAGGGTCTGCGTGCGCTTCGGTGCGGGCAACTCGCTTTCCAGCACGAGCCCGCGCAGCAGCATGCCAACCGTGCGCAGCGGGCCGAACCAACGCAGCAACATCCAAGCGACATGCAGATCGTCGAAACGGGTTTTGCGGCCGTCATGCGCGGCCAGCACCGCGCAGACGTCGCCGCTCTCCGTGACGGCGACGTAATGGCGCCGCCACGAGAACCGTCCGTATTCCGACGCAAACGCAAATTTCAAAAACCCGATGCATCGCTCGGGCGATTCATCGAGAAAAAAGCTGAACTCCCGCACGCCTGACGCGAACACGAGCGGCGCGCATGCGCCCGCGTCGCCCGCAACGGCGGTGCGAAAAAGCCGCGCCGGCGATCGCCGGCCGGCTTGTCCGCTCACCGCGGCATGCCCGCGCTCCAACGGTTTGGTCATCGCGCCGGCATTCAGCGCGCGAGCCGCACGAGCGCCGCGATCGTTCGATCGATCTGCTCGGGCTCGTGGGTCGAGCAAATGAAAAAGCGCAAGCGCGCGGTCCGCTCTTCGACGGCCGGATAGAAGATCGGCTGCACGTTGATTCCATCGTCGAACAGCGCATTCGCCCACTGCGCGGCCTTAATCGAGCTGCCGGTAATGACGGGCACGACCGCGTAACCGACGCTCGTGCCGGTATTGAGCTTTGCCGCACGTGCCTGCGTGAGGAATTGCAGCCCGCGCTCGCGCAGCGTCGCAATGCGTTGCGGCTCGGCCTGCAGCTTGCCGAGCGCGGCGAGCGACGCTGCCGCGAGCGCGGGCGACAGGCCGACGCTGTAAAGAAAGCCCGGCGCGAGATGGCGCAGGATATCGACGAGCGGCTGGCAACCGGCGATAAAGCCGCCGCATCCGGCCAACACCTTGCTCAGCGTGCCCATCCACAGATCGACCTCGTCGGACGGCACGCCGCAATGTTCGCGTATGCCCCGGCCAGTCGCGCCGAGCACGCCGAGCGAATGCGCTTCGTCGACCATCAGGAAGGCGCCGTAACGCTTCTTGATCTCGACGAACCGCTCGAGGTCGGGCAAGTCGCCGTCCATGCTGTAGAGGCCTTCGATCGCGATGAGCACGTGCCGGTAATCTCGCCGCACGCGCGCGAGCAGCGCGTCGAGCGCGCGCCAATCGTTGTGGGCGAAGCTCAAGCGCTTCGCGCCGCTCAACTGCGCGCCCTGCACGATGCTGTTGTGCGCGAGCGCATCGTGGATAACCAGATCGCCCGGCCCGAACAGCGAGCCGATCACGGTCACGTTCGTCGCGTGCCCGCTCACGAACACGACGCAGTCGTCGGTTTCGTAAAACGACGCAAGCGCCTGCTCCAGTTCGCGCTGCACCGGCCGCTCGCCCGCGACCATCCGGCTCGCCGATGCGGACGTGCCGTAGCGGTCGATCGCCTCCTTCGCGCGCGCCGACACCGCCGGATCGCCCGCGAGACCGAGATAATTGTAGTTCGCGAAATTCACGTATTCGCGACCGCCGATCTGCGTCGTCGCGCCAGCCACGCCGTCGTGCACGCGAAAGAACGGCGATGCCACGCGCAGCTTCTCGCCCATCTCGCGAATCAGCTTCACCTGCTGATATTGCGGCATTGCCTCGAACCAGCTTCGCGGATCGCCCGTCGCATGCGCGGCGGACGTGGGCAAAGCGCGCCGCGCGCCGCCGCCATCGTCGGACACGCGATCCAATTGCCGCTTCAGTGCTTTCGCCGCGAGCTGCTGGCGCAGGTGATCTCCCAATCCCATCTGAACCGTTCGCCTGTCTCGTGAGTGAAGTTCATATATTACGCGACGAACTCCGCCCATTCCCATGCTCCCGGCGTCGACAGCAACTTTTCGACGAGCCGGAAGTTCATCTCATGGCTCGGCCGCCATGCCGATACGCGGGCGAGCAACGGCGCGCCGGCAAGCGCGAGATCGCCGATCAAGTCGAGCACGCGGTGCCGGACGAATTCGTCCGGTTGCCGCAAGCCGCCGACGACGCGCTTGCCGATGATCGACGCGGTGCATGACGGCCGCGCGCCGCGCAGAATCGGCACGCCGCGCAGATAACCGGCAACGATCGCCGGAATCGCCCATTTGATGCGCCCGTAAGATCGCGACGGAGCGATCTGCGTGGCAAACACGTCGGGCGTCAGCACGCCGTGCCAGTGCATGTCGCCGAAGCCTTTCAGATCGTTGCGCACGCTAAGCTCGTAGCGCTCGGCGGGCTCGATGCGCATCTCGCGCCGTGCCGCGCCGGCGCCGTGCGCCTCGACGACAGGCTTGAGCACCCGAATGAAGCGCTTCGGCGCGGGCAGCGCCGCGCGGCCGCAGGCGCGCAGCGCATCGACCCACGGCTGCGCGCTGCCGTCGAGAATCGGCAGTTCTTCCGCATCGAGCTCGACGGTCGCATGGTCGATCTCACACGCGAGCAGCGACGCGAGCAGATGCTCGATGGTGCGCACGCCGACGCCGTCGGCATTGCGCAGCATCGTGCATAGCGGCTGCGCGCGTCTCAATGACGGATCGGCAGCGAGCGTCGCCAGCTCCCGGCCGCCTTCGAGGCGGCGGAACACGACGCCGTGCGCGCGCGCGTCGGCGGGCAGAATCCGGACGTTGACGCGGCGCCCGGTGTGCAGGCCGCGTCCCGCGATAGCAAGCTCGCGCGCGAGCGTGCCCTCACGCATCTGCCAGCCGGCCGGCGCGCTCATGCGGTCAACGCAAGCGGATTCGGCGCACTTGCTGCCGCCGCGCCCGCAGGCTCGGCGCCTCCGGCTGGGCTCAGCATCGCGTCGCGCGCGGCGCCTTCGAGCCCGTGCTGCTCGACCAGCGACGCGCGGCGTGCCGCTTCGCCGTCGAACGCGGCCGACGCGTTAGCCGCGCCGGCAATCAGATCGACGATACGCTCGGCCAGCGAATGCACGGTCGCGCCATCGGCGATCGCCATCACCGACAGCTTGACTTCGAACGTCTCCTCGATCGCCATTCCAAGCTCCATGCCCATCAGAGAATCCATGCCGAGATCGAGCACCGACCGATCGAGCGCGATCCGGTCGGGCGACAGATGCAGGATGCGCGCGATCTGCGCGCGCAGATTGTCTTCGACGGTGCCGATCGCGTCGTTGCGTGCCAGTGCCTGCACTTGCGCGCGCAAGCGCGTGCCGCCTTCGCGCGCGGGCTCGCTCGCGCCGAACGCCCGCAGCAGCGCATACCGGCGCGCGCCGGCAGCCGGCATGCCGCGCGACACCGCCTGCCAGTCGAGCCGCACCACGGCCTCGCCGGCTTCGCCTGCGCACAGCACCCGCTCGAGCGCGGCCAGCGCCTCGCCAGACGTGATCGACACGCCGCCGATCCGCGCCTGCAACGCGTCGCGCGTGTCGGTGTTGCGCGCGAGGAAGCCGACGTCGTCGACGGGCCCCCACGCCATGACCGTGCCCGCCAGTCCGGCCGCGCGGCGCGCGGCCACGAGCGCTTCGACGAAGCTGTTCGCGGCAACATAGCTTGCCTGCCCCGGATTGCCGAGATAGGTCGTCACCGACGAATAGACGATGAAGAAATCCAGCGCGAGATCGCGCGTCGCGCGATGCAGGTTCCACGCACCCGCGACCTTCGGCGCGAGCACCGCGTTGAAACGCGCGTCATCAAGATTGCGCAGCAGCCCGTCGTCGATCTGCATTGCCGAGTGCAGCACGCCCTTGAGCGGCGTGCCGCGTGCGCCGATTTCGCCGACCACGCGCGCGAGCGCCGCCGCATCGGTCGCATCGCACGAGACGACGTGCACCTGCACGCCAAGCGCATCGCGCCACTGCGCCGCCTCGTCGTGCAGCACCGGCTCGAGCGTGCCGCCGCGGCTCGCAAGCGTCAGGTGCCGCGCGCCGCGCGACACCATCCAACGCGCGCTCGCAAAGCCCAGGCCGCCGGTGCCGCCGACGATCAGATAGCCCGCGGCCGGATCGAGCCGCAGCTCGCCGGGCGCCAGCGCGCTGCTGCGCGCCGGCGCCGGCGTGCCGGCGGAGTAAGTGACCAGCACCTTGCCGATCTGCCGCGCCTGCTGCATATAGCGGAACGCATCCTCGACGCGCGAGGCCGGAAAGGCGCGATACGGCAACGGATGCAGCGCGCGTTGCTCGAACAGCGCGATGACCTCGCCGAACAGGTGCGCGGTGAGATCCGGCCGCGCGTTCATCAGTTGATCGGCGTCGATGCCGAAATAGCTGATGTTGTTGCGCAACGGCCGCAGGCCGATCTGGCTGTTCTCGTAGAAATCGCGCTTGCCGAGTTCGAGGAAGCGGCCGAACGGGCGCAACGTGTCGATGCTGCGCACCATCGCCTCGCCCGCGAGCGAATTGAGCACGATGTCGACGCCTTCGCCGTGCGTCAGCGCGAGAATTTCGTCGGCGAACGACAGGCTGCGCGAATCGAGGACATGATGCGCGCCGGCAAGACGCACGAACTCGCGCTTCTCGTCGTTGCCCGCCGTGGCGAACACCTCCGCGCCCAGGTGACGCGCGATCTGAATCGCCGCGATGCCGACACCGCCCGCCGCGCCGTGCACGAGCACCCGCTCGCCGGCGCGCAGCCGCGCGAGTTCGGCGAGCGCGTAATACGCGGTGAAGAATGTCGTCGGAATCGTCGCCGCTTCCTCGAACGACAACTGCGACGGCTTGTGCGCGAGCGCCGAGGCGCGCGTCCTGACGCGTGTGGCGAAGGCCGCGCTCGCAAAGCCGAGCACGGCGTCGCCCACCGAGAATCCGTCGACGTCGCGCCCGACGCGCACGACGCGTCCCGCCAGCTCCATGCCGATCGTCGCGCCGGCGAAGCCCGATTCGACCGCCTCGTCCGACAACAGGCCCATCGCGTACATCACGTCGCGAAAATTCAAGCCGGTCGCAACCGGTTCGATCTCGACTTCGTCGGGCTCGAGTTCGCGCGGCGGCAGCGCGAACCATTCGAGATTGCGCAGCGATCCAGGCGCATCGAACGCGAGCACGGCGGCCGGACGCACGCCGAGCGTATCGGTGCGCGCGTCGGCTTGCGCGGCACTCAGCATGCGCGGCACGAAACGGCCCTGCGGCGTGAGCAGCACCTCCTCTTCGTCGTCGTTCGCGAGCAATTCGCGCACCAGCGCATCCAGCGGCAACTCGAGCGCGGGATGCACGTCGATCAGTTGACACGACAGCTCCGGATGCTCGTTCGCGAGCACCCGGCCGAGCCCCCAGAGCCCGGCCTGCGCCGGGTTCAGCGGCGCGCCTTCGGCCTCGAACGGCGCGCCGCCGCGCGTGACAATCGACAGCCTCGCGCTCGCGGTGGCATCGACGACGCATAGCTCGCGCACGAGCCGCGCGAGCGAAACGACGCCCGTTTGTTGCGCGCGCATCAATTCGTCGCCATCGGCATCGTCGGCCACTGCCGCGTCGGGCGCGACGAACACCAGGTGATGCGGCTGCGCGGGCGATGCGAGCGCGACGATTTCCGCCACGCGCTCGAGCGGCACAGCTTCCGCGTAGCAGCCGGTGCCGGCGAGCGCGCTGGCAAGCGCCGCGCATGCATCGTTGTCGTCGCCCGTCACGACGAGCCAGCGCTCCGCATAGGCAGCGGTATCGAGGCTGTCCCACACGGCGCCATCGAGCGCCTCGCGATCGTCATGCGCCCGCGCCGCTGGCTTGCGCGCGACGATGAAAGTCGGCACGCCTTCGAGATCGAGCGATTGTTCGAGATAGCGCGTGACGTCGATGAAACCCGCGTGCGCGAGCAACGATTCGATCTCGCCCGGCGCGGCGCACGGCAGCGGCGACGCGGACGTGGCGCCGGCCGCGTGCGCGCCGCCCGAGACGACGGCAAACACGATATCGGCGAAACGGCTGCCGCTTTGTTCCGTTACGACGACGATGCCGCCGGGCGCCAGACGCTCGAGCACGACCGTCACCACGGCAAGCGGATCGGACCGCGCGCTGAGCGCACGGTCGATGACCACGATGTCGAACGGCGTGCGGTCATCGGTCGAGAATGCGAAGGCGTCGCCGGTCTGAAGCGCGATCGTTTGTACCGACGGGTACGCATGCGCATCGAAGCTTGCGAGCTGACGAGGCGTGCCGGCAATCGTGTAATCGCAGCGCACCGCGCTGGGCACGACGCCGAGCGGGCGCAGCACGTCGCGGCCCGGATCGCCGATCTCGAGCACGCGCAGCCGGCGCGGCAGCCGCCACGTCGCGAGCGCCTCGTCGACGCATGCCGCCAGCAGCGCGTGCGCGTGGCTCCAGGTCGGCGACGCGTCGAAGAAGTGATCGACGAGGCTGTCGCCCGTCGACGACAGCGGGCGCGACGCCGCTTCGCCGCGCAAAACGGCCGGCAGCGTCGCGCCGCAGTGCGCGAGCAAGGTCAGCTCCGCGACATGGCCGGGCGACTCGGCGATCAAGCCGCGCCAAAGTTCGTCGAGCGCGGGCAGCAGCGCGCACGATTCGTCATTGCGCACGAGCCGTGGGCCGTCCCAGTGTGCGAGCCCGTCCTCGACCAGCATCGCCGCAAGACGGGCGACGAGCGCCGCGCGCTCGCCCGCCAACGGCGCAGGCTGCCCGAACGCGCCGGTTGCATCGAGCGCCGCCAGCGCGTAGCCGCTCGCGAGCACGTCCAGAAGCGGCAGCATCTCGGTCAGGTGACGCGTGCGACGCGTGAAATCCTCGCGCGACGCAAGCGACGCGAGCGCGCGCTCGACGAGCAGCGCCGGCGCGGGCAGCACGCTTGCATCGAATGTGGAAGGCAGCGGCTTCGCGTCGAGCGCATAGACAAAGCGCGCGGGCGGATTGAGCCGCCGCGCGACCAGATCGATACGCTTGAAGCGGCATCCGGCAAGCCGGGCGACGATCGCGTCGGCCGCGTCGAGAAACTCGAACGACGCGACGATCGAATGCGGATTGCGCCGCTCGATGCGCGCCAGCACGCGCACGATCGCGTCGCCGCGCAGGTAATCGATACGGCCGAGATGGACCGGCACGTATGCTGCGGGCAGCGCGCCTGCGTCGGCCCGGGTTCGGGCTCCAGCTTCGGCTTCGGCTTCGGCGGCACGCTGCACGAGCAGCGCGAACAGCGGATGGAACCCGCTGTCCATCAAGGCCGGATGCAGCAGATAGTCAGCCCGTTCGAGCGCATCACCGCATGCTGGCGGCGCCGCGACATCGGCGAGCGCCGTGTTGCCCGCGAGCCGCACCGCGCGCACCCAGCGGAACGCCGGGCCATACGCAAGCCCGAGCGCCGCCGCCGCGTCGTACAGTGCCGCGGCGCCCGCATCGGGCCGCGCGAGCAGCCGCTCCATTTCGCCACGCGGCACCGCACTCGACGCATCGAGCGTATTGCCGCTTTCGAGCAGGCGGCCGACGACATTCTCGACCCACGGCGCATCGCTCATCCTGTCGCGCGTCTCGATCCGGAATCTCGCCGTGCGCGGCTCGATCGTGAAGCGGAAGCATTTCGTCTGCTGCCCCTGGAACACTACCGGCGCGCGGATCTCGAGGTGCTCGAGCGCGCAATCCGGCGTGCCGAAAAACGCGCGGGCGGCAGCCAGCGCCATTTCGACATAGCCCGCGCCGGGAAAGGTCGCGCCGCCATCGACGACGTGATCGGCAAGCATCGGCATGCGCAGCGGATCGAGCTCGTTTTCCCACGCCAGCGCGGGCCCGCTCAGCCGGTATCCGAGCAGCGGATGCTCGCGGCGGCGATTGACGAGGTTGCAGCCCTCCGGGCTCGATTCGAGCCAATAGCGCTCGCGCTGCCAGGGATAGGTCGGCAATGCGACGCGCGGCGCGTCGGGCACGAAACGATCCAGATCGACCGGCGCGCCATGGGCGACAGCCGACGCAACCGCCTGGCGCAACATCTGCGCGCCGTCCTGGTTGCGCTTGAGCGTGGGCAGCGTCGTACCGGGCAGCTTCAGCGCGGCGAGCGTCTGCTTCACATAGGTGCGCAGGATCGAATGCGGCGACACTTCGATGAACAGACGCACGCCGCTCGCCGCGATACAGGCGATCGCGTCACTAAAGCGGACCGGCTCGCGAATATTGCGCCACCAGTATTGCGCACCGAGCGCGTCGCCCGTCAGGCGCTCGCCGGTCACGGCCGACACGAAGCCGCCCGAGCCCGCGCGCGGTGCAAGGTCCGCGAGCTGCTTGAGCACCACCGGCTTGATCGGCTCCATCTGCCGGCTGTGGAATGCGTAATCGAGATCGAGAAGCTGAAAGAACTGGCCGCTCGCACGCAGTGCCGCGTCGATGGCCAGCAGCGCATCGAGCGGACCTGCGAGCGTCACGGCCTGCGGGCTGTTCACGCCGGCGATCTCGACGCTCGGCTCAAGCCCCAGCCGCCCGATCAGCGCGCGCGCGTCCGCCTCGTCGAGGCCCGCAGCGGCCATGCGCCCGCTGCCGCGGGTCAGCGCCTGCGCGCGGCTGCGGATTTTGATGACCCGCACTGCATCGGCAAGCGTCAGCGCGCCCGCCGCCCAAGCGGCGGCAATCTCGCCCACGCTGTGGCCGGTGACGGCTTCGAAACGCACGCCGTGCGCGTCGATGACGCGCGTGATGCCCACCTGGATCGCAAACAACAGCGGCTGCGCGTGCTCGGTGGCGGCAAGCCATTCGGCGCTCGCGCCCGCGCGCAGCACGTCGACGAGCGACGCGCTGCCGTCCGCGCTCCAAAGCGCGTCCACTTCGGCAACCGCATCGCGAAATACCGCGTCCTCGTCGTAAAGCTGGCGCCCCATTCCCGCCCACTGCGAGCCGTTGCCGGAATACACGAGCGCGACGCGCGCGTCGTGGCCGTGCTCGAGCGTGTGGGCCGTCGCCACGCATGCCGGCGTCGACGCGCCGGCCGCGAGCGCGGCGAGCGCTTCGCGGCCCGCCGCGACGCTCGACGGCGCAACCACCGCGCGCGCGTCGAACCATTGCCGGCGACGCGCGGCCCCTGCGGCGAGCGCCTGCCATGCGCAACCGCCTTCGAGGCGGCGCAGATAATCCGCGGCCAGCGCGGCGAGCGCCTGCGGCACGCGCGCGGTCAGCACGAGCGGCGCGGGCGCATTCGCCGCACGCGGGCTTGCGTCGCCCGGCTCGATCACTGTCATCGATGCGGCGGGTTCCTTCGCGCGCGCCGGCGCCTCGGTCAACACCACGTGCGCATTGGTGCCGCCGAAGCCGAACGAATTGATGCCGATCGTCAGCGGCGCATCGCGCTCGCCGAGCGGCGTGTAGCGATCGACCACGCGCAGCCGCCCGCCGGCGAAATCGATGTTCGGATTCGGCGTCTCGAAATGCAGCGAGCGCGGAATCGCACGATGCTTGAGGCAATACACGGCCTTCAGCAGCCCCGCCATGCCGGATGCCGTTTCCAAGTGGCCGATGTTGGTCTTCACCGAGCCGATCAGCAGCGGATCGTCGTCCGGGCGCTGCGCGCTGACGACGTCGATCAGCGCGCGCGCCTCGATCGGATCGCCGACCGCCGTGCCGGTGCCGTGCGCCTCGAGATAGACGAGCGAGCGCGGATCGATGCCCGCGCGCCGGTACACGTCGCGCAGCAGCGCCCCCTGCGTCGCCGCGCTGGGCACGCTGATGCCGCCAGGCGAATAGCCGTCCGAGTTCACGCCTGAGCCTGCGATCACGGCATGAATCGTGTCGCCGTCGGCGAGCGCGCGATCGAGCGGCTTGAGCAGAACGAACGCGCCGCCTTCGGCACGCACGTAGCCGTCGCCCGTCGCATCGAATGCGCGGCAGCGGCCGCGCGGCGACAGCATCGACGCTTTCGAGAAACTGACGAAGCCGAACGGATGCGCGAGCAGATTCACCCCGCCCGCCAGCGCGAGTTCGGCGTCACCCGTCTGCAGCGCATTGACGGCCTGATGCAACGCGACGAGCGACGACGAGCACGCAGTGTCGATCGACATGCTGGGCCCGCGCAAATCGAACAGATACGAAACGCGATTCGATGCGATGCTAAGCGCATTGCCGGTTGCCGAATACGGATCGACCGCGCTCAGATCGTCCATGCTGCGATTGCCGTAGTCCGGGCTCGCGACGCCGACGTACACGCCGCAATTGCGCCCGCGCATGTCGGCAGGCCGCACGCCGGCATCCTCGAACGCCTCCCACGCCAATTCGAGCAGCAGCCGCTGCTGCGGGTCCATCTGCGTCGCCTCGCGCGGCGAGATTCCGAAGAAAGCCGCATCGAAATCGGCAACATTTTCCAGAACGCCGGCCGCAAACGTGTAGCTTTTGCCGGGCTCGCGCTTCGACGGATGCCAATAGAAATCCGTGCCCAAGCGCTGTGCACTCACCTCGGTAACGGCGTCGCGCTCGTCGCGCAGCAGCCTCCAGAACTCGTCCGGATTTTGCACGCCACCGGGAAAGCGGCACGCCATCCCGACAATTGCAATCTTTACGTTCATCGTTGCGTCGTATTTTCCGATGCACTTGCAGTGGGGTTGCTCGCTTGCGAGGCTTCGATCATTTGAAGCAGCATCGAACCGAGTTCTTCGACACGCGCATTTCGTCGGCAGGCGGCCGGCGTTCCGAAATTCCGCCAGATAAAGTAGTCGCTGCGTTCAGGTGCAATCGTTAGCTTATCGAAAATATGTGGCAATGCCGGAACGTGATCGCCGTAAAAACAAACGACCGTATCCCGCCGTCGGGCTCGCACATGATCGAGCAGCCGCCCGATCATTGCATCCGCATTTGCGGCGTGACGCAAGTAAACCGTCAAATCGCGCCATGCGGGACCATCGCCGAGCGTGTGATACCGGCCCGATTCGCCCGGCTCGACCGGCTCCAGATGCAGCGGCCCGTGGTTCTCCATGGTCATCGCGAACGCGAAGAGCGGCTTGTCCCGCGGCGCGTCGAGTTCCGCGATCAGCGCGTCGGCGAGCGCGCGATCGGCAATATACGGGCCGGCTCGCGGCGCGTCCTCGAAGTGGCGGATATCGACGAACCGCTCGAAATGCATGAGCGGAAACACGCGATCCCGGCCGAAGAAATCCGCGTAGTAAGGATGCATCGCGAGGGTCCGATAGCCGGAACGCTGAAACCAGCCTGCAAGCGACGCGCACGCGCGGCGCACGAATGCATAGGGATAGAAGCGCGCGTAGCCGAGACGCTCGGACGCCACCCCCGTCAACATCGCGAACTCGGAACGCATCGTATTTGCGCCCCACGCCGGAACCGTAAGCTCTCCGTAATAGTGTGACTCGCGCTGCGCGGCGTCGAAATGCGTGAAGATCGATGGCTCGATGCCTGCGATCACGCGGCGCGCATCGAAGAACGACTCGCTCTGAATCACGATCACGTCCGGGTAGCCGGCGGCCTGCCCGTCGGCGAACGGGCTTAGCGCCGCCGCGCGCTCGAACGCGCGCAATGTCGCCGGCCGCAGCCCGTTCAGCAGATAGGCGATGAACGTGGCGAGAAAACCGTGACGCCGTTGATCGACATTCGCATCCAGCGTGAGCGTCAGACGCTTCGCGAGCACGACGCCGCACGCCAGGCACGCGGCGAGCGCCGCCAGCACGCCGGCAAACGACCGCGCCACCACCGGCGGCTCGGCTATGCATCCCGCCGCAAGCAGCGCGACGCCGACTGCGATCGCGGCGATCTTGCCGGCGCCGAGGAAAGGCAAATACAGGCGCGGATGCGCGAAAAGCTGACTGAAAAGGCTCAAATCGGTGAATACGAACGGCTCGCGCAACGATTCGTACTTCGCATTGCTAACGGCTGCCAGTAGGCCGACGAGCGCAAGCGCGACGAAAGTAGAAAACCACGCGCGCGCGGTGACGGCGAACACGCATACGCCGAAGAACGCGACGGCGAGCACGTGTAATGCGATGGCAGGCAACGGCCGGCGCCACGGCGCGCGCGGTATCGCGAGCGCATCGAGCACGAACGACAGTGCGATTGCAAAGGTCAACGCCAACGCAAGCCCGCTGCTCATCTCAGCGCTCCTCGCGCGGTAGATACGACAGCCGGCCGAGAATGGGGTCCGCGAGCGCGGCGGGCAGCACCGACAGCAAGCGCATGCCGAGCGACAACAGCCCCGGAAACGCAATCTCCGCGCGCCGCGCGGCGAGCCGGCGCCGGATGTGATCGGCGGCCTTGTCCGCCGGCCATAAGAACGGCTTATCGCCCGGAAAGACATCGCTCATCGCGGTCTTCACGAAGCCGGGCAGGATCACCGACAGCGTGACGCCATCGCGCGCGAGCAACGGCCGGACCGAGTCCGCATAAGCCTTGATCGCCGCCTTGCTCGCGCAATAAGCAGGAGAAATCGCCATCCCGCGCAATGCGGCCAGCGAGCTGACCATCGCGATCTGGCCGCGCCGGCGCAACCGCATCCGCGCGACAACCGGCAACACGGTACGCAGTGCGCCGTAAAAATTGGTATCGACAACGGTGGCGATGCGCTCGAAGGTCTCCCAGTCGGCCGCCGAAGCGAGCGTGCTCGCGACGCCCGCGTTCGCAACCAGCAAATCGATCGGGTAGCGCTCGTCGAACTGGATGAGCCACGTGTCGACCTCCCCGTCGTTACGCACATCGAACTGTCCGGCGACGACGAGCGCGCCGCGCGCGCGGCACGCTGCCACGCATTCGTCGAGCCTCGCGCCATCGCGCCCGACGAGCCCGAGCACGACGCCGGGCGCCGCATATGCCTGCGCGAGCGCGCGGCCGAGCCCCGAGCTTGCACCCGTGATGACGACGTGGCGCGGCGCGCCGCTAGTCACGCGCCGCCTCCAGCCGCTCGAGCGCGCCCGCCGTCGCCATTTCGATGCCGGTACGCGTGTAGAAATCGCCGTTGATCTGGGTGTGATGCATGACGTAGTCGAGAAACGCGTGATAGAGAGTCATATCGGGCGGCTCGGCCTGCGTCCAGAAATCCTCGAGACCGCCTTGCCACGTGAGCCCCGGCAGCGCATACACGGCCGCGCCGAGCGCGATCAGCGGGCGGCGGTGATGCAATGCCGACAATCCCACCGTACTGTTGACGACCACGACGCCCGCCGCATGCTCGAGCAGGGTTGGCAGATGGCCCGAGTCGATGAAGCGCACGCGCCTGTCGATGCCGAGTTCCGCCGCGAGCTTGTACGTAAAGCGCCGATAATCGATCAATCCCGTGTCGAGCGGATGGTTCTTGATGACAAGCAACGCATCGGAACGCGCATCCCGTGCAAACGAGCGCATCACCCGCCCGATCGCGTCGCGAATGCCGTCGAACGGCGAATGGACGACGATCTGCGCGTCCGAGCCCAGTTGCAGCGGAAACAAATAATAGGAGCATTGCGTACCCAGCAACTCCTGCGTCACTTTCTCCGCTTTACTGCGATGGCGGCGATACTGCAGTGCGCGCATCGCAAGACCTGCATATTCGACCAAGCCGTTCCTCGGACGATGGCTGCAATAGTGAGGAAAGCGGCTTGCATAAAACGCGTTTGCACTACGATACCGGATATCGTGGAATGTGCGCTCGTAAAGGTTGTAACCGGTTGGCCGCCCCGGCTGGCTCGGCGGCGTGACGGCCCGTTGCTCGACATACCAGGCAGGGTCGCGCGGCAGCAGCGAGCGGCCGTTGACGCCGTGCCGCTCGAGCGTCAGCCAGTGCGGGCGAATGTAACCTTCCTCGAACACGTGCATGCGCAGGCCGCATGCCTGCGCGATCGGATGCATCGGCCGGTGAACCTCGCGACAGTCGCCGAACATAATGACATCGGTCACCCCCTCCGTTCGGACTGCTTGCGAGTACCAGTCGGGCAGTTCGTCGAGCGCGCCTTGATAATCCCAAGCCGCACCCGCTCCGCTGTACAAAAGATCGCCGCCACAAAAATTGACTCGGCGCACCGCGTGCCCCCGCCGGGACAAAGCTTCGGACAACCGGCTAAAAAACGGCGAAGCCGTTCCCTGCAGCACAAGAAATGAGCGAGCCATCGAAAAAAGTCAACCGACGAAATGGACCCGCTCGAGGGAAAAATCGCCGCCGCCCCTCGAAACGAACCTTTTATGAATATTAACGCTGGCACTTGGCTGCTCCTCTTTTCGGGAGCAAAATGAATATAGCATCCTGCCAAAAAAAGCAAAACAGATGTCCTGAATGATCTATCGCGTATTGCACAAATCTGACGAAGCGCCCCATGCGATGGCACGATTCATTCTCGCTGGCTATAATCAGCCGCCCAGTGACCTGCCGGCCTCGCCGGTAGAAAAAACGTACTTGCCGGAAGTCATCCGTTCGCGGTTCAATGCGACAAAGCGATCAAGCAGGCGAAGACAATACGTCTATTTGCGCTATACCCGTTGCATGACCGTGCCATTTGATCGAATCCGCTCTTAAGTCGAAAGGTAATTGTGTCTTTTGACAGAATGCAAAGAGCCAATCAGCCTGGATGGAAGGGAAGTTGGAAAACGTATCTGGCAACGCATCCTCAGTCCCGACGACCGAAAAGCGCGCGAACGCAAGCGTTCTCGGGCGGATCAGGCGACTCGACAAACTGTTCGTCTTGACGGTGGCGGTCCCCACCGTCATCGCGACCCTCTACTACGGCCTCATCGCGTCAGACGTTTACGTGTCCGAATCGCGCTTCGTGGTCCGAAGCGCCCAGCGGGCCGCCCAGCCGAGCGTGATGGGCGCGCTGCTGCAAGGCACGGGGCTCGTGCGCGAGCAGGACGACACGTATTCCGTCATCGATTACATCCAGTCGCGCGACGCGCTGCGCGAGCTGGGCCAGAACTATGTGCTCGACGCCTATTCGAAGCAAGGCGACTTGATCAGCCGCTTCAACGCGTCGCTCGACAACAGCTTCGAATCGCTATGGAAGTACTACGACAAGCGAATCGTGTCGGTGACGCTCGATTCGTCGTCGGGCATCGCCACGCTGAAGGTGCGCGGCTATACGCCCAACGACGCATATGCGATCAACTCGAAGCTGCTCGGCTTGAGCGAGCAGCTCGTCAACAGATTGAACCAGCGGGCCGCCCACGACATGGTGAGTTTCGCGCAAAACCAGGTCAATCTGGCTGCCGCGAAAGCGAAAGATGCAGCCGTCGCACTCGCCGCGTACCGCAATTCGAATGCGGTCTTCGATCCGGACAAGCAATCGGCACTGCAATTGCAGCAGGTCACCAGCTTACAGACGGAGCTGTTCAACGCGCAGACCCAGTTGCGCCAGCTTCAGGTCATTGCGCCGCAGAACCCGCAGATCTCGGTGCTCAAAAACAACATCGTGGAAATCGAGCGGCAGATCCGGGAATCGGCAAGCGGCGTCGCAGGCGGCAAGAATTCGCTGTCGAACAAGAGCGCGAGCTATACGCGGCTGCAACTCGACTCGCAAGTCGCAGACAAGCAGCTTGCGTCCGCGATAACGGCCATGGAAACCGCACGCGGCGAAGCGCAGCGCCAGCAGCTCTACCTCGAGCGCCTCGTGAATCCCAACACGCCGGATATCGCAATCGAGCCGAAGCGCCTCAAATCGATCTTCGAAGTGTTCGCGCTCGGCATGATCGCGTGGGGTATTCTGAGCCTGCTGCTCGCCGGCGTGCGCGAGCACCACGACTGAGCGCGCCCGGCAATGGCGACTCACGACACTCCGCTGTCACGTTCGATCGCAATCCAGACGCGCGTGGTCGGCGCGCTGCTGATGCGGGAGATCTTGACGAGATTCGGCCGGCACAACATCGGCTTTCTGTGGATGTTCTTCGAGCCGATGATGTTCACGGTCGGCGTGCTCACGCTCTGGACGGTCACCAAAATGACGCACGGCTCGTCGCTGCCCGTCACCGCATTCGCGGTAACGGGCTACTCGCCCGTGCTGCTGTGGCGCAATTGCGCGAACCGCTGCGCGCTCGCGATCCTGCCAAACCAAGCGCTCCTCTATCACCGGAACGTGCGCGTGCTCGATTTTTTCTTCGCCCGCCTGCTGCTGGAAATCGGGGGCGCGACGATGTCGTTTACATTTCTCACGATTCTTTTCATCACCGTCGGCATGATGAAGCCGCCCGAAGACGTGCTGCTCGTGCTCGGCGGATGGCTGCATTTCATCGTGTTCGGCAGCAGCCTCGCGCTCATCATCGGAGCGCTGTCCGAGCGCAGCGAAGCGATCGAGCGGGTCTGGCACACCGTTTCGTACCTGCTCTTTCCACTGTCCGGGTCGGTCTTCATGGTGTCGTGGATTCCTCAGAAATTCCAGCCTTACGTATTGCTGCTGCCGATGGTGCATGGCTCCGAGATGCTGCGCGCCGGATACTTCGGCTCGCTCGTGACGCCGTACTATAGTGTCCAATACATGGTGTTCAGCGACGCAATTCTATTGCTGGTCGGCCTGTATCTCGTTCGCGACACGGGCAGGAGGGTGGAACCGGAATGATCGAGCTTGAACGCGTCTGCAAGGACTATCACACGCGGCAAGGCAGGCGCCGCGTACTGAATCAGATCGACCTTCGCGTCAAGCCGGGGGAGAAAGTCGGCATTCTCGGCCGCAACGGCGCGGGCAAATCGACGCTGATCCGGTTGATCAGCGGCGCCGAGCTGCCGACGTCGGGCCGCATCCATCGCAGCATGCGCGTGTCCTGGCCGCTCGCGTTCGGCGGCGCGTTCCAAGGCAGCCTGACCGGCATGGACAACCTGCGTTTCATCTGCCGCGTCTATGGCGCCGATCCCAAAGCAGCCGAACCGTTCGTCCTCGAATTCTCGGAGCTGGGCTACTACCTGCGCGAACCGGTCAAGAGCTACTCGGCCGGTATGCGCGCGCGTCTGGCGTTCGCGATCTCGATGGCGATCGAATTCGACTGCTTCCTGATCGACGAGATCGTCGCCGTCGGTGACAGCCGCTTTCACGACAAATGTCACCATGAGCTGTTCATTCGTCGCAAGGAGCGCGCGCTCATCATCGTCAGCCACGATGCAAGCTACATCCGGCAGCATTGCGATCGCGCTTCGGTGTTGGCCGACGGCAGGCTGCATTCGTTCGATTCAGTCGAGCATGCCTACGAGTTCTATCAGAAAAGCGCCGCGTGACGGTACGGCACATCCCGCCCCTTCCCGCGAGCACGTGAACCGAGTGCCGGTGCGCCAGCCATCCTCGCGCGTGCGGCCGCTGCGCATTGGCGTGGCTGCAGCCGCGCAATATGCCGCTGCCTGGGGCGGACAGGCGTTTGCCGGCGCCGCACGGCGCGCCGTCTCGGCTATCACGCCGATGCTCGCGGCTGCCGATGGACAACGCCGCACGCTGTTCGTCGACGTGTCGATCATCGCTTCGCACGATGCGGGCACGGGCATTCAACGCGTCACGCGCAACCTGCTGCTCCAGTTGCTCGAATCGCCGCCGCCGGGCTTCGACGTGCGCGCCGTGCGCGCGACGCGGCGCCATCGCTATCGATATGCCGACCGTTACCTCGCCAAATTGACGGGCACGCCCGGCCCACGCAACGACGAGCCGGTGCAGCCGGCCGCGGGAGATGTCTTTCTGGGCTTGGACCTGACAAGCCGGATTCTTCCGAGCCGTCAACTCGACCTGCTCCAATGGCGCGCACGCGGAGTACGCTTCGCATTCGTCGTCTATGACCTGCTGCCGGTATTCCGCCCTGACTGGTTCACACGCCGCGCGAGCCGCTCGTTCCGACGCTGGCTGTCCACATTGGCCGTGCATTCGGACGCGCTCTTCTGCATTTCCAGCGCTGTGGCGAATGAAACGGAAAATTACATGCGCGATCACTTCGGATTGCGCACGAATGCGCCGCTCGTGCGCTGGTTTCACCTGGGCGCCAATCTTCCCGTCGCCGCCGATCTCGCCGAAGCGCCGGCGATCGCCGCGCAATGGCCCGCCGATGCGAAAGTCGTCCTGATGGTAGGCACCGTCGAGCCGAGAAAAGGGCACGCACTCGTGCTCGACGCATTCCAGTCACTATGGGAAGCGGGCGAAGACACCGCGCTCGTCATCGTCGGACAACGCGGTTGGCATGTCGAAGCCATTGCGGCGCGTCTGCACGGCCATCGCGAACTCGGGCGGCGGCTGTTCTGGCTGACCGAGACTACCGATACCGAGCTTGCGTGGCTCTATCGGCATGCGCACGGCCTGCTCGCCGCCTCCGAAGCCGAAGGTTTCGGCCTGCCGCTGATCGAGGCCGCCACCTGCGGCATCCCGCTGTTCCTGCGCGATATTCCTGTATTCCGCGAAATCGCCGGCCCAAACGCCGTCTACTTCCGCGCCGACGACAGCACCACGCTGAGCGGGCAATTGCGCGACTGGCTCACGAACTTGCGAAACGGTTCGGCAAAGAACAGCAACGCGCTGGCTCCATTGACGTGGAAAGCCAGTGCCGCACAACTGGAAGCACTCATCGTCGAAACGGTGGCCTGCGAGCGTCGTTGACCCATCACGCGAAACGACGGCAGACTGCGAGCGTGCCGCGTGCGCAGCGCTCCCACGTCATCCCCGCCGCCACTGCGATACCGCGCTCCACAGCCGCCGCGCGCCAGGTTTCGTCACACAGCACATGCTCGACGCCTTGTAACAAGGCCGAATGATCGTCCGGCGCGACGAGCCACGCGGCGCCGCCCGCCACCTCCGGCAGCGACGAGCGATCCGATGTGAGCGTCGGCACACCGGAGGCGAGCGCCTCCAGCACCGGCAGCCCGAATCCTTCATAGAACGACGGCATGAAAAACGCGCGCGCGCCTGCGTAAAGCATCGGCAGCGATGCCTCCGGGACGAAACCCACGTAGCGCAACCATCCCTGCCGGGCAGCGCACTCGATGTCGGTCATCAGCTCGTCGTTGAGCCACCCTTTGCTTCCCGCCAGCACAAGCGGATAGCGCGCGCGCAATGCGTGAGGCAATGCGCGATAGGCGGCGATCAGCCGGTCGATCCCCTTGCGCGGCTCGAGCGTCGATACGCACAGGCCATAAGCGCCCGGCTGCAATCCAAGCTCGGATAACGGTTGCGCCAGTTCGCCGGCTGCACGCGGGCGAAAACCGTCGGGCACCCCTAACGGGACTGCCGTGATCCGATCGGATGGCCATCCGAAATATGCCGCCACTTCGGCGCGAATCGCTTCGGAATCCGTAATCAAATGCACAGCACGCTTCAGTGTCGATGCGAAGCCGCTCTCGAACTGCCTGATCCGCTCCGACGGATGCGTTTCCGGATATTTGAACACCGAGAGATCATGAATGGTGACGATCCCCCGCTCGACCGATTGAGGAAGGAAATAATTCGGCGAATGAAACAAGCTGCCCGCCATTCGCCGCTGCTCATTCCAGCGGCGCAGCATCGCCGGCGCACGAAACAGCTTGCGCCTCCTTCGACGCGGCGAAGCTTCGTCCAACAAATGCGCCGGATCGTCGAACCAGCGGCCGCCCGCATAAAAGCACACGGAACCGATCGCCTCCCGGTGCGCGGCGTAGTAACGCGCAAGTTCCCACGCGTAGCGCCCGATGCCTGTCAGCGGCACGGCCACCGCATCGACACCGAGCACCAATTTCACCAACGATGCTCCAGCATCCACTCGAGCGTATCGCGCAGCGCAATCGGCTGAATCGGGCCGATCGCCTGCTGCAGGCGAACGTTGCTGCCGATCAGCTTGTGCACTTCGTTTCCGCGGACGAATGCGGGATTGACCCGAACCTCCGGATGATGGCCCGTGATGTCGCTCGCCATCGCGAGCACATCCTGCAGCGACGTGCCCACGCCCGAGCACACGTTGAATGTCTGCCCGGCATGATTGCCTTCGAGCACGGCCGCATATGCGCGGACCACGTCCCGAACGTCCGAAAAATCGCGGACCACGTGCAGGTTGCCCAATTCGATCACGGGCGCGCGATCCTGAAAATGCGAAACGATCTTCGGAATCAGAAAATTGTGCGCTTGCCCGACGCCCGTATAGTTGAACGGCCGCACGACCGTGATCGGCAGCCGCCCTTCCCATAGCTTCGCGACATATTCCATCGCCAGCTTGCTGACCGCGTAGTCATTCGCAGGCGCCGGCATGACCTGCTCGTCGATCACACCCTCGGTCGCATTGCCGTAAACGTTCGCACTGCTTGCGACGATCACCGATTTCGGCTGCGCATCGGACACGTCGATCGCATGCAATACGTTTCGGGTACCGACGATATTCGTCTGGTACACCGAGCCGGCGTCGCCGTGCGCGACGAACGCGATCGCGGCAAGATGCACGAGCACTTCCGGCCGCTCGGCGCTCAGGATGTCGGTCAAACGATCGCTGTCGAGCAAATCGCACGCGTGGACGCGAAATGCCGATTCGGGCATCGGACGATGCGCGATGCCGCAGACCTCGTGCCCGCGCGCCACCAGTTCACTGGCGAGATAGCGGCCGGTAAAGCCGCCGATCCCAGTAATGAGAATTTTTGCCATGCATTAGAACGAAAAGCCGGCTTCGTTGCGACGGATGTCTGCGTCGACCATCATCTGGCAAAGCTGCTCGAGCGTGGTCTTCGGCTCCCAGCCGAGTTCGCGGCGCGCCTTGACCGGATCGCCGATCAAAAGATCGACTTCCGCAGGCCGATGAAACTTGGGATTGATACGGACAATCGGCTTGTTGGTACGCATATCCACGCCTACCTCGGCGATATCCTTTCCTTCCCAAGCCAATTCGAAACCCGCCGCGCGCGCGGCCATCGACACGAAATCCCGCACCGTCTCGGTCCGGTTCGTCGCGAGAACGTAGGTGTCGGGCTTGTCCGCCTGCAGCATACGCCACATCCCCTCGACGTACTCTTTGGCGAATCCCCAATCGCGCTTTGCATCCAGATTGCCGAGTTCCAGCACGTCGAGCTTGCCGACGCGAATCTTCGCAATGCTGTCGGTGATCTTGCGCGTCACGAACTCACGGCCACGTAATGGCGATTCGTGATTGAACAGAATCCCGCTGCTGCCGAAGATGTTGTAACTCTCACGGTAGTTCACCGTGATCCAATGCGCATAGAGCTTGGCGACGCCGTAAGGGCTGCGCGGGTAGAAAGGCGTGGTTTCCGTCTGCGGAATCGCCTGCACCTTGCCGAACATTTCCGACGTGCTCGCCTGGTAGAAGCGGATTTTCGGATTCACGATCCGGATCGCTTCGAGCAGATTCAACGGGCCGATGCCGGTGATTTCCGCCGTGGTGACCGGCTGGTCGAACGACACGCCGACAAAACTCTGCGCGGCGAGATTGTACACCTCGGTCGCGTTCGTCGATTGAAGCAGCCGGATGCTCGCGCTCAGATCGGTCAGATCGTATTCGACGAGATGCAGGTTCGGATGCCCTTCGACCCCCACCTCCGCGATGCGCCAAAAATTGACCGAACTGGTACGGCGATAAGTGCCGTACACCACGTACCCCTTGTCCAGCAGCAACTGAGCCAAGTAAGCGCCATCTTGCCCAGTGATTCCGGTAATAACAGCAACAGGATTCATATCAACCCTTCGTGTCGTGGTTCATCCATTATCAATCCAAGCTCCCTGCCGCACGATGCGGCAAGAAGCGTGAGCCCGTGCTGCGTCAACGCACTGCGGCCGCTGCGCTGGCCTTGGCTGCCGTCGCCCTGGCTTCGGACAGCGGGCGCATCGCCTCGACGAAACCTTTCAGTTGATGCTGCCAGTAATACTTCGAGCGCACCTCCAGCGGCGTCGCATCCGTCTTCCTCGGCCGGTCCAGCGCGCGCCGCACCGCCACACGGAAATCCCGCGCGTTGTCCGCGATCTGCACGTGCGGCAGCGACATCGCCGCCTCGAATCCGCGAAACGCCTTGCTCGTCGCCACGATCGGACAGCCCGATTCCAGCGCCTCCGCCGTCTTCAGGTTCGAGCCCTCCCCATCCGTGATCGGCAGCAGCACCACGTGGCTCGCCCGCACCAGCGCCTGCAGCTCCGTCTTCTCCCGCGGCCCCGCTATGTTCAGCCGGCTCAGGTTCACGTCCGCATACCGCTGGTAGCCCGGCGCCTGCATGATGATCGAGCTCACCCCGCCCACCACCAGAATGTCCTCGTCCGGGCGCAGGAACGTCAGCCCCGGCGCCATCATGTCCCAGAATCCCTGCGCGTTCGGCAAGTGAGCACTGCTCACGAATACCGGAATCGGCCGACTGAAGAACGCCAGCCACTCCGCCACCCGCTGCGGCGTGCATGAGAACGGCTCCACCCCGTTGCCTGCCACCACGCCGTTGAAGGCCGGCTTGCCCGACACGTCACGGTAATACGCCAGGTCCGACTCCGTGCATGCCACCACCAGATGCGCGTCGCGCGCCGCCGCGTGCTCCATCTCCCGGATCGCCTCGATCAGCGTCTCCCGCTGCGGATGGCCCGTTCTCGCGAACAGCTTGTCCTTGAGCCGCCACTCGATGTTCTGCGACGAATAGATCAGCTTCGTGCCCGGCGGCGCCACCCGCTGCACCGCCTTGAACAGCCACGGCTGCTCGACCACCACCGCCTGCGGCCGATACCCATTGATCACCGCCTGCAGCCGCGCCGACGCTTTCACGTCGCGCGCGCCGAACACCCCGCTGTAGTAATCCGACAGCCACGGCAGATCGTCATGCCAGTATTCGGACTTCGAATCGAACGCGATGTCGTCCTCGCCCGCCTGCGGATAATCGTCCGCGACATACACCGCGACGCTCTTGACCTCGTAGCCGGCCGCGCGCAACTCGGCGGCAATCTGCGCCGAGCGGATCTGGCCGCCGTGACGGGGATCGATCGTCGGATAAGGGGTAACCTGCAGAATTCGTGCGGCGTGTTCTCGCATGGCGTCGGTCAAAGCAGTTTCGTCGAAAATTCGCGGCCGAAATCGTCCCACGTGCGTTGGACGAAGCCGTTCACGATCCGGGTTTCCAGCCCCTGGCGATACTCGGGCTCGTCGATCAGGCGCCGGATCTCGCGCTCCCACGCGGGCAGATCCAGCGGATGGTGGCTCGGCGACAAGCCGCCCGTCGCCTCGCTCAGCGCGCTGTTGTTCGACGTCACGCACACCTTGCCGAAGCTGGCCGCCTCCGTCGCCGCCAGCCCCCAGCCTTCGTAATGGCTCGGCAGCACCGCGAACAGCGCGTTCGCGTACAAATGCATCAGCAGAGCGTCGCCCACCCCTTGCAGCCACTCGATCTTGCCGTCCCGCGTCGCGTTCATCTGCCCCATCTGCTGGATCATGTTCTCCGCACCCCAGCCGCGCATGCCCACGAAGATCAGCCGCGGGCAGTGCGCGCCGCGCTCCAGGTGCAACTGGCGCCAGATGTCGAGCATCAGCTGGTGGTTTTTTCTCGGCTCCAGCGTGCTCACCAACATCACGTATTCGCCCGCGTGACAAAGGCTGTGCAACTGCGCGCGCTCGGCCGCGCTCAACTGCGGCAGCGCCGCTTTGCGCGGCAGCCCCGCCAGCGGCACCACCTCCACGCGTGGCAGCGGCCCGCTCAGCCCGGCGCGCTGCCAGAATTCGAGCAGGTCCTGCTTCGAATGCTCGGAGATCGAGAACACCGATTGCGCGTATTTCGCGACGTCGCGGTAATGGCGGTGGAACTGATCGAAGAATTCCGGGCCGGGCGTGAACTCCGGAAACAGCAGCGGAATCAGGTCGTACAGCGCGGCGACGAGCGCCTTGTGCTGGCCGTACAGGCGCATCACCCGATCCGGGATGTCGAACGACCAGTCGCTGCCGACGGTCACGAACTTGTCGGTGGGGCTCGGCTTGAACGGCGCGAGCGGCTTCTTCAAGGCTTGTGGCACGTCATCCGGGTTGTCGGCCAGCACCCATTCGTCCGAGCAGATCTCGTCGAAGAGCGGCGCGCCCGTGAGCTTCCATTCGCCGCTTTGGCGATCGAGCAGCACCGGTTCGATGCGCGTGGGATGCAGGCGCCGCAGTTGCTTGACCAGCTCGCGCTCGACCCGGATGATGCCGACCGGGCGTCGGCGCCAGTCGGCGCTGGCCGTCACGTTGACGACGATGCGTTGTTTCGAGGTGGCTTGTTTGACCATGTCGTGTGTGGGCGCAACGGCAGCGGTTAAACGTTGACGAGCAGCTTCTCGCAGAACTCGCGCGAGAAGTCGGCCCAGGTTCGGGTCACGTATTGGCTCGCGATCTTGCGCTCCAGCTCGAGACGGTATGCATGGTCGTCGATCAGGCGCGTGATCTCGTTTTTCCAGCCGAAGAAATCGCCCGGGTGGTACTGCGGCATCAGCCCTTGCGCGGCTTGCGGCAGCGCGCTGTTGTTCGCGATCACGCATGCCTTGCCGAACGACATCGATTCCGTCGCCGCCAGCCCCCACCCTTCGTACATGCTCGGGAACACCGTGAACAGGCAGTTCGCGTACAGGTGCGCCAGCAGGGCGTCGCTGACGTTCTGAAGCCAGAGCACCTTGCCCTCCTTGAACATCGGCATGCTCTCAAGCTGCTCCATCAGATCGTCGACACCCCAGCCCTTCATGCCGACAAAGACGAGTTGCGGACAGTCGGCGCCACGGTCGCGATACAACTCGTCCCAGATATTGACAAGCAGCCGGTGATTCTTGCGCGCTTCGAGCGAGCTGACATACAGCACGAAGTTGCCGCAGAACAGGATATGGCGCAGCATGCTGGCTTCCCGTTCTTCCAAGCCCGGCAACCCCGCGCTGCGCTCGGGTACGGCGAGCGGAATCACGCTGATTTTCGGAAAACGCGTCTCGACGCCGGCTGCTTCCCAAAACGACGCCAGATCGCGGCATGACGAGTCGGAGTTCGCGAAAATGCTCGTCGCCGTATAGGCCATATCGACGAAATGCCGTTGGAACGTTTGAGCCATTTCCTGACGTGCGCTGAATTCCGGGAACAGAATCGGCACGACGTCGTGGCATGCACCGACCATCTTCGCGCCATACTTGCGCAAATATTTTGCGACGTCGTGAATCGGCGAAAGGTCCCAGTCGAGGCCGACCGAAATGTAGGTATCGGCGCCCGAAGGATCGAGTTCGGGCAGCGTCGCGTGATGATACTGAACGACCGATGCATCCGTGCTGTCGCACCAGCGTTCGGACAGGATGCTGCCCACGTGACGGCGGTCGAATTCCCTGAGAACCTTCGCTGCCGGGTCCCAGAGCACGAACGTCACGTTCTCGTAAGCGGCCAGATGTTTCGCGAGTTCCCGTTCCACGCGCACGATGCCGACAGGGCGTGCGCGCCAATGATGACTGGTGGACAGGTTGAACACGAATCGCTGATTCGGCCGTCCCAGCACGGGGCCGCCACCGTTCAACACGCGCTGAAGCCGATGCTCCTGCAAGCGGGTCGTTTCCTGCAATTGCTCGAGCAAAGTGTGCGTGCGCGCGAGGCGCGTATCGATCTGATTCAAGTGCGAGGCAGTCTCGCCCGACAGCGCGGCTAGTGCCTGATCGAGGCGCTGTGTCTGAAGATTGGCGAACTCAAGCAACTGTCCGAGCATTTCCTCCGTTCGCATGAGACGCGCAGTCACCTGATTCAAATGCGTGACAGTGTCGTCGGATAGCTTGACCAGGCAATGCTCGAAATGCTGCGTTTGAATGCTTTCGGCATCCTGAATGTGTTCCAGCTTTGTTTGCGTCTCGACGAGACGCGCGTTCGTCTCGCTCCAATGCGTGGCGGTTTGGTTCGATAATGCGTCCAATGCGCGATCGACGCGTTGAGCGCGTTGTTCTTCGGCATTCTGTATTTGTCCGAGCATTTCGTGCGCGCGGGCGACGCGCGCATCGACCTGCTTCAAATGCGCGACGGTGCCGTCGGACAGTGCGGCTAATGTCCGGTCGATATGCTGAGCGTGCAGATCCGACGCATCCCGCCATTGCCCGAGCCAATCGTGGGTGCGGGTGATGCGCGTTTCGACTTGTTTCAACTGCGCGGTCGTATCGTCTGAAAGAGCGCTCAGCGATTCGCCGAAGCGTTTTGCTTGGCCATCGCCGCTTTCTTGCACGCGTTCGAGCAATGCTTGCGCATGCGTGAGACGCTCGCTGAGCTGATTCAGATGTTCGGCAGATGCGGTGGACAGCGTCGTGAGCGAATTTTCGACGCGGTGCAGTTTTTGTTCGACGCCGCTGAAACGGCCCGCGTCGGGTGGCCCGAATATTTTTCCGACAATCGGCCAATGAAAACGGTGCCAATTTCGCAATGCGTGCTCAAGCCCCGGCAATACGCGCCGTCCGTTCTTGAGTTCCGGAGATGAGCATAACTGATCGATGATCTGGAGCTTATCGGCTCCGTTTTCCAGCTTGGAGAGATAGAACGACGCGCCCTCCTGGTCTGGATCGCGTCCCAACAGCGTGCGATACGCGCAGTACAGGAATTCGTCGCCGTCATATGCCAACAGCTCTTCGAGAGAAGCCGCGGACGAGACATGATCGTATCGAGTATTGGTCAACATCTGCGTTCACAAAAAAACGGCAATGTCGGATTGCGGCGCGGCGGACAACCGGGTTCGACGGCCTAAGCTTCGCGGCGGATGATCGCAGTGCTTCAATGGCCGCGATAAGTTGCCTGAAGCGAGCTTAATCGGAAATCGGCCGGGGAGGTAGATAAGATCGTTTGCGACCGCAAGATCGATCATCGTTGGGAGTTCGAATGAAAAGATGTGCTGAGATCATTCGATTTGTCGGCGATTGGATTGGATCGGGCTTGTGTCCGGCGCGCGTCGGGTCGCAACGATGGAAGGCGCATTCGGACTCTCGCTGGGGATCGAGCTGGTTCAATCGTTTCAATTGCCGGCGGCGCTCCATGCTGCTGTCTCTCACTTCGGTATGGCATGCCATTGCAGTGTCCAGCCGATAGCTAAAGCGTTCTTGTGCTGTTTGTAGATCGAAAAACGGGGGGCATCGATGCGGCCACATGGTCGCACGATCGCGCGTGAGCTGGAGCCGAAACATCGAGCGGACGCGAACCAAGCGCGATATCGACGCAAACTCGAACTCGGGCGGCCCAACAAAATGCGGGCGGCCCCAACGCCGCCCGCAAGCCTTTCTACTTCGTCAACTGCAATTTATGCTGCGCGCAAAGTCAAAACTTTTTCGTCGGCAGCTTGGCTGGCCGGCTCGACCCAGCTAAAGCCCGCGTCCGTCCGGAAGCTCAGACGCAGGAAAACGTGGGACTTGCAGCCGCTCCAGAACGTCGAAGGAATCGACAGGTTGCCGTTCGTCCAGCGATGGTTGTTTTGCGGCTCCAGGCCGTAGAAGCCTTTCGACAGTTCCGCGTCGTCGAGCGCGATCTCTTTCGAGAAAGACAGACCATCCGTCACGTGCAAACCGCTGACGCATACGCCGAGCTTACGCGGATCGTCGCCCAAACCGAATTCGGCCGGCGTGAACGTCTTGGAGATGAGCTGCACTTCTTTGGCCGTTGCCGGGAACAGGAAGCGCGCCTGGCCGTTTTCGATATCGCCGTCAACCCGTTGGCCGTCGACGACGAGATGCACGTCCATGTCGTTGGTGATCGTCCAGCCGAGTTCGCGCGCGCGCACGGCGATTCGCGAACGCAATGCGTCAATGACCGGGCCATTGATCACGAACGGGCGTGCATATTCCGCGAGTGCGGCGTTGACGACATCCGGATCTGCATTGCCGCCGTGGCCCATGAACCAGCCGCGGTTGCCGCAGTCCTTATAGCTTTCGCTGTAGACGCCGTTGGCGATCAGGACATCGTGCTCGTCGAGCTCGACGTGCCAGTACGTCACTTCGTCGACGTCGATGTAGGCGATCGTCGAGCCGTTCGCAAGAAAGCGCACCGGGACGAACAGTTCGTCGAGTACGGACAGGCACAGCGAATGACCCGGCGACAGCACCAGATCTTCCGTCGGAAGATTCTCACCCAGGGCGCCGGCCATCACGCGTACCGGACGGGACTCGTCGAAGTTCGACGTATGCGTGCGGGTCACCGTGCGCTTGCCGATCCAGACGATCGGGCGCTCGCGACCCGAACTGGTGATCGCAATGTCGCCCACCTTCAAATCTTCCACCGCGATATCGCCGCGCGTCGTGCGGATCTTCGTACCGGAGCCGAAGCAGACGGGCGTCGTGCTCGTGCTCGGCGGTGCGCTGGTGGCCGATGTGTTGATCGGTTGCGCGATCGAGAGGAACCCCGTGCCACTCGGGCTGAATGTCACCGCGAACGTGATCGGAGTCGATATGCCGGCGAGGTTGGCCGAGAAGTAGTAAGTCGGATTCGTAGGATCGGCATTATTGATGCTGTAGCCGAGGTACGTCGCGTTGCTGGCGAGCGCCGCCGTGCCGTTCGCAAGTTGCCACGTCACGGTCGGTGCGCTCCCCCCCGGCACGTCGATCGTACCGTTGACGACCACACCCGTAATGCCGAGCGTATTGAACAGGTTGGTCCCGGTAAACAGGCCCAAAGTGTTCACGCCGGCAGTCGCGCTCGGGCCGGAAAAAGTCACATTGTTGAATGTCTGGCTCATACACGGTTCCTCTATTGATAAAGGAGGTTTTCAAGCGGGCAAGACAAGTTGAAAGAAACGACCAACCGCCAAATGGCTAGTCCAGGAAATTAAAAAAAGAATTCCGGGATGCATTCTAAAACTATCACACGCATTTAGTTTACGCAAAGGGTTCGGATAAATAAATAAATTGGGGATCGATTCGCTTCGGATATTGAGCCATCGAAGGCAAGGGTTCTGTGGATTGTTTAAGGAGTGGTAACGGTCAATGATGCGCAAATGCCGGGCCGGCAGCTCGATTTTAGATGTAAGTATTTGATTTTTATGGGAAACGAACTGTATGAAAGTTAAAAATAGATAAATATGGTTAACCCCAATGAAAGAGCGATTGCAGGCTCAAAGTGGGATCTCATGCAGCGATGGCGGTCAGGTAAATTTTTATTATCTATAGGAGTTATCCTAGATTTTTGGGTAATTTTTCCTCGGTTTAATCTAACGATTGATGGTTGGGGAATTGATGGCTTGTTAAACAGTTGGGAAAAAGTAAGGCTAGGTGCCGGTAGAAGAATGTCGCTGAATGTTGGCGCTGATTTCCGTAATCGTGTGGTAAGAATAATTTCATGCTGCCGACATGGATGAAATGGCTTGGCGACTTTGCACAATGTCTTGCCCTGCATGGGACTTCAGATAATTCCGATGAAGAAAGACATTGCGTTCTCGCTGAATTAATTGCCGAATCAAAAGAGGTGTAGACGGTTCGGGTTTAATGATTGCGCCAGGCGTTGCCGCGCTTGGAGCAGACCAATGCTGTCGCCTGTGCTGTATACATTAGCGATCCGTAGCATTGGCATTGCCCATGCTGGCTGCTCGGAGAAATCCTGGGGGAGTTCATACGCCAATCGCGGACCGATCCGAAGTACCGTTGCCTGATCAAGCGTCAATTGATCGGACCGACGGTGGAGGGCGATAAGGCGATGGATGTGTCGAACGGCTGGGCGAATCGCCCAGCCTTGACCGTTTTCAAGGGGTGGATGCGGGTGGCGGCCGCAGCGGCTGAGCGCCCGGAACATCCGGTGCGCCGCGCTGAGCCTCGACAGGCGCTGGTGCAATGGCCGGGTCC
This sequence comes from Burkholderia singularis, assembly GCF_900176645.1. Lineage (GTDB taxonomy): Bacteria > Pseudomonadota > Gammaproteobacteria > Burkholderiales > Burkholderiaceae > Burkholderia > Burkholderia singularis. The sequence goes on from NZ_FXAN01000072.1 coordinate 155,267, forward strand.
GGGCTCCAACTGCTACCGCCCGGTTTGACCTTGACGTGCGGCAGCGCTTTGACGAGGGGGGGATTCGAGCGCGGGGCTGGTGCGGGCGGCGGAGCGGCCGGCACAGGCTCGGCAAGCGAGGCAGGCAGTTGCGCCGCCGGCGTCGATGCCGGCGGCTGTTGCATCTGCAATCCGTAATGCCAGCCGGCCGCGGCTAGCCCTATGAGCATCGCCGCGATCAGCACGCGCCAACGTGCACGCAATTTCACCAGTTCACCTGATCATTCAACGTCAGCGTGCCGCTGGCAGGCGTTTGGAGCTGCCGATTGCCGGACCAGTTTTCCCAGCTTACGCTGCCGTCCGCATTCTTGCGATAGTACTTGTATTGAATCGCCTGGCCTGCCGGCAGGTTGACGGTATTGCTCCATACCGGGTAATTGGCTGGGTCCACTGGAATGCCGAGATCGGTATTCCAGTTGCCGAGCGCGCTGACATTGCCGGCGACGTAGACTTGCTGGCCCAACTGCGTGCTTGCATTGACGTTAACCTTTACCGAGACCTGCCCGCTTTGCAGCGGCGCGACGCAATTGTTGTAGCGTGCGCAGACGACCGACGGAATGTCGACGATTCGGCCCGCCTGGATCGAAGCCAGCAAACTGATGTATTCGCCCATTGCCCAATTGAGCGGCGCCATCGATTTGGTCGGCTGACCCGGCGTATACCCGGTAGGCGTGGTCACGGCCCAACCGTCGGGCAGCGTGGTCGAATTCGACCAGACTTGTTCAGGCAGGAAGCCTTCAGGCGTCGTCAAATGCTTGAGCGTCGACAGATATGCGTTGCCTGCACTGCCACTGCCTTGGCGAGCGATCTCGTACATTCCGCGTTCGGCCGTGAAGATAGGCCACAGTCTGCCGACGCCGGTGCCGTCGAAGTTGCTGCCGTCGTTATGCTCACCGTAGCCGTCGAAGTTATAGCGGAACCAGGCGTTGGGCGACAGTGCCGGCGCATTCGTCAGGCTCAGCGATTGGCCGAGCACGCTGTCGTATACCGAGATCGTGTTCGTGATGGTCGAATCGGTTGCGCGCTTGACGCCCATTCGGACCAATTCGAAAAAGCCGCCGTCGACGACGCGCCGCGCATCATGGTTGCCGCCGCCGTTCTTGATCGCGAGCGTTTGCGCGGTGTCGGGCCCGGAGGTCGGCGCGAAGCTAGCGCGATCGGTGCCGCTTCCCGCACGGCCGGCCGGATTGATACGGATATAGTAACTGCCGTTGCCGAACGAGCCGCTCGACGTGTACGTCCAGGCTGCCACGTTCTCCTGCCAGTAATCGGCGGCTGCCAGATAGCGTGCGGCACTGGCTGTATCGTTGTTCTGGACTGCGATATCGGCAGCCGTGACGAGACCGGCGATTTCGGCGGCGATGGTGGACGGCGAATAGCCCGAGTTCTCTTCCCAGCGCTCCTGATACGTCCACGGTCCGGTGCTGACGATGTAGTCGGCGGTTTGTTTGATTTTCGGCCAGAGCGGGTTATAGACGCTCGGCCCCAGACGCCACGCGAGAATGATCGGCATCGCCTGTTCGTCCATCTGCGTGCCTTGCCAGTATGGCCAACCGCTCACCCAGGCATTCTGCGGGAAACGTCCGACGCGGCTGTAGCCTTGCGAACAGCCCGACGCATTGTATTCGGCGGTACCGCAATTGCTGGTTTGCTGCAACGTGTTGAACAGATAGTTGACGACGTTCGATGCGGTGGATGTGTCGCCGGCCGTCGTGAGCGCGTTCGCGAACTTGAACAAATCGCGCGGCCAGACCAGGTGATAGCCGCCCGCGTTGCTGTCGCCCTGCGTTTCGCCCCAGGGCGTGCCGATGCCGGCGATCATTGCGCCGTTGCTCTTGTCCTGCATGGTTTTGAGCGTCATCGCCGCCAGGTAGTAGGCGTCGTCGGCTGTGCCGTTCTGCGTCGAAAGGCCTGCCGCGTAGTTGTGCCAAGCCGTGTCGTACTGCTGCTGTTCGCCGGTGAGATTGCTGCCCAGTACGGTGTTTGCATCGCTGATCGCTTGGTTCTGCGTGCCGCCGAAACCAAGCACCACGTTGAACGATACGCTGGTGGCAGTCGGATCGCCCGTATCGATCCAGCCCATCTGCGCGACGTTACCGTTGGTCGCGGACGAGAAGGTCCAGTCCATGGATTTGTCAGCGCTGCCGCCCAGCAAGTCGGTCCAACCATCGCTTTGTGAGACGAAACCGTTCGATGTCATGCTGACGCCATTGACGATCTTCCACGGATGATTGATCAGCAATGCAGAATAACGGCTGTTGTGATTGCCGACGAGCGCCGTGCCGCCGCTATAGGAAATCGTCTGTGCCGTATTGTTGCTGCCCGCGTTGTCGAGATACGGCTTGAACAGCATGTAAAGATTGAAATCTCCGACCTTGTGACCGTTGAGTGCGGTAAAGGTCACACGCTGCACGATTGCGTTGTAGGTTGGGTCGGCGAAGATGGTTTTCTGGATCTGCCAGTTGTGTGCGCTGTTACTAGTGGTGACCCGCCAGCTCATCGTGCGTGCATCAGTCTGGACGGAAGAATATGCCTGGAGTTTTTCCTCGTCGACGAAAGTTTTGCTGGTATCGCCGACCAGGAACTGCAAATCGACGGTTTCGGGCGTATCCAGAACCGGGTAATAGACCTCGGACAGAACGCCTCGATAGCCGGTGAAATATACGCGCGATGCGCCATTGACTGCAGTGCCGAGGAACGACTTGGCAGCCGGGCCTCTTACCGGCGTGGCGCCGGGCGAGCCAAATGCTTCGGATGCCGAAGCATTGTGCGCGGTGACACTTGAAAGCAGGGCGAAAGCACTGGCCAGTGCCGCCCGTTCCCACCTGAAACGACGTGTCGACATCGTTGTCTCCGTAATCTGTTTGTATGACTTGGAATTTGTAGCAAAACAACGTTCGCTATATCTCATGAGATCACTAAAACGTCAACACAGATGACGTTTTATGACAAAAAAAGTAGTGATACTACATCCGCTGTGAACGGTGTGCGACGGGCTGATGGCGAGTGCGGAACCGCGTCGGCGAGCGCGGCAATGCGCTGCATGGACCGGCCGTATAACGCCGGTACGTGCGAGTGAGGGGTTTGTTTATTCTGAATTCCGTGATGACGAGGGCTCGTAGTGGTAAGCGCTCTTTGAAGCGCCATTGCACGGCGGGGCTGATTCACAAAGGCTACGTGCCCTTATTCAATGAACGGAGACAGGTGTCACGAACGAGCAGGTAGAGAGTTTGCAAAGCCGGCGCGTGGTTAATCGCAAGCGAGACGGGCGGCACTCATACGACGCATTGCAAAGCACGAACTAATGGAGGCGTGTCTGAAGCCGGGCGTATCGATCGCACAGATGGCGATGGAATACGGCATCAATCCGAATCTCTTCTGGACCTGGATTTCCCAGTACCAGCGCGAGCAAGGCGGGCCGAGATCGCCGGTTTGCCACGAGAGCCGCCTTACGAGACTTACATTGAGCTATCGATGGTATCGGTGTGAGAGGAGCCGGCTATTATGCCGGTTGTTTCGTGCACAGCGACGCATGGACGGGCAGTGGTCCAAGCTGGTCCGCTACGTTGAGCATGGCACCCTGGCAGATCTCGAACAACCTGTGCGAAAACGCGATCAATCTCCGGCGGCAGGTTCAAGCGAAGCTACGAAACGCCTGCTTTCTGAGCATCTCCATCATCAACTGCGCATTCGGCGACAAGAACAAGTCTGAGCGCGTCACGAGTCCCTCTGTCAAATCGGGTAGTGGCTCGTCGAGATCAAGCGCCGCCAAATCGACGTCCTCGACTTCCGATGCGATATCGCGGCTCACCACCGCGAGCGCGTCGGTGCATTTCAGTGCGGCACGAGTCGCGACCACGTTTTGACTCTCGATGTTTTGAGGCCCTTCGATAACTCTTGCCGCCCCGATATAAGACGGTTGCGTCGTAATGCGGATTCCGCCACTGACCCACGGAAATCGAGTCAGGTCATCCAGCGTGCATCGGCGGTTGACGAGCGGATGCGTGCGACGGGCAATCACGATCGCCGGTCTACGGAACTACGGTTCGAATTGGAACGGCATGGGAATCGATTCCGCGAGCGCAGTGCAGACACCGAAATCGAGCGTCCCGTCGCGCAGACCTGGAAGGACCGACGCAAGGGCGCCGTCCACGATACGCAGCGGCGAGCGCGGGCGTTGCGCGATGAAGTCGGGTAGGACGAGCGGCAGCAGGCGGCTCGAAGCCATGATCGACAAGCCGATCGCGACGCGGCCGCAATCGTCGGCCGACACGTCGTCTTCGAGCAGATTCATTTGTTCGACGATCAACGTCGCGCGTGGCAGCAACGCTTGGCCCGCGGCAGTCAGGACGGCACCGCCGACTCCGCGCGCAAGCAGGGTTACGCCCAATTGTTCTTCGAGCAAGCGCATCGTTTTCGTGACGGCTGCCTGGGAGACGCCCATCGACCGTGCGGCGGCACGGATGCTGCCGAGTCGCGCGACGCTGACGAACGCGAGGACTTGCGGATACTTCATTGGGTGACAACCTACGGTTGATTGTCGGAACGAAACGACGTCTTGTTCGGCGTATTTCAACGTGCCAAGCTCGCCCTGTCTTGCTTGAAAAGCTCGATCGCAGCGCGTTCTTTCAAGTCGGACCACACGAAAGTCTCGGAGTGGCGGGGCGATTCATACGGCCAAGAGACGACAACCTATGATCTTTCGAGAGTGTTGCATGAAATCAAAAAAACGATCTATTGCGCTCACGCGTGGAGGTTTGGTAGCCGGCATCGTCACGTTGGCACTCGCCGGCTGTGGGGGTGGAGATATCGACAATGCAGGCATGCAGACGGGCTCGGTGCCGGTGGCGAATGCCGCATATGGCGATGGCGGGATGCCGCCGTTCTACACGTGGACGAGCGGTGTGCCGGCGCGTCCCGGATTACTGCTGCGGCAGCAGGCATTGCCGCCGGAGCTTGCACTCGATCATTCGGACTCCGCACGGAATCTGCGAATGCTTTACACGTCGACGGAGGGCGTCGACGGCAAAACGCCGGTTACCGTGTCCGGCGCGGTCTACCTGCCGCAGGGTACGCCCCCGCTGGGAGGCTGGCCCATCATCGCGTGGACGCACGGCACGGTCGGGATCGCGGATGTCTGCGCGCAGTCATTCCGCCCGCGTTCCGCTCGAGACAAGGCTTATCTGGGCGCTATGCTGGCTCAGGGCTACGCGGTCGTCGCGACGGACTATGAAGGGCTCGGCACGCCGGGCCCGCATCCATACCTCGTCCATCGTGCGGAAGCATATGGTGCGCTTGACGCGGTGCGGGCGGCGCTGTCTGCGCTTCCCGGCGTGCTGGCTAACAAGGTAGTCGCGGTCGGGCAGTCCCAAGGTTCCGGCGCGACGATAGCAACGCTGCAGTACGCGCCCAGTTATGCACCTGATGTGCACGTCGTCGGCGGCGTTGCTACCGGCGTATATTTTCCGCTCGTCGGACCCGGCGCGGCAGCGTCGCCACCGGTTGGAAGCGGCGACGCGGGCAATTCCGTGTATCTGCTGTTGGCTATTCGGGGAACCGGAATGTTGGTCGATCCGGGATTCGATTTCAGGCCCTACATCTCCGATCGTGCGCTGCCGGTATACGACGCCGCGACGACTTCGTGCCTCGGCGCACTCGACGCGCTGCAGCAGGCGAACGGCGTCGATCAAACTAACTACCTGAAGGCGCCGCCTCCCATCGACAAGATTGGGGCACTTGTGACGGCAACGTCGACGCAACTCGCAAGTTTCTCGTTGAAGGTGCCGCTTTTCACGGGTTCGGGCCTTGCGGACACGACAACGCCGCCATCGAATGCATATGCGTTCATATCGACCGCATGCGCGCTTGGCGCACCGATTGAATGGCACTACTATCCGGGGCAAACGCACGATAGTACCGTCAACGCGTCGCTGGTCGATTCTCTGCCCTTTATTCGCAAGGTGATGACTGGCCAGCCTGTCACGGGCAATTGCGCATCGCTGCAGCCGCCCACTGCGTCGTAGCCCCCGGCCGGCGCGTTCGTGTGTTCAAGTTGGATGCGAACGTGCCGCGAGGATTCAACGAATGGCTCCGCGGGCATGCACTTGAACCGCTGCGATCGACAAAACTCTCGCGCTGTTGTCGGTTGCGCTCCTGGAGCCCGGCTCGCCTCGTACACTCGAGCGTAGCCGGAATTCAACGATGACGCAGGCTCGTCTAGCCGAGTCTTCGAGCGCGGCTGACGGCCTCAGCGGTGGAAAAAGACCGGCGATAACAGGGGCGGCGGACCGGGATCGGTATGCGCGAGATCGGTTGTTTTCGGTTGATGCGCTGGATTCGGTTGTCGAATTTTCGGTTGCGGTTTGACAGTGCGCGCCTCGTCGATCGGCGATTCGGCTGTATCGTCAGTGGCCGGTTCGAGCTTGCCCAGGCTTTGCGCCAAGCGAAGGCGGGAGGTCTGCCATTTCGCGACGGCCTGCACGCGCTGCTTTTGCGCATCGGCCAGCGCGGTT
>NZ_FXAN01000081.1 GCF_900176645.1 Burkholderia singularis
ACGTCCCGACATCGAAGAAGTAACGACTGGCTCAGTTTTACTTTGCGCGATCAGGCGCGAAGTGGCTCAGATTTCAAATGCGTTTGACAATTCCGATAGATTGTTGTCATCGACGGGCAGCTCACCCGGTTTCGGTTGCGGCTTCCTGTACAGCATGGCTCGTAGCGCCGGGTCAAAGTCCCCGAGGTTTTCGCTCGAGACAACGACATACAGGCCGATAGAAATCGCGGGCTCGCGTTCTTTGCCATGTTTCTCGGAGACGTTGGTACAAGAAACTATTTTGGCGAGAGTGTTGTCGAGAGAGAACATGCTTGCTCCGGTCGGTGGGGAAGTGGGTTAGGCGCCAAGTAAGATTTCACGACGATCCTGATAAGCCTGCTCGAGCTTCACGTACTCGGCTTGAGGAAGATCACGCGCGCTGTCGAGGACTAGAGCCAACACCTCGGCGTCGTTCGCCTTCTGGATCTGCGCAAGAAGGTAGTCGTAGCTCGGCAGCGTCATGTCGGATTGCTGCGCGCGCTGATCGGTCAGGCCGGCCGGCGGATCAATCTCGCCATCGTCGTCCTGTTCATCATCGGTCGGCGTGATGTAGTCGCCGTCGAGAACGGTGTCGAGCGCCTGCGAGCGACCCGAAGCGCCGACGTCGTCGATCGCGGCCGCACTCGCGAGTTCTATGCTCACGGGCAGGTACTTGAACAGGCGGCGCAGCACGGTCTTACGACCCATTTCCTCGTAGTGCTGACCCCAGACGGTCTTTTCCTTGTCGCGTGCGAATTTGTAGTTCTGGCTGGCGTCGCGGATTTCATTGACCTGCTCGGCGCTCATTACCTCGAATGCGTGGCCACCGCCGACCAGCTTCGCAACCGCGTAGAAAGCGATGACGCGCCCGCGCGCGGACATCGACGGTTTGTGCTCTAGCTTTTCGTCGAGACCGAACGCGTAGTCGAAGTGATCATGCTCGTGCACGGCGTGTGCGGCGATGCTGACGACCTGACCCGAGCGGCGAGCAAGGTCGATCAAGCCCTTGTAGCCGATGACGATCTGCGTCTCGACCTTGTCCGTCACCCACTGGCCGCCGACCTTCTTCTTCTTCTCGAACGGGATCAGGTATGCGTGACCGAGCGGCGTGTTCGGCTCGAGGCCGAGCTGGGAGCACTGCACGACTGCGCCCATCAGCGATTCGACCGTGCACTCCATCAGCTTCGGCGTCGTGCGCAGTGCGCCGAGCGCGATCTTCAGCATGCGATCCGGGCTCACGTGCCGCGGCAACACTGCGGCGAGCGTCCCTTTTTGCGATTCGAAGAACTGCTTCACGCTACCGATGCCGGCCTCGCGCGCGACCATCTTCGAGGTCGATTTCAGTTGAGCCAGATTCGTTGTCGTTGCCATCGTTATGCCTCGTCAGTCGTGAAAGCCCATTGGGGCAAGGTGATCAGGGTGATTTCCTTCGAGTAGCCTGGCCATTCGCAGGCCGCGTCGCAACGCGCGTAGGTCGCAAGGTTGCGTGCGTAGTCGGCTCGGCCCTGCTCGCGCGACATGTCGTCAAGCATCATTGCGTGCGCTGCGAACGGCCATTCCGTCTCGACCGCGACGAATACGAAAGCGCGCACTTCCTTGCCGGACGCATGCTCGTAGCCGTCGCTGTAGAACGCGTCCTGAACGTGATAGCGCTTGCGCGCGGCCTGCCGGCGAAACTCATCTGGCCCGGCGCTGCTGAACGTCTTGATGTCGACGAGCAGCACATTCGATTCGGTGAGGTCGTGCACCCAGTCCGGGCGGCAGCGGCATGCCACGCCAGTCACTGGATCAGTCCAGAACGCCGACACCTCGGCGCGGCCGCGCGACAGCGCCTCGCGGATCTCCGGCAGCGCGCGCACGGCGTCCGACTGGCGCCAGGCGGTGTCGTACTGGTCGTTCTGGATCGCGATGCGATCCGGGTTCGCCTCGACGAAATCCTTCCAAACCTTCGTGTTGCGATTCACGGTCGGCCCGAGCACGTAGCGATTACCGAACTCGTCCGGCTCCAGAATCGCGCAGTGCGCGAGGTTGCCTTCGAGCTGGCCGCCGCGCGTCACCGGCGCCGGCCGCGCCGGATCGCGATGCAACGCCCAGAAGTGCGCGGGCGACACGTTGATCGTGTCGAGCTGCGACTTCGAAATCTCGCCGCGCGCGTGGTATTCGTCGATGTCGAGGTGTTCGATCAGCATCACGCATACCTCGCATTGATCGTGGTGACGGTCGCGCCATCCTGGTTGAGATAGGCGATCGCGATCATGCAGACGAAGGCCAATGCCATCGCGACGAAAATTCCAGCAACCGGACTACGTTCGAACAGGCGGTCGAGCGCGCCGCAGAGGTAGGTGATGGGGTTCATTCGGCCGCCGGCTCGTAGGTCGCTGAGAAGATGTCCGGCTTGCACAGGTAGTGCTCGCCCTTCACGCCAGTGATGATCCAGTCATCGATTTCGACAGTCATGCGGCCCTCAAGCGTCTCGACGTAGTGCCGATGGCTGTAAAGCTCGTTGCGGCCTGGATGGCAATTGCGAGCACTGAACTTCACGCCCTCGGGTAATGCGACATGCCCCATCGCCATGTCGAACGTGAACTGCACCGCGTCGATGACGACCGGCTTTTTTCGGAATTTCATCGTGCAATCCCCATCAGAATTTCGAGCGGCGGCGCAATGGCGCCGGCCAGCAGCAGAAGCGCGCCGATCACCGCGAGCGGAAACCAGTCATGAGAAGTAAAGGCGCGCATAATCAGCACCAGCAAATGTCGTCGTAGTAAATCGTCAAAAAGCACTCGTGGATTCGGTGATGACCAACCACGTAATCAACCGAGTGCAAGACGGCGTATCGCAGGTTCACGTAGGAGTGGGTGCGCATGTCAGGCCGCCGCCGGATTTGCCGCAATAAATTCCTCAACCCATTCCAGCGCTTGTTTCGATGCTGGATTGGTTTCGGGCGTATCGCCTTCTGCGATCGAAAGGAAAAATTGCTCTGCGGGACGCGATGAGTTGCGCCCGATATCGAATTCGTCGGAATACACGTCTACCCCGCGAGCATTTGCGATCGTGCCGACCAGGCATGCGCATTTGCCGGAGTAAAGTTGTCCATTCACGCGGCCCTCACGAAGCGCTGCCGCAACAGCCGGCGCTTCCACGCGAGCCTGAGAAAGAATGGCAAAGAGATCGGCTTTGATGGCCTCAGCGTTGCCGGACACCAGCGCGTTGCCGGACACCCGCGCGTTGTCGTACACCCGCGCGTCGCCGTACACCAGCGCGTTGCCGGACACCCGCGCGTTGTCGTACACCCGCGCGTTGCCGTACACCCACGCGTCG
>NZ_FXAN01000039.1 GCF_900176645.1 Burkholderia singularis
CCTCCGGCGCGCGCGACGCAAGCCGGTGCCCCGGCGGCAACCCCACCGGTTTTTTTATCGGCCCGCGCGCTTATCGGCGCTCGTGCGCCGCTGCTGCGCACCGCGCCGCTCGCCGGCGCCGCGAGCGCGCACGCCTCTGGCCGCCGCATCATTCGTGTAGTATCGATCGCAGACAGCTTCCCCGTTTCTTCATGCGAATTCTCGGCATCGACCCTGGTTTGCGCGTCACCGGCTTCGGCGTGATCGACGTCAGCGGCCATCGGCTCGCGTATGTTGCGAGCGGCGTGATCAAGACCCCCACCGCCGATCTGCCGACCCGCCTCGGCACGATCTTCGACGGCGTCGCGACGCTGATCCGCGAACACTCGCCCGAGCAGGCGGCGATCGAAAAGGTGTTCGTCAACGTCAATCCGCAATCGACGCTGCTGCTCGGCCAGGCGCGCGGCGCCGCAATCTGCGGACTGGTGTCGGGCGGTCTGCCGGTTGCGGAATACACGGCGCTGCAGCTCAAGCAGGCCGTAGTCGGCTACGGGCGCGCGACGAAAACGCAGATGCAGGAGATGGTTGCGCGCCTGCTGAATTTGTCCGGGCTGCCGGGCACCGATGCGGCCGATGCGCTCGGGATGGCGATTTGCCACGCGCACGGCGGCGGCACGCTCAACACGCTCGGCGGTATCGCGCCCGCGCTCGCGAAAAAAGGGCTGCGCGTGCGGCGCGGGCGGCTCGTCGGCTGAGCGCGACAAGCCGCGCGCTCGCGCCTGACCGCGCTGGCCGCCGCCGATCGCGCTCCGCACCGCCGTTGCGCTGCGCGTCGGGCACGTTCGGCCGCACCTTCGGCGGTCATATGCGATCGCGAGCGGCGTCGCGCCGCCCGCGTCGCGCGGTACGCTACACTCGCGGTTTCCGTCACGTGTCACCACCGCCATGATCGGTCGCATTGCCGGCATCCTCCTCGAAAAAAATCCTCCGCATCTCCTCGTCGACTGCAACGGCGTCGGCTACGAGGTCGACGTGCCGATGAGCACGTTCTACAACCTGCCGCACACCGGCGAGAAGGTCGTGCTGCTCACCCAGCAGATCGTTCGCGAGGACGCGCATCTGCTATACGGCTTCCTCACGCCGCAGGAGCGTTCGACGTTCCGCGAGTTGCTCAAGATCACGGGCGTCGGCGCGCGGATGGCGCTCGCCGTGCTGTCCGGGATGAGCGTCGCGGAACTGTCGCAGGCCGTCACGCTGCAGGACGCGGCGCGCTTGACTCGCGTGCCCGGCATCGGCAAGAAAACCGCCGAGCGCCTGCTGCTCGAACTCAAGGGCAAACTCGGCGCCGACCTGGGCGCGCTCGCAAGCGCCGCGTCCCCGTCGGACCACGCGACCGACATCCTCAACGCGCTCGTCGCGCTCGGCTACTCGGAAAAAGAAGCGCTCGCGGCGATCAAGAACGTGCCGGCCGGCACCGGCGTGTCCGAAGGCATCAAGCTGTCGCTCAAGGCGCTGTCGAAGGCATAGCCGTCACGGTGTGGCGCGGTGTCGGAACCCAGCTTCGCACGCCGGGCCCGGCCGGGCAATTAGGCCATTCGGCCGGATTGGACGACACGCGCCACGCGGTACAATGGCCGCATGATCGAAACCGACAAACTCGCCGCCGAGCGGATCATTTCCGCCACGCCCGCGTCTTCGCGCGAAGAGGCGTTCGAACGCGCGCTGCGCCCGCGCCAGCTCGATGAATACGTCGGGCAGGAGAAGGTGCGCGGCCAGCTCGAAATCTTCATCGAGGCCGCGAAACGCCGCGCCGAGGCGCTTGACCACGTGCTGTTGTTCGGGCCGCCCGGCCTCGGCAAGACGACGCTCGCGCATATCATCGCGCGCGAAATGGGCGTCAACCTGCGCCAGACATCCGGCCCGGTGCTCGAACGCGCGGGCGACCTTGCCGCGCTCCTCACGAATCTCGAAACGAACGACGTGCTGTTCATCGACGAGATCCATCGGCTGTCGCCCGTCGTCGAGGAAATCCTATATCCGGCGCTCGAGGATTATCAGATCGATATCATGATCGGCGAGGGGCCGGCGGCACGCAGCGTCAAGCTCGACCTGCAGCCGTTCACGCTCGTCGGCGCGACCACGCGCGCGGGCATGCTGACCAATCCGCTGCGCGACCGCTTCGGGATCGTCGCGCGGCTCGAGTTCTATGACGCCGAGCAGTTGTCGCGAATCGTCAGCCGTTCGGCCGCGCTGTTGAACGCGCAGATCGATCCGATGGGCGCGCTGGAGATCGCCAAGCGCTCGCGCGGTACGCCGCGCATCGCAAACCGGCTGCTGCGCCGCGTGCGCGACTATGCGCAAGTGAAGGCCGACGGCAATATCACCGCGGCCATCGCGGACGCCGCGCTCGCGATGCTCGACGTCGATCCGGTCGGTTTCGACCTGATGGACCGCAAGCTGCTCGAAGCAATCTTGCACAAGTTCGATGGCGGCCCGGTCGGCGTCGACAATCTCGCCGCCGCGATCGGCGAGGAGCGCGACACGATCGAGGATGTGCTCGAGCCATACCTGATCCAGCAAGGCTTCTTGCAGCGCACGCCGCGCGGCCGCATCGCGACGCTGCTCACGTACCGACATTTCGGGCTCGCCGCGCCGGACGCCGCGAGTGCCGTGCGCAATCTCTGGGACGCGCCCGACACCGGGCGCTGAGCCACGATTTCCCGGCGAGCCGACCGATGTCCGAGCCCCTGCGCAGGCACCCCGCCGCTCCGCCGATCAGCCATCCGCTTGTCGAACGCGTGCGCGCGCGCGTCGCGGGAGGCGTCACCTATCTGACGACGGACGGCGGCGGCCCGTCGCTCGACTACTCGTCACCGCCCGGCGATCCTGGCCTGTTCGGCCCCGATTCGGTGTGCTGGAAGGTGCATGCGGACTTCACGTCGATGATGACGGGCGGCATCGCCGCATTGTTGCTGCAGGCGTTGCATCCGCTTGCGCTCGCGGGCGTCTGGGATCATTCGACGTTCCGCACCGACATCCTCGGCCGGCTGCGCCGCACCGCGACCTTCATCGCCGGCACCACATACGGCAGCCGTGACGATGCAATGCGGCTGATCGCGCGCGTGAAAGCGATTCACGAAGCCGTCGTCGGCACCGGAACCGACGGGCGCCCTTATCGCGCGAGCGATCCGGCGCTGCTGACATGGGTGCACGTCGCCGAAGTCTCGAGTTTTCTCGCCGCGCACCTGCGTTACGTCAACCCGCGGCTGTCAGGCGACGATCAGGATCGATACTACGAGGAAACCGCGCGCATCGCCGAGCTGCTCGGCGCGGCCGCTGCCCCCAAGACGCGCGCCGACGTCAGTGCCTATTTCGCCGCAACGCGCGCCGAACTCGACGCAAGTGAGCGCACGCAAGAGGTCGTGCGCATTTTGTTGAACGCGCCGGTGCCAAAGCCGGCGTTGCGTCCAGCGGCCTCGCTCTTCTTCAATGCCGGCATCGATCTGCTGCCTGACTGGGCGCAGCGGATGCTCGGGCTGTCGGCGCTCGCGCCGGTGCGCCGAGCGTTGGTGCGGCCCGGCGTGCGGATCGTCGCGCCGATGGTCCGCTGGGCGCTCGTCAACGGCGTATCGAAGCGCGCGCGCCGGCGCGTTGCCGCCGCGCCGGCAACGCCAGACCGAAGCAGCCAATAAGCCGACTTTCGGTATTATTTCAAACACCCGTCACATTCATTCGCGATGCTGACAATTTGTGTGCTCGTCAGCAGCGCACCGTCCACCCTCACACACTCACGCCCGATGCCACGTCTGCACCTCGTTTTCGCTGTTTTTCCGATCGTCGCCATGCTGGCCGGATGCGGCGGCGACGAGTTCTCCGCTGCTTCGTCGAACGTACTCGCCGCCCCAGCGGGCCCAGCATCCAGCGCCGACGGCGCGAAGCCGAGCCAGCAACCCGGCAGCACAGCGAATGCCGGCAGTCCGGCACAACCTGCACAATCAGAGCCCGAGCCAAGCAAATGGAAAAGCGCGCGCGCAGGCGACATGCTCGACGTAACGCTTGGCGATCTGCGTCCGACTCAAGGCGCGATCGGCTATGACCAGATCTATTACAAGCTCGGCCGCTACGAGCGCCAACCGGATAAGAAATTCGACGATTTCTGTGCGGACGAAGGGCTTGGCGGCATCGCACCGAACGGCTACGCCGCGCAATCCACGCTGCACGACCCCGCGAGCTACCAATGCGCGGCGAGCGCCGATTCGCGCGAGCGCTCGGTCCTCAATCCCGTCGTCGTCGGCCCGAACGGCGACACGCTCTATGTAACCGACGGTCACCACGGCTTGTCGGCCTATTACGAAACGCCGGACGGCGGCGCGCCGCTGCACGTGCATGTCGTCGTCAAGGACAACCTCAACGCCTATTCGGGCAACGCGTTCTGGCAGCAAATGCAAGACCGCGGCTATCTGCGGCTGAAGGACGGCGACGGCCAGCGGATCACGCCGGACCGGCTGCCCACCGGGCTCGGCCTGAAGCTCGGCCTGCGCAACGACCCGTACCGGTCGCTTGTCTATTTCACGCGCGACATCGGCTACGCGAAGCCCGCTGGCGCAACCGACTACCTTGAGTTTTACTGGGCCGATTGGCTGCGCATGCAACCGGAAAAGTTCTCGCTCGCGAGCTACGACGTCACGCGCGCGGGCTCGACCGACCCGAACCCGGCAACCGCCGACACGGGCTATCTGAACGCTGTCTGGAATGCATCCGCCCGCATGGTCGCGTCAACCGATCCGGTGATCGACGGCAAGACGGGCGCCGACCTCGGGCGCGCCGATCAACTTAACGGCGGCAAGAAATACAACAAGGGGGAATTCGACAAGCTGCGCCAGCCGATCACCGCCGACAAGCCGGGCAAGATAGCCTATGCGCTCGATTACAAGGCGCGTCACGGGCTGCGCTGACGCGCAGCGCGCGCCGCAGCAAAAGTGCGGCAATGCAATGCGACGCGCGCATCGCCAGTACGAGCGCAGGCAGTGCGGCCGCCCCCTCGCGAGGCGCGATAGCGAGTGAGTACGGCCGACGGCGGGCCAATGCGCTACCGTCGGCCCAGGAACCGGCCGTCGGAGCAGCCGCGTGCGAGTAAGCAATGACGGACGCAAACGATATGCACGCCGCGACGGCCCGCAGCGCCTCTTATCGTCCTACGCTGCGCGCCGCGCCCATCACCGCGTTACAGCACCTTCCGATATCCGTCGTCGTCGCTCGCGGCGCTCAAATGATCGACATCAGCCCAGCGCACGACGCGCGCCCGGCTGCCATCGTAATCGACCACATTCACGCTCGTATTCAGCAACGCGTAGTGGCGAGGCGCGTCGAGCGGCAGGTCGTTCGCGAACCGGTAGACGCAGTCGAGCACGCCGCCGTGCGCGACGCACGCAATGCGCGCGCCCGGATGAGCGGCAACGATCCGCTCGACTTCGTGCAGCACACGATGGTAGAAAGCGCGCTGGGACTCGCCGCCTTCCGGCGCGAAACCTGGGTCGCGCGTCTGCCAGCGTGCATACGCATCGGGAAAGCGCGCTTCGATCTGCGCGCTGTCATAGCCTTGGAACACGCCGTAAGCGCGCTCGCGCAGCCCCGCTGACAGCGTGAGCGGCAAACCGAGCGCATCGGCTGCCGGTTTCGCGGTCTGCTGCGCGCGCATCAAATCGCTCGAATAGATCGCATCGATGCGCACGCCCGCGCGCGAATCGCGCGCGAGCCGCTCGGCGAGTTGCCCGGCCTGCACAAGCCCCGTTTCGGCGAGCGGGATATCGATATGCCCTTGAATCCGCTTGATGCGGTTCCACTCGGTTTCGCCGTGCCGGATGAAGAAAATCTGCGTCGTGGCCATCGTCATCGTGGGCTCTCGCATCGGAATCAGGTGCGCACCTGCAGCCAGAACGTCACCGGCCCGTCGTTGACGAGCGACACCTGCATGTCGGCGCCGAACTCGCCCGTCGCGACGATCGGGTGGCGTGCACGCGCGGCGCGCACGAAGTAGTCGAAAAGCCGCGCGCCGTCGGCGGGCGGCGCGGCGGGTGTGAAGCTCGGCCGCAGGCCGCTTGCCGTATCGGCCGCGAGCGTGAACTGCGACACGAGCAGCAGGCCGCCCGCGCGCCCCGCGCCGTCAAGGTTCGACACGGGCAGGTTCATCTTGCCCGCGGCGTCGCTGAACACGCGATAGCCGAGCACCTTGGCGAGCAATTTATCGGCAACCGCTTCGGTATCGCCGCGCTGCGCACAGACGAGCGCGAGCAGCCCCGGCCCGATCTCGCCCGTCACGCGCTCGCCGACGCGCACATCCGCACGCTTGACGCGCTGGATCAGCGCGATCATGCCGCGCTCGCCCGCGACGGCGCCCGTCTGCGCGCCGCCGCCACCACGCTTGCCGCACCCGCTTGCACCGTGCATGCGGGCACCGCCACGGCACACGTTTTCGCCATGCTCACGGCGCGCAGCGCGGCCGCGCACGCACCGCCGCCGCGCCCCAACCGCCGGCTGGTGTGCCGCGCGCTCATGCGGTGAGCGTCACGCGCGCGAAGCGGCGCTTGCCGACCTGCACGACGAACTCGCCGGCCTCGACTTTCAGCGCCTTGTCCGACACCGTCGCGCCGTCGATCTTCACGCCGCCCTGCTCGATGTTGCGCAACGCCTCGCTGGTCGACGGCACGAGCCCCGCCTGCTTGAGCAACTGGCCGATCGCAAGCGGCGCGCCGGCGAGCGTCACCGACGGGATATCGTCCGGCACGCCGCCCTTCGCGCGATGATTGAAGTCGTCGAGCGCACGCTGCGCATCCGCGCGCGAATGGAAGCGCTCGACGATCTCCTGCGCGAGCAGCACCTTGAAGTCGCGCGGATTGCGCCCGCCTTCGGCCTCGCGCTTGAACTGCGCGATCTCGTCGAGGCTGCGCAACGACAGCAGCTCGTAGTAGCGCCACATCAACACGTCGGAAATGCTCATCAGCTTGCCGAACATATCGTTCGGTTTCTCGCTGATGCCGACGTAGTTGCCCTTCGATTTCGACATCTTCTCGACGCCGTCGAGCCCTTCGAGCAGCGGCATCGTCAAAATGCATTGCTGCTCCTGTCCGTACTGCTTCTGCAGCTCGCGGCCCACGAGCAGATTGAATTTCTGATCGGTGCCGCCGAGTTCGAGATCGGCATTCAGCGCGACCGAATCGTAGCCTTGCATCAGCGGATACAGAAATTCGTGGATCGAGATCGGCACGCCGCTCTGGAAGCGCTTCGTGAAATCCTCGCGCTCGAGGATCCGGGCGACCGTGTAGCGCGACGCGAGCTTGATCATCCCGTCCGCGCCGAGCGGCATCGACCATTCGCTGTTGTAGCGGATTTCGGTCTTCTCGCGCTCGAGCACCAGCGCCGCCTGCTCGAAATACGTCTTCGCGTTCGACTCGATCTGCTCGCGCGTAAGCGGCGGCCGCGTCGCGTTGCGGCCCGACGGATCGCCGATCAGCGAGGTGAAATCGCCGA
The DNA here is from genome assembly GCF_900176645.1 of Burkholderia singularis. Taxonomy (GTDB): domain Bacteria; phylum Pseudomonadota; class Gammaproteobacteria; order Burkholderiales; family Burkholderiaceae; genus Burkholderia; species Burkholderia singularis. Next base: position 7,507 of record NZ_FXAN01000039.1, read on the forward strand.
TCAGGAAAATCACCGTATGGCCGAGATCCTGCAACTGCCGCATCTTGTTCAGCACGACCGTATGGCCGAGGTGAATGTCGGGCGCGGTCGGATCGAGGCCGAGCTTGATGCGCAACGGCTTGCCCGTCGCCGCGCTTCTCGCGAGCTTGCCTGCGAATTCCTCCTCGATCAGCAGTTCGTCGACGCCGCGCTTCGTAACGGCGAGCGCGTGGCGGACTTCATCGGTGATCGGGAACGCTGGCTTCGAAGTGGGATCGGTGCTCATCGGTGCAGGAAAAGGAAATGTCGCAAAAAGAGCGATTTTCCCATAAGTTGCGGGTCGCCCGCTTAACGCCGCGCCCGCTTGCGCGGATAATCGGGCGCGATAGCGCGCGGCAATGCGCCCGCGCCGCTCAACCACGATTCCGGAGCGATCAACGTGACGTCCTCTCACACGCAACCCGGCCATCCCGCGGATGGCGTCTACTTCGGCCTGATGTCGGGCACGAGCATGGACGGTGTGGACGGCGTCGCCGTGCGGTTCGACGCCGGCAAGCCGCCGGCCGTGCTGGCGCAGGCGTTCGCCGATTTCGACGGCGCGCTGCGCGACGCGCTCTTCGCGCTACAGCAGCCGGGCGGCGGCGAGATCGAACGCGAGGCGCTCGCCGCGAACGCGCTCGCCGCGCGCTACGCGGCATGTTGCCGCGCATTGCTGCACTCGGCCGAACTCGCGCCAGGCGACGTGCGCGCGGTCGGCGTGCACGGGCAGACCGTCCGGCATCGGCCGGAGCGCGGCTATACGCGCCAGATCAACAATCCGGCGCTGCTGGCCGAGTTGACCGGCATCGACATCATTGCCGATTTTCGCAGCCGCGATGTCGCCGCGGGCGGCCAGGGCGCGCCGCTCGTACCGGCGTTCCACGCGACGATGTTCGGCTCTCCCGGCACCACACGCGTCGTCTGCAATCTCGGCGGCATCAGCAATATCACGATCCTGCCCGCGGCCGCTGCGCACGGCGGCACGGTGCGCGGCTTCGACTGCGGGCCCGCGAACGCGTTGCTCGACGCATGGGCGGCGCGCCATCTGAGCCAGCCGTATGACGACGGCGGGCGCTTCGCGGCGCGCGGAACGCCCGACGCCGCCCTCCTCGCCGTGCTCCTGGACGAGCCTTACTTCCGCGCGCCGCCACCGAAAAGCACGGGCCGCGACCTGTTCAACCCGGACTGGCTCGACGCGAAGCTGCGCGGCTTCGCCGCGCTGCCGGCGGAAAACGTGCAAGCGACGCTCGTCGCGCTCACGGCCGAAAGCATTGCCGATGAAATCGCGCGGCACGCGCGCGATTGCGAGGCCATCTACGTATGCGGCGGCGGGGCGCGCAACCCGGTATTGCTCGACGCGCTATCGGCCGCCGTCGCCGCGCGCGGGCTCGATGCGGCCGTCGACACGACAGCCGCGCTCGGCGTACCGCCGCAGCAAGTCGAAGCGCTCGCGTTCGCGTGGCTCGCGCGCCGCTTCGCCGCGCGCGAGCCGGGCAACCTACCGGCCGTCACGGGCGCGGCGGGCGAGCGCGTGCTCGGCGCGTTGTATCCTCGCTGAGCCGGCGGCAAGGCCAGTCCCGCCGCGATCGATACGGCGCCGACGCACTGCCCGCCCCCGGTCAGCGCGAGCCGGAAGCGGACGGCAGCAACCCGCCGACGCCGGTTGGATTCGGCCCTTGCACTTCGCCCACATACAGCGTCAGTTGTGCGCGAAAACGCTCCACCTCCGCCCGATCGCTCATGAAACGCGCGAACGCCGCCGGGTCCGTATTCCGATAGGTCCAGATCGGCTGATATCCCGCCGCGGGCGCCACATCGTTTCTGATCGGCCATTGCGTGGTCAGATCGCTGCTCTGGAATTCCCGAGACAACAACCAGTTCACGTACAGCTTCGCGGTGGCGGGATGACGCGTATTCTTGAAAATAGCCGCCGTCTGCGGCCAGGTCATGAACGTGTCCTGCGGCGTGACATAGCGCGCGGTGCTGCCCGCGGGCGCTTTCAGCGGCCACCATGCGTCGAGACTGACCGCGTACTTTCCCGACGCCACATCCTGCCCGGCACCGACCGAGCCGCGCCTGAAATACGGCCGCTGCGCGATCAAATCGTCCAGATATGCCCATCCGTACTGCTGGACGATTTGGTGGAAAATGAACAGCGCCGCATCGTCGTCATTCGGATAAGTCAGCACGATCTTGCCCTTGAATCTCGGCTGCAAAAGATCGCGCGCGGTACGCGGCACCTCGCCCGCCGGCACGAGCGTCGGATTGACGACATAGCCGAGACTGAAAATTCCGATACCCGTGTAATAGCCTTCCGGATCTTTCAAATCGACCGGTATGTTCCGCCATCCGATCGGCGGAACATAACGCAAAAGCGCGCCTTCCCGTTTCCAGCGCGGGAAATCCTGCAATGTCTGCAAATGCGCAACGTCGACCGACAATCTATCGCGCGCGATTTGATTATCGATACGCGCATCGTGGAATTTACTGAGATCCGTGATGATCGCGATTTTGACGCCGGGAAAACGCTGCTGAAAGCGCGCCACCACGCCATCCCAGGCATTGGCCGTATCGCCGCCGGCATAGACGGTCAACGCACCGCCTTCGGCCAGTGCATCGTGATAAAGCTGATTCAGGATTACGGTTTCGCCCACCGAAACCTGATCGGCCCCGCTCGCATTCGATATCGATATGACAAATGCGAAAACAACCACCCATAATTTTTTCATTAACCCTCCGCAATTTTATTGAATTCAATTTTCCGGCGCGGCCAGCTTATATCAGCCTGCTTCGATAATTGAATAACCGGAGGAAATTCATTTTTTCCCGCTGACTTCATTCACGCCCGAGCCGGCACGCCGGCTCGCTGCTGCCCCAGTCCCGATACAATGAACGACTCCGCCGCATCGACCGGAACCGTTCCATGCGCTCCTCCAAATTACCGAACAGCGGGCTGTCCATCTTCGCCGTGATCGCCGGGCAGGCCGCCGACTATCAAGCGATCAATCTCTGGCAGGGCGCTCCCAACTTCGCGCCCGCCCCCGAATTGATTCGCGCCGCGGCGCAAGCGATGCAGGATGGGTTCAATCAATACGCACCGATCCCTGGTCTGCCGGCGCTGCGCGAAATTCTCGCGGAAAAAACCGCCGCGCTATATGGCGCCCATTACGACGCCGATCACGAAATCACCGTGACCGCAGGCGGCAGCGAAGCTATCTATTCGGCCATCAGCGCGCTCGTGAGCGCCGGCGACGAAGTGATCTTCTTCGAGCCGGCGTTCGAATGCTACGAACCGGCGATCCGGCTGCAACGCGCAACGCCCATTGCGCTCAAGATTCGGCTCGATACGCTGCGCATCGATTGGAACGAAGTGGCGGCGTCGATCACGCCCCGAACCCGGATGCTGATCGTCAATACGCCGCACAATCCGACCGGGGCGGTCTTCGATCAGCACGACATCGACCGGTTGATCGCCGTGACACGCGGCACCGACATCGTGATCCTCGCCGACGAAGTGTACGAACACATGGTCTACGACGGACGCACACATCACAGCATGTCGCGCTATCCGGAGCTGGCCGAGCGCAGCGTCGTCGTGCTGTCGCTCGGCAAGACTTACAGCGTGACGGGCTGGCGGGTGGGCTATTGCGTGGCGCCGGCCGAACTGACAACCGAAATTCGCAAGGTTCATCAGTACCTGGTGTTTTCCGCGTCTGCGCCGCTGCAAGCTGCGCTTGCCCGCGCGTTGACGCGGCCAGCGAGCTATCTTGACCTGCCGGCGTTCTATCAGCGCAAGCGCGATCTGCTCACGGACGCGATGGCCGGCTCGCGGCTCGAGATCGTTCCGAGCCAAGGCAGTTTTTTCATGTTGGCGCGTTTTCGGGGCTTTTACGACGCGAGCGACCAGGATTTCGTGCTCGATGTGCTGCGTCGCAAGCAGGTCGGCGTGATTCCGCTGTCGAGCTTTTACCGCGACGGCGCGAATACCGGCCTGGTGCGTTTGAGTTTTTGCAAGGACGACGCGACGCTGCGCGAAGGCGGCAGGCGCTTGGCCGAACTCTGAGCGGCGTAGCCCCGCCACGGCGTCGCAGCACTGGGGCGCGGCTTTGCACCTGCCGGCTGCCGCCACCGCCCGGCAATCGGGCCGAATCGCTCACCCGGTTTGGCCGCCGCCAAAAAGAAACGGGGCATTGCGCCCCGTTTCCGACTATCCGGCAATGACACCCAGCATTAAACCGAGAATGACGAGCCGCAACCGCAAGTCGTCGTCGCGTTCGGATTCTTGATAACGAATTGCGCGCCGTTCAAATCGTCCTTGTAGTCGATTTCGGCGCCAACCAGATACTGATAGCTCATCGAATCGATCAACAACTGGACACCGTTCTTGTTCATCACGGTGTCGTCCTCGTTGATTTCTTCATCGAACGTGAAGCCGTACTGGAAACCCGAGCAGCCGCCACCCTGCACGAACACGCGCAGCTTGAGGTCGGGGTTGCCTTCTTCGTCGATCAATTGCTTGACCTTGTCGGCCGCCGCATCGGTAAAGACGAACGGGGCCGGCATCTCGGTAATTGCCGCGGATTCGGTGACAGCGTTCATGCGAACTCTCCAAAAAGCATTGGCGCTATTGTAGGACCGATCCGCAGATCGTGCTTGCGCAGGAGAAATCAAGATGCACACGAACATTTTTTGCGCATTCCTTGCGCAAACACAAACCGTGCGCACATAAAAAAACCGCCAGTGCAAAAACTGGCGGTTTTTCTTGCTGCGGCACCGCGTGCAGCGGCACGCGGCACAAGCGATTAACGCTTCGAGAACTGCTTCGCGCGGCGTGCCTTGTGCAGACCGACCTTCTTACGCTCGACCTCACGCGCATCACGCGTGACGAAGCCTGCGTTCGACAGCGCCGGCTTCAGCGTCGCGTCGTAGTCGATCAGCGCGCGGGTGATGCCGTGACGCACCGCACCTGCCTGCCCCGTTTCACCGCCGCCCGACACGTTCACCTTGATGTCGAACGTCTGCGCGTGGTTCGTCAGTTCCAACGGCTGACGCACGATCATCAGCGACGTTTCGCGCGAAAAGTAGTCGGAAATGGGCTTGCCGTTGACGACGATGTCGCCCTTGCCAGCCTTGATGAAGACACGAGCGACTGCGCTCTTGCGGCGGCCCGTACCGTAGTTCCAGTTACCGATCATGTGGGCTCCCCTTAGATCTCAAGCGCCTTCGGCTGTTGCGCCGAATGCGGATGCGTGGCTTCAGCGTAGACCTTCAGCTTCTTGATCATCGCGTAGCCGAGCGGGCCCTTCGGCAGCATGCCCTTGACCGCCTTCTCGAGCGCGCGGCCCGGGAAGCGTTCCTGCATCTTGCCGAACGTCGTTTCATAGATACCGCCCGGGTAGCCCGAGTGGCGGTAGTACTTCTTGTCCAGAGTCTTGTTGCCCGTGACCTTCAACTTGCTCGCGTTGATGACGATGATGAAATCACCGGTGTCGACGTGCGGGGTGAACTCAGGCTTGTGCTTGCCGCGCAGACGGCGTGCCACTTCGCTGGCGACACGGCCGAGAACCTTATCCGTCGCGTCAATCACGTACCATTCGCGCGCCACCTCATGGGCTTTTGCGGAAAACGTCTTCATGATCGATCCAATAAATTTGCTGTGCCCGATGTTCTTTTCCTGCTTGTCTGTGTGCGCTTCGTGGCGCGGTGCAGGCTCTCCCTATTCTTTTTCCGCGGGCATGAATGCGGAAAAGCCCTGAATTATAAAGAGATTTGCATTGACTGGTCAATGGCAATCGGCATTGGCCACCGTGGCCGGCTAACGCCGGGTGCGTATTGACCGCGGCGCGTGCGAAAAATGTCCGCCGAAACGTGCATCCAACGAAAAATCAGACGAAAAAAAGCCCGAACCGCCGGTTCGGGCTTAATCCACCAAAGGAGGAGGGTGGAGGAGACATGCGGAGGTTGCCGCAACGCGACAACCAATGTCTCGCATTATACGAGGCCGATCTTAGCAGGACAAGAAAAACCGCATTGAGAAATATGATTTTATAATACGAAAATACCGGGCCATGTGAAGAAATCCCTATTTTTCTTTCGAATCAAATAGATAGGTTATCGTCTGTAAAGCGCCCTTTTTTCTTCTCGAGCCAAACCCCTAGATCCGGCAGGGGCTTGCCGACTCGTCGAATCGCTCGCGAAGCCTCGCCGGGCGCGGCGCTCAGCCATATTGCATCGCATCAACCGCATGCCCGGTGCAGGGCTACAATGCCGGTTGACAATTAAATCAAGCAACGCTGGAGCTCATGCATGGAATGCAAGATTAGCTGGATGGGACAGGATGGCATGGCGTTCGCCGCCCAAACGGGCAGCGGCCACCTTGTCTCGATGGACGGCGCGCCGGAAGGCGGCGGGCATAACCTCGCGCCGCGTCCGATGGAAATGGTGCTAGTCGGCACGGGCGGCTGCACCGCGTATGACGTCGTACTGATCCTAAAGAAGAGCCGCCAGGAAGTGACCGGCTGCTCGGTGTCGCTCAAGGCCGAGCGAGCGAGCGAGGACCCAAAGGTCTTCACGAAGATCCACTTTCACTTCACGGTGACGGGCCGCAATCTGAATCCCGCAACCGTCGAACGCGCGATCAATCTGTCTCACGACAAGTACTGCTCGGCTTCGATCATGCTGGCAAAAACGGCCGAGCTTACGCACTCGTTCGAGATCGTCGCCGTATAAGCCTGCCGCGCCCAAGCGGGCGCCGGGATCGCCGAACGCAAAAAGGCCGCCGCTGCACGATGCAGCGGCGGCCTTTCGTTTATCGATCGGCAAAGCGGGCCGATAAGCCGGATTTTGTGCAGACCGCCCGCTCGAAAGCGCGCGCTCCGTGGCAGCCATTCCTCTAGGCGCGCCATTGCTGACGCGCTCAAGCTTCCTACCCGCAGACGAGACGGGGGCACCGTCCTGCATCCGAAAATGCGCGCCTGCCTACTTGGAATTGCTCCGGGTGGAGGTTACCGTGCCGGTCTGCGTCGCCGCAGCCGCGGTGCGCTCTTACCGCACCGTTTCACCCTTACCTGATCCCGGCTTGCGCCGGGCCATCGGCGGTTTGCTTTCTGTTGCCCTGTTCCGCGTGTCGCCACGGATGGCCGTTAGCCATCACCCTGCCCTATTGGAGTCCGGACTTTCCTCGCCCTTCGCGGCACAACCGCGAAAGCCGCGACTGCCTGGCCTGCTTTGCGAACGGAATTTTAGCACCGCGACGCGGCACCCGTTCAAGCCGTGAGTGCCGATCGGCGGCACCACAACATTGTCATCGCGAGGCTGTTGCCGGAGACAGCGCTTTTCAGCCCGTGAGCGCATCGGCCGGCGACAGCGTACAGCCCGGCCGCTAGTTCCTGCCACGTTCGCATCTTCTCGCTCGCCTCATCGCAGGTTCGGGCCGCGTGGGCACCAACGCTCAAGCGGCCCGCGAGCGCCGGCCGCTGCGAAACACCCGGGGATCGTCGTAAAACGACGGTGATGCGTTCGCCGCCCACCAGCCGGGCACGCCGAGCACCGGCAAAGGGGAGAACGCGCGGCTCGTCGGCAGCGCGTCGCCCAGCGCCACCGCGGCATGCTCGTCGAGCCACGCGCGGCGCGCCGCTTCGTTCCATTCGAAATAAACCTGCGGCACGTCGACGATCCACGCATGCGCGGTGCACCCCTTGTACGGCTCAACGAGCTTCTCCAGCAGCGCGTGGCCGACGATCCGCGCCTCGCAGCGCGTGCCCCACGCGGCGCGCGACGCGAGCATCAGCGTGCGCCAGTCGAAGCTGCGCAGCGCAGCCGCGAGCGCGGGGTCGGATGTCGCGAACAGCGCCCCATTTTCGTCGAACAAGGTCAACGCATCCCGGACGGCGCCGCGCGCCGGGCCGACGCCGGTGACGTCAATCGCCGCCGCTTGACGCGCGTTGAGCATCGCCTTGATCCGCGGATAGGCGAACCAGACGAGTGCGTTGAAAAAATCATGCGTGTTGTGGCGCGTCGGAACCGCGCCTGTCGCCGCAATATGCGTTTCGTAGGCAATGCCGTTGGGCAGCGCCGCCTGCGCAATGAAACGAAGCGGCAGCCCGGCCGCCGTCGTGACGGATTCGACGCGCGCATCGTCGTTCAGGGTGCGCAGCCACGCCGGTCCGTCCTGCCGCGCGAGCCGGGCCCAGCGCTCGCCCTGCCCGGCGAATGGCGCGAGCCACGCTGCGCGCCAGTCGATCTCGAAGCCGGCGCTCGTGCCTCTTTCCATGCCGATCAACCCGCAGTGGCCAACCAGATGCCCGTGCCGGTACGTCAGACGAGCCGCCAGCCGATCGGCTCGCCGCCGCGCAGCGGCACGACGCTCAAACCGCCCGCGTCGATCTCGCCCGGCAGTTCCCACGTCTCGCGGCGCAGCGTGACCGTCTCGCCGCTTCGCGGCAGCCCGTAGAAGTCCGCGCCGAAGAAACTCGCGAAACCTTCGAGCTTGTCGAGCGCGCCCGCCTGATCGAATGCCTCCGCATACAACTCGAGCGCGTGCAGTGCCGTGTAGCAGCCCGCGCAGCCGCATGCGGCCTCCTTCAGCCCCTTCGCGTGCGGCGCGCTGTCGGTGCCGAGGAAAAAGCGCGGATTGCCCGAGGTTGCCGCCGCCGCCAGCGCGGCCCGATGCGTCTCGCGCTTGAGCACCGGCAGGCAATAGTAGTGCGGGCGAATCCCGCCGGTGAATAGCGCATTGCGGTTGTACAGCAGATGATGTGCGGTGATCGTCGCGCCGACGCGGCCGTGCGTGGTGTCTGCATCGCGCACGTAATCGGCCGCGTCCTTCGTCGTGATGTGCTCGAACACCACGTTGAGGGCCGGAAACGCGCGGCGCAGCGGCTCCATCACGCGGTCGATGAACACCTTCTCGCGATCGAACAGGTCGATCGACGCGTCCGTGACCTCCCCATGCACGAGAAGAGGCATGCCGGTATCCTGCATCGCGTCGAGCGTCTTCGCGCATTTGCCGATGAGATCGGTCACGCCGGCGTCGGAGTTCGTCGTCGCGCCCGCCGGATACAGCTTCACGCCGTGCACGAAGCCGCTTTCGCGCGCGCGGCGGATCTCGTCGGGCGGCGTGTTGTCGGTCAGATACAGCGTCATCAGCGGCTCGAACGCGGCGCCCGCCGGCAGCGCGGCCAGGATGCGCTCGCGATACGCGTGCGCTTGCGCCGTCGTCGTGACGGGCGGCTTCAGGTTCGGCATGATGATCGCCCGGCCGAATTGACGGGCGGTATGCGGCAGGACGGCGGCCAGCATTGCGCCATCGCGCACGTGCAAGTGCCAGTCATCGGGGCGCGCGAGGGTGAGCGTGTCGGAAGCGGAAGCGTTCATGGTGTCGTGTGGGTGTAACGGGCGGCAAAGCGGGCGGCACTGGCGATGCGCACCGCGCGGGCTGCGCCGACTGACGGCCAAACCGCAACCGGGGACCACGCGCCTGGATTGCGCCGTTTGCCGGCACGGATTCCGCCTTTTGCCGCTCAGGGCTCGGTGATATGCTTGAACCCGTCATTGTACCGGCTCAGCCCGGTATCCTTACCCGCCAGCATTCAGCCGCCCCAGCAATATGTGTCAACTTTTCGGAATGAACTGCGCCGAACCGACGGACGTGACGTTCTCGTTTACCGGCTTCGCGGCCCGCGGCGGGCTCACCGATCACCATGCCGACGGCTGGGGCATCGCGTTCTTCGAGGACAAGGCGTGCCGGCTGTTCATCGACCAGCAGTCATCGGCGACTTCGCCCGTCGCCGAAATGGTCAAGCGTTACCCGATCAAATCGAAGAACACGATCGCGCACATCCGCAAGGCGACGCAAGGCCATATCCTGCTCGAGAATTGCCATCCGTTCATGCGCGAGTTATGGGGCCGCCACTGGATCTTCGCGCACAACGGCGATCTGCCGGGCTATGCGCCCGATCTCGGGGGTGGCGTCTATCAGCCGGTCGGCACGACCGATAGCGAAAAGGCGTTCTGCATGCTGATGCGCGGCCTGCGCGATGCATTCCCCGACGCACAGCCGCCGCTCGCCGAGCTGTTCGAGCAACTCGGCGAACTCACGCGCGGCATCACGCAGCACGGCGTGTTCAACTTCCTGATGTCGAACGGGCAAGCGCTCTTTGCGCATTGCTCGACGCGCCTGCATTATCTGGTGCGGCGCTGGCCATTCTCGACCGCGCACCTGATCGACGAGGACATCTCGATCGATTTCGCGAAATACACGACGCCTGAAGACCGGGTTGCCGTGATCGCAACGCAGCCGCTGACCGACGACGAAGTGTGGACCGCGCTCGAACCCGGCGAGCTCGTGATGTTCCAATGCGGCGACGTCGCCGCGCGCATGCGCATTCCGGTGCCGGAAATCGTGCTCGAGAAGCTCAGGAATCCTGCGCTCGATGCGTCCGCATCGGCGCCGCGCCGGGCAGCCGCGCTCGCCGCGGACAGCGCGGACGATCCGGGCGACGATCCGATCGATTTTTGACGCCGCGGCTCACGCCAATCGCGCCTTATCCAACGGCGTTCGCCGCGACTGACGGGCGGACGCGGCGCTGATCCCTCATAACAAGCGCCGGGCAAACCGGCGGCGAAACGATGATTGCGCTTTATCAGATCAGACCGGTTCGATCCGTGGCCGACAAATTCCGGTCTCAATAATCACAAAAGCAATTCACGCGCGCCAACCCCCGCATTCAATAAAATGCCGCCGGCTCAGGCCGTCCTTGCCGGACGAACATCCGTGATCAGAGCATCTCCTTGATCGAGCCGTCATCCTTTACGAAACTAAAAACGGCGGCGGGATTATGATTGGCTTTCCATTCGTCTATGCGTTTTGCCACCGCGAGCGCCCACGCCTGCTCCAAAATCGGTAGCTGACGATCCTGCCCGGCCGCTCCTTCATGAAAATCTCCATCGATCACGATAGGATTGATATCGTCGTTCAACGAATCCAGCGGGCCTTGCTCGTATAGTTTTTGAACCGAAACAGGTCCGAAGTCCGTATCGATTCCATCCATTTCATATCCGTCGGCACTCTTCAGCGGCCGCAGCGCCCACTCCCCGGCCGATATCTTCTTAAACCCCAGCCGGGTCATCATATTGGCTTGCTTGGTCAACACCGCTTCAGGCGTTCTCCATTTTGTATCGACAGCACGGGCCCTCCATTGAATATTGCCCTCGCTCATCTCCTTTACATACAAAGCGCGAGGATCGGCCGGCATATTCAACAACCTACTCACGATCCCTCGAAATTTCGCGCTTGATACCGCTGCCGACACATCTTCGCGCCGAGGAAGATCCGGCAAGATATCTGCGCTGTAGTTTTTTTTAGTTATGCTGCCGACATGATCATGCAATACCCAGCTTATCGAATCGGCGGCCTGCGGCGCCCCTTTATCGATAGATTTGACCTTGAATCCCATGGTCGCCCATGCGAAACCGAGTCTTCTAATTAAATTGCCGGCCCCCTCAACCAGAGGATCGATATTCATCTTATACACGGCGCGCCCCATCTCATTAATCGGAATGATCAAACTCAATGAGATATCGCCGTTACCCTTGTCGTATTCATGTACAAACCCTTGCCTATCAAGATAAGCAAAATAATCCTGCAAATTATAACTTCCACCTTCTTTGCCGACCTGGGCGGGTCGAACATCAATCGCGCGAGCAGGGGGCAAGGATTCGAGTAAGTCCGTCAACAGACCGCCTCCCATGCTGACTGTCTGCGGTTGCGCGGCTGTCAACGCCGCAGCGGCAGACGAGGAACTCGGGCGCTCGGTCGTTGACGACTGCGCACCGACATTTTGATTAATAGGATGAGTATTCATTTAATGCATGGCCTCATTACCTTATAAGGCGTTCAGCGTAATCCTCGATCCTCCGATAAAAAAATAGACGTGCGAAACGAAACCCGGTCGAACGAAATCCGGGAGAGTCCGATCTGCTTGAGTAAGCCTGACCCGGCTCGAGCAGGCCCGTCTAAAGAAAAACACCCTGCGGCACAGCCCGCCCGCAGGGTGAAAATATCTGTCTACCTGTAGCCGCCGAACGCCCGACGGACTCGTTCTTTGCCGACCGGCGCCGCGACGCCCGACGATACCTACCCGCCCGTATCGGCCCCGATCGGCACGCGGGCGCTCAGTGCAGGATCTTCGCGAGAAAGTCCTTCGCACGATCCGATTTCGGATTCGCGAAGAAATCCTCCTTGCGGTCGTCCTCGACGATCGCGCCCTTGTCCATGAAGATCACGCGATGGGCAACCTTCTTCGCGAAGCCCATCTCGTGCGTCACGCACATCATCGTCATGCCTTCCTGCGCGAGCTCGACCATCACGTCGAGCACCTCGTTGATCATCTCGGGATCGAGCGCGGACGTCGGCTCGTCGAACAGCATCGCGATCGGATCCATCGACAGCGCGCGCGCGATCGCCACGCGCTGCTGCTGGCCGCCCGAGAGCTGCCCCGGGTACTTGTCCGCATGCGCTTTGAGCCCGACGCGATCGAGCAGCTTCAGCCCCTTCGCGGTCGCCTCGTCCTTGCCACGGCCGAGCACCTTGATCTGCGCGAGCGTCAGGTTTTCGGTGATCGACAGGTGCGGGAACAACTCGAAATGCTGAAATACCATCCCGACTTTCGAGCGCAGCTTCGACAGGTTCGTTTTCTTGTCGCCGACCGATTCGCCGTTGACGAGAATCTCGCCCTGCTGGAACGGCTCGAGGCCGTTCACCGTCTTGATGAGCGTCGACTTGCCCGAACCCGACGGCCCGCAGACGACCACCACTTCACCCTTCTTCACTTCGGTCGTGCAATTGGTCAGCACCTGAAACTGGCCGTACCACTTCGACACGTTCTTGATTGAAATCATCTTGTGACCTTTTTCTGGAAACCCTTGACCAACATCGACGCGACCGAGCACACGACGAAATAGCATGCGCCCGCGAACAGGATCATCTCGACGTTCGTGCCGTCGCGATCGCCGATATTCGCGGCCGTGCGGAAGAAGTCCGCGAGGCTGATCACATAGACGAGCGAGGTATCCTGGAACAGCACGATCGCTTGCGTGAGCAACAGCGGCACCATCGCGCGAAAAGCCTGCGGCAGGATCACGAGGCGCATCGCCTGCGCGTAGTTCATGCCGAGCGCGAATGCCGCGTTGACCTGCCCGCGCGGCACCGCCTGAATACCGGCGCGGATGATCTCCGAATAATACGCAGCCTCGAACAGCGAGAACGCGACCATCGCCGACGCGAGCCGGATGTCGAGCGTCGGCGACAGCCCGAGCACGCCTTGCAGCACCTGCGGCACGATCAGGAAGAACCACAGCAGCACCATCACGAGCGGAATCGAGCGGAACACCGTCACGTAGCCTTGCGCGAACCATTGCAACGGCTTCACGCCGGACAGGCGCATCAGCGCGAGCAGCGTGCCCCAGACGATCCCGACCACGATCGCGATCAGCGTGATCTTGAACGTGACGATCGCGCCCGTCCAAAGCGTCGGCAGCGCGCCGGGAATACTACTCCAGTCGAACTGATGCATCACTTGCCTCCGATATAGCCGGGCAGCCGGGACTTGCGTTCGACCCAGCGCATGAACGTCATCACGATCAGATTGATGATCACGTAGGCCAGCGTCACCGCGATGAACGACTCATAGGTCTGCGCGGTGTAGTCGACGAGTTGGCGCGCCTGCGCGGACAGATCGAGCAGACCGATCGTCGAGGCCACCGCGGAATTCTTGAAAATGTTCAGAAATTCCGACGTGAGCGGCGGCACGATAATCCGGTAGGCAACGGGCAGCAGCACGTAACGATACGTCTGCCATTGCGTGAAGCCCATCGCGAGGCCGGCCGCGCGCTGGCCCCTGGGCAGCGCGTTGATCCCCGAGCGCACCTGCTCGCACACGCGCGCGCCGGTGAAAAGCCCGAGACAGACGACCGACGCCGTGAAGAACTGCGTGCCCGGCGGCAATTGCTTGATCCATGTGCCGATCGACGCGGGCAACAGTTCCGGCACGACGAGATACCAGACGAAGAACTGCACGATGAGCGGGATATTGCGGAAAATCGATACATACAGCGTACCGATCGCCGCGAGCCCCTTGTTCGGCACGGTGCGTAGCACGCCGAACAACGAGCCGACGGCGAGCGCGATCACCCAGGCGACGAGCGACACCTTGACCGTCACCCAGAACCCCGACATCAGCCAGCCGAGGTAGGTGGTCGGTTCGCCAGTCGAAACGGGGGAAAGGAAAATGCCCCAGTTCCAGTGGTAAGACATAGCGAGACTCCGGCAAAAAGAAACGGAAGAAGCCGAGCCTCTTCCGTTTCATCAGCGCTAAACAGGTTCGAACAGCGGTACGCTCAGTCGAGCGCCTTGTCGTTCGGAGCGGCGTAGAGCTTCTTCATCGCGTCGGAGAGCGGGAAGTTCAGGTTCAGCCCCTTCGGCGGAATCGGATTCTCGAACCACTTCGCGTAGATCTTCGCGGCTTCGCCCGATTTCTCGACATCCGCGATCGCGTCGTCGACCACCTTCTTGAACGCCGGATCGTCCTTGCGCATCATGCAGCCATACGCTTCCTGAGACTGGGCCGTGCCGACGATCACCCAGTTGCCCGGCTGCTTGGCCTTCGCGCGCTCGCCTGCGAGCAGCGCGTCGTCCATCATGAACGCGGCCGCGCGGCCCGTCTCGAGCGTCTGGAACGACTCGCCGTGGTCCTTCGCGCTGATGATCGTCATGCCCATCTGCTTTTCGTTGTTCATCGCGCGCAGCAGACGCTCGGACGTAGTGCCCGCCGTGGTCACGACCGTCTTGCCCTTCAGATCGGCAAAATCCTTGATGCCCGAATCCTTGGCCGTCATCAGGCGCGTGCCGATCACGAAAATCGTGTTCGAGAACGCCGCCTGCTTCTGGCGGTCGAGGTTGTTCGTCGTCGAGCCGCACTCGATGTCGACCGTGCCGTTCTGCACGAGCGGAATGCGGTTCTGCGACGTCACCGGAATGTTCTTCACCTGCAGGTTCGGCAGACTCAGCTTCTTCTTGACCGCGTCGACGACCTTCATCTGGAAGTCGCGCGAATAGCCGACCACCTGCTGGTTCTGATCGTAGTACGAGAACGGAATCGACGATTCGCGGTGTCCGAGCGAAATCACGCCGGAGTCCTTGATTTTTTTCAGCGTGCCCGTCTCCTGGGCAATGGCGCCGCCTGCGAACACGCTCAGCATCGCAGCCATCAGCATGGCTTGTTGGAATTTCATTATGGTCATCTCCTTGGCGAAAACCCGCGCCAGTTTAGCAAAGTCATATTTTTGAAAGTAATGGTCGTAAACCACACTCCCGGCGGGGCAGGTTGCGCATACGCAATACATCCATCCATAGTAGACGCTCCGCATACGCGCGCGGGCGGCCTCGTACTCGAGGCCGCCCGCGAAAAAACGAGGCGCCGCCCGCAGGCCGCGCCGCCACACCGGCCAACAGGCCGGCCAAAGGATCAGGGGTACAGACCGCGCATTTCGCGCGCCATCAGGATGCGCTTGCACGCAACGATGAACGCGGCGGTGCGCACTGACACCTTGTGCTCCTCGGCCACCGCCCACACGCCGGCGAACGCTTCGCGCATCACCCGTTCGAGACGGTGGTTGATCTCGTCCTCGGTCCAGAAGAAGCTCGAGAAGTCCTGCACCCACTCAAAGTACGACACGGTCACGCCGCCCGCATTCGCGATCACGTCGGGAATCACGAGCACGCCGTTGGCGCTCAGGATGTCGTCGGCCGCCGTCGTGGTCGGGCCG
The DNA here is from genome assembly GCF_900176645.1 of Burkholderia singularis. Taxonomy (GTDB): domain Bacteria; phylum Pseudomonadota; class Gammaproteobacteria; order Burkholderiales; family Burkholderiaceae; genus Burkholderia; species Burkholderia singularis. Next base: position 23,350 of record NZ_FXAN01000039.1, read on the forward strand.
TTCGCGCCTTCGACGACGATCTTCGTGCGGATCTTCGACGCATTCTTCTCGGTAATCTGGTTTTCGAGCGCGGCCGGAATCAGGATTTCCGTCTCGACCGTCCAGAACTCATCGTTCGGCATCGGCTCGGCGCCCGTGAAACCGGCGACACCTCCCGTCTGCGCGACGTGATCCAGCAGCTTGGCCGTATCGACGCCTGCCGGCTGGTAAATCGTGCCGGTGTGATCCTGAACCACGATCACCTTCGCGCCCGCTTCCTGGAACAGCCGAGCGGCGATTCCGCCGACATTGCCGAAGCCCTGTACCGCGATGCGCGCGCCCTCGATCTCAACGCCCTTCTTCTTTGCGGCTTCGCAGCCGACCACGAAAACGCCGCGGCCCGTCGCTTCCTTGCGGCCGAGCGAGCCGCCCAGCGAAATCGGCTTGCCGGTCACCACGCCCGTCGCGGTCTGGCCCTGGTTCATCGAGTAGGTGTCCATCATCCACGCCATCACCTGCTCGTTGGTGTTGACGTCGGGCGCCGGAATATCGGTGTTCGGCCCGATGATGATGCCGATCTCGCTCGTGTAGCGGCGCGTCACGCGCTCGAGTTCGCCGCGCGAGAGCTTGCGCGGATCGACGCGGATGCCGCCCTTCGCGCCGCCGTATGGCACGTTGACCGCCGCGTTCTTCACCGACATCCATGCGGACAGCGCCATCACTTCGGACAACGTGACATCCTGGTGATAGCGCACGCCGCCCTTGCCCGGCCCGCGCGACACGTTGTGCTGCACGCGATAGCCTTCGAAGTGCGCGACGGTGCCGTTATCGAGCTCGATCGGCACGTCGACGATCAGAATGCGCTTCGGGCGCTTGAGCGTTTCGAGCCAGCGCGAGAGCGAGCCGAGATACGGCGCGACACGGTCGACTTGCTGCAAATAGTTGCCCCAGGGCCCGAGATCGTCCGCGTGCAGGTATGACGGAATGGATTGCGCAACGGACGGGGACTGCGAATGCGAAGACATGGAATCTCCAACGGTCGAAGAATGCGCCCATTGTCGAAAAAGCCCATTTCGAAATCCAATGCCGTTTGCTTATTCGATTATGCATTTCTTGCATGATCGGGCTTTTGCGCGAAAAACCGTCGATACGCAGCGCGAACACACGCAATTGCGGTGCGATCGGTCGCCGCAATTTTCATGTGCGCAACGGCGGGCGGCGTGACGGCGCGCCGGCCTCGCGCGCGTGCCGCAGGCTCAGCGCGCGTCCAGTTCGTCGCGCACCACGTCCCAGAGCGCGCTCACCAGCTGGCGGCGTGACTCGTCGCCCTGCACGGCGAGCTTGTCTCGATAAAGACGGATCTCCATGGTCAGCGTGAACGGCTCCGCACCGCCTTTCGCCGCGCGGCCGAGCCGCACGAGCCGCCCGCCCGCGACCGCATCCTCGACCGCGCTGTGCGGCAGGAACGCGACGCCGTGCCCGGCGAGCGCCATCGCCTTCAGCGCCTCGGCCATGTCGGTCTCGTACACCTTGTCCAGATAAAGCGGCGTATGGGCGTTCGAGATGATCACTTCGGTCATCCGGCCCAGGTACGCGTTCGGCGTATAAGACAAGTAAGGCACGGGCGCATCGGCCGCGCCGGGCAGCGCGTAGCGCGCGCGGCCGCCGCGCCCGGGCGCCGAGAATGGGCTGATCGGCTCCGCGCCGAGCGTGAGCATGTCGTAGCGCGCGGGATCGAGCGCGACGGGATGGCTCGGATGGTGGTAGCCCATCACCAGGTCGCAACCGCCCTCGACGAGCGACAGCACCGCATCGTGTACGTTGAGCGCGCGCAGCCGCGTATGCACCGGCCCCATCTTCGCTTCGATCCGCTGAAGCCAGCGCGGAAAGTACGTGAGCGACAGCGTGTGCGGCACGGCGAATTCGATCGTCGGCACCGGCGCGCCGATATGGCCGCGCAACAGCGTGCGCGCCTCGTGCGCCTGCGACAGCATCGCGAGCGCCTGCTCGTAAAACACCTGGCCTGCCTGCGTGACGCGGGTCGGGTAGACCGAACGATCGATCAATTCCGTGCCGAGCCACGCTTCGAGCGCCTGGATGCGCCGCGAAAACGCCGGTTGCGAAACGTGACGCAGTTCAGCCGAGCGGCTGAAGCTGCGCGTTTCCGCGAGCGACACGAAATCCTCGAGCCATTTGAGTTCCATACGAGCCCTTTTGCGCCTTTGCGCGATCTGCGCCAGCCGTGAAGCCCGCATTTTAAACAGCGGCGGGCGGCGGCAAGCCACGGCGGCACGCATTCGTCAGACTGCTTGCATCGCACCAACGACGCACCGCGCGCACAGACGCGGTGCCGGCAACCACGCCGCGCGCCTGCCGCCGGTGCGCGCCGCGTCTCGCCTCATCGCGTCTCGTCGTGGGACGCGCCATGCGGCGCGCTCGTTGCGCGGGCGTTCGCGCCACGCGCCGCGGCTGACCTGCGGCTGGCATAGGCCTTGCAAAAGACTGCTGGCTCCGTTGCCCGCCGCGGAGCGGTTTCGATCCGGCCCCACCCTGCCTTCAAACGGCAACCGCATACGCGAGGCTTTCTCGATGGATACACTGCGCAGCTCTGTCAAAAGCGGCAACTGGCGCTCGCTGCTCGCCTGCTTCCTCTATTTCGACACCGGCTTCACCGTCTGGGTGCTGTACGGCCCGCTCGCGCCGTTCATCGGCAAGGACATCGCGATGACGGCCGCGCAGCAAGGCTTTCTCGTCGCGGTGCCGGTGCTCGCGGCGGCAATCCTGCGCGTGACGCTCGGCAATCTCTATCAGTCCGCCGACGGCCGGCGCATCGCGCTGATGGGCGTGCTGCTGTCCGCTCTGCCCGCCGTCGTACTGCCGTTCGTGCCAGGCACGCCGTCGTACACGCTGCTGCTCGTGCTCGGCGTGTTTCTCGGCATAGGCGGCGCGAGCTTCGCGGTCGCGCTGCCGATGGCGGGCAGCAGCTATCCGCCAAAAGTGCAAGGCCTGGTGCTCGGGCTCGCCGCGGCGGGCAACATCGGCGCGGTGCTCGACGGCTTCATGTTCCCGCACATCGCCGCCGCGCTCGGCTGGAAGTTTTCGACGGCCGCCGCGCTGCCGCTGCTCGCGATCGCGGGCTTCGCGCTGTTCGCATGGGCCGACGACCGCGGCGAAAAATCGGGCAGCGCGCCGCGCGCGCTTGGTGCGTTCGCGCTCACGCTCGCCGCGCTGATCGCGCTCGTGCTCGCCGTGCACGCGGGCGTGTTCGGCTCCGGCAAGGCGGGCGTGCTGCTGCTGCCGGTGATGGGCGCGCTCATCGCGATCACGGTGCTGCCCGGCCGCTATCGCGCGGTGCTCGCCGAGCGCGATACGTGGGTGATCATGCTGATCTACAGCATTACGTTCGGCGGCTTCGTCGGCATGTCGTCATATGTGACGCTGTTGCTCACGACGCTCTATCAGATGCCGAAGATCGAAGCGGGCCTGTTCATGTCGATGCTCGCGTTCATCGGCGCGATCGTGCGGCCGCTCGGTGGCTATCTCGCGGATCGCGTCACCGGCGTGCGCGCGCTGATGGCGATCCTTGCCGCGATCGCCGCGGCCGACTTCGCGTTCGCGGCCATGATGCCGCCGCTCGCAGGCGGCATTGCGCTGCTCGTGTGCCTGTATATCGCGTTCGGCCTCGGCAACGGCTCGACATTCCAGCTCGTGCCGCACCGCTGGCCGGGCAAGACGGGGCTGCTGTCGGGAATCGTCGGCGCGGCGGGCGGCATCGGCGGCTTCTATCTGCCGGTCGTGATGGGCATCGCCAAGGAAAGCACCGGCAGCTATCAGTTCGGCTTCGCGACATTCGGCGCGCTCGCGGCTTGCGCGCTCGGCGCGCTCGTGTTGCTGCGCGCGCAGTGGCTGCGCTGGGCCGCGCCGGGACATACGGCTCCGACAAGAGGCATGGCGGGTGCAGCCGGCATGCCGATCGGCGGCGCGGCGCGCGCGGGCGACTGACAGCGGACAGACGATGTTCCAGCGCAGGCGGATGACCGGCGGCAGATAGCCAGCGGTGCGGCACGCACTATCGGCCCGCGCACTCCGAGGCAAAAATGCTGCGCATGGTGACGGCGGGCGGCGGACGGCGGTTGAGCAGTTGCCCAGCGCGCGTCGGCGAACTCCCGATGTGCGCGCAGCGGCGTCGCGCACGCGGGCGCTCGACGACACGCCGCTCGCCGCGCGATGCGGCAATCGCCCCCGCCCGCGCAGCGGTCTTGCCGCCGGGCGCGCGGCAGCCCCCGAGCCAGCGCGCCCTGCCCGCGCAACCGCAGGCCCGGTTCGCGCCGATGGTAAAATTCGCGGTTCACCCCTTCACGTTTGAACCGCGGCCGCACGCGCCCAAGCCCCATCATGTCCGACACCCGTCCCGATACCCTTTTCGCCCTCACCGCGCTATCGCCGCTCGACGGCCGCTACGCCGCCAAGACCGAGGCGCTGCGCGACTGGCTCTCCGAAGCCGCGTTCATGCGCCATCGCGTCATCGTCGAGGTGCACTGGCTGATCGCACTGTCTCACGCCGGCTTTGCCGAAGTGCCGCGCTTCTCGGCCGCCGCCGAGCAGTTCCTGCTCGATCTCGTCGCGCGCTTCACCGCGCACGACGCCGCGCGCATCAAGGAAATCGAGCGCGTGACGAACCATGACGTGAAAGCCGTCGAGTACTGGCTCAAGGAATCGGTGAAAGGCCAGCCCGAACTCGAGAAAGCCAGCGAATTCATCCATTTCGCGTGTACGTCGGAAGACATCAACAACACGTCGCACGGCATGATGCTGGCCGGCGCGCGCGCGCATGTCATCCTGCCGTCGCTGCGCACTGTCCACGGCCGCCTCGTCGCGCTCGCGCACGCGCACGCCGACCAACCGATGCTGTCGCGCACGCACGGCCAGCCGGCCAGCCCGACGACGCTCGGCAAGGAAATCGCGAACGTCGCCGCGCGTCTCGCACGCGCGATCGAGCGGATCGAGAAAGTCGAAATCCTCGGCAAGATGAACGGCGCGGTCGGCAACTTCAACGCGCACCTGTCCGCGTATCCGGAATTCGACTGGGAAGCGTTCTCGCGCGACGTGATCGAAAACCGTCTGAAGCTCACGTTCAACCCGTACACGATCCAGATCGAGCCGCACGATTACATGGCGGAGCTGTTCGACGCCGTCGCGCGCGCGAACACGATCCTGCTCGATCTCGACCGCGACGTGTGGGGCTACATCTCGCTCGGCTACTTTAAACAGAAAACGAAGGCGGGCGAAATCGGCTCGTCGACGATGCCGCACAAGGTCAACCCGATCGATTTCGAAAACTCGGAAGGCAATCTCGGCCTCGCGAACGCGACGCTGCGCCATCTCGCCGACAAGCTGCCGGTGTCGCGCTGGCAGCGCGACCTCACCGATTCGACGGTGCTGCGCAATATCGGCGTCGCGCTCGGCTATTCGCTGCTCGCCTACGACGCGCTGATCCGCGGCCTCGACAAGCTCGAAGTGAATCCGCAGCGGCTGAACGAAGACCTCGACAACTGCTGGGAAGTGCTCGCCGAACCGGTGCAGACCGTGATGCGCCGCTACGGAATCGAAAATCCATACGAGCAACTGAAGGAATTGACGCGCGGCAAGGGCATCACGCGCGACGCGCTGCGGCAGTTCATCGGCACGCTCGCGATCGCGCAGGATGCGAAGGAACGGCTGCTCGCGATGACGCCCGCGTCGTACACCGGCAACGCGGCCGAGCTGGCGAAGCGCATCGCGTGAGCGCCGGCTAACGCGCCGGCGTGCCTGGCGCGCCCGCTCCACGACAAAGGCGCCCCGCGGGGCGCCTTTGTCATTTGCTACGGAACGGCGAGCCGCCGCCGCAACGGCCGCCCGCGCTCACTGCTGTTGCTGCTGTTGCTGCTCCAGCGCGATTTGCGCGATCACGCGCGCGACGATCTCGTCGGGCGGCAGCTCGATGCTGACCTCGATCGCCTCGTCCGGGCCCGGCTCCTCGAGCGTATCGAGCTGGCTCTGCAGCAGCGACGGATCGAAGAAGTGCCCGGTGCGCACCTTCAGCCGCTCGCGCAGCACGTCGAACGAGCCCTTCAGATAAACGAAGCGCACGTCGCGGTCGCCGCCGCGCAGGATATCGCGATACGCGCGTTTCAGCGACGAGCACGTGAACACCGCCGTCTGCCCGTCACGTTGTTTTTCCTCGATGGCCGCGCGAATCGCCGCGAGCCACGGCCAGCGGTCCTCGTCGGTGAGCGGAATGCCGTGGTGCATCTTGTCCTTGTTGGCCGCGCTGTGAAATGCGTCGCCATCGGTGAACGTGCACGACAGGCGCTGCGCCAGCAATTCGCCGATCCGCGTTTTGCCCGCGCCCGACACGCCCATTGCGATCAGAATCATTGACTACCCCTTGTTGTTACAGGACGGCGCCGATCAGCAGCGTGAACGTGAGCCCGAGGAGCGAAATCAGCGTCTCGAGCAACGTCCAGGTCTTGAACGTCTGCCCCACCGTCATCCCGAAATATTCCTTGATGAGCCAAAAACCGCCGTCGTTGACGTGCGAGAAAATAAGCGAGCCCGAACCGGTCGCGAGCACCAGCAGCTCGGGCTTCACGCCCGCGCCGGCCGCCGCCGCGATCGGCGCGACGATCCCGCAGGCGGTGGTCATCGCGACCGTCGCCGAGCCCGTCGCGAGACGGATCAGCGCGGCGACGAACCAGCCGAGCAGCAACGGCGACAAATGCGCATGCGAGGCGCTCGACACGATCTGCTGCGAGATGCCGCTATCGCGCAGGATACCGCCGAAGCCGCCGCCTGCGCCGACGATCAACGTGATGCCCGCGATCGGCGCGAGGCAGTCGCCGCAGAACTTCTGGATCTGATCGCGATTGAAGCCCTGCTTCGCGCCGAACGTCCAGAAGCTGACGAGCACCGCGATCAGCAGCGCGACGTCGGACGTACCGGCGAAACGCAGCAAATTGTTCGGCAGCGTCTTCGGCGCGAACAGCAGGTCGGCCCAACTGCCGACGAGCATCAGTGCAACGGGCAGCAAAATCGTGAAGAGCGTGATGCCGAAGCTCGGCAATTCGCGCTGCGCGGCCGGCTTGTCGTGCGAATCGACGAACTGCGCGGCGAGCGGGTTGTTCTGCGGCAGCTTCACGTACTTGTGGATCACGAGCGCGAACAGCGGCCCGGCGATCAGCGCGGTCGGCACGCCGACGATCAGGCCATAGGCGATCGTCTTGCCGATGTCCGCGCCGTACTGCTGAACCGCAAGCAGCGCGGCCGGATGCGGCGGAATCAGCCCGTGCACGACCGACAGCCCCGCGACCATCGGCAGCCCGACGAGCAGCAGCGACTTGCCGGTGCGCTTGGCGACGTTGAACGCGATCGGAATCAACAGCACGAAGCCGACTTCGAAGAAGACCGGCAAGCCAACGATGATCGCGACGAACATCATCGCCCAATGAATGTTCTTCTCACCGAACCAGCGGATCAGCGTCGTCGCGATGCGCTCGGCGCCGCCCGATTCGGCCATCATCTTGCCGAGCATCGTGCCCAGGCCAACGACGATCGCGATATGGCCGAGCGTGTTGCCGTTGCCCGTCTCGAACGACTTGACGATCTTGTCCATCGGCATGCCGACCGCGAGGCCCAGGCCGAGCGACACGATGATCAGCACGAGGAACGGATAAATCTTGTATCGCGCGATCATCACGATTAGCGCCGCGATCGCGATCACGGTGTAAATCAGCAGCGTGCTGCCTTGGACAGCCCCCATATGGCACTCCTCCTTGGGATTTTTCGAGCCGGGCGCGCGGCAAGCCGCGTGACGCCCGGCGCTTTAAGTCTCCGATACAGAACGCGGATGCCCGCCTGTCAGGACGCTGAATTCTACTTTTGTTCAGTGCTTCGCGATAGAACCGGTTCCATCAGCGGAAACCCTCACCAAACAAGGACTAGGGAAAACATCTCCATTTGCGGATTCTAGGGGAATCCGGTCCGATGCTTAGTGCGCGAGCCCGCTTGCCTCGCGCGCGAGACGCGTGATCTCGGCCCAGTCCTGCGCGGCGAGCGCCGCCTTCGGCGTCAGCCACGAGCCGCCGACGCACACGACGTTCGGCAGCTTCAGGAAATTCGGCGCGGTTTCGGCGGTGATGCCGCCCGTCGGGCAAAACTTCAACGTCGGGAATGGGCCGTGGAACGCCTGCAGCATCGGCACGCCGCCTGCCTGCTGCGCGGGAAAGAATTTGACGATTTCATAGCCCAGCTCGAGCGCGGCGATGATATCGGTGGGCGTCATCACGCCCGGCAAAAGCGGCAGGCCGGCATCGAGCGCCGCCTGATGCATGTCCTTCGTCAGGCCGGGCGATACGCCGAACTGCGCACCAGCAGCTTTAGCCTGCGCGCATTGCTCGGGCTTCGTGATGGTCCCGACGCCGACCACGATGTCGTCGGCGAGTTCGCTCGCGCGCTTGATCGCATCGAGCCCCGCCGCGGTGCGCAGCGTGATTTCCAACACCTTCACGCCGCCCGCGTGCAACGCGCGCGACACCTGCTCGCCCTGTTCGGCCGAATCGAACGCAAGCACCGGAATCACCGGGCCCAGCTTCACGATCTCGCCTATCGTCTTCATCGGTGTAACTCCTTTTTTATGACTTTCGTAGCTTTCGCAGCGTTGTGCAGCCGTTCGTAGGGGCAGCCGCCGCAACGCCCGCGCGGTTAGGTTGGGTGCGGCGGTATGCCGAGGTTGCCGGCGATCAGGTGACGTTCACGCGCGCGGCCTCGCCCGCCATCGCGCCGAACACCGACGCGCCCTGCTCCGCCGGCGCCGCCGCCGCGCGAAACACGCCGAACAGCTCGCGGCCAAAGCCAACCTCGTTATCCGCCTGATGCGCGGGCTGCGCGAGCGCGCGCGCGGCCCAGGCTGCGTCGTCGATCTCGACGTCGAGCACGCCGGCCGGTGCGTCGATCACGATCGTATCGCCCGTCTGCACCTTGCCGAGCGGGCCGCTCAACAGGGCCTCGGGCGACACGTGGATCACCGCGGGCACCTTGCCCGAGGCGCCCGACATCCGGCCGTCCGTCACCAGCGCGACGTGAAAGCCCTGATCCTGCAACACGCCCAGCAGCGGCGTGAGGCGGTGCAGTTCGGGCATGCCGTTCGCGCGCGCGCCCTGGAAGCGCACCACCGCAACGAAGTCGCGCTTGAGTTCGCCCGCGTCGAACGCGGCCTGCACCGCCTCCTGCGAATCGAACACGATCGCGGGCGCCTTCACCTTCCGGTGCTCGGGCGCCACCGCCGAAATCTTGATCACGCCGCGCCCGAGCCTGCCCTGCATCAGACGCAAGCCGCCGTCCGGCTGGAACGGCGCGCCGATCGGCCGCAACACCTTGTCGTCGCCGCTCGCGTCGGCGCCCGGCACCCACGCGAGCTTGCCGTCGACCAGTCGCGGCTCGCGCGTGTAGTGCGACGACAGCCCGTCGCCCGCCACCGTCGTCACATCGTCATGCAGCAAGCCGCCGTCGAGCAGATTGCGCACCAGGAACGCGATGCCGCCCGCTGCATGGAAGTGGTTCACGTCCGCCTTGCCGTTCGGATAAATCTTCGCAAGAAGCGGCACCGCGCTCGACAGCGCGTCGAAGTCGTCCCAGTCGATCACGATGCCCGCCGCGCGCGCGATCGCGACAAGATGCAGCGTATGGTTCGTCGAGCCGCCCGTCGCGAGCAGCGCGACGATTCCGTTGACGACCGCCTTCTCGTCAACCACCCGGCCGATCGGCGTGTAATGGCCGCGCTCGGCCGTCAGTTCGAGCACGCGCCGGGCGGCCTCGGCCGTCAGCGCGTCGCGCAGGGGCGTGTGCGGATGGACGAATGCCGCGCCCGGCAGATGCAGCCCCATCACCTCCATCAGCATCTGGTTGCTGTTCGCGGTGCCGTAGAACGTGCAGGTGCCGTGGCCGTGATACGCGGCCGATTCCGCCTCGAGCAGCGCGTCGCGCCCCACCTGGCCGGTGGCGAACTGTTGGCGGATCTTCGCCTTGTCGTCGTTCGACAAGCCGCTTGTCATCGGGCCGGCCGGCACGAAAATCGTCGGCAGATGGCCGAATTGCAACGCGCCGATCAACAGGCCCGGCACAATCTTGTCGCAAACGCCGAGGCACAGCGCCGCATCGAACATGTTGTGCGTGAGCGCGACCGCCGTGCTCATCGCGATCACCTCGCGCGAGAACAGCGACAGCTCCATGCCCGGATTGCCCTGCGTGACGCCGTCGCACATCGCCGGCACGCCGCCCGCGAACTGCGCGACGCCACCCGCCTCGCGCGCGGCGCGCTTGATGATGTCGGGAAAATCAAGGTATGGCGCGTGCGCGGACAGCATCTCGTTATACGACGACACGATGCCGATGTTCGGCTGCTTGATCGCCTTGATCGAGAACTTGTCGCTACCTTCGAGGCCGGCGAAGCCGTGCGCGAGATTCGCGCACGACAGCGCGCCGCGCGCCGGAAAGCGGCCTTGCGCGGCGTCGATGCGGGCGAGATAGGCTGAGCGCGTCGGCCGGCTGCGCGCGATCACGCGCTCGGTCACGGACGCAAGAGTGGGGTGCAGCGAGGCCATGCTGGGCGCTCCTCACATGAGCCGGCTGGAGCCGGCAAGCTGGAATCGTGGGTTCGTCCGCTTCAGCGAACAAACGGCGCGAGTTTAGTAGAAAAACTACAAGCCTGCAATCTCGCGGCGCAGCATGAATATCGAAATTTCATCGTTACGACCTGAAAATTAGGGATATTTATTCAGTGTTAACCCTAATCAGCCCGCCAACTTTATTGCGTTGAGCGCTAGAAAATTCTTGTAGATTTTCTACAATATCACCGCAATACTAGCGTCCATTCGATCCACCTCCACGCCCTTTCACGCCATGCTACCCAGAATCGAGGCGATTCGCGCCCAACTCCGCCCGTCCGAGCGCAAGCTCGCCGACTACGTGCTCGCCGCGCCGCGCGAAGTGCTCGATTTGTCGATGACCGCGCTCGCCGCGCGCGCGGGCGCGAGTCAGCCGACGATCGCGCGCTTCTGCCAGGCGCTCGGCTGCAGCGGCTTTCGCGAATTCAAGATCCGGCTCGCGCAAAGCATCGCGCCGGGCGTGGCGTCCGTCTACCGCGACGTCGAGCCCGACGAACCCGCACCCGGCATCATCGGCAAAGTGTTCGACCGGACCATCGGCGCGCTGATCGAGGTCCGCAACAGCCTGTCGGCAACCAGCGTCGCCGACGCGATCGAACTGCTGTCGCGCGCGTCGCGCATCGAGTTCTACGGCGCGGGCGGCTCCGGCATTGCCGCGCAGGACATTCAGCACAAGTTCTTCCGGCTCGGCGTGCCCAGCGTCGCGTACTCGGACCCGCATACGTTCTCGATGTCCGCCGCGCTGCTCGGCGCGAAAGACGTCGTCGTCGCGATCTCGAACACCGGGCGCACGCGCGACATCGTCGACGCCGCGCGCGCCGCGCGCGCATGCGGCGCGAACGTCGTGTCGATCACGCATAGCCATTCGCCGCTCGCGCAACTGTCGACGGTCAGTCTGGCATCGAACGTCGCCGAGGAAACCGACGTGTTTTCGCCGATGACCTCGCGCATGTCGCATCTCGCGATCGGCGACATTCTCGCGGTCGGCGTCGCACTCAATCGCGGGCCCGATCTCGTCGACCGGCTCGGCCGCGCGAAGGAGGCGATCACGCGGCGGCGCATCGGGATGGAGCCGCAGGCGCCGAAGGATACGGCCCACGAGCCGCTATAGCCGCGCGAGAGCGCGAAAACAGCCGATTGCCGGATACGAAAAAACAAAAAAGCCCCGGCCTTGAATGGCCTCCCAAAGACTGGATCGATGCCCAACTTTTGGAGTGCAGTTCAAGGCCGGGGCTTGCCGGCACGCTTACCGCAGCGCAACGCAACCGCCTGCGCGCCGCCGATTCAGAACGGCTTGATCACGACGAGCGCGACAGCCGCCAGCATCGCCAGCACCGGCAATTCGTTGAAGAAGCGATACCACTTGTCCGAGCGCCGGTTCTCGCCGCGCTCGAAGACTTTCAACAAATGCCCGCAATACGCGTGATAGACGATCAGCAGCAGCACGACGCCGACTTTCGCGTGAATCCAGCCCTGCCCCTGGCCGATGCCGATCACGAGCCACAGCCACAGGCCGCACGCGAGCGCCGGCACCGCGATGAAGGTCATGAAGCGAAACAGCTTGCGCGCCATCACGAGCAGACGGCGCACCGCGGCGGGATCGGTCTCGAGCGCCAGGTTCACGTAGATCCGGGGCAAATAGAAGAGTCCCGCGAACCACGCGGCGATCAGCACGATATGAAAAGTCTTGACCCAAAGCATTGCCATCGATCCTTTGCGTTCCTGTTTGCGCCTGCTTGCGTTACTGACGCCCTTCGCCGTGCCCGAGCACGATGTACTTCATCGACGTCAGCCCGTCGAGCCCGACCGGGCCGCGCGCGTGCAGCTTGTCGTTGGAAATGCCGATCTCGGCGCCCAGGCCGAATTCGAAGCCGTCGGCAAAGCGCGTCGATGCATTGACGATCACGCTCGCCGAATCCACCTCCCGCAAGAAACGCATCGCGCGATCGTGATCCTCGGTGACGATCGCGTCGGTGTGCGCGGAACCGTATGTATTGATGTGCTCGATCGCGGCGTCGAGACCGTCGACGATCTTGATCGCGAGCACGGGCGCGAGATATTCGGTGCGCCAATCCTCTTCGGTCGCATCGACGAGCGGCGCGACGCCCGCATCGGCGAGCACGGCGCGCGCGGCCGCATCGACGCGCAGCTCGACGCCCTTGTCGCGATACAGCCGCCCGAGCTGCGGCAGCACGGCCGGCGCAATGCCGCGCGCGACGAGCAGCGTCTCCATCGTGTTGCAGGTGCCGTAGCGATGCGTTTTCGCGTTGTCGCAAACGGTCAGCGCCTTGCGCGGATCGGCGCGATCGTCGACGTACACGTGGCAAATGCCGTCGAGATGTTTGATCATCGGCACACGCGCCTCATTGATCAGCCGTTCGATCAAACTCTTGCCGCCGCGCGGCACGATCACGTCGACGTATTCGGTCATCGTGATCAGCTTGCCGACCGCCGCGCGGTCGGCCGTCTCGACGACCTGCACCGCGTCGCGCGGCAGCCCCGCCGCATCGAGCCCCTCGCCGATCAGCCGCGCGAGCGCCGTGTTCGATTCGAGCGCCTCCGAGCCGCCGCGCAGGATCGTCGCGTTGCCGGACTTCAGGCACAGCGCGGCCGCGTCGATCGTCACGTTCGGCCGCGACTCGTAGATGATCCCGATCACGCCGAGCGGCACGCGCATCTGGCCGACCTGAATCCCGCTCGGACGATACTTGAGGTTGCTGATCTCGCCGATCGGGTCGGGCAGCGCCGCGACTTGGCGCAGCCCTTCGATCATCGTGTTCAGCGCCTTGTCGGACAGCGTCAGGCGATCGACGAACGCGGCGTCGAGCCCCTTGTCCTTCGCGCGCGCGACGTCACGCGCATTGGCCGCCTTCAGCGCATCGGCGTCGCGCGCGATCGCCCGCGCAACGGCTTCGAGCGCGGCGTTCTTCGCGGCGGTGGACGCGCGCGCGATCGCGCGCGATGCTTGCCGCGCGCGGCGGCCAACGTCCGTCATGTACTGATCGATATCCATCATGAGACTCGCCATGCAAGCCGCCCCGTATCGAGCGGCAAAAACGTTGTCGGAAAAACCCTGCGGCGCCAATCGCCGGATGCCGCGGCTCGCGCGCGAACCGCGGCTCGCAAATGCCCATCGATGTGCCGCGCCGCTGCGGTCGCGCTCGCCGCTATCGCCCGAGATCGCTCGATTGTAAGCGCCTGCGCGCAAGCCCGCTCAGCCGGCCCGGCGCGGCGTATCGCCGCCGGGTCCGCCCGCGCGCGCCACCGTCATCGCAAGCTGGAACAGGCCGTCCCAAGGGTCGGGCGGCGGCTCGCCATGCGCGCGGCCGCGCGGCACCGCGGCAAGCCCCTTGACCTGCCGGTCGAGCCGCGCGGCAAACGCGAGCGCCTGCTCGAGCGCCGTCTCGGACACGCGCGCCAACGCCGGCCCGACGAGCCGCTCGCGCGGCCCCCAGACACGATTCTCGCGCACGAGCGCCGCGAGCGGCTTGCCTGCCGCGACGCCGCGCTTGATCCTGAGCAGCGTGCGCAACTCGTCGACGAGCGCCCATAACACGAGCACCAGCGCCTCGCCCTCTCCCTTAAGGCCGTCGATCATCCGCGCGAGCCGCGCGGCGTCGCCTGCGAGCATCGCCTCGTTGAGCTTGAATACGTCATAGCGCGCGACGTTCAGCACCGCGTCATGGATCTGCTCGAACGTAAGCACGCCCGCCGGATAGAGCAAGCCAAGCTTCTGGATTTCCTGATGCGCGGCCAGCAGGTTGCCTTCGACACGCTCGGCAACGAATGCGAGCGCGCGCCGCCCGTCGTCGCCCGCCGCGACCCGCTGGCCTTGCAGCGCCAGCCGCTCGCCGATCCATTTCGGCAATTGCGCGCGATCGACCGGATCGATCTTGATCGCAACGCCCGCATTCGCGAGTGCGGTGAACCACGCGGATTTCTGCGTCGCCGCATCGAGCCGCGGCAGCGTGACGAGCATCAGCGTATCGGGATTGTGCGTGCCGGCGAGCGTTTTCAGCGCATCGGCGCCGTCCTTGCCCGGCTTGCCGGACGGAATCCGCAGCTCGACGAGCTGCCGGTCGCCGAACAGCGACATCGCCTGGCTCGCGCCGATCAGCACGCTCCAGTCGAAGCCACGCTCGACGGTATGCACCGAACGCTCGACGAAGCCCGCCGCGCGCGCGGCCGCGCGAATCCGGTCGCACGCCTCCTGCACGAGCAGCGGCTCGTCGCCATACGCGACGTACAAGCCGGCGAGCCCTTTCGCCAGATGCGGCTCTAATGCGTCAAGTCGCAATTGCATCGGTTACGCGCCTATCGACGAAACGAAATGGCGAACGCGGCCGATCACAGCGGCGGCGGCGGCAGCGGCGCGCGCGGCCAGACGGCCGGTACGCCCTGGCCCGGCTCCGGATGCAGCGTGCGCACGATCGCCAGGCGCCGCATCAGTTGATCGATCGCATCGTTGCGCATGTCCGCGTACAGGATCTCGGCTTCCTGCGACTTCGCGTTCGTATATTGCGCGCTGTACGTCATCGCGCGGTTCAGCGCGATCACGCTCGGCGGAATCAGCGCCGTGCCGTCCTTGCCTAAAAGCGTGTAATTGAGCGTGTAGTTGAGTTGATACTCCTGCACCGTGCCGTAACGGTCGAGCGTGAGCGTGCCCTGGCTCTGCGCTTCGGCGAGGTTCAGCACCGCGTCGGCGTCGTCGGGCGACTTGACGATCTTCGTGTCGCTGCCCCCCTCGACGAGACGCGTGAGCCGCGCCGCCGCCGCGGGCGGCCCGCCCGCGATGTACAGACGCTTGAACGCATAGTCCTGCTGCCCGCGCAGCTTGAAACCGCACGCCGACAACAACATCGCGCTGCCCACGAGCATCAAAAACGATCTGCGGATCACCTTCGCTCCTTGCTGATTCACCATGCGCCGCTAAACGACACCGGACCGACACCGGACGCCGTCAGACGACGACGTTGACGAGACGCCCTGGCACGACAATCACCTTTTTGGCCGGCTTGCCTTCGGCGAACTTCGCGAACGTCTCGTCGGCGAGCGCCGCCGCCTCGATCGCGTCGCGACTCGCGTCCTTCGCAATCTTGATCGCGCCGCGCACCTTGCCGTTGACCTGCAGCACCAGTTCGATCTCGGCCTGCTCGAGCGCGGCTTCGTCGACCTTCGGCCACGGCGCGTCGAGCAACCCGCCGAATTCGTCCGCGTAGCCGAGCGTTTGCCAAAGCCGATACGTGACGTGCGGCACGACCGGATACAACACGCGCAACAGCACGCCGTAGCTTTCGCGCACCACGCCGGGCGCGGCGCCCTTCGCGCCTTCGAGCGCGTTCAGCATCTTCATGGCCGCCGACACCACCGTGTTGTACTGCAAGCGCTGGTAGTCGAAATCGGCTTGCTTCAGCACGCCGTGGATCTCGCGGCGCAGCGTTTTGTCGGTATCGGCCAGCTGGGCGGCGTCGAACGTCGCGCGCGCGGCGAGCGCGTCGCGGTTCGCGTAACCGAAGCTCCACACCCGGCGCAGGAAGCGGCTCGCCCCCTCGACGCCCGCGCCCGACCACTCGAGCTGCTGCTCGGGCGGCGCGGCGAACATCGTGAACAGGCGCGCGGTGTCGGCGCCGTACTGGTCGATCAGCACCTGCGGATCGACGCCGTTATTCTTCGACTTCGACATCTTCTCGATGCCGCCGAGCACGACAGGCTGGCCATCGGATTGCAGCACCGCGCCGACGGGGCGCCCCTTGTCGTCATACGACACGGTGACGTCGGCCGGGTTGTACCAGGTCTTCTTGCCGGACGCGTCCTCGCGGTAGAACGTCTCGTTGAGCACCATGCCTTGCGTGAGCAGGTTCTTCGCCGGCTCACCGAACGACACAAGGCCGAGATCGCGCATCACCTTCGCCCAGAAGCGCGAGTACAGCAGGTGCAGAATTGCGTGCTCGATGCCGCCGATGTACTGATCCATCGGCATCCAGTAATTGGTGCGCGCGTCGACCATCGACGTCGCGTCCGGCGCCGCGTATCGCGAGAAGTACCACGACGAATCGACGAACGTGTCCATCGTGTCGGTTTCGCGCTTCGCCGCCGCACCGCACTTCGGGCACACGCAGTTCAGGAACGCGTCGGACTTCGCGAGCGGGTTGCCGCTGCCGTCCGGCACCAGATCCTCGGGCAATACGACCGGCAAATCCGCTTCGGGCACCGGCACGTCGCCGCACGACGGACAGTGGATGATCGGAATCGGCGTGCCCCAGTAGCGCTGGCGCGAAATGCCCCAGTCGCGCAAGCGCCACGTCACCTGCTTGTCGCCGAAGCCGCCCGCGCGCAGATCGGCGGCGATCGCGTCGAGCGCGGCTTCATATGCGAGGCCGTCGTACTTGCCGCTGTTCACGCAGGTGCCGCGCGTCTTGTCGCCGTACCATTCCTGCCACGCGTCGGTCGAGTACGTCTCGCCTTCGACCGCGATCACCTGCTTGAGCGGCAGGCCGTATTTCTTCGCGAACGCGAAATCGCGCTCGTCGTGCGCGGGCACGCCCATCACCGCGCCTTCACCGTAGTTCATCAGCACGTAGTTGCCGATCCACACTTCGACGGGCTCGCCCGTCAGCGGATGCGATACGGAAAAGCCCGTCGCGACGCCCTTTTTCTCCATCGTCGCGATATCGGCCTCGGCGACGCCGCCGCGCTTGCATTCGTCGATGAACGCCAGCAGCTCCGGCTTACCCTGCGCGAGCCGCGTGGCGAGCGGGTGTTCGGCCGCGATCGCGCAGAACGTCACGCCCATGATCGTATCCGCGCGAGTCGTGAAGACGCGCAGCAGCTTCTTTTCGCCATCGAGTTCGTATGGGAAGCCGAAGTTCACGCCGAAGCTCTTGCCGATCCAGTTCTGCTGCATCACCTTCACGCGCTCCGGCCAGCCGAGGCTGTCGAGGTCGCTCAGCAGTTCGTCGGCGTATTGCGTGATCCGCATGTAGTACATCGGGATCTCGCGCTTTTCGACGAGCGCGCCCGAGCGCCAGCCGCGGCCATCGATCACCTGCTCGTTCGCGAGCACGGTCTGATCGACCGGATCCCAATTCACGGTGCCCGTCTTCTTGTAGACGATGCCCTTCTCGAGCATCTTCAGAAACAGCCACTGGTTCCACTTGTAATAGTCTGGCTTGCAGGTCGTGACCTCGCGCGACCAGTCGATCGCGAGACCCATCGACTGCATCTGCTTCTTCATGTACGCGATGTTGTCGTAAGTCCACTGCGCGGGCGGCACGCCGTTGGCCATCGCGGCGTTCTCGGCAGGCATCCCGAACGCGTCCCATCCCATCGGCATCAGCACGTTGTAGCCGTTCATTCGCAGATAACGGTACATCACGTCGTTGATCGTGTAGTTGCGCACGTGGCCCATATGCAGCTTGCCGGACGGATAAGGCAGCATCGACACGCAATAGAACTTCTTGCGTTGCGCGTCTTCCGTCGCGCGGTAGGCGTCGGCGGCGCGCCAATCGCCTTGGGCGGCAGCTTCGACGTCGGCGGGTACGTATCTTTCGTGCATGGTGTGATTCGGGCTGGGCTTTGGAGCAGCACGCAGCGGCGGATCGGGCAAGCGCGTTCGAGCGGATCGGCAAGCGCGCATTCCCGCGTCGCCGGCGGCGCGGAGAAAAGATCGATTATACCGTCCGTCACGGCGACTCATGCCGCTGTCGCGCACCCGGGCGCGTTTGGACGGTGAGCGGCGGTGAGCGAGAAAGGTTTCGGCGCGCGGAGCGTATTTTATGGCGCAGGCTGCGGGCGAAAATGAGACGGGAGGGAGAAGGATGGACCGGGGGTGAGGTCGATGCGAGAGCGGAAGGGGGAGCAGGAGCCAGGAGCCAGGAGCCGGAGCCGGAGCTGGAGCCAGAGCCGAGGCCGATACGGAAGCCAACACCGAAGTCAAAGGCAACACCAACGCCATGGTCAGCAATGTAGCCGGAGGCGCCGCAGAGAGAGGAAGAGAGAAACAGCGCGGATACGCTCGCGAACGGCTCGGCCCGTCAGGCAACGCTGCCGCCCAGGCGCCGGGGCGCGCGGCAAACCGCGATTCGACTCAATGCGGCACCGCAAGCGCGGCGGCGGGCGCCGCCGGCTCCGCCCGCCTCGCCGGCTGCCCCGCGCCCGGCGTCCCGTCCGGCTTGGGCGAATCGGTCACGAAGCCGATCCGCGCGACGCCCGCCTGTTGCGCGGCGCCCATCACCTGCACGATCGCATCGTAGCGGGTGTCACGTGCGGCACGCAGATGCAGTTGCGGGTCCTTGCCGCCCGACGCCGCGTCGCGCAAGCGTGCGCTCAGCGCGCCGAATGCGATCGGCTCGCCGTTCCAGTACAGCTTGCCCGCCGCGTCGATCGACAGCGTGATGGTCTGCGGCGTATCGCGCGCGGGCGCCGCCGCGACTTTCGGCAAATCGAGCCGGATCGCGCGCGTGAGAAGCGGCGCGGTAATGATGAAGATGACGAGCAGAACGAGCATCACGTCGATCAGCGGCGTCATGTTGATGTCCGCCATCGGTTGCGCGGTCTGCTGATGGTCGAGTCCGCCGAACGCCATATATGCCCTCCGTTGCCGGATCGGATGCGTGAAATGCGTTGAATACCTGTTGCGCGATGCCGCGCGGCGAATCGTGGCGACCGACGCCGTCGCCACGCGCCCCGTTGCCGCAGCCGCCCCGCGCGCCTATCGGCACAATCGAACGCAGGCGGCGAAATCCGCCGCATCCGGCCGCAAAAGCCTGTTACGAAACCGGCTGCAAAAGAGGCCGCGAAAAAGACAGCGGCAGACCGCGAAACAGCGGCTACGAAGCCCGTTGCGCAACCGGCTGCCCGGCCGACTCACCGCAAACGAACACATGCAGATCGCGCGCGAAGCCGTCCAGTTCCTCGACGAGTTGCCGCACGAGCCGGCCGAGAATGTTGTACGCGAGCACGGCCGGAATCGCGACGACCAGGCCGAACGCCGTCATGATGAGCGCCTCGCCCACCGGGCCGGCCACGTTCTCGATCTGCGCCTGCCCGCTCGCCGCAATACTGCCGAGCGCGTGATAGATCCCCCAGACCGTGCCGAGCAGGCCGACGAACGGCGCCGTGCTGCCGATCGACGCGAGCAGCACCTGGCCGAATTCGAGCCGCCGCTGCGACGTGCGCAACGCGGCACGCAACGAGCGCAATACCCGCTCGCCGCGCTCGACGCGGGCGGCCAGCGTGCGCGGCCCGGCTTCCGGGATGGCATCGGCATCGCGCGCGGCCTGTGCAAGCGGCGCGAACACGCGCTCCTTGTCGGCCGCGCGCAGCGCGGCCACCCCCTCATCGAGCGTCGCCGCCCGCCAGAATGCGGCGAGCGCGGCGGGCGCCTGGCGTTTCGCGCGCACCAGCAGCCACGCCTTCACGAGCAGAAAACACCAGCTTGTAACCGACATCGCGAGCAGCACGTAAGCAACCGCGTGCGTGACGGCGTCGCCGCTTTCGAGGTAATGCAGGATGCCGGTCGGGGTGGAGATCGCCATCGATGCGTTCGGCTACGGACGGATGGAACGGCAGGCGCTCAGCGCAGGCCGAGCACGTCCTGCATATCGAAGAAGCCGGCGTCATGACCGGCGAGGAAGCGCGCGGCGCGCAGCGCGCCCTGCGCATACGAGACCCGGCTCGCCGATTTGTGCGTGATCTCGATGCGCTCGCCGGTGCCGGCGAACAGCACCGTGTGGTCACCGACGATATCGCCGCCGCGAATCGCCGAGAAGCCGATCGTCGACGGATCGCGCTCGCCCGTCACGCCGTGGCGGCCGTACACCGCGCAATCGGCCAGCGAGCGCCCGAGCGCGCCCGCCACCGCCTCGCCCATCATCAGCGCGGTGCCGGACGGCGCATCGACCTTGTGCCGATGATGCGCCTCGACAATCTCGATGTCGTAGCCGTGCGAGAAGTGCTTCGCCGCGAACTCGAGCAGCTTCAGCGTGACGTTCACGCCGACGCTCATGTTCGCCGAAAACATCACGGCGATCCGCTCGCCCGCCGCGCGAAGCTGCGCCTTCTGCGGTTCGCTGAAACCCGTGGTGCCGATCACGAGCTTCACGCGGTGGCGCAGCGCCGCCTCGACATGCGCGAGCGTGCCTTCCGGGCGGGTGAAGTCGATCAGATAATCGGCGTCGGCGAAAACGCGCTCGATATCGTCGGTGAGCGTCACCCCGGTTTGCCTGCCGAGAAACGCGCCCGCATCCTGGCCAAGCTGCTCGGAGCCCACGCGATCGAGTGCGCCGACGAGCGTGGCGTCGGGCGCGTCGAGCACCGCTTCGATCAGCATCCGGCCCATCCGGCCCGATGCGCCTGCAATCGCAATCTTCATGGACGACATGCACTACCTGCTACGAATAAAGAGCGAGCGGCGCATGCCGCCCGGTTTGACTGAAAGGGCCGGCTCAGTTGCCCGTTTCCTGCGGACCGACGGCCTCGCCCGCGCCCGGCGCGGGCCGCTGCGGCGGACGATGGAACTGGAACTGCGGCTGGATCGCCGGGCTCGCGCCGGGCGGCTGGCCGCCAGGCGTCGGCGCGCTCGGCGCCGACTGTGCGGACGGACGGAACCGCACGGACGCGCCGCCCTGGCCGGACACCTGCGCGGTCGCCCGGTTTGCCGCGCGCGCGGCCTGTTCGTTCGCGCCACTGTCCGGCGCCGGCTGCACGGCCGGCGTGCCCGCATCGGCATGCGCCGGCGCGGCGTCCGCAGCCGGCACGGCTGCCGACGACGCGGTGGCAGCAGCGGCCTGCGACGCGGCCTCGGCCGAGCTGGCGGCGGCCTGCGCCGCCTTTTTCGCCTTCTTGCCCCGCCTGTCGCCGTCGATATCGGCAAGCAGATCGAGTTCGGACGGCAGATTATCCGCGCCGGTCCAGCTCACGAGCCGATCGTTCGAGAAATTCAGCACGAGGTCGCGCTGCTGGACGACCGAGGTCGAGCCGCGCTTGAAATAGAACAAATAGTCCCAGCGATCCGCGTGGAACACGTCGGTCAGCAGCGGCGTGCCGAGCAACGCGCGCACCTGGTCGCGCGACATGCCGGCCTGCAGTTGCGACGCCATTTCCTGCGACACGAAATTACCCTGGACGACGGTAATCCGATACGGTGTGATGCTTTGCGCGACCCGTTGCGTCAAGCTGTCATAAGACGAGCAGGCAGCCAATCCGGCGACGGCGACAGCAGCGATGACAGCGCTTCGCATGCGGCTCCTCTGAAGTTGCAAAAGAGATCTTGGAATCATTTCCCTCACCGTGCCGGCCATGGCGCAGGCCGCGCGCGAATAGATGTCGAAGGTGACCTGAATGGCAAAAAGCCGGTACTATTGAAGCCCAGCATTGTACTCTAGGGACGCCTAGCCATGACCAATCCGACCGATCTCAAGAATATCGGGCTCAAGGCCACCCTACCGCGCCTCAAAATTCTCGAAATTTTCCAGCAGAGCCCGGTACGCCATCTGACGGCCGAAGACGTCTATCGCAACCTGCTGCATGAGGAACTCGACATCGGCCTTGCGACCGTCTACCGCGTGCTCACCCAGTTCGAGCAAGCGGGCCTGCTGTCGCGCAGCAACTTCGAATCCGGCAAGGCCGTGTTCGAATTGAACGAAGGCTCGCACCACGATCACCTGGTTTGCCTCGACTGCGGCCGCGTCGAGGAATTCTTCGACGCCGAGATCGAAAGCCGCCAGCAGATGATCGCGAAGGAGCGCGGCTTCAAGCTGCAAGAGCATTCGCTCGCGATGTACGGTTCGTGCAAAACGGAAAACTGCCCGCACCGCAAGCACGAAGGCAAGCACTGACGCGGCACCGGCCGCGCTGCGCGTGTTTTCCGCGCAAGCAGATCGTATAGGCCCGGCGGACGCAAGCCCGACCGGGCCTTTGTTCGATTGGATGCGACCTGCCCCGCGGGAGTTTGCGTATCGGCGGATTCTGCCGCCGATGGATCAGGCCGCTTTTTTGCGGATTATCCGCACGCCGTGCCATGCCGGTTGGATGCCGTGCGAATTTCGGCTCGGACCCGGCCAGCCGCCGCGCGTGAACGCAGCCGCATGTGCCGTGCGCCCGTTCAATTTTCGCGCTCCCGCCCCCGCTCGGCGCAGCCGCTTCCCGGCGTCTCACGCCTGCCGGCCCGCTGCGCAACTTAAGGGCCGCAGCCTTTCGACGGCCACCGCTGCCGGTCCTGGGGCCGGATGGGCACGCGCAGCGGCCGCCGCCGGACAGGCGGCCCGCGCCACCCGAGAACGCGCGCCGTGCGTCTTACGCCGGATTCGCTCCGGCTGATGCACCCGTCAACGCCCGGCACGTGACGGCAAGCAAGCGCTACGCGACGACACGCATCCGTTCTCCGTCATCGACCAATCGCCACCGGGCGCCAAGCGAAATTTCGTCGCAATTCGGCTGTTCGCCGCCACGGTCGACCACGATGAAATCGCTTACGGCGTCGAGCGCGAGCAGCGGATGGTGCCAGACGCCTTTCGCGTAATTGACGCCCTGGCCGTGCTGCGCGACAAACGCGCGCATCCGTGCCGGGTCGAACTCGCCTGCCGGCGCGACGACGAGCAGGTAGCGGGCAACGGCCGCGAGCGGAATGAACGCCTGGCTGCCGAGCGGATGACGCTCCATCATGTCGATCTCGATCGGCCATGTGCGCGGCTGGGCGCGGAACATGCTGATGAGCGGCCGCCCCTGCGCGTCGCCGACGTCGACCGACGCGAGATCGTGAAAGCGCTCGGTCGTGCCGCCGTTGATCAGGAAACGGCGCGCGCCGTCGAGTTGGATCACGTCGCCGAACGGCGCGAACGCGTCGCGCGTGAGCGGCTCGACACGCAACGTATGCACTTTGTCCATGCGCGCCTGTGTCATGCCAGTTCCCCCCAGATGCGCAGCCGCGATACGCCACCGTCCGGATGAATGTTGAGCCGCACGTGCGTGACGGAGCCGAGCGCCGCGAGCTGCGTGTCGAACGTGTGAATGCTGTCCATCTTGAGCGGCTGCTCGTCGAGCAGCGCCGGCCAGAACATTGCCTGCGTGACGAGCGACGCGTCCGTGCCGCCCACGACGCTCGCCGCCTGCAGCGAACAGCGGTCCGGGAAATTGCCCTTGAAGTGCGCCGTATCGATTTCGACCCGGCGAATCACGCCCGGGCGCGCCAGTGCGACGATCGCCCAGTCGTTGCCGGGCTCGCGGCGGCGGCGGGTTTCCCAGCCGTCGCCCATGTTCGCGCCGCGCCCCGGCATCAGCATCCGCGATGCCGGCCCGAAATGCTCGTTGTTCGCCGCAACCAGATACGCGCCGTTCTCGATTGCCGCAAGATCCAACAGCTCGCCGCGCACCGCGCGCGTCCAGTCGCGCTGCGGCTGACCATACACGCGCAGCCGCGCGAGCCCGCCGTCCGGATACAGATTCACGCGCAGGTGCGTGTACGGCCGCGGATCGCTCACCGCGACGTAGTGATGCTGATTGCCCTGCAACGTCGTCGCGGGCACGAGCGTGTGCCAGTCGGCATGATCGGACGGCGTTTCGCCGTCCGACACGCACGCCTCGATCGACGCGGCCGGCGGGAAATTGCCGGTGAAGTGGCTCGTATCGAGATCGACGCCGTACACGACGCCCGGCCGCGCAAGCTTGATTACACAGAAATCGTGGCCCGTCGTGCGCTTGCGGCGCGTCTCCCAGCCGTCCATCCATTTACCGTGATCGTCGTATTTGCCGGGGATGAACACGGCCGGCTCGGGATCGAGCATTCGCTCCTTCGGTGCGAAAAATTCGTCGCTCGCGAAAAGCGCCTTCGCGCCCAGGCGCGGATCGGCGAGATTCATGTAGCGGCGCGTGAAAGCGGGCGCGTTCGGATCGAGAATCGGGGCGGCCATGTCGTCTCCTGTCTTTGTTCGGCGGTTTGTCCATTCAAGCGAAGCGGCGGCGCGCAAACCACGAGGCGCGCCGCCGCCATGTCGGGCAGCGCGGCGTCAGAGCGCGGGCGCGTTGCCCTGCGCGATCGCGCCATCCGGCTGGTCGTCGCCCGATGGCACATAGCGCAGTTCGTCATTCAGCACGCGCGTGGCGCGCGCCTTGTCGATATCGTGCTCCCATACCGCGACGACGATCGTTGCAACGCAGTTGCCGAGCAGATTCGTCAACGCCCGCGCGATACCGACAAACCAGTCGACCGGCAAAATCAGCACGAGGCCGAGCACCGGCAGCGCCGGAATCGCCGACAGCGTCGCGGCGAGAATCACGATCGCCGAGCCGGGAATGCCGTGCGCGCCCTTCGACGTGAGCAGCGACACGAGCAGCACGACGATCAGGTCATGCGTCGACAGCGGCGTGTTGGTCGCCTGCGCGATGAACAGCACGGCGAGCGTCAGGTAAATCGAGAAGCCGTCGAGGTTGAACGAATAGCCGGTCGGGATCACGAGGCCGACCGTCGAATCCTTGACGCCCAGCCATTCGAGCTTGCGCATCACCTGCGGCAGCACCGCGTCGGACGACGCGGTGCCGAGCACGATCAGCAGTTCCTCGCGCAGATAGCGGATCAGCTTGAATACCGAGAAGCCCGCGAGCCGCATCACCGCGCCGAGCACGATCGCGACGAACGCCACGCAACTCGCGTAGAACACGATCACGAGCAAGCCGAGCTGCTTGAGCGACGCGACGCCGTACTTGCCGGTCGTGAACGCGATTGCGCCGAGCACGCCGAGCGGCGCGAGCTTGATGATGAAACCCATCACGCGAAAGCATACGTGCGCGAACTCGTCGATCAGCACGTTCACATGCCTGGCCTTATCGCCGAGCAGCGAGAGCGCCGAGCCGAACAGCACCGAAAACACCAGGATTTGCAGGATGTCGCCCTTGGCGAACGCATCGAACGCGGTGTCGGGGATGATCTTCAACAGGTAGCCCGCCGTGTCCTTCAGGCTCTGCGCGTTCTTCGCATAATCGGCGAGCGACGCGGGATCGAGCGAGTGCAGATCGATGTTCATCCCCGCGCCCGGCTTCGTCACGAACGCGAGCACCAGGCCGATCGCGAGCGCGAGCGTCGTCATCACTTCGAAATAGACGACCGCTTTCAGCCCGACGCGGCCGACTTTCCTCAAATCGCCCGCGTTCGCGATGCCGTGCACGACGACGCAAAACACGATCGGCCCGATCACCATCTTGATGAGCTTGAGAAATCCGTCGCCGAACGGCCGCAGCGACTGCGCGAAATGCGGGAACAACGCACCGAGCGCGACGCCGATCAACAGCGCGACGACCACCCGGCCAAACAGCGAATTAAGGAACTTCGACACGGCGCTCTCCCATCACGGCAGTTGCGGATAAGTGGCGGACCGATGCCGATTCATCTGTTCATACTGGTCCGACCAGTGCTGTTATCGATGATAGTAGGAAGCCGATATAGTCGCGTCAAGCACACAAAAATAGGGATTTCCCCGTGATTTTCCACACCGCGCCGGCGGGCAGCCGCACATCGGAAAAGCGCCGGATCATCGCTTTTCCGATGCTGCGGCGCATGGTCTGAACGACGGTTTACAATACTGGTCAGACCGCATAATCGCCGCCACATCCGACGAAATCGATGAAGAACGTTCCGCACACCGTTACCGACGCCGCCATCGCCACGATCCGCGAGCGGATCGAGACCGGGTTCTATCCCGTCGGCAGTCTGCTGCCTGCGCAACGTCAGTTATCCGAAGAACTGGAGATCAGCCGCGCGTCGTTGCGCGAAGCGTTGTCGACACTCGAAGCGCTCGGCCTGCTGCGCATCCGCCCCGGCAAAGGCGTGTATGTCGAGCGCGCGCAGGCAAACGCCGCGCATGCATGGCGCTTTGCCGAGCAGTCGTCACTGCCCGATACGTACCAGATGCGTTACGCGCTCGAAGGTTTCGCGGCGCGCATGGCCGCGCTCGCGGTCATCGACGCGGATCTCGAATGGTTCGAGACGAACGTTGCCGCGCTGCACGAAGCGCTCGCGAATGACGAGCTTGACGACGCGGCGCAACTCGATTTCGACTTTCATATGCGCATCGTCAGTCTTGCCGGCAACGCGGCGATCGAATCGATCCTGCGCGGCAGCGCGGACATCATGAAAGAAAGCCAGCGGATGCCGTTCTATCGGCGCGAGTTCGTGCTGTCGACCTATCACGAGCATCGCGCGATTCTCGATGCGCTGATCGCGAAAGATTCCGCCGCGGCCGGCGCGGCAATCGAAGCGCATATCGCGAATGCCGCGCAACGGGCCGGCGTGTTCTTCCCGACGCCGAAAGGGTAACGGGATGCGATGCACGCGGCTCCTCGGGCGGCGCGTATAAAAAAAACGCGCCGGCGATATCCGCCGGCGCGTGCCCGATCATTGCCGCTTGCGCGCGCCGCCGCCTTGCCAACTCCAGCGGCGCGGCAAGCCCGGCTGCTTACTTCGCGTTCGCGAGCGCGACCGCCGTATCAAGCATCCGGTTCGAGAAGCCCCACTCGTTGTCGTACCAGCTCGACACCTTGACGAGACGGCCCGACACCTTGGTCAGCGTCGCGTCGAACGTCGACGAAGCCGGGTTGTGGTTGAAGTCGATCGACACGAGCGGCGCGGCGTTGTAGCCGAGAATGCCCTTCAGCGCGCCTTCCGACGCTTCCTTCATGATCGCGTTGACTTCGTCGACCGTCGTATCGCGCTTCGCGATGAACGACAGATCGACGATCGACACGTTGATGGTCGGCACGCGGATCGCATAGCCGTCGAGCTTGCCGTTCAATTCCGGCAATACGAGGCCGACAGCGGCGGCCGCGCCCGTCTTCGTCGGAATCTGGCTGTGCGTCGCCGAGCGCGCACGACGCAGATCTTCGTGATACACGTCGGTCAGCACCTGGTCGTTCGTATAGGCGTGGATCGTCGTCATCAGGCCGGTTTCGACGCCGATCTTGTCGTTCAGCGGCTTGACGAGCGGCGCGAGGCAGTTCGTCGTGCACGATGCGTTCGAGATCACCGTATGCTCGGCCTTCAGCACGTTGTGGTTCACGCCGTAGACGATCGTCGCGTCGACGTCCTTGCCGCCCGGCGCCGAGATGATCACCTTCTTCGCACCGCCCTTCAGGTGCGCGCTCGCCTTTTCCTTCGTCGTGAAGAAGCCCGTGCACTCCAGCACGACGTCGACGCCCAGCTCGCCCCACGGCAATTCGGCCGGGTTGCGGTTCGCGAGCACGCGGATCTTGTCGCCGTTGACGACGAGATAATCGCCGTCGACCGACACTTCTCCCGGGAAGCGGCCGTGCGCGGTGTCGTATTGCGTGAGGTGCGCGTTGGTCTTCGCATCGCCCAGATCGTTGATCGCGACGATCTCGAGGTCGTGCTTCTTGCCGTTTTCATAGAACGCGCGCAGCGTGTTGCGGCCGATGCGGCCGTATCCGTTGATGGCAACGCGAATCGTCATGTCTATCTCCTGATGGCTGAAAAAATTCGTTTCGTGCAGCTTCACGGCGTGACGCGCGGTGCAGCGCGCGTCACGCGTCGCATTTAGGCGAGAACGGCCTTCACGGTCTCGACGACGTGCTCGACGGTGAAGCCGAAGTGCTTGAACAGCACGCCGGCCGGCGCCGATTCACCGAACGTGTCGATCCCGACGACGCCGCCTTCGAGGCCGACGTACTTGCGCCAGAAGCTCGTCACCCCCGCTTCGATCGCGACGCGGCGCACGCCCTGCGGCAGCACGCGCTCGCGGTACTCGGCGTCCTGCCGGTCGAACACGGTCGTCGCCGGCATCGATACCACGCGCGCCGCGATCCCCTGCTGCGCGAGCGGCTCGACTGCCTTCATCGCAAGCTCGACCTCGGAGCCCGTCGCGATCAGGATGATCTTGCGCGCGACGATCTCTTCATTCCAGTCGCGCAGCACGTAGCCGCCCTTGTCGATGTTCGCGATCTGCGCGTCGCTGCGCGCATTGAACGCGAGGTTCTGGCGGCTGAAGATCAGGCTCGACGGACGATCCGCCGCGATCGCATGGGTCCACGCGACAGCCGTTTCGACCGTATCGGCCGGACGCCAGACGTCGTGGTTCGGGATCAGCCGCAGGCTCGCGACCTGCTCGATCGACTGGTGCGTCGGGCCGTCTTCGCCCAGGCCGATCGAATCGTGCGTGAACACGAAGATCGACGGCACCTTCATCAGCGACGCGACGCGCAGCGCGTTGCGGCTGTAGTCGGAAAACGTCAGGAAGGTGCCGCCGAACGGCTTGTAGCCGCCGTGCAGCGCAAGGCCGTTGAGCGCCGCGCTCATGCCGAACTCGCGCACGCCGTAATTGATGTGGTTGCCCCACTGGATGCCCGGGCCGTCCTGATTCGCGCGCACCGGCTTGGACGCCTTCCAGTTGGTCAAATTCGAGCCCGTCAGATCGGCCGAGCCGCCGAGCAATTCCGGCAGCACGGCCGCGAGACCTTCGATCGCCTGCTGCGACGCCTTGCGCGTGGCGACCGTCTCGGCGCGCTCGTTCGCGCCGGCGATGATGGCCGCCGCCTTCTGCGCCCAGTCGGCAGGCAGCTTGCCGGCGGTGCGGCGCTCGAATTCGGCCGCTTCCTGCGGGTATTTCGCGCGATATTGCGCGAACGTCGCGTTCCAGTCGCCTTCGCGGCGCTTGCCGGCTTCCTTCGCATCCCATGCCGCATAGACTTCCTGCGGAATCACGAATGGCGGCCATGTCCAGCCGAGCGCCTCGCGCGTCTTCGCGATTTCTTCGGCGCCGAGCGGCGCGCCGTGCACGTCGTGGCCGCCCGCCTTTGTCGCCGCGCCCTTGCCGATCGTCGTCCGGCAACAGATGAGGGTGGGCTTGTCGGATTGCTTCGCCTGCGCGATCGCCGCGTCCACCGCGTCGACGTCGTGACCGTTCACGTTGCGGATCACGTTCCAGCCGTATGCTTCGAAACGCTTCGGCGTGTCGTCGTGGAACCAGTTGACGACGTCGCCGTCGATCGAGATGCCGTTGTCGTCGTACAGCGCGATCAGCTTGTTCAGCTTCAGCGTACCCGCCAGCGAGCACGCCTCGTGCGAGATGCCTTCCATCAGGCAGCCGTCGCCGACGAACACGTAAGTATGATGGTCGACGATCTTCGCGTCGGGCTTGTTGAATTCGTCCGCGAGCAGCGCCTCGGCGAGCGCCATCCCAACCGAATTCGCGAGGCCCTGGCCGAGCGGGCCCGTCGTCGTCTCGACGCCCGGCGTGATCCCGTATTCGGGATGGCCCGGCGTCTTCGAATGCAGTTGCCGGAATTGCTTCAGCTCGTCGATCGGCAGATCGTAGCCCGTCAGATGCAGCAGCGAATACAGCAGCATCGAGCCATGGCCGTTCGACAGCACGAAGCGGTCACGGTCGGCCCAGTGCGGATTCGCCGGATTATGCTTCAGATGGCGGGCCCACAGCGCGACGCCGATTTCGGCCATGCCCATCGGCATGCCGGGGTGGCCGGAATTCGCTTGCTGAACGGCGTCCATCGCGAGCGCACGGATCGCGTTGGCCATCAAAGTGGGAGAGGCGGGAGACGAAGTCGTCATGTCGAGTCCGGAAAACGAGTCGAGAAAACCTGTGGCGCGCGGCATCCGGCAACTCGCTGGCCGACCGTTCCCGGCGCGCAGTACGGCGCCGACAGGACGCGGGGCGGACGAGCAAACGGACAAGGCTGCAAAGCGGGCAGCCCTGCAAACAGCTCCGCCGCTATGGAGCCTGTCATTCTAACAGATGACCTGCCGCAAGCTCGGCCGCAACGAGCCGCCTGGCGCGGTTTCCGTCAAGCCGATGCGGGCTGCGATTCCGGTCCGCGCGCCGGCCTTCTATAATTCTGACCATCCCCCGCTTCGCCGCCCGCCACCTTGAGCACCGCCCTTCTCTTCCATCCGACCCCCGATACCGTATACGGCTTTCCGAACGCCCGCCGTGTCGCACGCGTCGCGTCCGGGTATCAAACGATCGAGGTTTGGGAAACGGCGCAGCTGGGTCTGCTTTTTACGCTCGACGGACAGCCGATGACCTCGGTGGGCGACGAATTCGTCTATCACGAGTGCATGACGCATCCGGCCGCGCTCGCGCATCCGTCGCCCCGAAAGGCGCTCGTGCTCGGCGGCGGCGACGGCGGCGCGGCGCGCCAGTTGCTCAAGCACCGGTGCATCGAGCGGATCGTCGTCGCCGAACTCGACCCGGCCGTCGTCGACATGGCGCGCCGCTATCTCGCCGACGTCCATCAAGGCGCGCTCGACGATCCGCGCGTCGAACTCGTGATCGGCGACGCCGCGCATTACGTCGATCACGCGTGCGAGCATTTCGATCTCGCCGTGTTCGACCTGACGCCGCCCGATTCGCCCGCCGCCGGCCTCTACACCGCCGAGTTCTATACGCGCCTGAAGCGCATCTTGACGCCGCGCGGCGCCGTATCGCTGCACCTGGGCTCGCCGCTTTTTCACCCGCCGCGCATCGCTGCGCTGCTCGCGGGCTTGCGCGCGAGCTTCGCGGTGGTGACGCCGCTTTGCGCGCACGTGCCGCTGTACGGCTCGCCGTGGCTGATGGCGATCGCCAGCGACGCGCTCGACGCGGCGTCGCTGTTTTCGCACGATATCGACGAACGGCTTGCGCAGCGGCGCATCGACGGCCTGCGCTTCTACGACGCGAAATTACATCCGGCGCTTTTTACACTGCCGCGTTCGCTGCGCGATACACTCGGCATGCATCGCTGAACCTGCGTGCGGGGCCGAACGTCGGCCAACCGCACGCATTTTCCCGCAGGAGACTTTGTATGACCGACCCACGGCCGGCTGACGTGCCATGGCTGACCCCTTATCTGACGGTGCGCGACGCCCGGGCGTCGATCCAGTTCTTTAGCGCCGCATTCGGCTTCAAACAGCGCGAATTGGTCGACGAAGACGGTGCGATCATGCATGTCGAGATGTCGTATCACGGCCAGTTGATCGTGATGTTCGCGCCTCAAGGCGCGTTCGGCTCGACGGCCCGCACGCCGAGAAGCGCGGGGGCGACCGCGCCGCAGTCGTTCTATCTGTATGTCGATGATGTCGACGAGACCTATCGCCGGGCGCTCGACGCCGGCGCGAAATCGCTGAGCGAGCCGCAGGATCAATTCTGGGGCGACCGCTTCGCGCAGATCGAGGATCTCGACGGCTATCGCTGGTCGCTCGCGCGGCGGATCGGCGCATGAGCGGCGGCGGCGCCACGACCGCGGCGGTGCCCCGCTTCTTCGTCGATGCGGTGTTGCGCACCGATGCCACGCTGCCGCTGCCCGCCGAGGTCGCGCGCCACGCCCTGGTGCTCCGGCTGCAGCCAGGCGACGCGCTGGTGTTGTTCGACGGCACGGGCGGCCAGTATCGCGCGCAGCTCGTGGAGATCGACAAGCGCGGCGCGCTCGCGCGGATCGGCGCGTTCGAAGCCGCGGACGCGGAGCCGCCTTACCGTGTCACGCTCGCGCAGGGCATCGCCGGCGGTGACAAGATGGATTGGGCGATCGAAAAGGCGGTCGAGCTGGGCGTCGCGGCGATCGTGCCGCTGACGACCGCGCGCGGGGTCGTCAAACTCTCGGGCGAGCGTGCGGACAAGCGCGTGTCGCACTGGCGCGGCGTCGTGCGCGCGTCGTGCGAACAGTGCGGCCGCAATCGCGTGCCCGACGTCGCGCCGGTATGCGGCTTCGATGTGTGGCTTAATGCACTGCCTGCCGCGCCGGCCGATGGCGAGCGGCGCTTGCTGCTGTCGCCGCGCGCGAGCGTGCCGTTTGCATCGCTGCCCGACACGCCGCCCGCGGGCGAAGTCACGTTGCTGATCGGCCCGGAAGGCGGGCTGTCGCCCGACGAGGAACAGGCTGCGCGCGCGCGAGGCTTCGCCGCACTGTCGCTCGGTCCACGCGTGTTGCGCACCGAGACGGCTGGCGCGGCAGTACTGGCCGCGCTCGCCGCGCGCTGGGGCGGCTGGTGACGCACGGCCGCCGGCTGCCGCCGCGTCGGACGGCTTTGGACAGCACCTCGCGGCGGGCACGACTGCCGGCGAACGCGCTATTTCGTTGAGGTGCGCGATTTTCGCTGCGCCATCGTTGACGAAGACGTCGAATAGACGTTGACCGTTTGCTGCCGCAAGCGTGGCGCGGCGTATGCCGCCGCACCAAGCCTGCCGGTGCGTGCTGCGGCGGATCGAGTACACCAAAGCGTGCGCCGCCCGACCGCGCGGCGCACAAAATGGACGAAGAGCATCGAAAAACGGCCTTTCGTCGGCGAATCGAATCGTCTCCGCGGCAAAAAGCAAAGTGCCATGCGAACCGAGCCTCATCTCCCCGAAAAACGGCATACGATGAAGAACCGTTGCGGGGAAAACGCGGAAAAATGCAGGAAAACTCGCACATGCGCCGCCCGCGTGCCGGTATCGCCGCACACGCAAAAAACCCGCGCAAAGGCGGGTTTTCCGGCGGATCGTGCGGTGCGGAATTACGCGAACGAGTAGAACACGCGGAACGCGACCCGGCGCTCCGCCCAGAACTCCGCCGCTTCGCGAAACACGTCGAGTAGCGTTTCTCGCCCTTCCTTGTCGAATTTGTGCGCGATCGGTAGCGCTTCGAGCACGATCACGAACCCCGGCTGTGAGCCGGCCTTGTGGACGAGATCCGTCAGACAGTCATACAGCGCGTCATAGTTCTTGCCGAAATGCTTGGGAAACAAGAACGAGGTTGCGATCGTCTCCAGCACTTCCTGCTTCGATTGGGCATTTCCGCAATACGCATACAGGAAATGCTGGCCGAGCTGATTCGCTTCGTCAGCAAGATCCTGCACACGGAATGCGCGGATCGACTGCACGAGATTCGGTCGCACGGTCGCAAAAAGGCTCATAGGCTCCTCGATGGATGAAAGCCCGGGGCTGGCCGCGCCGTCAGGCGCATGGCCCGCGTGCGCCGCCATGCGCAGTTGCATGACACGCTGAAACAGGTTGCCGTCGCCAGCCGCGAACAGATCCGCCGCAGCCGACATATCGCGCGCGTAGATGTTGTCGCTCATGCCGCTCATCCCGAAGTCAATCAACGATACGTTTGAAACTGTTGTAGTGGTCGTCGGTGTAATAACAATTGTCGACACGCCGCAACGGGCCGCCGCAAACGATGCGGCGCGCGCCACGATTGCGCGCCCTCGGCGTTGGCACCGTGTATTCGTGGTAATAGCCACGCCGCATCTTCGGCAGCGCGCGTTCGTAATTGCCGAACACCACGCCGTCTTTCTCATACGGATAGGGGCCGCCCGCGGCGATCAGACTCAGCGTGGCCGTTGCTTCACGCGGCAACTGGGACGCGGGGATCGTATCGACCTGCGCTGCCGCCCCGTTGAGGGGAGCGGCTTCCCGTGCGTATGCGGCGGAAACCAGACTGCCCGGCATGACGCCGACATTGCCTATCGCGGCGATCGCGAAGACGGACGCGAGCGCGCCGTTGCGGAGCCACTTGCGTGCCATAAACGAAGGTTCCCGCTGTTAAATCAATAAGTTGACGACCAAGAAAGGCGTAAGCGTAGCGCTAATGCCAACCGGAATCAATGCCAGTCAGGAAATTGAAAGGCGAAAACAGCAGCTGACGACAAAATTTTTATCTCAATTAAGATAAAAATCTCTCGCATAGGGTAATATTAGCGCAGCGACGTCCACTGCGGCGGGTTCTGCCTCCTCGCCGTCCCTTGCGGCCCAAGGGGGGCGTTGTCTATTAGGGAAGGCTTCTCTCTGCTGCCATGCCCGACGGCGCGCCTGCGACAGGCGCGCCGTTTTTTTATCCGCGCCTATTCGCGCACAAAAACACCCAATTGCCGCCAATAGGCGTCAACGCGCCGCATTCACGTCCGCCACCAGCAATGCCGTCATGTTGACGATGCGCCGCACGGTAGCTGACTCGGTCAGCACATGCACCGGCTTCGCCGCGCCCAGCAAGATCGGTCCGATCGCGATATTGTTGCCCGCCGCGGTTTTCAGCAGGTTGTACGCGATGTTCGCCGCATCGATATTCGGCATCACCAGCAGGTTCGCTTCCCCCTCGAGCGTCGACTCGGGCAGGATTTCCTTGCGCAGCGCCGCATCGAGCGCGACGTCGCCGTGCATCTCGCCATCGACATGCAGATCGGGCGCACGTTCTTGCAAGATCGCCAGCGTATCGCGCATCTTCTGCGCAGAAGGCGCATTGCTCGTGCCGAAATTCGAGTGCGACAGCAACGCCACCTTCGGCTCGATGCCGAAGCGCCGCACCTCTTCGGCCGCCATGATGGTGATTTCAGCCAATTGCTCCGGGGTCGGATCGACGTTGACGTGCGTATCGACGAGGAAAATCTGCCGGCCGGGCAGCACGAGCGCGTTCATCGCGCCGTAGACGCTGCAGCCGTCGCGCTTGCCGATCACCTGGTCGATGAAGTGCAAATGGCGGTGCGTCGTGCTGATCGTTCCGCAGATCATTCCGTCGGCTTCGCCCTTGTTCACCAGCATCGAGCCGATCAGCGTCGTGCGGCGGCGCATCTCGACGCGCGCCAGCTGCTCGCTGATGCCCTTGCGCGCCATCATCTTGTAATAGGTCTGCCAGAAGTCCCGATAACGCTCGTCGTGCTCGGTGTTGACGACCGTGAAATCGACGCCCGGCGTGAGGCGCAGCCCGTAGCGCTGAATCCGGTGCTCGATCACGGCCGGACGGCCAATCAAAACCGGCTTCGCGAGATTTTCGTCGACGACGATCTGCACCGCGCGCAGCACGCGCTCTTCCTCGCCCTCCGCGAACACCACCCGCTTTCTCTCTGCGGGCGCGCTGCGCGCGAGCTGGAACACGGGCTTCATCGTCGTGCCGCTGTGATAGACGAACTGCTGCAAATGAACCTTGTATGCGTCCATGTCCTCGATCGGACGCGTCGCAACGCCGCCGTCCATCGCCGCCTGCGCGACCGCGGGCGCGATCGTCACGATGAGGCGCGGATCGAACGGCTTCGGGATCAGGTATTCAGGCCCGAACGACAGGTCCTGGATACCGTAGGCAGTCGCGACAATATCGCTCTGCTCGTGCTGCGCGAGCGCGGCGATCGCGTTGACCGCGGCGATCTCCATCTCGCGCGTGATCGTCGTCGCGCCGACGTCGAGCGCGCCGCGAAAGATGAACGGGAAGCACAGCACGTTGTTGACCTGGTTCGGATAATCGGTGCGCCCCGTCGCGAGCACCGCGTCCGGACGCACTTCGAGCGCGACTTCCGGCAGGATTTCGGGCGTCGGGTTCGCGAGCGCGAGAATCAGCGGCCGTTCGGCCATCCCCTTGACCATCTCGGGCTTCAGCACGCCGCCCGCCGACAGCCCGAGGAAGATGTCCGCGCCGCCGATCACGTCCGTCAGCGTGCGCGCGTCGGTTTCGCGGGCGAAACGCTCCTTGTCCGGGTCCATCAGCTCCGTGCGTCCCTTATAAACGACGCCGGCGAGATCGGTGACGGTGATGTTCTCCAGCGGCAAACCCAGATCGACGAGCAAATCCAGACACGCGAGCGCGGCGGCGCCCGCGCCCGACGCGACCAGTTTCACGTTCTTGATGTGCTTGCCGACGACCTTCAGTCCGTTCGTGACCGCCGCCGCGACGACGATCGCGGTGCCGTGCTGATCGTCGTGGAATACCGGAATCTTCATCCGCTTGCGGCATTCGCGCTCGACGATGAAGCAATCCGGCGCCTTGATGTCCTCGAGGTTGATCCCGCCGAAGGTGGGCTCGAGCGCGGCGATCACGTCGACGAGCTTGTGCGGGTCGGACTCGTTGAGTTCGATGTCGAATACGTCGATACCCGCGAATTTCTTGAACAGGACGGCCTTGCCCTCCATCACCGGCTTCGACGCGAGCGGGCCGATGTTGCCGAGGCCGAGTACCGCGGTGCCGTTCGTCACGACGCCGACGAGATTGCTGCGCGCGGTGAAGCGCGCGGCGTTCAGCGGATTCTCGACGATCTCCTCACACGCGAACGCGACGCCTGGCGAGTAAGCAAGCGCGAGATCGCGCTGGTTGATCATCTGCTTGGTCGGCGCGATCGCCACTTTGCCGGGCGTGGGAAATTCGTGGTAGTCGAGGGCGGCTTCGCGAAGCTTGGCTTTGGGCGAGGAGGACGTGGTGGACATGAGTCTTAGCGGGATCAGCGGATTAGAATATCTGTTCGGCACAATTGTATCGCCAATCCCGCGCGCGAATTTGACGATTAAGGTTCGACAGTCACGACCGAAATGCGACGAATCCGCTGCGATCGCGGCGGATGCCGGCCCGAACCATCCTACAATGTGCGTCATCGCAACACTTGAACGCCCCCGTGCCCACCTCTTCTCTGTCGGAATTCTCGCTGATCGATCGCTTCTTCGCGCGCCGCGCGCAACGGCCGCGCACGCGCGCGGCACTCGGCATCGGTGACGATTGCGCGCTGCTCGCGCCGCAACCCGGCAAGATGCTGGCAATTTCGACGGATATGCTGGTCGAAGGGCGGCATTTCTTCGCCGATGTCGCGCCGGACGCGCTCGGGCACAAAACGCTCGCCGTCAATTTGTCCGACCTGGCCGCGATGGGCGCGACGCCGCGCGCATTCACGCTCGCCTGCGCGCTGCCGCGCGCCGATGCGGACTGGCTCGACGCATTCTCCAATGGCCTCTTCGCGCTCGCCGAGCGCCACGGTTGCGAACTCGTCGGCGGCGACACGACGAGCGGGCCGCTCAACCTGTGCGTGACCGTGTTCGGCGACGTCGCGGCCGGCGACGCGCTGCGCCGGGACGCCGCGCGCGACGGCGACGACGTCTGGGTGTCAGGCGTGCTCGGCGACGCGCGCGCCGGCCTTGGCGTGATCCGCGGCGAATGGCAGGCCGGCGCGCGCGAGGCCGCCGTGTTCCGCGCGGCACTCGAGCGTCCCGAGCCGCGCGTCGCGCTCGGCGTTGCGCTCGCGGGCATCGCGCACGCGGCGTTGGACGTATCCGATGGGCTCGCGGGCGATCTCGCGCACATCCTGCGGCGCTCGAACGTGCATGCCGATATCGACGTCGATGCGGTGCCGCACTCGGCCGCGCTCGCGACGCTGCCCGCCGACGTGCGGCGGCGCTGCATGCTCGAAGGCGGTGACGACTACGAGCTGTGCTTCACCGCCGCGCGCAGCGCGCGCACCGCGATCGAGGCAGCCGGCGCGCGCGCCGGCGTCCGCGTCACGCGGATCGGTACAATACGCGCATTGTCCGCGCCGGCGCACGCGCCCGCCATCACATGGCGTGACGCATCGGGCGCGGCGCTTCCGCTCACGTTGCACGGTTTCGATCATTTCGATGCAAATTGACCCGACGCCCCGCCCGGCCGATAACGCCGGCGAGTCCGCCCGCCCGGCTAGCGCGCCCGCGCCGCAAGACGCGCAGAAAACCGCGCGCCGCCGCGCTACCGTGCGTTTCATGTTCTCGCACCCGGTTCATATCGTGTCGCTCGGCTTCGGCAGCGGCCTCGCGCCGTTCATGCCGGGCACGTTCGGCACGCTGTTCGGCTGGCTGTCGTTCGTCGCGTTGAACCGCTATCTGACCGTGCCCGAATGGTGGGCGCTGATCGTCGCCGGCTTCTTCGCCGGCATCTGGCTCACGGGCTTCACCGCGAAGAAAATGGGCATCGCCGATCCCGGCCCCGCCGTCTGGGACGAAATCGTCGCGATCTGGCTCGTGATGCTGTTCGTCACGCCGGCCACGTTCGTCGAGCAGCTTTGGGCGTTCGTCGTGTTCCGCTTCTTCGATATGGTCAAGCCGCCGCCGATCCGCTACTTCGACCGCAATCTGAAAGGCGGCTTCGGCATCATGTTCGACGACCTGATCGCCGCGGTGATGACGCTGCTCGTGATCGCGCTGTGGCGCTCGTTTTTCCCGTAATGCCGCGCGCGGCTCAGTTCCCCGCGGCTCGCCCGGATTTCTTGCCATGCCAACCGATTCCGCCGTCCATCAACTCGCGATCAGCGCCGGCGACAAGCTGCGCGATGCCCATTTGACGCTCGCCACCGCCGAATCCTGCACGGGCGGGATGATCGCGGCCGCGATCACCGATATCGCCGGCAGCAGCGGTTGGTTCGAGCGCGGCTTCGTCACGTATTCGAACCTTGCGAAGGTCGAGATGATCGGCGTGCCCGCCGATCTGATCGACAAGCACGGTGCGGTGAGCGAGCCCGTCGCGCGCGCGATGGTCGAAGGGGCACTGCGCAACAGCCGCGCGCAGGTGGCATTGTCCGTCACCGGCATCGCGGGGCCCGGAGGCGGCTCCGAGTTGAAACCCGTCGGCACGGTATCGTTCGGCTGGAGCAACCGGCTGCACACGTCGGTTCAAACGTGCGTGTTCGCCGGCGATCGTGAGCAGATTCGCACGCAAGCGGCCGCGCACGCGCTGCGCGGCCTGATCAAGCTGATCGACGAGCAGGAGCGCTGAGCGAGTTGCGGTTCGTGGTTCGTGGTTCGCGGTTCGTGGCTTCGAACGTATTGCTTGGCTGGAATACCCCAAGCGCGATCACGAACCGGTAGCGGCTCGCGAGCCACAGGCCGCCGCGCGGACTCACCGCCGGGCAAACCGCGCTTGCGCGACGCGCGCGGCCGATTCGTCCCAGCCACACGCAGCCTTCATTCCTCGGCGGGCCGTTCTCGCCACCGGGCCTTGGAGGCGCACGCACCGCCGCCTCCAAGGCCGCTGTCGAACGCGCTCAGCGCTGGGCGTTGATCGCGTCGCGCGTCGCGCGCGCCGCATGCGCGGCCGCGTCGGCGAAATCGTCTTCGCGGCTCGCGTACAGGATCGCGCGCGACGAATTGATCATCATCCCGGCGCCGTCGGCGGTGCGGCCCGCCGAGACGGTCGCCGCCACGTCGCCGCCCTGCGCGCCGATGCCGGGAATCAGCAGCGGCATGTCGCCGACGAGCCCTCGCACGATCTCGATCTCCTTCGGAAACGTCGCGCCGACGACGAGCCCGAGCTGCCCCGTCCGCTTATTCCATTTGTCCGCCGCCAGCGACGCGACGACCTGATACAGCGGCCGCCCGCCCGTGTCGAGGAACTGCAGATCCGAGCCGCCCGGATTCGACGTGCGGCACAGCACGATCACGCCCTTGTCGTCGTAGGTCAGGTACGGCTCGATCGAATCGAAGCCCATGTACGGATTGACCGTCACGGCGTCCGCGCGATAGCGCTCGAATGCCTCGCGCGCGTACTGCTCGGCGGTGCTGCCGATATCGCCGCGCTTCGCGTCGAGTATCACCGGCAGTCCCGGATGCTGAAGATGGATGTGCGCGATCAACCGCTCGAGCTGATCTTCCGCGCGGTGCGCGGCAAAATATGCGATCTGTGGCTTGAACGCGCTCGCGAACGGCGCAGTCGCATCGACGATCTCGCGGCAAAAATCGAAGATCGCATCGGGCTGGTTCGCGAACTGCGCGGGAAACTTCGTCGGCTCCGGATCGAGACCGACGCACAGCAGCGAATTCGTGCGCTGCCAGGCGGCGCGCAACGAATCGATAAAGGTAGACGTGGAAGACATGGCGCTCACTCGCGACGGGGCGATTAAATCCGCGTATTTTACCCGCGCCGTTCCCGGATACCGTTTGCCGGTCGTGGTGTGGATCGGAGCGCATGCGGCCGACGGCGGCAATGCAACGCGTGCAGTGCGCCGCGATCGCTCGATGGGCGATGGGCGATGGGCGGCATGACGCACGCTGCCCGGTTCATCAAAATCCGGTACGGCCGCGCTTCGCGGTCGCCGCAATTCGCCACGGTTCGATGCGGCCCGATCCTGCCCACGCCTGCCGCCCGCGCCTGCCGCCCGCCGCGCCGCTGCCCGCCAGCCCAGCCGGCTCGCCCAAGCCTCGCGCCATCCGAGTCGGGCCGCCCGGCGGCGAGCGGCGCATGCCGCACACCGCCGATGCGCGTCAGCCGAATGCCCGCGCGGCCGCCTCGCGCGCAACGGGCGCGGCGCGCGCATCGGTGCGCGCGACGGTAAAGCGAAAGCGGCGCGTGAGCCGCTCGCCAGGCGCAAGCAACGTCATCCCGTGCGCGGCGCCGCCGCCCGGCAGATTCACCGCATCGATCGGATGATCGACGGGTTCGAAACAGAAGAACGCCTGACCGGGCGGCGTGTAAAGCACATAGCAATCGGCGTCGGCCGCCACCGTCAGCGCGAGGCGGCGTAACGGCCAGGCGATCGTCGCGCCGCCGCCCCAGCCGGTAAATGCGTGATTGACGAGCGTGTCCGGCAGCGGATACGCAATGCCGAAACGCCACGCGGCCGGCGCGCCGATATGCCGCGACGGCAGCCAATCCGGCGTCGACAGCCACAGCCCGCTCGCGGCGGCCGCAATCTCGGTGGCCGCGTCGCGGACGATGAACGGATGCAAGCCGAGCCCGAACGGCAGGCGCATCGGCCCGGCATTCTCGACCGTGAGCGCGATCGTCAGCGTCGCGCCGTCGAGCGCATAGATTTGCGTTGCGCGCAGCGCATACGGTTCGCCGTCGCTGAGATCGAGCGACAGCCGCAATTGCCGCGGTGTCGCGTCATCGAGCTGCCAGCGCGCGAGCCAGCCGTCGCCGTGAATCGGCAGCGGTTCGGTGTCACGATTACGCGGCACGCGCACGAGCCGCCCGTCGCACCGGAAGCGCCCTGCGCCTATCCGGTTCGAGTAAGGCAGCAACGGATAGCAGGCAAGCTCGTTCGGATCGGTGCGCGGCCCAGGCGCTTCGCAGCGGCGAAAGATTGGCGTGAGCACGCCGTCGTCGCGCCAGTCGAAGCGCGTGATGCCGCCGCCCAGATGCGGCGCGACGTCGAGCCTCAGCTTGTCGTTGGTCAGCGTCGCAATGGTCGCGTCGGCCGTGCCCAGGCCGGCGCCTCGCGCGACCTGCGACGTCTGCGGCCCCGCGCTCACCTGATGCGAGACGGCCGCGCGTCGCGCGCGGCGCGTCTGCCTGATCTGCATTGCATCGTCAACCGATGGCCGAATGTGCGTCGACGCCATGATTCGATTCTCCTGCTTCATCCCGGGCCGCGCTCCCGGACGCAAACGTCATGCCCAGCCGCCGTCGACGACGATGTCCTGCGCGGTGATCATCCGGCTATCGTCGGCGGCAAGAAAGAGCGCCATTCTGGCGAGATCGTCGGGCAGCAGCTCGGCGTCCAGACACTGCCCCGCCTTGATCGCCGCGCGCCCCGCATCGTCGAGCCAAAGCCGGCGCTGCTTGTCGGTCATCACCCAGCCCGGCACCAGCGTATTGACGCGAATGCCGAATGGTCCAAGTTCGCGGGCGAGCCCGCGTGTCAAACCCTGCACCGCCGCCTTCGCAATCGCGTAGACCGGATAGCCGCCGTTCTTCAGCATCCAGCCGATCGAACCCAGATTGACAATCGAGCCGCCCCCTGCGCGCTTCATGTCGTCGATCACCGCCTGCGCGGCAAAGAACTGATGACGCAGATTCACCGCGATGCCAGCGTCGAACGACTCGGGCGTGACGGCGTCGATCGCATGGCGCGCGTCATTCGCCGCATTGTTGATGAGCGTCGTGATCGGGCCGATGCGCGCGCGGACCGTGTCGATCGCATCACGCAGCGCGCCGATGTCGGTGACGTCGCATGCGACGAACACCGGCGCGTGCGCGGCATGCGCAAGCCGGGCGGCGAGCGCGTGGCCCGCTTGCGCATCGAGATCGACGAACGCGACGCGCGCACGCTGCCGCACGAACTGCTCGACGAACGACGCACCGATTCCGGTCGCGCCGCCCGTGATCAGCACGGTGCGCTGCGCGAGGCTCGGATAGCTCGCGTCGCGCCGATGGCCCGCGTCGTGTGCTTCGGGTTCCGAACGGTCGACATTCATTTCGTCATCCTTGTCGTCATGATGTGCCGCGGCGCTCAATCGCGCGCGCCGCGATTCTTCAACTGGTCGAGCAGCACAGCCGTCAGCAGAATCGCGCCGCGCACGAGATACTGGTAGAACGCATCGATATCGAGCAGGTTCATCACGTTTTCGACCGTGCCCATGATCAGCACGCCGATCACGACGCCGGAGATCGTCGCGCGCCCGCCCGCGAGCGACACGCCGCCCAGCACGCACGCGGAGATCACGTTCAGCTCGAAGCCCTGCGCGGCGTTGGGCTGGCCGGACGTGATCCGCGACGCGAGAATCACGCCGGCGAGCGCCGTCACCGCGCCCTGAATCAGGAAGATATAGACGCGCGTGCGCTCGACGTTGATTCCCGCGAGCCGCGACGCTTCCGGATTGCCGCCGATCGCGAGCGTGTTGCGCCCATAGACGGTCTGGTTGAGCAACACGCCGAACACGACGAAGCACACGAGCGTCACCCAGATCGGCAACGAAATCCCGGCGAACGTGAGCCCGCCGAGCGCGATGAACGTCTCCGACGATACCCCGACCGCCTGCCCTTTCGACACGATGAAACCCAGCCCGCGGACGATCTCCATCGTCGCGAGCGTCGTGATCAGCGCGTTGATCCGCAAATACGCGATCACCGCGCCGTTGACGAAGCCGATTGCCGCGCCCGCGACCACGGCCGCGGCAATCGCGACGAACGTATTGTTGGTCGCGTTGAGCACGATCGCGCACAGCACGCCCGAGAACGCGACCGTCGAGCCGATCGACAAATCGAAATCGCGCGACGCGAGGCAAAACATCATCGTGCAGGCGACCATGCCGATCTGCGAGATCGACAGCGCAAGGCCGAGCATGTTGTCGATCGAGAAGAAGTGATCGACCGTCAGCGACATCACGACGAACATCGCCGCGAAGATCGCAACAAGGCTGTACTCGGCGATCTGCTGACGCCAGCGCTGTTGCTCGCCGGCGCGCGCGATGCTCGCGGGCGGCGCGGCTTGTGGAAGATTCTCTCTGATTTGCATGTGGTTTGCTCCTCTGCAGGCGGCAGTTTCGCCGCCGTTGTCTACCTTCGGCTCACCGGGCTGCGCATCGCGGTGTTTCCCGTCATGCCGCGCGCGCCGCGCCGCCCTGCGGCAACGCAAGATTGAGCACTGCCTCTTCGGTGGCGCTCGCGCGCGCCAGCTCGCCCGCGATGCGCCCTTCGCGCATCACGACGATCCGGTCCGACACGCCGAGCACCTCCGGCAATTCCGACGACACCATCACGATCGCGCAGCCGCGCTGCGCAAGCGCGTAGATCACGCCGTAGATCTCGTGCTTCGCGCCGA
Source organism: Burkholderia singularis (assembly GCF_900176645.1). Classification (GTDB taxonomy): domain Bacteria; phylum Pseudomonadota; class Gammaproteobacteria; order Burkholderiales; family Burkholderiaceae; genus Burkholderia; species Burkholderia singularis. The sequence continues at coordinate 67,258 of NZ_FXAN01000039.1, forward strand.
CGTCGATGCCGCGCGTCGGCTCGTCGAGAATCACGACCTTCAGATCCGGCTCGGCAAGCCAGCGCGCGAGAATCGCCTTTTGTTGATTGCCGCCCGACAAAAAGCGGATCTTCTGCCGGCGGTTAGGGGTCTTGATCTTCAGCATGTCGATGAAACGCTCGGCGGTTTCGGCCTCGCGCTTGCGATCGAGAAACAGGCCCGCGCGCAGCGTATGCCGCCGGCAACTGATATTGATGTTCTCGGCAACCGACGCCTGCGCAACGATCCCCTCCTCCTTGCGATCCTCCGGGCACAGCACGATCCCGTGGCGGATCGCGTCGCGCGTCGAGCGAATGTCGAGCGGCTTGCCGTCGAGCGCGAGCGTGCCGCCCGTTTTGCGATCCGCGCCGTAGATCACGCGCATCAGCTCGCTGCGCCCCGCGCCGACGAGCCCGAAAAAGCCGACGATCTCGCCCGCGCGCACGTCGAAGTCCGCGCCCGCGCTCAGCGCGCCGCCCGCAAGCGCATTCACCGACAAGCGCACGTCACCGAGCGCGCGCGGCGCATAGTGATAGATGTCGCTGATCTCGCGGCCCACCATTTGCCGCACGAGCGTCTCGCGCGGCACGTCGGCGAGCGACGCATGCGAGGCCACCTGCCGGCCGTCGCGAAAGATCGTGCAGGCGTCGCAGAGCCGGTAGATCTCGTCCATCCGGTGGGAGATATAGATGAGCGCGCGGCCGTCGCGGCGCAGATCGTCGACGAGTTTGAACAGCACCTCGGTCTCGCGGTGCGACAGCGAGCTGGTTGGCTCGTCGAGCGCGATCACGCGCGCGTTGCGCAGCAGCGCCTTGCAGATCTCGACCATCTGGCGCGCGCCGATCGACAGCTGCCGCAGCTTCGCGTTCGGATCGAGATCGACGCCCATCGCCGCGAGCCGCTCGCGCACGAAACGTAGCGCATCGCGCTTCTTGACCCAGCCGAGCGTTTGCGGCAACCGGCCAAGCAGCAGGTTCTCCGCGACCGTCAGATCGGGCACGTACTGCAATTCCTGATGAATCACCGCGATGCCCGCCGCGATCGACGCCGCCGCGCTCGAAAAGCGCATCGCGCGGCCATCGACCAGCACGCTGCCCGAATCCGGCTGATATTCGCCGCCGAGAATCTTGAGCAGCGTCGATTTGCCCGCGCCGTTCTCGCCCATCAAACCATGCACCTGCCCCGCGCGCACGTCGAACGAGATACCGTCGAGCGCGCGCACGCCGGGAAAGACCTTGCCAATATTGTCGAAACGCAGTACCGCTGCCACGTCGCCTCCGTCTGCCGCCATCCAATCAATCGGATTGCCCCGTGCATTGCCGCCGCGCCGAGCCGCGCGCGACGGCAATGCTCACCGCGCCGCGCGGCGCTTACTTCGCGGCAAGCCCCATCGTCTCGCGCACCTGGCCGACGTTGTCGCGCGTCGCGAGCATGCCGGTCGTGAGCGTGAGCAGCGGCGGCGCCTTGCCTTGCGTAATCCACGCGTACATCAGCTCCGACGTCTCCTCGCCATGCCGCTTCGGGCTGATGATCACGGTGCCGAAAAAGCCCGTCGGCTGCGGCTTCTTGAATTCGTTCAACGCCGAATCCGAGCCGCCGATGCCGATGCCGATCATGTCGGCCGCCTTGAAGCCGCGCCCTTCGGCCGCGCGCACCGCGCCGAGCACCGCTTCGTCGTTCAGACCGTATGCGACCCAATGCTTGAACTGCGGATGCTTGGTGAGCGCGATGTTCGCCGCGTTGAATGCGTTCTCGGTATCGGTTTTCGCCTGCGGCGCGGCAATCACGTTCGCCTTCGGAAAGCCCGCCGCGACGAGCGCGTCGGTCGCGCCCGCCGTGCGATCGTGCGCGGTCGGCAATTGCTCATACGTGATGTCGATCGCGCCGACGTCGTTGACGTTCCAGCCGCGCTTCTTGATCTCGGCCGCGATGCCGTTGCCGACCTGCTTGCCGATGTCGTAAGCGGAAATGCCCATGTGCGGCACCGATTCGATCGGCTTGCCGCCGCCGTCAACGAGACGATCGTCCACGGTCATCATCTTCAGATTGTGCGACTTCGCTTTCGCGACGATGCCCGGCCCGAGCTTCACGTCGGGCGTGCAAATGACGAAGCCTTGCGCTTTCTGCGCGGCGAGATTGTCGATCGCGCTCATCACCTTTTCGCCGGAAGGCGCGCCGATCTTCACGAGCGTAAAGCCCTTGTTTTTCGCGGCAAGCTCGGCGAATTTCCACTCATCCTGAAACCACGGCTCTTCCGGTTGCTTGACGAGAAAGCCGATCTTCACCGGGTCCGCCGCGTGCACCGGTGCGCCTGCTGCCGCGGCCATCGCGGCCGCCGCCAACGTGATGAACATTCTGCGTTTCATGTTGCTTGTCTCCTGATTGTCTCCGTCGACGGAGTGCCGGCTGCTTCATTGTCCCGACGCGGCGCGTGCAGCCGTCGCGCGCCGCGTTCGCGCACCGTCCGCCGGAGCGGACGTGCGCGAGCGAATCAGTCGTGATACAGCGTCGCTCGGCCGCCGTCGATCGTGATGCAAGTCGCGTTGATGAACGGCGCCTCGTCCGAAGCGAGGAATACCGCGGTCATCGCGACTTCGTCGGGGCGGCCGATCCGCTTCATCGGCGAAAGCGCAAGCGTTTGCTGCCGCGCCATCGCCGGATCGGGTTGCGCGTCCCACCAATCGCGCGTCGCCTGCGTTTCGATGTAGCCCGGCGCGATCGCGTTCACGCGCACGTTGCGCGCCGCATACTCGATGCCGAGCGCGCGCGTGAGACCCAACACGCCATGTTTGGCGACCGGGTACGGAAAGCATCCCGGGATGATCTTGAACGCATGCGTCGACGCGATATTGACAATGCTGCCGCGCCCGCGCTCGACCATGCCCGGCAGCGCCGCGCGGCAGCCGTTCCATACGCCGTCGAGATCGACCGAAAGGCAGCGGCGCCACGCGTCGTCCGCAAGCGTGAGCGGATCGTCGAACACGTTGATGCCGGCATTGTTGACGAGCACGTCGAGCGGGCCGAACAGCCGCTGCGCATCGGCGCACGCAGCCGTTATCGACTCTGCCTGCGTCACGTCGGTCTGCACCGCCAGCACGCGCGCGCCGGCAACGTCGCATTCGATCTCGCCGGCCGTCTCGCGAGCAAGCGCGACATCGAGTTCCGCCAGCACCACCGCAGCGCCTTCTCGCGCAAACGCATGAGCGATCGCCGCGCCGATGCCGCGCCCCGCGCCCGTCACGAGCGCGACCTTGCCCGCGAGCCTATTCACCGCGCCGCTCCGTTGCGCGCGATCTGCCATCCATTGACGAACGCCTGCGCGCGCGTCGCGGTAACAGCGCTCGGCTGCCCCGGCGCATACAGCGCCGAGCCGATTCCGAAGCCGCTTGCACCGGCCGCGAGATACGCGCCCATGTTGTCGGGCGCGACTCCCCCGACCGGCACGATCGGCACCCGTGCATCGATCACCGCCCGCCATGCCTTGAGCGTCACCGGCCCGAGCTGTTCGGCGGGAAACATCTTCAATACGTCGGCGCCGCTTGCGAGCGCGGCGAACGCTTCGGTCGGCGTCGCGACGCCGGGCGCGCACGCGATATCGAGCGCTTTCGCACGGCGCACGACCTGCGCATCCGCATGCGGCATCACGATCAGGTTGCCGCCCGCGCGCGCGACTTCATCGACATACTCGGCGCGCAGCACGGTGCCCGCGCCGACGATCGCATCAGCGGGCAGCGCTGCGCGCAAGACGGCGATGCTGTCGAACGGATCGGGCGAATTGAGCGGCACCTCGACGATTCGAAAGCCGGCGTCGTAAAGTGCCGCGCCATGCGCGGCCACCTCGGCTGGTGTGATGCCGCGCAGGATCGCCACCAGCGGACATTCGGCAAGCGCGCGCATCAGGCCGCGATGCGGCTCGTATGGCGCGGGAAAGCGATATTTTTCAGCATCCATCTGCGACATTTCCTCCAGCGGTCCAGTCCATCGGCTCGCGTGCGGCTTGGCTTATGACGGCCGGCGAAGCCGCGCGGCCGCCATGCCGACCAGTCCGGCCCGCGTCGCAATGCACCACAGGCCGCGCTCGGCCGCCTGCTCGACGGCGCGCGCGCCGTCGCAATCGAATGCCGCGAGCGCGCGCAGATAGCGTTCGCACAACGCGCTCGCGCCGACGATACGCGGCGCGAGCGACGCCAGCGACGCGCCCTGCTTCGCGAGCAGCACGTCGAGCGCGCTCAGTTCGTGACCGATCAGCAGTCCGGACAGATAATCGCCTTGCGCGCGCGGCGTAAGCCGGCCGGTCAATCCAAGCGTGCGCGTGCTGAACAATGTCGCGAGCAAACCCTCGTCGCGCCTGCCGCGGGCGGTGCGCACGCCGCGACCGAACGCGTCCCAATCGGCGCCGTCCGACGGCTGCATCGTGCGGCCGAGAATCGTGTGCTCGCGCAATGCCGCGTACAGCTCGCCCGTCATATAAGTGCGGAACCACTCGATCCGGCCGTCGCACACCCACGCCCATTTCGCATGCGTGCCGGGTAGGCCGATCAACGCGCCTGGGCGAGCGAGCGCGAGCGACGGCTCGGCGGCGAGCGCGCCGACGATCTGCGTCTCCTCGCCGCGCATCACGTCCGGCAGATCGCCCGGCGACAGTGCGCCCGGCACGATCGCAAGCGTTGCGCCGCGCACGGTCTTCACGCGCACGAGACCCGCTGCGAATCCGTCGGCGGCGGCCGGCACCGGCACATACGGCGCCTCGCGCCATCCCTGCGCACTGCCAACCATCCCGGATGCGAGCGCCGGCACATCCGGCTTGCGATCGAGCCATGCGCCGCACGCACGCTCGAACGCCTCATCGAACACCTGCGGCGCCCGTGTTCCGTCTGCGCCTCCCGGCAGGCTCATCACGCCCGCCGCGTCGGTTCGCGTATCGAGCACGGAGCCGTCAACGGCGAACAGATACGCGCGCAGCGACGTGGTCCCCCAATCGAGCCCGATCAGCGCGGGCGTATCCCAGGCCGCCGTCATCGCTTGATCCGGCGCGTGGCTTGCGGCGCGCTCCAGCCGAGATCGGCCGAAATCGCACGCGCGGTCCGATGCACGAGCGGCACCAGCTCGTTCATCCGGTCAAGCGACATATAAGGAATCGTGCTCGCGACCGACAGGCCGGCGACGATCGCCCCCGACGCGTCGCGCACGGGTGCCGCGACGCAACGAATCGACGTTTCGTTCTCCTCGAGATCGAACGTGTAGCCGCCCGCCGCGTAATGGGCCATACGTTGCAGGAACGTGCCAACGTCGGGCCGACGGTCGGGCTTGAAATTCACGCCCGACAGAGCGCGCTTTGCCGCTTCGAACAGCGTGCGCCACATGTCGGGATCAAGATCGAGCATCAGCGCCTTGCCTATGCCGGTCGACGCGAGCGGCATCCGATGACCGATCCGCGAGCGCATCTCGAGGCCGCGCGTGCCGGGAATTTTGTCGATGTAGAGCACGTCGTCGCCGTCGCGCACCCCCAGATGAATCGTGTCGAGCGTCGCTTGAGCGAGCGCGTCGAGATGCGGGCGGGCGACCGCCGTAAGCGGCATCTGTTCGAGCGCGATCGTGCCGAGCTCGATCAGTTTCGGGCCGAGCAAATAGCCGCCCTGCACCTGGCGCAGATAACGCGCCTGCGCGAGGCTGCTCACGAGCCGGTGCGTCGTACTGCGGGTCGTGCCGAGCGCGGCGGCGATCGCACGCATGTCGCGCGCGCCGCCGGCCACCGCTTCTAGAATCGCCAGCCCGCGCAGCAGCGTCTGCGTGCCCGCCTGCTGAGCGGCGAGATCGAGCGGCGTGCCGGTTGCGCCGATGCTGTCCGCAAGTGCGGCATCGGGCGTCGCGCAATGCGCATCGGGCGTGTCGTTCAGGGCAAGCGTCATGGGCAATTTGTTCATGATGCGATCAACTCCGGCAAACCGGATGGGCAAGCCCTCGGTCTCGCGAAGGCCACGCATCCGCCGAAGCATGTCGATGTGCTTCGGATTGTAGGGGGGGCAGTCGTGATATCCAATATTTGAGTGTTTGTCTCATATATTGGGAGATTCGTACGCCGTTGCATAACGGGGCGCGGATGAAAAAACGGGCCGAGCCGGTTGTCCGGCCAAGCCCGCTTGCCTATTGCCAGCTTCGCGCGCGTCGCGCAGTCGCTAGATGTGCTTATTGTCGCGTCGCGCTTTGCGACTGGAGATAGCGTTGCACGTCGGAAAACGACACGCGCCCCGTCCGGTTCACGTCGATCTGCTTGAAGTTCTTCGCGACATAGCCAAGGCCCGCAGCCTTCGCCTGCGCTTCAGTCAAACCTGCATTGCCGGCATCGGCCGCCGCGAACTGGCGCTGCAGCTTGCGCACGACCTGCGCGTGCAGTTCGTCGCCGGTGGTTTGCGTGCCGGCCGTCGGCTTGCGGGCGGCGGGCGGCACGTATGGATCGCCCAATTGTGCCTGCCCGTGGCGGGCCGGTTGCGTGTCACTTGCCGCTTGCTGGGCAAAAGCGGTTTGCGTCAGCGCGAAGCCCGCGGCGGCAAGCACCGTCCAGGCGACTAGCGATTGGATGTTCATATCAGCTCCGATCAGAAATGGGGTCGTCGTGGTCCGCCGCGCACGGCGCTCGAGCGCGCCTGCGCGACGGACATGGGCCAGCCGGCATCATCGAGCAGCCGGCGCCGCGTTATAGAACGTCACCAGATCGCCCTTTTCCTGCGGCCGCGACGTATCGTCCAGATAGACCATATGGCCGCCCTGATAATCTTTGATCGTCAGATTGGGCTGCGAGCCGAGACGGGCAAGATCGAGTTCCGTCTGATAAAACGGCGTCGCGATATCGTGGTAACCGTTCAACGACAGGATCTTCAAAGAAGGATTGAGCGTAAGCGCCGCAGCCAAATCCGGAATCGTGTCGGGCATCGACAGGCCGTCGTGGCTCCAATCCCACGTATTGATCGCGTTGCTGTCCACCGAATAGGACGTTTGCGCCGAATACTTCAGTTCGTTCGGCAAATAGGCGCCGATCGTGTCGGTGAACGGCTTCGTGATGAAAGTGCTCGACGGATCGCCTTCGGCCGCGAGCGGGCTGTTGATCGGCGCGTTCACGCGCGCATCGTAGCGGCCGATCAGCGTGCCCGGGATCAACGCAATCTGATAGCTATTGTCGTAATAGGTCGGCAGCAGGTTGAAATCCTTGTTCCACAACGCCCTCCGCGCGCCAGTCGCATTCGACATCTGCGTCACCAGCGTCGGCCCAGGCGGCGTGTGATTCGCGAGATACGCATTGACGGCCGGCGAATAGGTGCCCGCCGTGAGCAAGCGCATCTGGTCCGCGTACTGCACGATGTCGGAAGGATTCGGATTGTCGAGCTTGTAATAGGCACCAATCTCGCCGTAGCTCGGTACAAAGCCGGCACAACTGATCGACGTCGTGCCCTGCATCGATTGGCTGTTGCTGCCGCTGTTGTTGACGGTGCCGTTGTTCGTGCTCGCCATGTCGCAGTTGCTGTTGTAGTTCAGGATCGACGATTGCAGCACGATCCCGGCAAGATTCACGCCGGCGGTCTCGAGCAGATTCGCGAGCACGTCGGTGCGCGGCGTGCCGTATGATTCGCCGAACAGATATTTCGGCGAATCGCCGCGCTTGTTCGCGGCCAGATAGCGGACCACGAAATCGCGGAATAGGCCGGCGTCCTGGTCGACACCCCAGAACGTTTGGTTCGTGTTCGGCGCGATCGCCTCCGAATAGCCGGTGCCGACTGCGTCGACATAGACGAGATCAGTCGTGTCGAGCAGGGTTTCCTGGTTTTCGACGAACGGGAACGACGCGTTGTTGGCGTTCGGATCGCCGGTGACGATGCGCTTCGGCCCGAACGAGCCGAGGTGCAGCCACACGGTCGACGAGCCGGGGCCGCCGTTGTAGAAGAACGTGACGGGGCGCTTGCTGGCGCTCTGATTGTCGGCGGTATACGCGACGTAGAAGACCGACGCCTCGGCAGCGCCCGTCTGCGGATTGCGCGCGATCAGATGGCCTGCGGTCGCGGTATAGCTGATCGTCTTGCCGTTGACCGTGATTTGATGATGCGTGACCGCGGCACGCTCGAGCGCCGCCGACGCCGGCAGCGACGCGCCGGGCTCGGAAGAATAACGGTTGGGATCTTGATATGGCTGGTCGACGCTGGTGGCGTTTGTCGATGCGTCCGCGCTCGCGGCGATTTTCGCACCCGGCCCGGCATCGTCTCCATTACACGCTGCAAGCAACAGCGTGGAGAACGTCGCGGCTAATAGCAGCTTCGCTTGACGTGCTGGCATAGTCGTTTTCCTTCTCTCTCAGTTTTTTTGTCGAGCAGCCGGATAGGCGCCCCCTACCTTGTTACATCGGCTCGATAAGCCAAGGTGACGGCCAATATACTCGACAACTTTCGATTTGGAAAACGGCCAAATCTTCGAAATAAATTAGGTTTACTTAATTCTTTCAATTTTATTTGTCATTCTGACAAACCATGCGCCAAACCGGCTTTTATGCCGCGTTTTATCAACGAAACCGCATTGAAAAGAAGCAATCGCGTTGCCGATTCGATATCCGATCGGCAGCGCGCAGGTAAATTAATCAGCTAAGCGAAATAAATAAAGGATTACCCGTATTCACGGCATGCCGGCGCCGAAAGCTTGAGACGGCAAGCCGCCGAGCCTGTCAGGGCGATGCGGGCAACTCCGCCGCGCCCATCCGCCGCATGATTACGCCGGTGCGCTGCGCGAGATAAGGCGAGCTGCGATGCGTATCGAAATATTTAGGATTCGGCAGCATGACCGCGAGGCGCGCCGCCTGCCACGCCGAGAGCCGGCTCGCCGGCAGCCGATAGTAGTACTGTGCAGCCGCCTGCGCTCCATAGACCCCTCGGCCGAACTCGACCGAGTTCAAATAGATCTCGAAGATGCGCTCCTTGTCGAGCAGCGTCTCGAGCATCCAAGTGATGATGAGTTCCTGCCCCTTGCGGATATAGCTTTTTTCTCTCGACAGGAACAGGTTGCGCGCGAGCTGCTGCGAGATCGTCGAGCCGCCCGACACGATCCGGCCGCGCGCCCGGTTCTTCTCCCAGGCTTGCAGGATGGCGTCAATTTCGTAGCCCGAATTGTTCGCAAAATCCGCATCTTCGGATGCGATCACCGCGCGCTTCAGATTGCGCGAGATGCGCTCGTATGGCACCCATTGATGCCGGATCGACGCAACCGGCTGCTCGGCCGACAGACGCCAAGCGTCCGCGCGCATAAAGGCGCTCGATCCGGGATCGAGCGCCGCCCAGATCGCGATCTGCACAAAATAATAGAGTTGGGTCGCACACCATGCGCCACCGAGCACGCCACCCGCATACGCAAACCAGCGCGCCAGGCCATTCTTGCGCGCACGGCCTGCTCCATATGCCGCCGGCATGGCCTCCTGCACCGGCGAGGCAGACGAAACAGGCGAAACGGCGTCGTTGCGCATCGGCGTGCCGCTTCGCACACTCAATGCGACGCTGGCGCCGCCAGCGCAGCGCGCAATGCGGCAAGCACGGGGGAGCTATCGGGCCGCACGCCGCGCCACACCAGGAACGATTCCGCCGCCTGCTCGACGAGCATCCCCAGCCCATCCGCCACACGCGCACCGAGCGTGCGCGCGTGCTCCATGAAGACGGTCGGCCGCGCGCCGTACATCATGTCGTAAGCGAGCGTCGCCGGTCCGAACGCGGCGGCGTCGCATTCGGGCAATGCCGCATCGAGGCTGCCCGCTGTCGCATTGACGATCACGTCATAAGGCTCGCGCTCCACCTGCTCGGGGCCGCCGCCCGCAAGCAGGCAGCCCGCGTCGCGCGCCGCCGCTGCGAACTGGTCGACGAGCCCTTGCGCCTTGTTCGCCGTTCGATTGACGATCGTCAGCACGGCCGGCCCGCGCTCGAGCATCGGCAGCACGACACCGCGCGCCGCGCCTCCAGCGCCGAGCAGCAAGATCCGCGCGCCCGCGAGGCTCACGCCGAGATTGGACTCGATATCGCGCGTCAAGCCGGCGCCGTCGGTGTTGTCGCCGAACACGCCGGTTTCGTCGAAGCGCAGCGTGTTCACCGCGCCCGCTGCCATGGCACGCGGCGACAGCGTATCGGCAAGCGCATGCGCATCGAGCTTGAACGGCACTGTGACGTTTAACCCGCGGCCGCCCTGCGCGGCAAATTCACGCACGGTCGTCACGAAGCCGTCGAGCGGTGCGAGCAGGTGCGTGTATTCGATCGCCTCGCCGGTCTGCTCGGCAAAGCGCGCGTGAATGAACGGCGATTTGCTGTGGGCGATCGGATTGCCGATCACCGCATAACGGTCGTGCGCGCGCTCGCCGCCTCCGGCAATCATTGCGCTCACGGCGCAGGCTCCGCACCGCCGGCCGACGCGCCGCCGTCGCCCGCCTCGCTGCCCGCCTCGGCAAGCGCTTGCGTGTCGCTTTCGGCGGATTCTCCGGCTGCGTCGAGCAGCGCATCGCCGGCCGCTTCGGTATCGTCGTCATCGTCGGCAGGCTCGCCACTCGATACCGTCGGCGCGTCGAGCACGCTCACGAGCCGTACCGACGCCTCGACCGTCAGCTCGTCGATCGACATCACGTCGAGCAGCACGCGCGTGCCGCGCGCATGCACGCCGAGCGCAGGCACGTGCAGCAGCAGCGGCACTTCGTCCAGCCGCACGAGATCGCCCTTCACGACGGTCGCGCTTACCTGCTTGCGGCCTTCCTGCCTGATCCAGCGCAAACACCAGAAATACTCCATCCGGCGCTGATGATCGGCATAGGCGGCATACGTATCGTCAAACCCCTGCACGACCGCGTACAGATCCGCGTCCTTCGGCTTGAACGGCGCAGCAAGCTTCGCCGTCACGCCGTGCTGCACGCACGCGAGCAGTTGCCATTGGTTGACGAGGTCGACATAGCGGCGCAGCGGCGACGTGCTCCATGCGTATTGCGGCACGCCGAGCCCTTCGTGAGGCGCGGCGCTCGTCTGCATCCGCGTGCGCTTGGGCCCGCTCGGCATGCCGAACGCGCGCTGCGTGCGATAGATTCCCGGCACGCTATGATCGTGCAGGAACGCGCCCCACGTCGAATTGGCCAGGATCGCGAGTTCGGACACGATCAGATCGAGCGGCGAACCGCGCCGGCGCGGCGTGATCGTCACATGCTCGCCTTCGACGTAGAAATTGAAATCGGTGTTGCGCTGCACCTCGCGCTTCAATCCGTAGCCTGCGCGCGCGACCTGACGCTTTTCGAAGAGCGCCTGCGCGAGCGGCCAGAGCACCGCGATATCGTCCTTGTGCGGATAGTCGCCCGTGCCGGCCGCCAGCGACTCTTCGGTCACCAGTTCGTCGAGCGTGTTGTGCCGCAGGTTGCTCTTCACATACACCAACTCGGCGCGCGTTTCGTTCGCGACGATCTCCTGCGTGTCGCGGTTCACGATGATGTAGAGCGACAACGCCGGGCGATAGTCGCCCTCTTTCAGCGTGAAGATGTCAACGACGTCGTCCGGCAGCATCGTGATCTTGTCGCCGGGCATGTAGACGGTCGACAGCCGCGCGCGCGCGATCGCGTCGATCGGGTCGCCGCGCGTAATGCCGAGCGCGGGCGCCGCGATATGCACGCCGATCCGCACGCGGGCGTCCGCCAAATGCTCGACCGAGAACGCGTCATCGATCTCGGTGGTCGTGATGTCGTCGATCGAGAACGCGCTGACGTCCGCGCGCGGCAGATCGTCCGGCAGCTTGCCGACGGACACGCTCGGAAAGCCCGTGCCATGCGGAAAGTACTCGGCAAGAAAACGCGCCTCATGCAGCGCTCGCGCCGACGCAATCCCGCCGCAATCGAGCATCAGCCGCGCGGGCGACACGCCACACGCGGCGGCGGCCGCCTCGAGCGCCTTGTATTCGATCGAATTCTTGTCCGGCTTCGTCAGCAGATTCAGCGCGCGGCCGACGAACGCGTCGGGCAGCCGCCCCGCCTTCAGCTCTTCCTCATAGCCGGCTTGCACGAGCGCCTGCTGACGCTTGCGCTCGAGCGCGGCAAGCGCCATCTGGAGCTGCTCTTGCGGCGCGCGCTGATACTGGCCCCGCCCCTTGCGGCGAAAATAAACGGGCGAGCCATGCAGGCGCAGTACAAGCGCGGCACGTTCGACAGGACCATAATCCGCGCCGAAATATTCGTCAGCCAGCGCCGAGTACGCGAATTCGTCAGCAGGCGCGCACTCCCACAGAAAATCCGGGTCGATCTGCTGCGCTGCCTCGTCCGCCTGCTGCATCAGTTCGCCTGCGGCGGGCTTGTCGAATTCGATCAGCACATCCTTCGCGCGTACCTTCGCGCGCCGGCCGCCCGGCAATTCGACCTGAAACGCGTCGCCCTGCCGGGACAGCACGCTGCCGGCCTTGAAACTGCCCGATTCCTCGAAGAAAACGTTCACTCAATACTCTCGTCTTTCGTTCAGACTGTCGTGCGCCGCGCTCCGGCCGGAAGCGGCGCCATGTGTGGTGCCGTCGGTTTAGAACGCCGGCCTCGTATCCGGCGCTGCTTGTCCGGCATCGCAAAACGCAAGAACGTCGTCGATATAGTCGGCAAATTCGCTGATGCCATGGTCACTGCCTTCGATGACGCGAGTCCGTGCACCGGGATAGCGCGCCAGCATCTCGCGGTAATCGAGCACCTCGTCGCCCGTCGCCGCGAATAGATAGTAGCGCTGCGGCCGCGTGATCGTCGGCACGTGCAACGCATTCAGCTCATCCAGATGATGCGGCTCGACAACGATCGTACCGCCCCCGTGCCAAAGCGGCTGCTCGCCGAGATAGCGCTGCAAGTCGCGCTGCGGCTGCGTCGCAGGATTCAGCAGTACCGCGCGCCAGCCGTGCTTCTGCGCAAGCCAGGTCGCGTAGTAGCCACCGAGCGAACTGCCGATCACGGTCACTTCGTGCGCCGGCACGCCCGCGGCCTGCGCCTCGGCAACCGCAACCGCATCGAGCGGTGCGACCGGCAGCGCCGGGCAGCGCCACTCACCCGAGCGGCCGAGTTCGGCAAGCCGCGCGGCCAGCGCGCGCGCCTTGAACGACTGCGGCGACGAACGAAAGCCGTGCAGATAGAGAATCACGCGCCGCTCCGGCTGCGCGCGCCGAGCGCATCCAGTAGCTTCTGATGAACGCCGCCGAAGCCGCCGTTGCTCATCACGAGCACGTGATCGCCCGGCCGCGCCGCGCGCGTCACCGCATTCACGAGCACATGCAGATCGTCGAACGCGCGCGCCTTGTCACCAAGCGGCGCAAGCGTATCCGCAAGATGCCAGCCGAGCGCGTCGCGGCCCGTGGATGCGCCATAGCCGAACACGAGATCGGCGTCGGCAAGACTCGCCGGCAGCTGCGCCTTCATCACGCCGAGTTTCATGGTGTTCGAGCGTGGCTCGAGCACGGCGAGGATGCGGGCATTTTCCCGACCGATACGCGCACGAAGGCCGGCGATCGTGGTTTCGATCGCGGTCGGATGATGCGCGAAGTCGTCATAGACCGTCACGCCGTCGACGCTGCCGCGCACCTCCATCCGGCGTTTCACGTTACGGAACGTGGCGAGCGCGGCGGCGGCACGCAGCGGCGGCACGCCGACATGGCGCGCCGCCGCGATCGCAGCGAGCGCATTCATCCGATTGTGCTCGCCCTGCACCTGCCACTCGACGACGCCAACCCGCTCGCTACGCGAATAGACGGCAAAACGCTCGTCGACAGGCACGCCGTCATCCGCGGGCAACGCCTGCCAGCCGCCGTCGACGCCGAAGCGCTCGACCTCGCTCCAGCAGCCGCGCGCCAACACCCGCTCGAGCGCGTCGTCGCGGCCATTCGTCACCAGCCTGCCAATGCTCGGCACAGTACGGATCAAATGATGGAATTGTGTCTCGATCGCGGCAAGATCAGGGAAAATGTCGGCATGATCGAACTCGAGATTGTTGAGAATCGCGGTACGCGGCCGGTAATGGACGAATTTCGAGCGCTTGTCGAAGAAAGCGGTATCGTACTCGTCGGCTTCGATCACGAAGAAAGTCGAATCGGTAAGCCGCGCGGATACGCCGAAATTCAACGGCACACCGCCAATCAGAAAGCCCGGATTCAGGCCCGCGTCTTCGAGAAGCCACGCGAGCATCGAACTCGTCGTTGTCTTACCGTGCGTGCCGGCGACAGCGAGCACCCACTTACCGGCGAGCACGTGCTCGCCGAGCCATTGCGGCCCCGACACATAAGGCAACCCGCGATCGAGAATCGCTTCCATCAGCGGATTGCCACGCGATACGACATTGCCGACCACGAACAGATCGGGCTTCAGATCGACCTGCTCGGCGCCATAACCTTCGATCAACTGAATGCCCTGCGCTTCGAGCTGCGTGCTCATCGGCGGGTAGACACCCGCGTCGCACCCAGTCACCGTATGGCCCGCCGCGCGGGCGAGCACGGCAAGACCGCCCATGAAAGTGCCGCAGATGCCAAGAATGTGGATATGCATAGAGCTTTTTGCGCCGCATGGGCGTCGAATCGAACCGGGAGGCCGGCCGCGACGTGCGCCGATTGCCGGGACTACGCGCATGAGCGCTCGCTCGCGCCGCCGCCCAAAGCGCACTATTGTAACTGACGTCTCCGGCGGCTCCGCCAAGGCACGGCAGCCGCATCGCGCCGTTCTAGTATGATTGTCGAATTATGTCTCGCAAAACCCTACTCGATCCGCAACGCGTGCGCGACGAAATTGCGCTCGCGGCGGCACGCCTGATTGCCGAAGACGGGCTCGATTACGCTGGCGCAAAACGCAAGGCCGCCCGGCAGGTATTGGGCGGCGACAGCCGAATAGCCGGAGAATGGCTGCCGGATAACGACCGGATCGAAGAAGAACTGCACGAGTATCTGGCTCTGTTCCAGGCTGACACCCAGCCCGTCGAACTGAGGCGGCTGCGCGCCATCGCGCTTGCGTGGATGGAGCGGCTCGCCCCGTTCAACCCATACATCGCCGGTGCGGTGCTGAACGGCACCGCTAATGTGCATTCCGATATTTATTTGCAGATCTTTTGCGACAATCAGAAAGATGTCGCCATTTATCTGCTGAATCAGAACGTTCAATATGACGTTTCCGAAACCCGCCATTTCGCGGGACGCGGCGACGTCGAAACGCTCAGCTTCCTGTGGCGCGGAGCGCGCGGCGAAGCACCCGTCGGCATTCATTTGACCCTCTATACGAGCAACGACCTGCGCGGCGCCCTGAAGGCGGATGCCCGCGGCCGGCTTGCCCGGGCCGATGCGGCGGCCTTGCGCGCCCTGCTCGACGCCGCGCCCCTCTCACCGACCGACCCCAATCGATGACGAACAGCAAAAGGATTTTCGCGGCCGTCGCGGTTGCCGCCATCGCGACCGCCGGCGGCTTGGCCGCCGGCCATTGGTGGCGCGGCAGCGCGGGCAATGAAGACGCCCAGGCGGCCGCGCCGGCTGCAAGCGCGGCGCCCAGCGCTCCCGTCGACGCACTATGGGCTGCGTCTTTCCCCGGCGTCGACGACAAATCGCATGCGCTCGCCGCCTATAAGGGCAAGAATACTGTCGTCAATTTCTGGGCATCCTGGTGCGGCCCATGCGTCGCAGAAATGCCCGAACTCGTCAGCCTGGCCCATGAATACGCGAAAAAAGATATTCATTTCATCGGAATAGGCGTCGATTCGGAGCAGAATGTGAAAAACTTCCTGAAGAAAGTGCCGGTCGACTATCCGATCTTCGTCAGCGGCTATGCGGGCGCAGATCTAGCCCGAAATTTTGGCAATACCGCGGGGGCGTTACCGTTTACAGTCGTGATCGACGCCAGCGGCAAGATCCGTATGACGAAGCTGGGTCAAATTCACACGGACGAACTCAAACGCCTCCTCGACACGCTCTGATCAGTCGAACTGATTCTCGGCGCATTATGAACAATTTCTAGCAGATTGAAGCAAAATTGCCCGACGTTAGCCGATTCTGAGCCTATTGGCAGGCCACCGTCGGCGCGCCGGCGCCGTCAGCCATTCGGCGAAACTAGACAAATTTCTCTAATTGGCGATAAAGTTCGCGCAATTGCGCAGAAAAAGAAGCGACCATGACTCGGTTGCTGGTGCTCCACGGCCCTAATCTCAACCTTCTCGGCACCCGGGAACCGGATGTGTACGGCCGCGTCACGCTCGAGCAGATCGATCAAGCGCTGGCTGCGCGCGCGCAACAGGCGGGCGCAGCCCTCGAGTCGTTTCAAAGCAATCATGAGGGTGCGCTGGTTGATCGCATCCAGGCTGCAAGAACCGACGGCACCGCGTTCATTCTGATCAATCCCGCTGCGTATACACATACGAGCGTCGCGATTCGGGATGCGCTCGCGGGGGTCGGCATCCCGTTTGTCGAGATTCATCTGTCGAACGTGCACCGGCGCGAACCGTTCCGGCATCACTCTTATTTTTCCGATCAGGCCGAAGGCGTAATTTGCGGCCTTGGCTGGAAAGGCTATCTGTACGCACTCGAATACGCGCTCGACAAGCTGCAACAGGCCGCGCGCGGCTGAGATTTACAAGAACTCGATTCAGCGCCGGTTCCGAACCGGCGTTTCACGTATTGAAAGGGGAATTCCCGATGGACCTTCGTAAGCTGAAAACTTTGATCGACCTCGTCTCCGAATCCGGCATCTCCGAGCTGGAAGTCACCGAAGGCGAAGGCAAGGTTCGCATCGTCAAGAACGCGCCGCCGGTCTACGTCCAGCAATCGGGCGGCTTTGCGCCGCAGGTGAGCGCCCCAGCCCCCGCCGTCGCGGTGCAGCCCGAAAGCGCAAGCGCGCCGGCCGCCGCTGCGGTTGCGCCGGCCGCGCCGCAAGGCCACGTCGTCACATCGCCGATGGTCGGCACGTTCTACCGCGCGCCGTCACCGGGCGCCGATCCGTTCGTCCAGGTCGGCGACACGGTCAAGGAAGGCCAGACGCTTTGCATCATCGAAGCAATGAAGCTGCTGAACGAAATCGAATCGGACAAAGCCGGCGTCATCAAGGAAATCCTTGCCGAGAACGGCCAGGCCGTCGAATACGGCCAACCGCTTTTCGTGATCGGCTAACGTCTGCCCGCGCGGCGCGCGCGTCGAGAGCGCCGCCGCCCTGCTCCTCAAGGCACGCGCAGCGCGTGCCCATCGAAGAGACGAATACTCGCTATGTTTGAAAAAATCCTCATTGCCAATCGCGGGGAAATCGCGTTGCGCATCCAGCGCGCGTGCCGCGAGCTCGGCGTCAAGACGGTGGTCGTCTATTCCGAGGCCGACAAGGAAGCCAAGTATGTGAGGCTCGCCGACGAAGCGGTCTGCATTGGGCCGGCCCCGTCGAACCTCAGCTATCTGAACATGCCGGCCCTCATCAGCGCGGCCGAAGTGACGGACGCCGAAGCGATTCACCCCGGCTACGGCTTCCTGTCGGAAAATGCCGATTTCGCCGAGCGCGTCGAGCAATCGGGCTTCACGTTCATCGGCCCGCGCCCGGACACGATCCGGATGATGGGCGACAAGGTCACCGCGAAGCAGACGATGATCAAGACCGGCGTGCCGTGCGTGCCGGGCTCGGACGGCGCACTGCCGGACGATCCGAAGGAGATCGTGAAGATCGCGCGCTCGATCGGCTATCCGGTGATCATCAAGGCGGCGGGCGGCGGCGGCGGGCGCGGGATGCGCGTCGTCCACACCGAGGCGGCGCTCGTCAACGCGGTCAACATGACGCGCGAGGAAGCGGGCCGCGCGTTCGGCAATCCGCAGGTCTATATGGAGAAGTTCCTCGAAAACCCGCGCCACATCGAGATTCAAGTGCTGTCGGACTCGCACCGCAACGCGCTGTGGCTGGGCGAGCGCGACTGCTCGATGCAGCGCCGCCACCAGAAGGTGATCGAGGAAGCCCCCGCGCCCGGCATCCCGCGCCGCCTGATCGACCGGATCGGTGACCGCTGCGCGGACGCGTGCAAGAAGATGGGTTACCTCGGCGCGGGCACGTTCGAATTCCTGTACGAAAACAACGAGTTCTACTTCATCGAGATGAACACGCGCGTGCAGGTCGAGCATCCGGTGACGGAGCTGATCACGGGCGTCGATATCGTGCAGGAACAGATCAAGATCGCGGCCGGCGAAAAGCTGTCGATCCGCCAGCGCGACATCCAGTTCCGCGGCCACGCGATCGAATGCCGGATCAACGCCGAGGACCCGTTCAAATTCACGCCGTCGCCAGGCCGGATCACGTCGTGGCATACGCCGGGCGGCCCCGGCATCCGCGTCGATTCGCACGTATACAACGGCTATTTCGTGCCGCCCAATTACGATTCGATGATCGGCAAGCTGATCGCCTACGGCGCGACGCGCGAGCAGGCGATCAACCGGATGCGGATCGCGCTGTCGGAAATGGTGGTCGAAGGCATCCAGACCAACATCCCGCTGCATCGCGAATTGATGCTCGACTCGAAGTTCGTCGAAGGCGGCACCAGCATCCATTATCTCGAGCACCGGCTCGCGCAGCGGCAGCAGCACGCGCCGGAAGAAGCGGCGTCATGAGTTACCGGGAACTCGTCGTCGAGCTGCCGCGCGAGCACGCGGAAGCGTTGTCCGACGCGCTCGTCGAGCTGGGAGCGCTGTCGGCGTCCGTCGAGGACGCCGACGCCGATACGCCGGACGAACAGCCGCTCTTCGGCGAGCCGGGCCTCGCGCCGGAGCACACCGCGTGGCAGCGTTCGCGCGTAGTCGCGCTCGTCGACGCGACGCACGACCCCGCCGTGCTGCTTGCCGCCGCCGCGAACGAAATCGGCCTCGCCAAGACGCCGCGCTTCGACGTGCGCGACGTCGAGGATCAGGATTGGGTACGGCTGACGCAATCGCAATTCGATCCGATCCATATCGGCGAACGAATCTGGGTCGTGCCGTCTTGGCATGATGCGCCGGACCCCGAAGCGCTCGTACTCGAACTCGATCCCGGCCTGGCATTCGGCACGGGCAGCCACCCGACGACGCGCCTTTGCATGGAGTGGCTCGAACAGACGGTGCAACCGGGACAGTCGGTCCTCGATTACGGCTGCGGCTCCGGCATCCTCGCGATTCTCGCGAAGAAATGCGGCGCGGGCAGCGTGACCGGCATCGACATCGACCCTCAAGCTGTCGAAGCCGCGCGCCAGAACAGCGCGCGCAACCGCGCCGAAGTCGTCTATGGCCTGCCCGACGCTTGCCCCGACAGTGAATTCGATATCGTCGTCGCGAATATCCTGTCGAATCCGCTGAAGCTGATGGCGTCGATGCTCGCGTCGAAAGTGAAGCCGGGCGGACGGCTCGCGCTGTCTGGCGTGCTCGCGCGGCAAGCGGACGAAGTCGCGAGCGCCTATGCGCGCTATCTCGACATCGCCGTCTGGCGCGAACACGAAGGTTGGGTCTGTCTCGCCGGAACGCGGCGCGAAAGCCATTAGAATAGGCGCAGTCCAACCTTAACGGTTTAGCTGGCGGCCCGGCTAACATGAACTCACCTCGTTCGTCGTCCTCCGAAGAAGACAGTCAGCGCGCTTGGGGCGGCCAGACGCCAGCGCACGCGCGCCTCGCGGCGCGCTGCCCTCATTGCGAAACCGTCTTCCGGCTGCAGCGCGAACAACTCGCGCTGCGCGGCGGGCTGGTGCGTTGCGGGCATTGCCAGCAAGTGTTCGACGCGACCTGCTCGCTCGTGTCCGACGAACCGGCCGTGGCCGCCGCGCTGGCGGCCGAAGCCGTGCGCGGCGCGGCGCCCGCCAAGCCGCCTCGCCTCTTTGCCGCCACGTCGTCCGGGCACGTACCGCTCGGAGCCGGTCATCGCGACTTCACGCCGCACGCGTGGGACATGCGTGCACCCTGGCTCGACGGCAACGTCGAACCAGAGTTGCAAGTAACGAGCGCGGGCATCGGCGCGGCGGCAAACCGCGTGGTTGCACAAGGGGAAGCCGCGTGCGGGGCGATCGGCTCGGCGGCACGCGGTGCGACGGCAAACGGTCCGGCCCCGGCCATTCAGGACGCGCCGCCCGGCGCGGCCATCGCCAATCGCGCGTCCGAAGCCGCAAGCGGCTTGGCAATCGGCGATCCGGCGACCAGCGACATTGCGGGCGCAAACGCTCCGCCGACAGACCGCGTTGAATCGAACCGCTCGGCATCGAGCCTCTGCGCGACGAACGGTTCTGCTTCGAACGGCCAGGCAATGGGTAGCGGCGAGACGGCCAATCACGCCACCGTCAACGAAACTGCGCCGGCATCGCCCGACTGCCGCGCGGGCGACAGCACATCCGCCGACGCGCGCGAGCCGTCCCGCCCCCTCGCCTCCACCGCCGCTTTGCACACCGCAC
>NZ_FXAN01000096.1 GCF_900176645.1 Burkholderia singularis
GCCCCCGCACCCGATCGAGCCCGTGCCCGTATCGTCCGCTGCGGCATCGGCGCCGTCCGCACCGGCCGGCGCACATCCCGGCCGCGAGCCGCATTTCAGCGCGCCCGCCGCCGCAACGGCCGAACCGTTCGCGGCATCGCCCGAGCCCGACAATCGCGAACACTTCGCGCTCACCCGCGAGACTCGCACCGGCGCGATGCGCGGCAACTTCGCGCATGCATTCGGCGTCGCCGCCGCCATCGCGCTCGCCGCGCTGCTCGTCGCGCAGATCGCCTGGTGGCAACGCGAAACGCTGATGATCTACTGGCCCTCGACGCAACCGCTCTTCAGCGCGGCCTGCGCGCAGTTGGGTTGCGCCGTCACGCCGCCGCGCGCAATCGACGGCTTGCGGCTCGATGCGTCGGACTTGCGCCAGCTCGACGGCCCCCAGACGCTCGAGCTGAAAATGCCGCTCACGAACCGTTACCGGGTTGCGCTCGCGTATCCGTCGATCGAACTGACGCTGCTCGATGAGGCGAACAACATCACCGCGCGCCGCGTGCTCGCCCCGCTCGACTATGCACGCCCCGGCACGCCCATCGAAGCGGGTCTGCCCGCCGGCACAACGCAGACGATGGTCGTCAAGATCGAGACCGCCGGTGTGGCCGCATCGAATTTTCGCGTGCAGATTTTTTATCCGTAACGCAACACGGCGCGCCGCCCGCGGCGCGACACCCGTCAACCCGTGCGCCGCTACGGCGCACATATTTGGAGTACGAACATGAGCAAAGTGACGCTGGGTGGCAATCCGATCGACATCGCCGGCACGTTCCCGTCCGTCGGCTCGCAATCGCCCGACTTCAAGCTGGTCGGCAAGGATCTCGCCGATCTGACGCTGGCGAGCTTCGCCGGCAAGCGCAAGGTGCTGAACATCGTCCCGAGCCTCGACACGCCGACTTGCGCGACGTCGACCCGCAAATTCAACGAAGCGGCAAGCAAGCTCGACAACACGGTCGTCATCGTCGTCTCGGCGGACCTGCCGTTCGCGGCGTCCCGCTTCTGCACGACCGAGGGCCTCGCGAACGTCGTCACCGCGTCGACGTTCCGCGGCGGCCGTGCGTTCGCCAACGCATACGGCGTGGACGTGACGAGCGGCCCGCTGAACGGCCTGACCGCACGCGCCGTCGTCGTGCTCGACGAGCAGGACAAAGTCACGCATGCCGAACTCGTCGGTGAGATCAAGAACGAGCCGAACTACGACGCGGCGCTCGCCGTACTGAAATAAGCGTCGCCGAACGGCCACGCGCCGCCCGCACGCGCACTGCGTGCGCCGGCGCGTGAGCACGCCCGTCCACCTCTCTCACAGGAACGCCCAACTTGGCTACGCTGATCTGCGGCTCGATTGCCTACGACAACATCATGACCTTCCAGGGGCGCTTTCGCGAGCACCTCCTGCCCGACCAGCTGCATCTCATCAACCTGAGCTTTCTCGTGCCGACGATGCGCCGCGAATTCGGCGGCTGCGCGAGCAACATCGCATATGCACTGCATCTGCTGGGCGGCGATGCGCGGATGATGGGCACGCTCGGCGCGATCGACGCTCAGCCGTACCTCGAGCGCCTCGACGCACTCGGTCTGTCGCGCGAATACGTCCGGGTACTGCCGGATACGTATACCGCGCAGGCGATGATCACGGCCGATCTCGACAACAATCAGATCGCCGCATTCCACCCCGGCGCGATGATGCAATCGCACGTGAATCACGCCGGCGAAGCCCGCGACATCAAACTCGCGATCGTCGCGCCGGACGGCTTCGAAGGGATGATCCAGCATACGGAGGAACTCGCGAAGGCCGGCGTGCCGTTCATCTTCGATCCGGGCCAGGGTTTGCCCCTTTTTGACGGTGCGACGCTGCGTCGCAGCATTGAACTTGCGACGTATGTCGCTGTCAACGATTACGAAGCCAAGCTGGTGTCCGACAAAACAGGCTGGTCCGAAGACGAAATCGCCAGCCGGGTCCAGGCGCTCATCATCACGCGCGGCGAGCATGGCTCGACGATCCGCCATCGCGATGGCGAAGAGCAGATTCCCTCCGTTCCTGCCGAGCGCATCGTCGATCCGACGGGCTGCGGCGACGCATTCCGCGGCGGCTTGCTGTACGGCATCGAGCAAGGCTTCGATTGGGCGACGACGGGGCGCCTCGCCAGCTTGATGGGCTCGCTGAAAATCGCCCATCAGGGCCCGCAGACTTATACGCCGACCCGCGACGAAATCGATGCACGCTTCGCGGCAGCGTTCGGCTATAGCCTGAAGTGAAATTCGTTTGGAGAAGATGAAACATGTTGACCAGGAAAAACCTCACGCTCGCCGCGATGCTGACTGCTGCGGTAACGCTCGCGGGCTGCTACACGCCGGGCTCGGCCGACGTGTATAGCGCCGGCCAGGCGCAACGGGAACAAACCGTCCGGATGGGTACGGTCGAGAGCGTGCGCGCGGTTCGGATCCAGGGCGACGGCGGCGGCTCGGCGCTCGGCACGGTTGGCGGCGGCGCGCTCGGCGCCGTGGCCGGCAGCGCGATCGGCGGCGGCAAGGGCTCCATCCTTACCGCCATCGCGGGCGGCCTCGCGGGTGCCGTCGCGGGCAACGCAATCGGCCAGGGCATGAGCAATGCGAACGGTGTCGAAATCACGGTGCGCCTCGATAACGGCGATCTGCGCTCGATCACGCAGGCTGCGACAGCCGAGGTGTTCCGCGCGGGCGACCGCGTGCGTCTGCTGTCGAGCAGCGGCGTCACCCGCGTCACGCACTGACGGGCCTGCGTCGCGCCCTGCCGCGGCAAGCGGCAGCGGCGGCAATCCGGGCTAAGAACGCATGCGCTTAACGCGCATGCGTTTTTTTTGCGCATGCTCGTCTTCGCCGCTGGGCAACCGGCCAATAAAAATCCCGCCACCGACAAAGCCGGTGGCGGGATTTGATCGAGTAGCCTTACTCGATCCAGCAAGACACAACGAGTGTGTCCGATTTTAGTGCAGCAGGTGTTACGGACGGCTGCCGGTCGGGAACGGCCACGCCGCTGCCGGGTTGAGCGCCGTCTTCACGCCCGATGCCGGAGCAACCGATGCCGTCGACGCAGTGGTGGCCGGCGCAGCCTTCTTCACGACCGCCTTTTTCGCAGCTTTCTTCGCCGGCGCGGCTTTCTTCGCAGCAGGCGCAGCCTTCTTCGCAGCGGGAGCGGCCTTCTTCGCCGGTGCAGCCTTCTTCGCCGCAACCTTCTTTACCGCGACCTTCTTCGCTGCGACTTTCTTAGCCGCCACCTTCTTCACCGCGACTTTCTTCGCCGCAACCTTCTTTGCCGGCGCCTTCTTAGCCGCCACCTTCTTCACCGCGACCTTCTTCGCTGCGACTTTCTTAGCCGCAACCTTCTTTACCGCAACCTTCTTCGCAGCGACCTTCTTTGCCGCGACTTTCTTCGCCGGCGCCTTCTTAGCCGCGACCTTCTTAGCTGCTACCTTCTTCACCGCGACCTTCTTCACAGCGGCTTTCTTCACCGGCGCGGCGGCTTTCTTCGCTGCGGGCTTCTTAGCGGCGGCCTTCTTGGCGGCCGGTTTCTTCTTGGCAAGTGCCATCATGTTCTCCTTCAGGTTCAGATGAGAGTCAGTTCAAACTACACCCTTCGTCAAAACCCGCTTCCCGCGGACGTTTATTAGGACGTGCGCTACGAAGCGGGCTATTCATCGGCGTACGCGGTCGACGCATGCTTACGCTAATGAATACGGTATGGCGTGCGGTGCCCACCGGCATCGCACGCCAAATCAAGTCGGTGGCAGGCGCACCCTTCGCCGCCACCCCTAATCGCTTGATCGAGCCGGCGGCGGTGCAGCCGCCGGCTTTTCGCGGAGGGAAGTTTGCCCATCCCACTGAAGGGTTCGCAAAGTGCCTGTCGTATACGTGGGCCCTTGGGGCACCGGACATGCTTTGCATCAGGCGTTCTTGCTCCTAAACCTTGTGCCGGGCGCAACGCCCGGCTCTAAATATCGTCATTCGCCGGCGCGTCGGGTCATTCCCACGACAGCGCGCCGCCCGTCTGATACTCGATTACCCGCGTCTCGAAGAAGTTGCGTTCCTTCTTCAGATCGATCATCTCGCTCATCCACGGGAACGGATTCTCCTCGTTCGGGAATAGCGGATCGAGGCCGATCTGCTGGCAACGGCGGTTGCAGATGAAGCGCAGGTAACTCTTGAACATCGACGCGTTCAGGCCCAGCACGCCACGCGGCATCGTGTCCTCCGCGTAGCGGTACTCGAGATCGACCGCATGCTTGAACAGCTCGCGGATCTCGGCGCGGAACTCGGCTGTCCACAAGTGCGGGTTCTCGAGCTTGATCTGGTTGATCAGGTCGATCCCGAAATTGCAGTGCATCGACTCGTCGCGGAGGATGTATTGGTATTGCTCCGCCGCGCCGGTCATCTTGTTCTGCCGGCCGAGTGCCAAGATCTGCGTAAAACCGACGTAGAAAAAGAGCCCTTCCATGATGCACGCGAACACGATCAGCGACTTGAGCAGCTTTTGATCGGCCTCCAGCGTGCCGGTCTTGAACGCCGGATCGGTCAGCGTGTGAATGAACGGAATCAGAAATTCGTCTTTCGCGCGGATCGACGTGACTTCATGGTACGCATTGAAGATCTCGCCCTCGTCAAGGCCGAGCGATTCGACAATATATTGGTAAGCGTGCGTGTGGATCGCCTCTTCGAACGCCTGCCGCAGCAGGAATTGCCGGCATTCGGGCGCCGTGATGTGGCGGTAGGTGCCGAGCACGATGTTGTTCGCCGCGAGCGAATCGGCCGTCACGAAGAACCCGAGGTTGCGCTTGACGATGCGGCGCTCGTCCTCGGTCAGGCCGTTCGGGTCTTTCCACAGCGCGATGTCGCGGGACATGTTGATTTCCTGCGGCATCCAGTGATTCGCACAGCCGGCCAGATACTTCTCCCACGCCCATTTGTACTTGAATGGCACGAGCTGGTTGACGTCGGTCTGGCCGTTGATGATGCGCTTGTCGGCAACATTGACCCGCGCTTGCGAATCGACAGACGCTGCTTGCCCATCGGCAGCGCGAGGTGCGACAGCGAAATCGCCTGCGAAGATGTCGCGCGCCGACGAAGTTTGATGAGCGGCAGGCGCCGCGGCCTGCAATCCGACAACCATTCCTGCGGGGTCGCGCATCGCGTTTTGCTGCGCTCCGCTCGCGGGAGTTACGGCGGTCATCTCGTCATCCCAGTTGAGCATAAATTCTCACCATCAATTTAGATCGGTTTGTACCATCTTTTCCTGAGCGTTAAAAGAGTTCGCTCAGGAAAATTCCTGTTTTCGATTCGCGTTGCGACCTCGATACAACACTTTGAGCAACGCATCGTCATTCATCGCGTGTGTGATGTGTGCAGCACGTGATTCGCGACATCCATCGAAGCTCGTTCGTCGCGTCGAGCGCAACTCGAAATGTGACGCCTTCGGTGATGCGTTGATCGTGTTTCGCGTGGTCTGCAACGTGTGCGCTGCGTTACAGAATCCTTATCATTTTTTTAGTAGAGAGCGGCGCGCACTTCAACCTATATCGGTCTTGCTGCGCGCCGCGTCGTCGCTGCTACGCGCGCCGCATCACTGGCACGCTTCGCATTCGTCGAAACCGGGGTCGCCCGGGCGCATCGTGCACACCGGACCGTCCGCTTCGATCGGCGCCGCATTCAACGCGCCCGACTGCGCATCGCCGCCCGCCGCGCCAAAGCCGCCCGCGCCTTGCGCACCGCCCGCCGCGCCGCCGCCGCTCACGCCGCCGGAAGTCGGCACCGCGTTCAGCGCGCCGTGCGCGACGGTCGATTTCTCGACGTGCGTCGCCGCCATCGTGCGCAGATAGTAGGTCGTCTTCAGGCCGCGCAGCCATGCGAGCTTGTAGACCTCGTCGAGCTTCTTGCCCGACGCGCCCGCCATATAAATATTCAGCGACTGCGCCTGATCGATCCACTTCTGACGGCGCGACGCCGCCTCGACCAGCCACTTCGGATCGACTTCGAACGCGGTCGCGTAGATCGCGCGCAGGTCGGACGGAATCCGATCGATCCGCGACAGCATCCCGTCGAAGTATTTGAGATCGGCGACCATCACCTCGTCCCACAGGCCGCGCGCCTTCAGGTCGCGCACCAGGTATTCGTTGACGACCGTGAACTCGCCCGACAGGTTCGACTTCACGTACAGGTTCTGGAAGGTCGGCTCGATGCACGCCGACACGCCGATGATGTTCGAGATCGTCGCCGTCGGCGCGATCGCGACGCAGTTCGAGTTGCGCATCCCGAACGAGTCGATCCGCGCGCGCAGCGCCGGCCAGTCGAGCGTCGCGCTCGTGTCGACCTCGACGTAGCCGCCGCGGGCTTCGGTCAAGAGCTTCAGCGTGTCCTGCGGAAGGATGCCCCGGTCCCACAGCGAGCCGCGGTAGCTCGAGTAGCGGCCGCGCTCCTCGGCCAGCTCGGTCGACGCGTAGTACGCGTAGTAGCAGACCGCCTCCATCGAGCGGTCGGCGAACTCGACCGCGCCTTCCGACGCATACGGCGTGCGCAGCAGGTGCAGGCAGTCCTGGAAGCCCATGATGCCCAGGCCGACCGGCCGGTGCTTCAGGTTCGAGTTGCGCGCCTTCGGCACCGCGTAGTAATTGATGTCGATCACGTTGTCGAGCATGCGCATCGCGACGCCGATCGTGCGCTTGAGCTTGTCGTGGTCGAGCGCGTAGCTGCCGTCGGCCTGCTTCGCGAGGTGCGCGACCAGGTTCACCGAGCCCAGGTTGCAGACGGCGATCTCGCTGTCGCTCGTGTTCAGCGTGATTTCGGTGCACAGGTTCGACGAGTGGACGACGCCGACGTGCTGTTGCGGCGAACGCACATTGCACGGGTCCTTGAACGTGATCCACGGGTGGCCGGTCTCGAAAAGCATCCCGAGCATCTTGCGCCAGAGCTGCTGCGCCGGAATCCTTTTAAACAGCTTGATCTCGCCGCGCGCGACCTTGTCCTCGTAGGCCAGATAGGCCGCCTCGAACTCGGCGCCGAACTTGTCGTGCAGATCCGGGCAGGTCGACGGCGAGAACAGCGTCCAGTCCGCGCCTTCCATCACGCGCTTCATGAACAGGTCGGGAATCCAGTTCGCCGTGTTCATGTCGTGCGTGCGGCGGCGATCGTCGCCGGTGTTCTTGCGCAGTTCGAGGAATTCCTCGATGTCGAGGTGCCACGATTCCAGGTACGCGCAGACCGCGCCCTTGCGCTTGCCGCCTTGGTTCACTGCGACGGCCGTATCGTTGACGACCTTCAGGAACGGCACGACGCCCTGCGACTTGCCGTTCGTGCCCTTGATATGCGAACCGAGCGCGCGCACGCGGGTCCAGTCGTTGCCGAGGCCGCCCGCGAACTTCGACAGCAGCGCGTTTTCCTTCAGCGCTTCATAAATACCGTCGAGATCGTCGGCAACCGTCGTCAGATAGCACGACGACAATTGCGAGCGGCGGGTGCCCGAGTTGAACAGCGTCGGCGTCGAACTCATGAAATCGAAGCTCGACAGCACGTTGTAAAACTCGATCGCGCGCGCCTCGCGGTCGATCTCGTTGAGCGCAAGGCCCATCGCGACGCGCATGAAGAACGCCTGCGGCATTTCGATGCGCGTGCCGTCGACATGCAGGAAGTAGCGGTCGTACAACGTTTGCAGGCCGAGGTAGCCGAATTGCAGGTCGCGGTTCGCGTCGAGCGCCTCGCCCAGGCGCTTCAGGTCGAACTGCAACAGCTTGTCGTCGAGCAGCTCGGCTTGGACGCCGCGCTTGATGAACTGCGGGAAATATTCGACGTAGCGCGTTTCCATTTCCGCCTGCGTCACTTCCTCGCCGAGAATTTCGCGTCGAATCGTGTGCAGCAGGATGCGCGCCGTGACCTGACTGTACGCCGGGTCCTTCTCGATCATCGTCCGCGCCGCCAGGATCGCCGAATCGTAGACCTGGGTCATCGGCACGCCGTCGTACAGGTTCTTCACCGTCTCCGCGACGATCGGCTCGGCGCTCACCGCATCGCCAAGCCCTGCGCACGCAGATACGACGAGCGCGCGCAGCGCGTTCAGGTCGAGCGGCCGGGTGACGCCGTTGTCCGTCACGTTGATGCCGCTGCCCCCTTCGTGCGCGTCGGCCGCCGCTTCGCTCTCGTGGGCGCGCTCGAGGTGGCGCTTCTCGCGGTACAGCACGTAAGCGCGCGCGACGTTGTGCTCGCCGCCGCGCATCAGCGCAAGCTCGACCTGATCCTGGATATCCTCGATATGGAACGTGCCGCCGTTCGGGCGGCTGCGCACGAGCGCGCGCACGACGGATTGCGTCAATTGCTCGACGAGTTCGCGCACGCGAGCCGACGCGGCACCTTGCCCGCCGTTGACGGCAAGAAACGCCTTCGTTACCGCGATCGCGATCTTCGTCGGCTCGAACGCCACCACGCTGCCATTGCGGCGGATCACCTTGTAATCGGCATACGTCGTCTGCGGCGCGAGCGCCGGCGCGCCTTGTGCGCTCCCGGCAAAAGAACGGCTCGCCGCGCCCTCGAATTGGGGCGTCGCGTTGTCGGTGGTTTGCATGGGCAAAGCTCCTGGTGTTGGGTGGTGCGAAAGGAGGTGTGGACGCAGCGCGCCGGATCGATCGCCGGATGCGCTGCACGAAGAATGTCGCGTTCGGCATGGCCGCCGGACGCCGCCGGGGGTCAAAATGCCCCCGATCGACACACTATATCTAGTGCAGTGCTGCTTGATTGGCACCAAGTATAGTGGAGGCATGCGGTAGCGCAAACGAAAAAATTTGCGCGGGACGTATTGACAAGCGCGTTATCGCAGACAGGGCAAGGAAAGAGGCAAGCCGGCGCGCGCGAAAAATTTCGACGCGTGGGCTCAGCGCGGCTGATAGGGAAAACGCTGCGCCGCAAAGCCGGCGGCGGCGGCAAAACGCCGCCAGTCGAAGTGCGGCCCTGGATCGGTCTTGCGCGTGGGCGCGATGTCCGCATGCCCGGCGAACGCGTCGATTGGATACCGGGCGACGAGCGCGAGCGACAGTGCAGCGAGCGTCGCGTATTGCCGCTCGTCGAATGCAACGTCGTCCGTACCCTCGAGTTCGATGCCGATCGAAAAATCGTTGCAACGCTCCCGGCCGAGGAAGCTCGATGCGCCCGCGTGCCACGCACGCGCGTCACACGACGCGAACTGGATCAGCACGCCGTCGCGCCGGATCAGAAAGTGCGCGGATACCCGCACGCCGCGCAGATGCGCGTCATAAAAAGGATGCGCGTCGCAATCGAGACGATTCTGGAACAGTTCGACGATCGCGTCGCCGCCGAACTCGCCGGGCGGCAGGCTGATGTTGTGGATCACGACGAGCGTCGGCATGACGCCCGCGGGCCGCTCGTCGACGTTCGGCGATGGTTCGCGCCGCGCGCCGGCCACCCAGCCGCCGGCATCGACCACCCAGCGCGACGCGTCGCTCATGACCGGCCGCGGCGGTTTGCGTGCGCGGCGTGACGCGCCGCGTGCTCCGGGCTGCAGAAATAGTCGCCGCCCGCCGCGCCGCCGGATGCCGTGCCGGGGCCGTCGAAACCGCCCGGGAACGGCGCGCGCGCGTTTCCGGGGAACGAGCCGCCGCGCGTCTGCACTTGGCGAATCTTTCTCGCGAGCCACGAACTCGCGAAAAACAACAGAATCAGGAGAAGGATTTGTCGCATCGAAAATCAGGCCATCAAACCACGGAACGGTGCAGCAGCACCTCGAGAACGAAACGGCTGCCGACATACGCAAGCAACAGCGCGACGAACGACGCCAGCACCCAGCGCGCGGCACCGCGGCCGCGCCAGCCGGATGTCTGGTGCGCCACGATGAGCCCGCCGAACATCAGCCAGGACAGCACCGCGAACACGGTCTTGTGATCGAGCTTGAGCGCCGGCGCGCCGATCTGCTCACTGAACAGGATGCCGGACACCAGCGTGAGCGTGAGCAGCACGAAACCCGCGCCGATCAGCCTGAACAGCAGCTTCTCGAGCGTGAGCAGCGGAGGCAGGGTATCGAGCCAGCCTGCAATCCAGCCGGCCGAGTCGCGCTGCAACGTGTGCAAGCGCCGTTCGACCATCAGCATCAGCACGGCATGCAGCGCGGCGATCGCAAAAAGACCATACGCGACATTCGCAATCAGGAAGTGCGCCTTGAAAAGCGGCGACGCAGCATACGGCAGCACGCGCACGCCGCCGAACACCAGCGGCAACAGCGACGCGACGCATGCAAGCGGCAGCACCAGCAGCCGCATCCCGTCGAGCGGAAAAAAGAAGCTCTCGATCCAGTAGATACCCGCGCCCAGCCAAAACATGGCCGACAACGCGAACGCGAAGCCGAACAACATCGCATCGCGCGGGAAGATCGTCATGTGCAGCAGCACCCCATGCGCGAGCAACGCGGCGCCCAGCAGCACGCGTCCGAATCCGCCGATCCCGGCGGCGGCAGGCTCGCGAGCCTGCGCGCCGACGGCAGGTCCGCTCACGACGAGCGGCTGCGCGCCGGCATGGCGCGCCCGCCCGCCGGCCACGGCGAGACCGGCGTATAAAAGCGCGGTAAGGGCATACAGTACAATATCCATGTTCGAAGTTTACACTAGGCCCCCTGCCCGCGACGGCCGGCTTTTCGCCCGATCCGCGCCGGTGGCTTCACTGTCCATCGCTCCCCATGCTCGACAATCTCACCCAACGGATGGCGCGCGTCGTCAAGACGCTGCGCGGCGAAGCCCGGCTCACCGAGGCGAATACCCAGGAGATGCTCCGCGAAGTGCGGCTCGCGCTGCTCGAAGCCGACGTCGCGCTGCCCGTCGTGCGCGAGTTCATCGCGAAGGTCAAGGAAAAAGCGCTCGGCGAGGACGTGATCGGCAGTCTGTCGCCCGGCCAGGCGCTCGTCGGCGTGGTCCAGAAGGAACTGATTGCCGTGATCGGCGGCGACTACGAAGGCAAGGCAGCCGAACTCGATCTCGCCGTCACGCCGCCCGCGATCATCCTGATGGCCGGCCTGCAAGGCGCCGGCAAGACGACGACCGCCGGCAAGCTCGCGAAGCTGCTGCGCGAGAAATACAAAAAGAAGGTGCTCACGGTGTCGTGCGACGTCTACCGTCCGGCCGCGATCGCGCAGCTCAAGACGGTGAGCGAGCAGGTCGGCGCCGATTTCTTCCCGTCGACACCGGAGCAGAAACCCGTCGATATCGGCCTTGCCGCCGTCGATTGGGCCAAGCGCCACTACCACGACGTGCTGATCGTCGATACCGCCGGGCGTCTGGGCATCGACGAGGCGATGATGCAGGAAATCACCGCGCTGCATGCGGCGCTCAAGCCGGTGGAAACGCTCTTCGTCGTCGACGCGATGCTCGGCCAGGACGCGGTGAACACCGCGAAGGCATTCAACGACGCGCTGCCGCTCACCGGCGTCGTGCTGACGAAGCTCGACGGCGACTCGCGAGGCGGCGCGGCGCTGTCGGTGCGTCACGTGACGGGCAAGCCGATCAAGTTCGTCGGTGTCGCAGAGAAACTCGACGGCCTGGAAATTTTCCACCCGGACCGGATGGCGAACCGTATTCTCGGCATGGGCGACATCCTCGCGCTCGTCGAGGAGGCGCAGCGCGGCGTGGATGTCAAGGAAGCGCAGAAACTTGCCGACAAGGTCAAAAAAGGCGGCGATTTCGATCTGAACGACTTCCGCGCGCAAATCTCGCAGATGAAGAAGATGGGCGGGCTGTCGACGCTGATGGACAAGCTGCCCGCGCAGTTCCAGCAAGCCGCGGCGGGCGCCAACATGGGCCAGGCCGAAAAGCAGATCCGCCGGATGGAGGGCATCATCAATTCGATGACGCCCGCCGAGCGCGCGAAGCCCGAGATCATCAAGGCGACCCGCAAGCGCCGGATCGCGGCAGGCGCGGGCGTGCCGGTGCAGGAAGTCAACCGGATGCTGAATCAGTACGACCAGATGCGCACGATGATGAAAAAACTCAAAGGCGGAAACCTGCAGAAAATGATGCGCGGCATGAAAGGCATGATACCGGGCCTGCGCTGATGCGCGCTGCCCGGCGCACGGGTTTATGCTATTTGCCATGTGCGGGCGCGTGTCGCCCGCGTCCGTTTTACCCTAGTCCGTCCCCGACCGCTCGTCCGAACCCATGAATCGCGAAGAAGCCCTCCATATTTTCAAACACTCCGAAGAGATCGTCTCGGCCGACGCGGTCAGAGCGTCGATCGGCAAGATGGCCGACGACATCCGTGCGCAGATCGGCGACGCGTTTCCGCTCGTGCTGTCGGTAATGGGCGGCGCGGCGGTGTTCACGGGGATGCTGTTGCCGCACCTCGATTTTCCGCTCGAGTTCGATTACATCCACCTGACTCGCTACCGCAACACGACGCAAGGCAGCCCGGAAATGCATTGGCGGGTTGCGCCGCGCGAATCGGTGAAGGACCGGATCGTGCTCGTGCTCGACGACATCCTCGACGAAGGCGAAACGATGGCCGCGATCCGCGACCGCCTGCTCGAGATGGGTGCGCAGCAATTCCTGTCCGCCGTGCTGTGCGAGAAGATTCTGACGAAATCGAAGCCGCTGCATCCGGACTTCTGCGGCTTTACGGTGCCGGATCGCTATGTATTCGGCTGCGGGATGGACGCGAAAGGCTACTGGCGCAACCTGCCGGCGATCCGCGCGCTCACTGCCGGCGCGTGAGCGACGTTGCCGCGTGCTCGAAAGGCGCCGGCCCGATAAGCGGTTTAAGCGCGGCTTAAGCGGGCCGCCTCAAACGGGCCGCAATCGGCGCAAACGCCATTGAACCGCCGCTCCCTCGAAACGGCGCCGAACGCTTCCCCAAAAAGCGGCTTCGCATTTCTCGCGAAGCCGTTTTTTTTCGCCCATCGCCCGCGTCGTTCCGGACGATCAGACTGGCCGCCGCTCATCCGGCCATTGGCCGCTACAACTGGTGCACGAACACCCGGACGCCCGCCATCATCATCTCGACCGAAATCGCCACGAGCACAAGCCCCATCAACCGCTCGAACGCCATCACCGTCCGCTCGCCCAGCCACTGCTGAATTCGTTCGGCCATCACGAGCGTGACCGCGCAGACGAGCATCGTCACCGTCAGCGCGCCCGCCCATTCGAGCGTCTTGCCGGGAGCCTGCGAAGTCAGCAGCATCACCGTCGCAAGCGCCGACGGCCCCGCCAACGCAGGAATCGCGAGCGGCACGATGAACGGCTCGCCGCCCGCACGCGGATCATTGCCGAGCGCGCCGTCCGGATGCGGGAAAATCATCCGCAGTGCGATCAGAAACAGCACGATCCCGCCGCCGATCCGCAGCGACAAGTCCGTCAGGCTCATCATCCGCAAAAAGCGATCGCCCACGATCATGAAAAACAGCAGGATCACGAACGCGATCGCCACTTCTCGCAGGATCACCTTCACGCGCCGCTCGCCCGGCACGTCCTTGAGCGCGGCAATGAAAAGCGGGATGTTGCCGAGCGGATCGGTGATCAGGATGAGGAGCACCGTTGCCGACAGAAAATTCGACTCCAACGCGCGCCCCCTTGGCCGTCAGCGAGCGAGCGCCGCGCGCACCTTATCCGCGACCGCCGATGCGGCCGTGTCGGCCGGCAACAGCGTCGCTTCGGTGTCGCGCCGGCCCTGATACTCGAGCTTGCCTTCCTTCAACCCGCGCTCGCCGATCACGAGACGATGCGGCACGCCGATCAGTTCCCAGTCCGCGAACATCACGCCCGGACGCTCGCCGCGATCGTCGAGGATCACGTCGATGCCCGCTGCCGTCAGTTCCGCATACAGCTTATCGGCCGCTTCGCGCACGGCATCGCTACGGTCATAGCCCATCGGGCACAGCACAACCTCGAACGGCGCAATCGCCTCGGGCCAGATGATGCCCTTGTCGTCGAAATTCTGCTCGATCGCCGCGCCGAGAATCCGCGTAATGCCGATCCCGTAGCAACCCATCATCATCGGCTGCGTCTTGCCAGCCTCATCGATGAACGTCGCGCCCATCGCCTCGGAATACTTCGTGCCGAGCTGAAACACGTGTCCGACCTCGATCCCGCGACAGATGTCGAGCACGCCCTTGCCGTCCGGCGACGGATCGCCCGCCTTTGCGTTGCGGATATCGGCGATGACCGGCTCCGGCAGATCGCGGCCCCAATTCACGCCAGCAATGTGATAGTCGACCTCGTTCGCGCCGACGACAAAATCGCTCATGTTCGCCACCGTGCGATCGGCGACGACGCGCACCGGCTTCTTCGTGCCGATCGGGCCAAGATAGCCGGGCGGCGTGCCGAACCACTCGACGATTTCCGCCTCGGTCGCGAAGCGGTGCCCCGCGAGCCCCGGCAACTTCGACGCCTTGATCTCGTTCAAATCGTGATCGCCGCGCAGCATCAGCAGCCAAATAGTCGGCTCGGCGCCTTCGCTGTCGGTCGCAAGCACGATCGACTTGATCGTGCGTTCGAGCGGGATGTTCAGCAACGCGGCGACCGCCTCGCACTTCGCCTTGCCCGGCGTCGCCACCTTCGTCATCGCCTCAACGGGCGCCGCGCGGCTCGTGATGAGCGGCAGCGCCTCGGCCGCCTCGACGTTCGCCGCGAAATCCGACGTCGCGCAATAGGCGAGCGCGTCCTCGCCGGTATCGGCGATCACGTGGAATTCATGCGAGCCGCTGCCGCCGATCGAACCGTTGTCGGCCGCGACCGCGCGAAACTCGAGGCCGATGCGCGTGAAGATCCGCACGTAGGCGTCATACATCTTCTTGTACGACGCTTTCAGGCTGTCCGCGTCCTTATCGAACGAATACGCATCCTTCATGATGAATTCGCGCCCGCGCATCACGCCGAAGCGCGGACGAATCTCGTCGCGGAATTTCGTCTGGATCTGGTAGAAATTCACCGGCATCTGCCGATAGCTCTTGATCTGGTTGCGCGCGATATCGGTGACGACTTCCTCGTGCGTCGGTCCGATCACGAAATCGTTCTGCTTACGATCCTTGATACGCAGCAGCTCCGGACCATATTGCTCCCAGCGCCCGGACTCCTGCCACAGCTCGGCCGGCTGCACGGCGGGCATCAGCAATTCGATCGCGCCCGCCCGGTTCATTTCCTCGCGCACGATCGCCTCGACCTTGCGGATCGAGCGCAGGCCAATCGGCAGATAGTTGTAGATGCCGCCAGCCACGCGACGGATCATGCCGGCGCGCACCATCAACTTGTGGCTGACGATTTCGGCGTCGGCAGGCGCTTCCTTCAGGGTGCCGATAAAGAAACGAGAGGCTTTCATGCGAACGGTTCCGATGGCGGCGGCCAACGCGGGCCGCCGGAAAAAGTCTAAAAGTGGATGAACGACTGCGCACGGCATTAAGCGGCGCAGATGACATAGCAGACAAATCGGGGACAGTATAGATGACGCACCTCGCCCGGATTCGCTCCGTTCCGGTGCGCGGCGCCCGTTATCTGTTTATAATCAAAGCAATTTTAAAGGATTCGAAGGTGGTTGTATGCTGGATCGTGAAGGCTTTCGCCCGAACGTCGGCATCATCCTCTTGAACGCGCACAACGAGGTGTTTTGGGGCAAACGGCTTCGCGAGCATTCCTGGCAATTCCCGCAAGGGGGCATCAAGTATGGTGAAACCCCGATGCAGGCAATGTACCGAGAACTGCACGAGGAAACCGGGTTGCGTCCGGAACACGTCAAAGTCATCGGCCGCACTCGCGACTGGTTGCGTTATGAGGTGCCAGACAAGTTCATCAAACGCGAAGTACGTGGGCACTATCGCGGCCAGAAGCAGATCTGGTTCCTGCTGCGAATGGTCGGACGCGATTGCGATATCTGCCTGCGTGCGACGGATCATCCGGAATTCGACGCGTGGCGCTGGAACGAGTACTGGGTGCCGCTCGAGGCTGTGATCGAGTTCAAGCGGGATGTGTATCAGTTGGCGTTGACCGAGTTGTCGCGCTTTCTGCGCCGCCCGGCGCAGCGCGTGGACAAACCGCGTAACCCGCGCACGGTGCGCTATCCGCGCGCCGTAAACGGCTATCCGGCTGCGAGCGCGCCAGCGGCGGTTGACCCGTCCGCCGTCTGCTCGGAAATCGAGCCGGGCGCGAACGTGCTCGACGATCCCCCTCCGCGCCTGATCCTGCGCGACTGACGCGCACTCGTCTGCCGGAAATGACAAACGTTGACCGGGCGCGGCATTCAAGGATGCCGCGCTTTTTTACGAGGACCGCATATTGAAAGCGATTGCTGTTGCCGTGGCGTCGATGGCCGTGGCCGCCGTGCTGGCGGGCTGCGCCAATTCCAACACCCCGTCCAACAAGGACGATGGCGTGTTCACCTACCTGCTCGACCGCCAGCCGAATTGGACTGAAAACAAGGTCGAGACGCTGCCGCCGCTGCCGCAAACGGGCAACCTTCTGCCATTCAACGTATCGCAAAACACACCGCTGCAGTTCTTCGTCGACTCGAAATCACTCGACGTGGGCACCGACGGCATTGTGCGCTACACCATCGTCGTCACGAGTCCGAGCGGCGCGCGCAACGTCAATTACGAAGGCATTCGTTGCGACACTTACGAATGGCGTCAGTACGCAGGTTTGAATGCCGATCACGACGACTGGGACCGCACGGTCGAAACAGATTGGCGAAGAATCGAGAACGGCGAATTGAACGCCTATCGCTCGGCGCTCTATCAGGATTATTTCTGCGACAACAAGATGCCGGCGGGCCAGACTTCGACGATCCTCGACAATATCCGCCATCACCGCACGCGGCTCAGCCAAATCCGCTGAATCCCGCCGCGCGCCTCTCGTGCCGCCTGCTCCGGAATCAGGCGAGCACGAGATTGTCGCGGTGAATCAGCTCCGGCTCGAGCATGTAGCCGAGCACCGTCTCAATCTCGCCGCTCGGCTTGCGTTGGATCAGCTTCGTTTCCGCGCTGCTGTAATTGGTGATTCCGCGTGCGACCTCGCGCCCCGCACCGTCGACGCACGCAATCACTTCGCCGCGCGCGAACACGCCCTGCACGTCGATCACGCCGATCGGCAGCAGGCTCTTGCCGCCCACCGTCAGTTTATCGACCGCGCCCGAATCGATCACCACGTGCCCTCGCACCTGCAAGTGATCGGCCATCCACTGCTTGCGCGCGGCCATCCGCGCGGTACGGGCGATCAATTGGGTGCCGATAGCCTCGCCAGTAGCAAGGCGCACGAGCACATCGGATTCGCGGCCGCTCGCAATCACCGTGTTCGCCCCACTGTGGGCAGCGCGCTTCGCCGCGAGGATCTTGGTCAGCATGCCGCCGCGGCCGATGCTCGAGCCCGCTCCGCCCGCCATTGCCTCCAATTCGGGCGCACCAGCGTTCGCCTCCGCAACGAGCGTCGCACCGGAGTCCTTGCGCGGATCGGCGGTATATAGCCCGGATTGGTCGGTGAGAATGATCAGCGCGTCACCTTCGATCAGATTCGCCACGAGCGCGCCCAGCGTATCGTTGTCGCCGAACTTGATCTCATCGGTAACGACGGTGTCGTTTTCATTGATGATCGGCACGACGCCGAGCCTAAGCAGCGTGAGCAGCGTGGAACGTGCATTCAGATAACGCTCGCGATCTGCAAGATCGGCATGCGTCAGCAGAATCTGCGCGGTGCGAATGCCATGTTCGGCAAAGCGGCTCTCGTAGACTTGCGCGAGCCCCATCTGCCCGACAGCCGCCGCCGCCTGCAACTCGTCAATTTCGCGCGGCCGCTTGGTCCAGCCAAGACGCTGCATCCCTTCCGCGATCGCCCCCGAACTGACGAGCACCACCTCTTTGCCCGCGTTGCGCAGCGCGGCAATCTGCCCGGCCCAGCGGCCAATCGCCGCATGGTCGAGTCCGCGGCCGTCGTTGGTGACGAGGCTCGAACCAACCTTGACTACCAGGCGCTTCGAGTCGGCGATGATCGAACGCATCGTGCGCTATCTCCTGTGGAATGCGGCAAATCCGAATAAATGGTTCGCGAATCGTCGCGAATGGAATTGCGCGCGCCCCGAAAATCCGCCGGACAGCGCGCTCCGCCTACCGCCGAACGGCAGATTCAAGACGCGTCCGAGCCGTGCTCACGCGGCGGCTCACCGGCAACCGGCGGCAGCGTTTCGCCTACACGATCGTCCGCTGGGCCCACCTCGCGAAACCGCACGTCCGCAGCCAGATTCTCGGCCACTTCGGCACGATGCGCGTCCGAATGCTTGGCCAAGTAGTCATGGACTGCGTAGACGAGATTCTCGCAACCTTGGCCCGTCAACGCAGAGATTTCGAAAACCGGGCCCGTCCAACCGAAACGCTCGACAAAATCGGCGACGCGCGCCCGGCGGGCGTCTTCCTGCACCATGTCGAGCTTGTTCAGCACGAGCCAGCGCGGTTTCTCATACAGCGATTCGTCATATTTCCGCAGTTCGCCGACGATCGCTTTCGCTTCGGCGACGGGGTCGACGTTTTCGTCGAACGGCGCGAGATCGACGAGATGCAGAAGCAATCCCGTGCGCTGCAAATGACGCAGGAACTGATGGCCAAGGCCCGCGCCTTCCGCCGCGCCTTCAATCAGCCCCGGAATGTCCGCGATCACGAAGCTCTTGCCGGGCCCGACGCGCACGACACCCAGATTCGGCGCAAGCGTCGTGAACGGATAGTCGGCGATCTTAGGCTTCGCATTCGATACCGACGCGATGAATGTCGACTTTCCCGCATTCGGCATGCCCAGAAGACCCACATCAGCAAGCACCTTCAGTTCGAGCTTCAACATCCGGCGCTCGCCGGGCTTGCCGTCGGTCTTCTGCCGCGGCGCGCGATTCGTGCTGGACTTGAAGTGCAAATTGCCGAGGCCGCCTGCGCCGCCCTTCGCGACGAGCACCTTCTGGTCGTGCTCGGTCAGATCGGCGATCAGCTCGCCGGTGTCCATATCGGTGATCATGGTGCCGACCGGCATACGCAGCGTGATATCGTCGCCGCCCTTGCCATAGCAATCGGACCCGCGACCGTTCTCACCGTTGCGCGCCATATGCTTCTTCGCGTACCGGTAATCGATCAGTGTATTGATATTGCGATCCGCAATTACGTAGACGCTGCCGCCGCGACCACCGTCGCCGCCATCCGGCCCGCCGAACGGGACGAACTTCTCGCGCCGCATCGACGCGCTGCCATCGCCTCCATCTCCGGCGATAACCTCGATTCGCGCTTCGTCAATGAACTTCATCCGTCACTCCGTCCGGTATCCAATAATAGCTGCACGTTTTCGCTATTGTGCCGCGTGCCGTTACGCTTGACCAATCGGCCGAACGGCCAATGTCACGCCCGCGAAGCGCCGCGCGCAAAATAAAAAAGGCCCCGCTGAAACCGCGGGGCCTTTGTGGCTACGAAGCCCGTCGCGCCTGAATTCAGGCAGCAGCCGGAACGACGATGACCGTATGCTTCTTGTCCGCGCCCTTCGTCGCGAACTTCACGTGGCCGTCGACCAGCGCGAACAGGGTGTGATCCTTGCCCATGCCGACGTTCTCGCCTGCGTGCATGCGCGTGCCGCGCTGACGCACGATGATGCCGCCGGCGTTGATCGCCTGGCCGCCGTACACTTTCACGCCGAGACGTTTCGACTCGGAGTCGCGGCCGTTCCGGGACGAGCCGCCTGCCTTTTTGTGTGCCATCTGATTGCTCCTTTACCGAGGCGCTTACGCGTTGATCGCGTCGATACGCAGCTCAGTGTAGTTCTGGCGGTGGCCGCCGTGCTTTTGGTAGTGCTTCCGGCGACGCATCTTGAAGATGGTGACCTTGGCGTGACGACCGTGCGACACGACGGTGGCCTTGACGGAAGCCCCACTGACCAGCGGTGTACCGAACTTGATCGATTCACCTTCGCCCACTGCGAGAACCTGGTCGAGCGTGATTTCTGCGTCAATGTCAGCCGGTATCTGTTCTACTTTCAGTTTTTCGCCAACGGCAACCTTGTACTGCTTGCCGCCGGTTTTTATGACCGCGTACATTGAAAACCTCACTCTGGATCCATTTTTCCGCACACCGTGCACGGAAAACGCGTGATTATACATAGGGTTAGCGCTTCAGTCAAAGCAAACCGCCGAATCCCGTGTGCGCATGCATGACGCGCATCGGCCAAACGGCCAAAATACCAGCAAAAGCGCTGCACAACGACCCGGCTCGACGACGATTCGCCTTATAATCCGCGGCACTACCCATTTCCATCATCATGTCGTCGACTGCCACCCCCACCCTCAGCGCCGCCCACCTGCTCGCTCCGATCGTCAACGATATGGAGCAGGTAAATCGCGTCATCCGGCAAAGCCTCGCGTCAGACGTGCTGCTGATCAATCAGATCGCCGAATACATCATCGGCGCGGGCGGCAAACGGTTGCGGCCAGCGCTTCTGTTGCTCGTCGCGGGCGCGCTCGGCGAAAACACGAGCCATCGGCACGTGCTCGCGGCCGTCGTCGAGTTCATTCATACGGCGACGCTGCTGCACGACGATGTCGTCGACGAATCGGAATTGCGGCGCGGCCGTAAGACCGCGAATGCGCTGTTCGGCAATGCGGCGAGCGTTCTCGTCGGGGATTACCTCTACTCGCGTTCGTTCGAGATGATGGTGGGTGTCGGAAAAATGCGCGTGATGGAGATTCTGTCGGAAGCAACGACGATCATCTCCGAAGGCGAGGTGTTGCAGTTGCTGAACATGCACGATGCCGACGTCGACGAAACCCGCTACATGCAGGTGATTCGCTATAAAACCGCGAAGTTGTTCGAAGCGTCCGCGCGGCTCGGCGCCGTGCTCGCGGGCACCGACGCGCGCACGGAAGCCGCCGCGGCCGAATACGGCCGCCGGATCGGCACCGCGTTCCAGATTATGGACGATTGGCTCGACTACGCCGGCACCGCGGAATCGATGGGCAAGAACGCCGGCGATGATTTGCGCGAAGGCAAGCCGACGCTGCCTCTCATCTATTTGATCGAGCGCGGCACGCAGGAGCAGGCAGCACTCGCGCGCGAAGCAATCGAACAGGGCGGCACCGATCGGTTCGAAACGATCTTCGACGCGATCACTCGCTCGGGCGCGCTCGATCACACATTGGAATGCGCACGCCAAGAAGCTCAGGCCGCCGCCGCTGCAATTTCGTCGTTCCCCTCTTCCATTTTTAAAGAGAGCCTGCTAGAATTATGTTCTTACTCGACGTCACGCCAGTCTTGATTTGGACTAAAGTGACAGCGCAGTACGAATCGAGTCAAATCGGGGTGTAGCTTAGCCTGGTAGAGCGCTACGTTCGGGACGTAGAGGCCGGAGGTTCGAATCCTCTCACCCCGACCAGAATTCTTCAAAAGGATCAAGGAGTTATCGTCCTTTACTAACTCACTGTTCATGTCGAGTTAGAGTAAATCTCCCTTCTGGTTGTCCCAAGAATGTCCCACCTGCTTGACGGCACGTGGGATATTTTTTTATGCTGTTATTCATGGGGTCAACGCAACGGTGACCTCGCGAATCGCCTTACAAGAGGTGGCTGCGCAAATTCGGACAGCCGGATAAGTGGAACGCTCGGGGCCTGAGCCGGCGATAATGCCGGCAAAGGAACCCGGAAGATGACGAAGAGAACCCGACGGACGCACTCAGCGGCGTTCAAAGCGAAA
>NZ_FXAN01000085.1 GCF_900176645.1 Burkholderia singularis
GCGATGGCCGCGGTGGTCAGGACCGCGAACGATACCGGCCGAATCAGCACGATCTCGCCCAGCGTTTGCGTGCGTTGGGCTTCTTGCGCAGCAGGGCGGAAGAGAGGTGTGTTGGGCGTCATGAATGGACAGCCGAAATTAGCTTATTAAGCGTGACGTTGGTTGCGAGCGTGGCGTTCGAGCGCCGTGTCGCAAGCGTAGCGAACTGTTCGATGATTGCCGTGGCTCGATGCGGGTTGTATCTGCAATAAAGCGTCATATTGCATGACCCCGATTCCGCTCGAGTGAATTTTTGCATATCCGATTAACGTAGGTGTCGAGTCGATGTTTTGACAAGCGACATGATGACGAGGCGGCGTCCGATGTCCGAGCGATGTTGCGCCATGAGGACGCGATGAGCGCGGTAGCATTCGCCATCCCGGACAGGCACCGCTCGAGATTGCGCAGCAGCTATCCCGAAACTTATCGGAGTGCGGCGAAAGAGGAAAGCGCGTCGGCCTACGTTTTAACCATATTTGATGAGTTTTCCTCTATTTAACGATCGAATCGGTAGGCAATCGAACGAGACGTTGCACACGGCTCGCGCGGGCAGGGAAACCGGAGACGTTGAGATTGTGCCGGCAGTTGGAGGTCGCTCGGGCACTCGCCAGAGGCGGCGTTGCGCGGCTGACGATGAAAATAAAAACGCGTGCCCGGCGCTAAGGCCGGGCACGCGTTTGGTCCGACTCGTTCAGGCGCGGCTGGCGGATTGCCGCCAGCGCCTGGTAAGTCTCGCCTTGACTGGCGATTACTTGCCGGTCAGTGCACCAGCGACCGTGCCGATCGTGGCCGTAGCGACGCCAGCGAGGACGTTGGTCGCGCCGGCCAGGATGCCGCCAGCCGTATCCGTCAGGTTCACGCCGAAGTTGAAAGCAGCGCCACCAACCGTGCTGATGGTGTTTTGCGCGGCCAGAACAACACCGGTCCACAGGCCCGTCAGGAGGTCAGCACCGCCAACCATTGCGATTTCTTGTTGATTGAGTTCTTGCATGATCGTCTTCCTAAAAAGATATTCTTAACGAATGTTAAATGGCTTAGCCGTGGGCCACGCCCGTGGTGATGCCGTTGACGATGCCGCCAATCACTTGACCCGGCAGGCCGAGGATGATGTTGCCCGCGCCGATGAGGCCGCCAGCCAGTTGGTCCGTGACCACTGCGCCGAGATCGTACAGGCCTTGGCCGTAGATGCCGATCAGGCCCGTGACTGCGCCGATCAGGCCGCCACCAGTTTGAGCGCCACCAACCAGATCGATCTCTTGCAGAGTGAGTTCTTGCATTGCCCTTCTCCTAGTAATTGCCAGATGGCCCCTCTGGCGGGGTAGACCTGCGCGCTTGGTGAATGAAACGCGACAAATCGAATCAATTTCAAGATCGCGTCGTAGGCGCAAGCAATCGCGTGCGCTACGGCGTGATCCAACCAAAGACAACTCGTTACCAATGAAATCGTCTTGCTGCGCATTATCAAAGGTCGGCATG
Source organism: Burkholderia singularis (assembly GCF_900176645.1). Classification (GTDB taxonomy): domain Bacteria; phylum Pseudomonadota; class Gammaproteobacteria; order Burkholderiales; family Burkholderiaceae; genus Burkholderia; species Burkholderia singularis. The sequence continues at coordinate 1,516 of NZ_FXAN01000085.1, forward strand.
CAACGAAAAGTTCGGTAGCGTACTCATCATTAAAGTGAGATGGCGCGCAGCTTCAAAGGAATAAGTTGTGTTAAACAATTTCAAAAGAGAGTGAGAAAGATAAAAGAATGGGTGGATAGCGCTTGAGGAATATTAAGAAAATGTGTAGGTGTCCGATAAAAATGACGGTCGTGTCATCCAGATGTCACGACGCAGTGCTTCTCTTTTTTATGAGACAGTGATCTTCCGGCGCTACAGATAATAAAAAACGGGCCTCCAACTGGAGGCCCGTTTCGCGCGCTGTGCCGCGCCGCTGCTACGAATGATCGGCGAGCGATTTATTCGGCGCGTTGCCGCCGCGGCGTGAACTTGCCTTGGTAGCGCAACACCGGACCTTCGAACGCCGTATCGACGTTCGGCGTCTGCCGCAGCTTGATCGCAGCCGGTGACGCAACTGACGAGATGCTCGTCTGACGCGACGCAGGTGCGAGGTTCGAATTGACGAGCAGACCCGCCTCGGCTTTCAGGTTCGCGAGCAGCACCGGATCGCTGGAGCTGTTGATCTGCGTAAGGAGCGCGCTCCACGCGGCGTCGCTGTAGTTCGTCACGTAGTAATCGAGCCCGCTTGGGTTCGCCACCACGGCCGAGCAGCCGTCAACGCGGATTTGCGTTTGCGTGTCCTTCAGCACGAGCGTCTTGCGGTTGGTCAGGCCGTTGCCGTATGCCAGCGTGACGGGAATCGTCCACTGCGAACCGGGGTACTGGTTCTTATTCGGGAACGGCGCCTGTTTGAGCGTCACGACGTTCTGGTTCTTCGTCAGATCGCATTGCGTGTCGAGCGACAGCAGCGGAATGCCCGTCTGGCGCACGAAGCTGTCGCCGATCGGCCCGATCTGCTGGCCGCTCGCGGCGGACAATGCGTCCCACAGGCGTTTGGGCGTGCCGTTGCCGAATGCGTATGCGTTCAGGTATTGCTGAAGCCCTTTGCGCAACGTTTGTTCACCGAGGTAGCCCTCGAGCATCTTCAGCACGTAACTGCCCTTGTAGTAGGTAAACGAGCTCGCGCTCAGCACGAAATCGTTCGACGCCCAGCCGTTGAAGTTCGGCTGAACCGGGAACGCGTCCGGTCCGATGTCCTTATTGATTACGCGATACTTCCGATCGATCACCTTGAGCCAGTTGAACTTGTCCGGATAGAACTGAATCGACGTCTTCGTTTCGAAGAACTTCGCAAAAGATTCGTTCAACCAAACATCGTCCCACCAGTCGGTCGTCACGAGATCGCCGAACCATTGGTGCGCAACTTCGTGCGTGAGCACCGTGTCGCCATAGTCGGACATCGGCTTGCCCGGTTCGGGCAGGATGTCGTCCGCAAACTCGAGAATGGCTCCCCAGTTCTCCATGCCGCCGAAGTTCAAATTCTTCTCCGCCTTGAATGCGTCGTTCGCGGCGACCGTGTCGAACTTCGTGAGCGGCAGCGGGATGCCGGTGTAGCGATAGTAATAATCGAGCGCCTGCTTCGTGCGTTGCATCGCGGGGCGCGCCCACTCGCTCATGCCGGGGGGCGTGAAGATGCGCAGGTGCAGGCCGCGGCTATCGGGCAACGGGCTCGTGAAATCGTCTTCGAGCACGTCGAACTGGCCGCCGCCGAAGAACAGCAGATACGACGGCATCGGCGGCGTCTTCTCGAACGACACCAGCTTGTAGCCGCCGCCGACATTCACCGACGGTTTCTCGGCCGCGTTCGATACGACGCGCCATGCCTGCGGGACTTCGGCCGTTACTTCGTAAGTGGGGCGGAACGCGGGTTCATCCCAACCGGGGAACCATTGACGCGACAGATTGGTTTCGCCTTGGGTGAGGATCGCGCCGCTCGTCGAGCCGTCGGTGCCCTTCAGGTCGACGCGGAAGACGCCTTCGGCGGCTGAACAACCCGGATACGGATCGTTGCCGCAGCTGCCGCCCGTGTGATTGACGGGATCGTCGTAAGACTTGAAGTTGATGATTCCCTGCCACTCCATGTGCAGCGAATAGTTGCCCGGTGCGATCTGGCCGCTTACCGGGCGAAGCTGGTAGAAATCCCCCTTGTCCTGCGGCGTGGCGATGAGTTGCACATTGCCGGGCTGCAGCGTCGTTCTGCCGTTTGCGAACTTGATCCGATGGCCGGCCACGACGATGGCATTGACGGGCTTGAGCACCTTGATCTCGACATCCGCGCGCCCGTCGAACTGGTTCAGATCCGCGTTCGGACGGAACCATAGCTTGTAGTTGACGGGTACGACGGTGTCGGGCATTTCGACGGGTTTGGTGCTCTTGTCGGCGGTTGCCGCGGGCGCGGCGTTGGTCGCGTTGCTCGTCGAATTGCTCGATGGGCTGTGTGCCGCACCGAACGACACGGCGGAGCCTGAGCCGCCGTCGTCGCCGCCACAGGCTGCCAGCACGAGCGCGCCAAGCAGCGGCAGATACCGAAATCTACGATCGTTTATCCACATAGTAATGCCTCGAATTAGAAGACAGCGGTTTAGTCTTGTGCGAATTCGACAGACAATAATCCGCCTTCACCGTCGAGCGACGGTGAAGCGAATGACGTCAGTGATATTCGAAACGATTTCGGATTGTTTACGTGAAGAAGCTCATCGTTTATTGCCCCCTTTTGATTCTGGTTTGTGAAAGGTGGCCGGTCGCGATGTGAGGGACGCGCCGGCGGCTCTCGTTGCCCGCCAACCCATGGGTGGCCTGGAGGAAGCCCGTCCCGCGCCGTGTCGCGAGGCGACGGATTCGTCCAGCATCGTTGGGGTGTGTCAGGCGAATCGAAAGATGATCCAATATACTTGATGGCTATACGTAAAGGAATCAAAAAAAATTTGATGAGATGGAACGACCCGATTCCTTCCACCAATTTCATCATCGGCATCATTCATTCTTATTGATTTTTAATAAGCATTTTCGGCTGATGATCGACGTGAGCCGAGCACCGATCCGGGCGCGTGGCATGCCGGTCTCGAATTGAGATGCTGCAGCGCATGGTGGCGGCTTCGCTCCAACCCGGGTCGGTACAATGCACGCTCCTATGGACTGCTATCGAGGTTCTTCGCCGATGCGCGCACTGAGTCGTTCCCGCCGGGTTGCCGGTCAACTGTTCGCCATACTTACGGTGCTGCTCACGCTCGGAGGCTGTGCCGCGCTGACGATGCGCGATCCGGTGCGCGTGAATGTCGTCGGCATCGAGCCGCTCGCCGGACAGGGGCTTGAAATGCGTTTCAACTTGAAGCTGCGCGTGCAAAATCCGAACGATGCGCCGATCGACTACGACGGCGTCGCGCTCGATCTCGAGCTGAACGGCAAGCCGTTCGCAAGCGGAGTGAGCGATGCGCAGGGCACGGTGCCGCGCTTCGGCGAGCAGGTGCTGAGCGTACCCGTCACGGTATCGGCGTTTTCCGTGGCACGGCAGGCGTTTGGGCTACCGGATGTGACGTCCGCGGGCAAACTGCCCTATGTGCTGCGCGGTAAGCTCGCGGCGGGCGTATTCGGCGGCGCTCGTTTTACCGATTCGGGCACGTTGAGTTTGCCGGCCTCGCCGTCCACGCCGATTCGGAACTATTGACGCAGTGTTACTGCCGCTTTCGATGCGGGAAGCGGGATACGCGCGCGTTTATCGAGAAAGTCGATCGGTGCGGCTGCGCCAGCTTGGGGAGCCGGGGTGACCTTCCGCTGACGCATTCGCCGATGCGTTGTCGTTGCTGGATCATTAAATAGGATTTCTATTCATAACTGCGACGGTAATGACCGGTACGCCCGGCGCACCAAAGATCGCCGGCACCTATCAATCGCCGTCGAGCCCCTACTATCCGGCATGGCCCAATGCCGGCGAAGCGGCGGCTGCGGCTGCCGCCTCAACACCAGGCTACGCGCCGGTCGGGCTGGGCTGGTTCAACGCGCAAGGCAGATGACGGATCGTACAGCCGAAGCAAGAGAGCTTGAGCGCTTGCAAACCCGCGCCGGCCGTTCACTCTGCGCCCGGGCGAATGATCGGCGCCTCGCCGCATGCGGCGTCGCTATTGGCTGCATATCGAATATCAATTGGAATCCCATCGATCAATCACGTGTAATGGCACGGCCATTACCGATGACTGTCGTCAAGGAGTTCAAACAATGTCTGTTCCTGTTCATCGAACGCTCCAGAGCGTGGTCGCCGCGCTGTGCGTCGCGCTCTCGTACTCGGTGCATGCCGAGAATCTCACGCGCGACAACGGTTCGCCGGTCGGCGACAACCAGAATTCGCAGACTGCCGGGCCAAGCGGCCCGACGCTGTTGCAGGATTCGCATTTGATCGAGAAGCTTCAACGCTTCGATCGCGAACGCATTCCCGAGCGCGTCGTGCATGCACGCGGCACCGGCGCTTTCGGTGAATTCGTGCCGAGCGCGGACATCAGCGATCTGACGCTTGCCAAGGTCTTCGTGCCGGGCACGACCACGCCGGTTTTCGTGCGTTTCTCGACCGTGATGGGCTATCGCGGTTCTCCGGAGCAGGCGCGCGATCCGCGCGGCTTTGCCGTCAAGTTTTATACGACGCAGGGCAATTGGGATCTCGTCGGCATCAATTGGCCGATCTTCTTTATCCGCGACGCGATCAAGTTTCCCGACTTCGTTCACGCGAACAAGCCAAGCGCCGTGACCGGCGTGCAGGACCCGAATCTCGCGTTCGACTTCTTCGCGCATACGCCAGAAGCGACGAGCATGCTCACACGCCTTTACACCGACGAGGGTATGCCCGATTCGTACAGGCATATGGACGGTTTTGGCGTGCATGCGTTCAAGCTGGTCAATGCACAGGGCAACGTGCATTACGTGAAGTTCCACTGGAAGAGCCTGCAAGGCGTTCGCGGCATCCGGCCGCAGGATATTCCCGGCTCGATCGGCGCGGACTGGAATCTGATGACGAACGATTTGTATGGCGCGCTGAAGGCCGGCAATTATCCGAAGTGGGATCTGTATATCCAGGTGCTGAACCCGGAGGATCTCGGCAAGTTCGACTACGACGCGCTCGACGACACGAAGGTTTGGACCGGTGTGCCCGAGCGCAGGATCGGCACGCTGACGCTCAACCGCGTGCCGGACAACTACTTCGAGACGACCGAGGAATCGGCGTTCGCACCGTCGCGGATGGTGCCGGGCATCGAGCCGTCAGAAGACCGGATGCTGCAGGGCCGGCTGTTTTCGTATGCCGACACGCAGATGTACCGGCTCGGCGCGAACTTCAGTCAATTACCGGTCAATCGTCCGCGCGTGCCCGTTGTCAGCAACAATCAGGACGGTGCGATGAATGCCGGCGATCGCAAGGGCGAAGTGAACTATGAGCCGTCGACGCTGCATGAGATTGAGCAGAACCCGCGCTACAAGCCGGTCGAGACGCCGCTTTCCGGCTCGACGCAGCAAGCGGCGATTCGCAAGACGCTCAATTTCCGTCAAGCGGGCGAGTACTACCGGACGCTGTCGGTGCAAGACAAGCAGGATCTGGTGAGCGCGTTGTCGGCCGATCTGAATCGCGTGACCAACGAAGCGAACAAGTACACGATGCTGTCGTACTTCTACAAGGCCGACGCGGATTACGGCGCGCGGCTTGCACGCGCGACGCATGCGGACTTGTCCCGCGTGAAATCGTTGGCGGACAAGCTCGTCGAGAATTGATCGGCATTCCTTCCTGTTCAAACCCGATAAGCCCGTGCGAGATGCGCGGGCATGCCACGATGATGAAGCGATTACGTTCTCTTCTTGGTTGTGCGTGCACCGCGCTCGCGGCGGTGCTCGTCGCGGGATGCGCATCGTCCAATCCGGTTGCGTCGCCTGCCGTATCTGTCTCGCACGATTCGGCGGCCGATGCCCGCCGCTACGACGAGCAATGGTTCGACGCCGCGCGTCTTGGCCGCGTCGACATTTTGCAGGCGCTCGTCAACGCGGGCTATCCGATTGACGCGACGACGCATGACGGCTATACCGCAGTGATTCTTGCCGCCTACCGCGATCAGCCCGCCGCGCTCGATTATCTGCTGCGCGCCGGTGCGAATCCTTGCGCCGGCGATCGTTACGGCAACACCGCGCTGATGGGCGCGCTTTTCAGGGGCCGGGAGGCGATCGCCGCGCAGTTGATCGATACGCGCTGCCCGATCGATCAGACGAACCATGCGGGGCAGACCGCGTTGTCATTCGCTGTGATGTTCGGCCGCCTCGATTGGCTGCCCCAGCTCGTCGCACGCGGCGCCGATCCGGACCACGTCGACGCGCTCGGCCACACGGTGCTGCAGACGGCGATCCTGCAAGGCAATATGGCCGCCGTGACGGCGCTCGAGAAAGTGGGGGCCACGCCGAATGCGGATATCACGCTGCGGTTGCATCCATAGAGCGGGCTTGCGGCACGGGCGCTGGAAGTTCATGACGCGTCGTCATATCGTCAAGGCGCACGGTTTGCCGGCGTGTGCTCGATGATCGGGATGCGCCGGCGCAATCGGCGTGCGGTGTGGCGTGGCCGATGCCGATGGCGAGACAGGAACGGGTTGCAGAAGGAAAGGGGCGGCGAACGACGTTCGCACTTTGACGCACGGCGTGCAATGCGTGGCACCGCGCATTCGACAACGGAAAATCCGGCGTCCGGTTCCGATACCTGCCGCGTGACGTGTGCTTTTTTCCGGCCGAGCGGTAAAGCGCGATACTGTGTCGTCCGCATGGCGCATCGCGCCGTTTATCGTCCCCTTATCGATTCAATATTCGCCGATTCTCCGTGACTGCTTTTTCCCTATTTCATTGGACCGACGCGAACGGCGTCGAACATGCCGACCGTTGGCGCTCCGAAGCGGGTGTGCAACCGCCGCGCCGCGCCATCGTCGCCGACGACCGCACGAGCGCCGATGCCGCTTATCGGCTTGCATGCGAAGGCACGGCGCTCGTCTGGCAGGGCGATTTCCAGAATGCGCGGCAACTGCTGCAGGCGCTTGCGCGCCGGATTGATCGCAAGCCGCGCAAGCAGGCGGCAACCGGCATCGATGCGTTCAACCTGCATCGGCTCGCTCAAGCGCAACGCGCCCGCATACTCGGCATGCTGCTGATTCCGCTCGAGGCCGATTATTCGATGACATTGCGGCGCGCGCCGGATCTGAGGGCGGCGTGCGAAGACGCGTATGGCGCGCCGGACGGCGCACGTTCGGTCGCGTCGTTGCGCGAACTGCTGGGTATCGTCGGCTCGCACGAGTGGCGCAAGAAGGGCGTGCCGATCGCCGCGCTCGGCGGCGCGCGGATTCATCCGCACTACGGCGTGTTTTCGCCGGTGCGTGGCGAGTATGTCGAACTCGTCGCGCGTGCGCCGTTGCCGTCGAACGCGCTTGCGTTCGATATCGGCACGGGCACCGGCGTGATCGCGGCGGTGCTCGCGTCGCGCGGCGTGCAGCGCGTCGTCGCGACCGATCAGGACCCGCGCGCGCTTGCCTGCGCGGCTGAGAATGTCGCGCGCCTGGGTTATGCGGCGCAGGTCGAGATCGTCAAAGCCGATTTGTTTCCAGCAGCAGATGCGCCGCATTCGAGTACGCGCGAACGTCAGGCCGCGCTGATCGTGTGCAATCCGCCGTGGGTGCCTGCGCGGCCAAGCTCGCCGCTCGAATACGCCGTCTACGACCCTGACAGCCGGATGCTGAAGGGCTTTCTTGCTGGGCTCGCCGCGCATCTGGCTCCGGGCGGCGAGGGGTGGTTGATCCTGTCGGATTTTGCCGAGCATTTGGGTTTGCGCACGCGCGACGAGCTGCTTGGCTGGATCGGCGCGGCGGGGCTGAGCGTCGCGGGGCGCGACGACGCAAAACCCGTGCATCCGAAGGCGTCGGACCCGAGCGATCCGCTGCATCGCGCGCGTGCCGCCGAGACGACGTCGCTTTGGCGTCTCGTCGCACGCAATTGATGCGCGCGTGCGCCGGCCCGGGCGGCGCGCGCGGTTTTCGGTAAACTGTGCGCCTGACCCACGCACTCATACCGCGCCGCTGCTCGAGACGTCTCGTCCGGGCAGCGGACGGTTCGTTTCCCGATGTCGACCAAGACTTACGAAATCCGTCCGGATCAATCGATCGAACTGCTGAAGGAGCTGCACATCCTGACGCGCGACGGCAAGATGAATCAGGACAGCCGCCGCAAGCTGAAGCAGGTGTACCACCTGTTTCAGTTCATTGAGCCGCTGCTTGCCGAGGTCGAGTGCGACAAGGGGGGCGTGACGCTCGTCGATCACGGCGCGGGAAAGTCATATCTTGGTTTTATTTTGTATGACCTGTTCTTCAAGGCGAAGCCCGCCGATGCTTCGCATATCTATGGAATCGAGACACGCGAGCCGCTGGTCGCGCGTTCGATCGAGCTTGCCGCACGGCTTGGTTTTCGTGGGATGTCGTTTTTGAATCTGTCGGTGGCCGACTCGATCGTGTCGCCGCAATTGCCGCAAACGATCGATGTCGTCACCGCGCTGCACGCTTGCGATACCGCCACCGACGACGCGCTTCGCTTCGCGCTTGCCAAGCGCGCCCGGCATATCGTGCTTGTGCCGTGTTGTCAGGCGGAGGTGGCCGGCGTGCTGCGCAAGAACAAGGGCAAATCGCTCGCGAATGCGTTGACCGAAGTGTGGCGGCATCCGCTGCATACGCGCGAGTTCGGCAGCCAGATCACCAACGTACTGCGCTGCCTGCAACTCGAGGCGCACGGCTATCAGGTCAGCGTGACGGAGCTTGTCGGCTGGGAGCACTCGATGAAAAACGAGCTGATCATCGCGCAATACAAGGATTTGCCGCGCCGCAAGCCAAGTGAGCGCTTGAACGAAATCCTCGATATGTTCGGCCTCGCGGAATTGCGCTCACGTTTCTTCGCCCCCGACGCTCAACCAGCGAATGCGTGAGCCGCAGTGCGATGGGCTCAGCGCCGTTCGGCGCACGTGCGGCGTTGCTTCGGATTATGTCGTTTCGCTGCCGCCGTGGGCGTGGTCTTGCTGGTCTTCGCCGCCGTCGCGTTGCGCGATCCACTCGCGCCAGCCGGCATGGCCAAGGCGGCGTAACGTCGCCTGATTGCGCTCGTAGATGACAGCCGCGTCCGCAAACGCGTCGACGGCCCGTTCGATGCTTGCCTCGCGCAGCAGATGCAGGATCGGATACGGCGAGCGGTTCGTATAGTTCTCGATGTCGTCCGGCTCGGTGCCTTCGAATTGGTAGCGCGGATGGAAGCTCGCAATCTGCAGCGTTCCATCGAGCCGCAGTTGCCGCAGCAGGCGATCGGCGAACCCGAGCGCATCGTTGTAGTCGACGAAATCGTCGAACGTATCCGGAAAGATCACGAGCGTCGTATCGATTTCGTCCGGGTCGACCGCCTCGAGCAGCCGCAGCTCGCTTTCGAGATCGGCGAGCGCCGCTTCGAGCGAGGCCGCATGGCTGACTGCATAACGGATCTGCTGTTTTACATGAACGCTTTTGGCGAACGGGCACAGATTGAGTCCGATCACCGCGCGCGTCAGCCAATGGCGGGTGGCCGCGAGAATGTCGGCATCGGTTCGGGCAGCGTCGGTCATGATCAAAGCGGCGTAGCGGTCAAGCCGCGATTGTAGCGGGGCGCGGCGGGCGCGCCATGTGCCGTTTGCTATGCGCAGGCCGCCTCTATCAACTGGCGCGCCATGCGCGGCGCGTGGCCGATCGGGTTTGCCTGCCGCTGATAGGTCTGGCTCGCCGCGTAGATTCCTTCGATCAGCAGCGCCAGTGCGTCGGCGAGCGCCTTGGGTTCGCGCGCGCCCGCCGCTTGCGCGAGTGCGACGAGTCGTGCCATCAGCCGGGTCTTGTTGTCGGCGACCGCGACGCGCGCCGGATGATCGAGTTCCGGAAATTCGACGGCGACGTTGACGAACGGGCAGCCGCGATAGCCGGGCTCGAGCGCGCGCTGCGCGAGATCGTCGAAATACTGAATGAGTTGCGCTTTCGGATCGCCCGGATGTTTGGCGATGCTTTCGTCGAGGCGTCCGAAAAAACACGCGTCCATCTGCTCGAGATAGGCGAGCACCAGTTCGTCCTTCGACGCGAACTGCCGGTACAGGCTCATCTTGTTGACGCCGGCACGCTCGACGACTGCTTCGATGCCGACTGCGCGAATCCCTTCCTGATAGAACAGCTCTTGCGCTGCGCGCAGCAGATGCTGCTGCGCCAGAGTTCCCGCAACCTGAGCGCTGCGACGGGGCCGGCGCGCTGTTGAGGGCTTGGCGGCGATGGTGCTCATCAGTGATTCCGATTTCGAAATGGATCGCTTGACATGTTACCGATCGGTCACTAGGATTGCAACGAATTTGTGACCGGTCGGTAACAAGAGTCGGCGCATCTTTCCTCTCAACTGCCGACGGGCTCATCGAGGCCGGCCTGTCGGCCCCAGGAGCGATTCGACATGAATTGGGCGGCAGGCAGGATACGCGGGCGTTTCCATTACGGTTGGCTCGCGGCGGCGGTGGTATTTCTGGTTCTGCTCGCGGCGGCGGGCACGCGCGCGTCGCCGAGCGTGCTGATGGTGCCGCTCGAACGGGAACTCGGCTGGAGCCGCGCGACGATCTCGCTGGCCATCTCGGTGAATATCGCGCTTTACGGGCTCACTGGGCCGTTCGCGGCGGCCGCGATGCAGCGCTTCGGCGTGCGGCCGACGATCCTCGGCGCGCTCGGCGTGATGGGCGTGGGGGTTGCGCTGTCGTCGATGATGACGGCGACGTGGCAGATGGTGCTGGTCTGGGGTGTGATGGTTGGCGGTGCGACGGGCATCGCGGCGCTGACGTTGGCGGCGACGTTCGTCAACCGTTGGTTCGTCGCGCGCCGCGGCCTGGTGATGGGCGTGCTGACCGCGAGTTCAGCAACGGGGCAACTCGTTTTCCTGCCGCTGCTCGCGTCAATTGCGCAGCGGCATGGCTGGCGGCCGGTCGTGCTGACGGTTGCGGCGGCAATCGCGATCGTGGTGCCGCTGGTCGCGCTGCTGCTGCCGGAGCGGCCGGCCGACGTCGGGCTGCGTCCTTATGGCGAGCCGCCCGACGCAGGCCGCACCGGCGCCGCGGCCATGCAAAACCCGCTTGCGGTTGCGCTGGGCACGCTCGTATCGGCTGCGAAGACGCGCGATTTCTGGCTGCTGTTTTTCAGCTTCTTCATCTGCGGCGCGAGCACGAACGGCTATGTCGGCACGCATTTGATCGCGATGTGCAGCGATTACGGGATGACCGAAGTGCAGGGCGCGTCGCTGCTCGCGACGATGGGCGTGTTCGATTTGATCGGCACGACGCTGTCCGGCTGGCTGTCCGATCGCTATGACAGCCGCCTGCTGTTGTTCTGCTACTACGGGCTGCGCGGTTTGTCGCTGATTTATCTGCCGCACGCGTTCGGCATCGATTTCTTTGGATTGCCGCTCTTCGCGATGTTTTACGGGCTCGACTGGATCGCGACGGTGCCGCCCACCGTGCGTCTGACGACCGACGCATACGGCAAGGATGCCGCGCCCGTCGTGTTCGGCTGGATCGTGGCCGGCCATCAGCTCGGCGCCGCATTTGCCGCGTTGGGCGCGGGCATGCTGCGCGCGAGCCTCGGCACGTACACGGTTGCGTCGATGATCTCGGGCGGGCTTTGCCTCGCTGGCGCGTTGATCGTGCTACGGATCGGCCGCGGATCGGCGCGCCGCCGCGGGGTGGAAGTGTCGGCGAGCGCGGCTTGACGGGATCGGGCGCGCTCGCTTGGCGGACCCGAGGGCGGCTGCGCCGATCGAGCCGCGGCAGCGATCCTGACGGGCGCGCAATGTGCGAGCGCCGTAATGGGCAAGCGGCAGAGCCTGGGTCGGCTCGCGAGGCACGCGGCCCGCACTAAAGGCGCCGGATGTGAACCATCGAAGGTTTTGTGCGGCTGAGCGCCAGGCTGCACACGGCAAAGAGGGGGAGCACGGGGCGCAAAGCCGAAGGCTGGCGCGGGCTCCGACGCCCGCTTCGCTCCTTTGCGCGCCGGGCGATTTGCTTTCGCGTGCAATATGCGGCAAGTTACACGACAAGCGGTTATGCTGGCGTTTCTTTTTCGGGCGATCGAGCCCTGTTCTATTGGAGAGGAAACGCATGTCAGATAAACCCGCTCCCACTTCCGTTTCGATCCACGAATTGATCGCAGGCCGCTGGAGCCCGCGCGCGTATTCAAACGAGCCCGTCAGCGCCGAGCATCTGCATGCGGTGCTCGAGGCGGCGCGCTGGGCGCCGTCGGGCTACAACGCGCAGCCGTGGCGCTTCGTCGTGTTCGAGCGCAGCCGGGACGAAGCCGCGTTCAAGCGCGCGTTCGCGACGCTGGTGCCGTTCAATCAGGGCTGGACCGCGCCGGTGCCCGTGCTGATCGCGGTAACCGCCCGCAAGCTGAATACGAAGGGCGAGCCCAACCCCACGGCTGCCTACGATGCGGGCGCGGCGGCGTTGTCGCTCGTGCTTCAGGCGCATGCGCTCGGCCTCGCCGCGCATCAGATGAGCGGTTTCGACACGAAGGCATTTCGCGACGCATTCGAGATTCCGGCCGATATCGAGATTCTCGCGATCATCTCGCTTGGCCACTACGGCGATGCCGACAAGCTCGACCCGGTGCTGCGTGAGCGCGAGCGTGCGCCGCGCACGCGTCATGCGATTGGAGAGATCGTCTACGCCGACGCGTGGCAGAAACCGTTTTCGACGGCGGCGTGACGGGGCGCGGCGGGCGGGCCGCGTGCGCCGTGACGAGGGCCGTGCCCGCTGTGCGTGGGCCGGGCGGCCAGACGGCGCCCGGCTTGGCCGGTGGGCTCGTCAGCCGCAGTGTCGGTGAGGCGGGCGCAGTTCACGCCGGCGCGTGATTGTCCACCGAACAGGTGGATCGCGCCGGTTCTTTGTCACTGATGGCTCGGGGCGTCGATTCGCCGGCTATCGGGGTTGTGACGCGCCGACTGCCGCACTGTCCCGCCTTGATCGGCCCCTTTTATTCACCGTCGCGCGTTCCGGCCAACTGTTCCAAAACCGTTTTCCGCCCAATTCCCCGCCGGCCGGCACCCGATTGTGACGCAGGACCGTTTCGTGATAAAAAGCCGGTCCTCCCTTTTTTGCCCCGCCTGTCGGCGGCCCGCCCGATGACTTATTGCGCGATCGATTTTGGCACGTCCAATTCCGCCGTCGCGTTGCCGCGCGCCGGCACCGCGGGCGGCATGCAGCTTGTGCCCGTCGAAGGCGAGCAATTGACGCTGCCCACCGCGATCTTCTTCAATACCGACGAAGGCGTCCGCGACTACGGCCGCGCGGCGCTCGCGTCTTACATCGACGGCTTCGAAGGCCGCTTGATGCGCTCAATGAAGAGCATCCTCGGCTCGCCGCTCGCCCAAACCACGACCGATCTCGGCGACGGCTCCGCGATCGCCTATACGGACGTGATCGCACTGTTTCTGTTGCATCTGAAGCAAAAGGCGCAAGCCTGCGCGGGTAGCGAGATCGGCCGCGCCGTGCTCGGCCGCCCGGTGTTCTTCGTCGACGACGATCCGCGCGCCGACCGCCTCGCGCAGCAGCAGCTCGAATCGGCCGCGCGGGCGGTGGGGTTCGCGGACGTCGAGTTTCAATACGAGCCGATTGCCGCCGCGTTCGACTACGAATCGCGGCAGCAGTCCGAGCGGCTCGTGCTCGTCGCGGATATCGGCGGCGGCACGTCGGATTTCTCGCTGGTGCGCGTCGGCCCGCAGCGCATGCGCCGGCTCGAGCGCAAGGACGACGTGCTTGCGCACCACGGCGTGCATGTCGCGGGCACCGATTACGACCGGCGCGTCGAACTGTCGGCGATCCTGCCCGAGTTCGGCTACCGCGCGCTCGATCCGGAAGGCCGCGAGCTGCCGAACCGCATTTACTTCGATCTGGCGACCTGGCACCTGATCAATACGGTCTATACGCCGAAGCGCGTGGGCGAACTCAAGCTGATGAAGCATCTGTATACAGACGTGCGTCACTTCGAGCGGCTGTTGCGCGTCGTCGAGCACCGGCTCGGCCATGCGCTTGCCGCGCGCGCGGAGGAGGCGAAGATCGGCGTGTCGACGGGCGGCGAGACGACCATCGATTTGAACGATGTCGACGAAGACCTGCAGATCGCGTTCGACGCCGAGCAGCTCGTCGATGCGAGCCGCGACGAAACCGCGCGCATCGTCGATGCAGCGCGCGAGACGGTGCGGCTTGCGGGCGTGGCGCCGCGCGAGGTCGGCGCGCTGTATTTCACTGGCGGCTCCACGGGGCTGGCGTTTCTGTCGGGCGCGCTCGCGGCGGCATTCCCGGATGCGCAGCCGGTGCACGGCGATCGTCTGGCGAGCGTTGCAACGGGGCTCGGGATTCATGCGCAACGCGTATTTGGCTGAACAATGGCGCGCTGCAAACCGGGGCGCGGGCGCATTGCCGCCGGCGGCGTGCCGGGTATCCGGATTCGGCTCGGCTCGTTCGGCCTGACCTAATCCGGCCCACCAGCGCTCAGTCCGGCTGGGCTTGCCCGTTAGGGCTTCGATGCGGCCAGACGCCAGTCCATTCGCCCCGTTCGGCTCGGCCGGCAGGCGTGCAGCCGGCCGGCAAACCGCACGCCAACAATCAAAAACCCCGCGCAAGGCGGGGTTTCGTGTGCAGCGAAGATCTCGCGCCGGCTTACAGCGGCTTGATGTTCGCGGCTTGCAGGCCCTTCGGGCCGGTCTTCACTTCGAACTCGACCTTCTGGTTTTCCTGCAGCGTCTTGAAGCCGTCGACGCGGATTTCCGAGAAGTGGGCGAACAGATCCTCGCCGCCGCCTTCCGGCGTAATGAAACCAAAACCCTTCGCGTCGTTAAACCATTTGACGGTACCGGTTGCCATAACGTATTCCTAACCTAAATAAAAATGTGAGACAGGGCCGAAGCCCGGGGAGCGCATGAAAATCAAGGAAGGGGTAATGGGACCAGCCGGAGTACCGTTGATGGGCGAACTACGAAAGAACCTATTCACTCGCCGCTTGAAATCCTGCGCATCGTTTATACGACTATTCGATGCCGAGGTCAATCGGAATCGACGACAACTCAGGGTTATTGCTGAGAAGTAGCCCTAAATTAACTTACAAAGCTTGCGAGTGTCATCGTTTTTTTATAGGGGGTGATCGATTTTTGCGGCCAATCTCCAGTGCAACCGTTAAACTACGCGCCGCGCGCGGACGGGTTGCGCCTGATCGGCTGACCCGTTTTCAAGAATGCATGTGCGGCGTTATCCGGCCCGATCGTCGGTGATGCCGACTCTGCTTTTGTGAGACACAGGAGAGGTTGTGAAGAGTTCTATTCAACGGAACATTGGTCCGTTCGCTTTGATGCTGACCGGATTGGGTTCGATCATCGGATCGGGGTGGCTGTTCGGCGCCTGGAAGGCGGCAAAGATCGCCGGACCTGCGGCGATCTGCGCGTGGATCATCGGCGCGGTCGTGATTCTGGCTATTGCACTCACCTACGCGGAACTCGGCGCGATGTTCCCTGAATCGGGCGGCATGGTGCGCTATGCGCGCTATTCGCACGGCTCGCTCGTCGGTTTCATCAGCGCATGGGCGAACTGGATTGCGATCGTCTCGGTGATTCCGATCGAGGCGGAGGCGTCGATCCAATATATGAGCACTTGGCCATACGAATGGGCGCACAGCCTGTTCGTCAACGGCGAGCTGACGACACCCGGATTGTTGCTATCGGCCGTGCTCGTGGTCGTCTATTTCATGCTCAACTACTGGGGCGTGAAGCTCTTCGCGCGTGCGAATTCGGCGATCACGATCTTCAAGTTCCTGATTCCCGGCCTCACGATTCTCGGCCTGCTGCTCACGAGCTTCCACAGCGAGAATCTGGGCATGACCACGAGCGAAAGCTTCGCGCCGTATGGCTGGTCGGCCGTGCTGACCGCGGTGGCGACGAGCGGCATCGTGTTCGCGTTCAACGGCTTCCAGAGCCCCGTCAACCTGGCGGGCGAAGCGCGCAATCCGTCGCGCAGCGTGCCGTTCGCGGTGGTTTCGTCGATCCTGATCGCGCTCGTGATTTACGTGTTGCTGCAGGTCGCGTATATCGGCGCGGTCGATCCGCTCGAGGTGGCCAAGGGCTGGAAGCACTTCAATTTCGCGTCGCCGTTCGCGGAACTCGCGCTCGCGCTGAACCTGAACTGGCTGGCGATCCTGCTGTACATCGACGCGTTCGTGAGCCCGAGCGGCACCGGCACGACCTATATGGCAACGACGACGCGGATGATCTACGCGATGGAGCGCAACAACACGATGCCGAAAATGTTCGGCAGCGTGCATCCGCTGTACGGTGTGCCGCGCAACGCGATGTGGTTCAACCTGCTCGTGTCGTTCATCTTCCTGTTCTTCTTCCGCGGTTGGAGCTCGCTTGCGGCGGTGATCTCGGTGGCGACCGTGATCTCATACCTGACAGGCCCGATCTGCCTGATGGCGCTGCGCCGCGCGGCAACCGACCTCGAACGACCGCTGTCGATTCCCGGCATGGGCTTGATCGCGCCGTTCGCGTTCGTGTGCGCGTCGCTGATCCTGTACTGGGCGAAGTGGCCGCTGACGGGGCAGATCATTCTGCTGATGGTCGTGGCGCTGCCGGTGTACTTCTACTATCAGGGCAAGGCCGGCTGGAGCGGCTGGGGCACCGATCTGAAGGCGGCGTGGTGGCTCGTCGCGTATCTGCCCGCGATGGCCGTGCTGTCGCTGATCGGCAGCAAGGAGTTCGGCGGCCGCGATGTGCTGCCGTATGGCTGGGATATGGTGGTGGTGGCGGTGGTGTCGCTCGGATTTTATTTCTGGGGCGTGCATGCCGGTTATCGCACCCCGTATCTCGACGAGCGTGAGTCGCACGACGAGATTCTCGAAGGGATCGGCGCGTAATCGGCGCGGGCCCGCCGCCGGCGGCCCGCGCAATATGAACAAAGCCCGCCCGGGTCGTACCGGGCGGGCTTTGTTTTTTGCAGTGCCGTTTGGTAGCGCTCGCGCGGCTCGCCCGCGCGTATCAGGCCGGTGGTATCAGGCCGTTGCCGGATCGAACACGTAATTCGTCATCGCGAGCACGCGCTGGTAGGTGCCGAGCGGCTGAATGCGCAGCCGGTAATCGTCGTCGGCCGCGCCGAGCGCCGAGAACACCGGCAGCAGGTGCTCGTCGGTCGGATGCATCAGCAGCGCGTGCGGCGCCTGGCGGCGGTAGTCGACGAGCGCGTCGATGTCGCGCGCGGCGAGCTTTGCGTCGAACCAATCGGTGAATTCGGCAACGCGCGGGTCGGCTTCGCCGGGCGCCGCCGAGAAGTCGGCCGCGCGCAGGTTGTGCGTGATCTGCCCCGAACCGATTACCATCACGCCTTCATCGCGCAGCGGCCGCAGCGCCCGGCCGACGCGGAAGTGGTGCGCGGCGTCGGCGCGCGGCTGGATCGAAAGCTGCGCGACCGGGACGTCGGCGTGCGGAAACATCAGCAGCATCGGCACCCATGCGCCGTGATCGAGCCCGTGCGGCAGCGCCGCCGTTTCGATTCCCGCCTCGGCGAGCAGCGCGGCCGCGCGGGCCGCGATGTCTGGCGCACCGGGCGCGGGGTAGCGGATTTCGTACAGCGCGCGCGGAAAGCCGTGAAAATCGTGGATCGTGTCGGGGCGCTGCGCGGTGCTGACGACCGGTTGCTGCGTCAGCCAGTGCGCGGACAGCATCAGCACCGCGCGGGGCCGAGGCAGGGCCGCGCCCAGTTCGGCAAACGCGCCGGACGGCAGTGCCGGATCGATCGGCAGCGTTGGCGCGCCGTGTGACAGATAAAGCGACGGTAGACGGTTCATGATGATCGGGCTTCGCGCTTGATATCGATAGAGTTCAGACTATAAGAATGCTCATTTCATTGATAAATACGAAAAGTAGATTTTATTGTGTCGTATTTGAATTTAATTGATGCGGCAAGCGGCAAGCAGTCTTGGTCGGCAAGCCGGAAATAGGGGACAGCGCGATCGGCGGTCGAGGCCGCGGCAAAGCGGCGATCGCGGCGGCGCGCCGTGTCAGTTCAATTCGCGCAGCCCTGGCCACGGCGTGGTGTGCGGCGTGCCGAGCGCGAACATGTCGAGCACGCGCGAAACCGTGTGATCGACCATCTCGTCGATCGTCTTGGGCATGGCGTAAAACGCGGGCAGCGGCGGGAAAATGACGCCGCCCATCTCGGTGACGGCCGTCATGTTGCGCAGGTGCGCGAGATTGAACGGCGTTTCGCGCACGAGCAGCACGAGCCGGCGGCGCTCTTTGAGCGTCACGTCGGCGGCGCGGGCGATGAGGTTGTCGGACAGGCCGTGCGCGATGCTCGCGAGCGTTTTCATCGAGCATGGCGCGACGATCATGCCGTCGGTCGCAAACGCGCCCGACGCGATGCTCGCGCCGACGTCGCGCACCGAATGGACGACATCGGCGCGCGCCTGCATATCGTCCTTCGTGAGTTGCAATTCGTGCTGGAGATTGAGCCAGCCGGCGTGCGAGATCAACAGATGCGTCTCGACGCCGCCCGACGCACGCAGCTTGTCGAGCGCGCGCACGCCGTAGATCGCACCGGAGGCGCCGGTGATCGCGACGATCAAGCGCCGCGGCGGCGCCGCCGGGCGGGATTCCATCGACAAAGACGCGGAGAAAGGGCCGGCGCGCTTACGCGGCGGCGAAGAGCTGCTGCAATTCGCCCGACTGGTACATCTCCATCATGATGTCCGAGCCGCCGACGAATTCGCCCTTCACGTAGAGCTGGGGAATCGTCGGCCAGTTCGAGAATTCCTTGATGCCCTGGCGGATCTCTTCGTCCTCGAGCACGTTGACGGTCTTGAACTGATCGACGCCGCACGCCTTCAGCACCTGCACGGCGCGGCCCGAAAAGCCGCACATCGGAAATTGCGCGGTGCCTTTCATGAAGAGCACGACCGGGTTTTCGTCGACGATTTGCTTGATGCGTTGTTGGGTATCCATGGCTGACCTTGCTGTAGCTGGGCGTGAAGGAGAAATGATACTGGATTTCATGGGGGACGGCCGGCGCGGACCGAGGTGGCCGGCGGCGTTCAGCCGGCCATCCGGCCGCCCGTGGCACGCTCGATCGACGCAAGATCGGTGAGCGATGTGACGCCGCGAAAACCCGCAGCGTCGAGGATCGCGCGCACCGCTGCGGCCTGATCGTAGCCGTGCTCGATCCACAGCGTGCCGCCCGGCGCGAGCCGCGCCGGTGCACCGGCGGCAATCGCGCGGATCGCGGCGAGGCCGTCGGCCTCGTCGGTCAACGCGCCGCGCGGCTCGAAGCGCAGATCGCCCTGCGCGAGGTGCGGGTCGTGCCGCGCGATATACGGCGGATTGCTGACGATCACGTGAAAGCGCAGCGCGGGATCGAGCGCCGCGTACCAATCGCTTTCGACGCATCGCAGCGGGCCGCCCGGCCGGGCCGGATCGAGGAGGCGCGCGGCGTTGCGGCGCGCAATGCCGAGCGCGGCGGGCGAGCGTTCGAGCGCCCAGATGCGCGCGTCGGGCCGTTCGGCCGCGATCGATACCGCGATCGCGCCGCTGCCCGTGCCCAGATCGAGCACGCAGGGCTGCGCGATGCCGTCGAGCGCGTCGAGCGCGGTTTCGACGAGCAATTCCGTTTCGGGCCGCGGGATCAGCACGTCGGGTGTGATCTCGAACGTGCGCCCGAAGAATTCGCGCGTGCCGGTGAGCTGCGCGACCGGCTCGCCCGCTGCGCGGCGCGCCTCGAGCGCGCGATAGCGCGCGAGCGCGTGCGCGTCGAGCGGCGCGTCGGCGCGTGTGATGAGTTGCGTTCGGCTCCAGCCGAGCGCGTGCGCGAGCAGGACGCGCGCATCGAGCGCGTCGAGCGGTGACGCGCGCAGCAGTTCGGCGACGGTGGCGGGCGCGGGCTTCATGGCAGGGCGCGGGCGCTCATTCCGCGTCGCCGAGCGATGCGAGCAGTTCGGCCTGATGTTCGCTCACAAGTGCGGCGATCAATTCGTCGAGATCGCCGTCCATGATCTGCTCGAGCTTGTACAGCGTCAGGTTGATCCGGTGATCGGTCATCCGGCCCTGCGGAAAGTTGTACGTGCGGATGCGCTCGGAGCGGTCGCCCGAGCCGATCAGGCTCTTGCGCGTCGCCGCCTCCTTGGCGTGCTGCTCGTGGTACTGCTTGTCCTTGATCCGCGCGGCGAGCACCTTCAGTGCGCGATCCTTGTTCTTGTGCTGCGAGCGGTCGTCCTGGCATTCGACGACGATGCCCGTCGGAATATGCGTGACGCGCACCGCCGAATCGGTCTTGTTGATGTGCTGGCCGCCCGCGCCGGATGCGCGGAACGTGTCGATGCGCAGATCGGCCGGGTTGATCTCCACTTCGCCGATCTCGTCGGCCTCGGGCATCACGGCGACCGTGCATGCGGATGTGTGGATGCGGCCCTGCGTTTCGGTTGCCGGTACGCGTTGCACGCGGTGGCCGCCCGATTCGAACTTCAGCCGCGAGTACGCGCCGTAGCCCGCGATGCGCACGATCACTTCCTTGTAGCCGCCGAGATCCGATGCGCTTTCCGACATCATCTCGACCTGCCAGCGCTGCCGCTCCGCGTAGCGCAGATACATGCGCAGCAGATCGCCCGCGAACAGCGCCGATTCGTCGCCGCCCGTGCCCGCGCGGATTTCGACGAAGATGTTGCGCTCGTCGTTCGGGTCTTTCGGCAGCAGCATCGTTTGCAGTTCGGCCTCGAGGCGGCTCATCCGCTCACGCGCGCCGCGCAGCTCGTCTTCGGCGAAATCGCGCATCGCCGCATCGCCGAGCAGTTCCTGCGCGGCCTGTTCGTCGGCGCGGGCCGTGCGCCACCGCGCATAGTGATCGACGACGGGGCCGATCTCGGCGTGCTCGCGCGTCAGTTTCCGGTACTGGTCGAGATCTGCGGTGACGTTTTCGCGGCTTAGCAGATCGTTCAATTCGGCCAGCCGGGTTGTAAGCTGGTCGAGCTTGCTTTGCATGCTCGTCTTCATGGTGCGGAGCGGGGCTCCCGGAGAGGAATTCGAAAAAGGGAAGAAAGCGCGACGGGTTCGGCGCCGCTAACGGCCCGACGTATCCGTCGAACGCGGCGCGTGCTGGTAGAAGCCGCGCATCAGGTCGATCAGCGAATCGCGCTCGGCGCCGTTCGCGCGATTGAGCGCGCTCGTCGGGCCGTGAATCAGCTTGTTGGTCAGCGCCTGCGACAGCGCATCGAGCACGGCGGCCGGATCGTCGCCGCGCGCGAGCATCTTTTGCGCTTTTTCGACTTCGGCGCGGCGCAACGCGTCGGCCTGGGTGTGCATGTGACGAATCACGGGCACGATGCTGCGCGCGTCGAGCCATTGCATGAAGTTTTGCACGCGGGTCTCGATGATCGCCTCGGCCTGCGCGACGGCCGCTTGCCGCGACGCATTGCCTTCGCGGACGATCGCGCCGAGATCGTCGACCGTATAGAGGAACACGTCCTTCAGCTTGCCGACTTCCGGCTCGATGTCGCGCGGCACCGCGAGGTCGACCATGAAGATCGGCCGGTGGCGGCGCGCCTTCACCGCGCGCTCGACGGCGCCCAGGCCGATGATCGGCAGCGTCGATGCGGTGCACGACACGATGATGTCGAATTCGTGCATCCGCGCGGGCAGCTCGGCCAGCGGTATCGAGCGGCCGCTGAAGCGCTCGGCGAGCTTCGCGCCGCGCTGCGCCGTGCGGTTCGCGACGACGAGTTCGCGCGGGCTCTGCGCGGCGAAGTGGGTCGCGCACAGCTCGATCATTTCGCCCGCGCCGATGAACAGCACGCGCTGATTCGACACTTTTTCGAAGATCCGCTGCGCGAGCCGCACCGCGGCGGCGGCCATCGAAACCGATTGCGCGCCGATCTCGGTCGTGCCGCGCACTTCCTTCGCGACGGCGAACGTGCGCTGAAAGAGCTGGTTCAGATAGGTGCCGAGCGCGCCGGCTTCGGACGCGGTGCGCACGGCGTCCTTCATCTGGCCAAGGATCTGCGTTTCGCCGAGCACCATCGAATCGAGCCCCGACGCGACGCGAAAGGCGTGACGCACCGCTTCGGATTGCGGCAGCGCGTAGACGTGCGGCGCGAGTTCGTCGGCGGCAATGCGGTGATAGTCGGACAGCCAGCGGATCGCGGCGTCGCGCGCCGTGCGCTCGTCGGTTGCGCAGTACAGCTCGGTGCGATTGCAGGTCGACAGGATCGCGGCCTCCGGCCCATGCGGTGCCTGACGGCTCGGAAAGACGCTCTTGAACGTCGCGAGCGCCGGCTTGAGCTGCTCGAGCGGAAACGCCACGCGTTCGCGCAGGGCGACAGGCGCAGTGTGGTGGTTGATTCCGATCGTGAGGAGCTGCATGGCAAGGGGCTATCGTTTAGGCCCATATTATAGCGTTTTGACGACGAGCGATCGTCGGCGCGTGCCGCGCCAGCGGTATTAGGCGGCGCGGCGCACGCAGGGCCGGGCGGTGCGTGCCGCAACTTGGGGCCGTTGCGACGTCATGACGCGCTTTTTTTGATAGGGTGAGAAGCAGCCCCAAAACAGTGCGAAAATGTCAGTCGCGAAACGGAAACATTGTTCAGTGCCGACGGAACGATCCCGGTCGCAAAAAAGAGGCATTGGATGAACTGGTTTGGAGTCGTGGTGCTGGGTTGCGCCGTCGGCTTGCTTGGCTGGGCGTTGCATCCGCTGCGCCGCCTGAGCTGTGCGCCGCTGTGGGCGGCCGTCGCGGCCGGCGTGCTCGGTGCGGCCGCCGCGCGCATGGTGGGCAATGTCGCCGGATTCTTTTATGACGGCGGGACGCTCGAATGGCCCGTTTGCGCCGTCGTCGCGTTCGTTGCCGTTACTTTGACGGTGGGCTTGTCGGCCCGCCGCTGAATGTTTGCAGGTGAAAAAAATCATGAATGCCCGAGTCCCCAACTCGTCGACCGTGCCGGCGCGCCTTGCCGCATTGCGCGACGCGATGGCGCGCGAGAATCTGGCCGCCTATCTGGTGCCGTCCGCCGATCCCCATCTGTCCGAATATCTGCCCGAGCGCTGGCAGGCGCGCCAATGGCTGTCCGGCTTCACCGGCTCGGTCGGCACGCTCGTCGTGACCGCCGATTTCGCTGGCCTGTGGGTCGATAGCCGTTATTGGGTGCAGGCCGATGCGCAGCTCGCGGGCAGCGGCGTGCAGTTGATGAAAATGACGGGCGGTCAGCAGACCCAGCCGTATGTCGAATGGCTCGCGACGCATGTCGAAGCGGGCGGCACGGTCGGTGTCGACGGGGCCGTGCTCGGCGTGGCGGCCGCGCGCGCGCTCGACGCGGCGCTGACGCCGCGCGGCATCGCGCTGCGCGCCGACGTCGATCTGATCGACACGATCTGGCCGCGGCGTCCGTCGCTGCCTGTCGCGGCGGTTTTCGAGCACGCCGCGCCGCACGCGGATGCGTCGCGTGCGGGCAAGCTCGCGCAGGTGCGCCGCGCGATGCACGAGCAGCGCGCGCAGTGGCATTTCGTGTCGGCGCTCGACGATCTCGCTTGGCTCTTCAATCTGCGCGGCACCGATGTCAACTACAACCCGGTGTTCGTCGCGCATGCGCTCGTCGGCCTCGAGCGCGCGACGCTCTTCGTCGCCGACGGCAAGGTGTCCGCGGAGCTTGCGGCGTCGCTCGCGCAAGACGGCGTCGACGTGCAGCCGTATGCCGCCGCGGCCGCCGCGCTCGCGGCGCTGCCGGCCGGCTCGGCGCTCCTGATCGATCCGCGCCGCGTCACGCATGGTCTGTTGCAGGCTGTGCCGAGCGAAGTGCGGGTGATCGAGGCGGTGAATCCGTCGACGTTCGCGAAATCGCGCAAGACGCCGGCCGAAATCGAACACGTGCGCGCGACGATGGTGCAGGACGGCGCGGCGCTTGCGGAATTCTTCGCGTGGTTCGAAGGCGCGCTCGGCCGCGAGACGATTACCGAGCTGACGATCGACGAGCGGCTGACGGCCGCGCGCGCGCGGCGGCCCGGCTACGTGTCGCCGAGCTTCGCGACGATCGCGGGCTTCAACGGCAACGGCGCGATGCCGCATTATCGGGCCACGCGCGGCGCGCACGCGACAATCAACGGCGACGGCCTGTTGCTGATCGATTCGGGCGGCCAGTATCTGAGCGGCACGACCGACGTCACGCGGGTCGTGCCCGTCGGCGCGATCGGCGACGCTCATCGGCGCGATTTCACGATCGTGTTGAAGGCGATGATGGCGCTGTCGCGCGCGCGCTTTCCGCGCGGCATCCGCTCGCCGATGCTCGACGCGATCGCGCGCGCGCCGATGTGGGCGGCCGGGCTCGATTACGGGCACGGCACCGGGCATGGCGTCGGCTATTTCCTGAACGTCCACGAAGGGCCGCAGGTGATTTCGCATTATGCGAGCGCGGAGCCCTACACGGCGATGGAAGAGGGGATGATCACGTCGATCGAGCCGGGCGTGTACCGGCCCGGCCAGTGGGGCGTGCGCATCGAGAATCTGGTCGTCAACCGCGCGGCCGGGCAAACCGAATTCGGCGATTTTCTCGAATTCGAGACGCTGACGCTGTGCCCGATCGACACGCGCTGCGTGCTGCCGGCGTTGATGACGGACGACGAGCGCGCGTGGCTCAACGCGTATCACGCAACGGTGCGCGAGCGGATCGCGCCGCATGTGTCGGGCGATGCGAAGGCCTGGCTCGACGCGCGCACGCAGCCGATCTGAGCGGCGGCGCGCGGCGTGGCGGCGCTGGGCTTGCCGGCGCATGCCGGGGCCGCGCTTTTCCATAACGGCGGGTTCAACGGCGAGAGCAATAGATGAAGGGCGCGGCAGTCCTGGTGATCGACATGCAGCGCGGTTTGCTGCAAGGGGCGCGGCCGGCGCACGCGCTTGGCGAAATCGTCGCCGGCATCAACCGGCTGACGGCCGCCGCGCGCGCGGCGCATGCGCCGGTGTGTTTCGTTCAGCATGACGGCGAGCCGGATGACGGCGACGACATCGCGCCCGGCACGCCGGGCTGGGAACTGCATGCGGATCTCGTGCGCGCGCCCGCCGACTGGTCGATCCGCAAGCGCGTGAGCGACGCATTCCAGGACACGCCGCTGGCGGCCGGGCTCGATCGCCATGGCATCTCGCACGTGATCCTGTGCGGCTACGCGACACAGTTCTGCGTCGATGCGACCGCCCGCCGGGCCGCACTGATCGGCTATCGGACCACGGTCGTCGCCGATCTGCACACGACGTGCGACTGGCCGCATCTGAGCGCCGCGCAAATTATCACGCATCACAATCTCACCTGGAAAAACTGCACGTACTCGGGCAACGGCGTCGTGCCGCGTCCGCTCGACGACGTGCTCGCGATGGAGTTCGCATGAGCGTCAGGGCAGTGGTATTCGATTTCGGCGGCGTGTTGATCGATTGGAATCCGGAGTATCTGTACCGCAAGCTGATTCCCGACGACGCCGAGCGCCGCTGGTTTCTCACGCACGTTTGCCCGATGGATTGGGTGATCAAGCAGGACGGCGGGCAGACGATCGACGAAGGCACGGCCGAGCGCATCGCGCAGTTTCCCGAGCACGAGGCGATGATCCGCGCGTTCTACGCACGCTGGCACGAAATGATCGGCGGGGTGCTCGACGGCGGCGCGGCGCTCGTCGAGCAGCTCGACGCGCATCGCGTGCCGCTGTTCGGGCTCACCAACTGGTCGGCGCAGACGTTTCCATATGCATGGGAGCGTTTTGCGGTATTGCGCCGCTTCAAGGAGATCGTCGTGTCGGGGCGGGTGAAGCTCGTGAAGCCCGATCCGGCGATCTATCGGGAAATGCACGCGCGGATCGAGCCGCATTTGCCCGGCATCGCCGCGGATGAAATCGTGTTCATCGACGACAACGCAAAGAACGCTGCGGCCGCGACGGCGCTCGGCTGGCATGGCATCCACCATACGAGCGCGAAGGCGACCGAGGCGCGGCTGCGCGAGTTGGGCGTGTTCGATTGACGGCGCGGCGGCGATGGCCATGAAAAAAGCGGGCAATTCCGGTTGCCCGCTTTTTTTGTGCCGCCCATCGCATGCTTTGCGCCGCGATATGTCGCAGATAACGCGTATGCCGCCGGCGTGGCCCGCGCTGCGCGCGACGGCCTTGGCGAGCCCGGCGGCCGACTGCGCCGATCGGCGGCGCAGCCGCGCGAGCGCTGAACATCGAACGCGGAGCGCCGAAGGTTCGACGTTCCACGCCGAGCGCCGGACCTCGGGCGCCGCGTGCGGACGCCGTTTTACCGGCTGATCGGCTTGTAGCGGATCCGTTTCGGCTTCGCCGCTTCTTCGCCCAGACGCGCGCGTTTATCCGCTTCGTATTCCTGGTAGTTGCCGTCGAAGAAGACAACCTGCGAGTCTCCTTCGAACGCGAGGATGTGCGTGGCGATCCGGTCGAGGAACCAGCGGTCGTGCGAGATCACCATCACCGAGCCGGCGAATTCGAGCAGCGCGTCTTCGAGCGCGCGCAGCGTCTCGACGTCGAGGTCGTTCGACGGTTCGTCGAGCAGCAGCACGTTGCCGCCCGCGATCAGCGTTTTCGCCAGATGCAGCCGGCCGCGTTCGCCGCCCGACAGGTTGCCGACGATTTTCTGCTGATCGCCGCCCTTGAAATTGAAGCGGCCGATGTACGCGCGCGACGGCGTTTCGTACTTGCCGACCGTCAGCACGTCCGCGCCGCCCGAGATTTCGTCGAACACGGTTTTCGAGCCGTCGAGCGCGTCGCGGCTCTGATCGACGTAAGCGAGCTTCACGGTCGGGCCCATCACGATCTCGCCCGAATCCGGCTGCTCGTTGCCGGTGATCATCCGGAACAGCGTCGATTTGCCGGCGCCGTTCGGGCCGATGATGCCGACGATCGCGCCGGCCGGAATCTTGAAGCTCAGATTGTCGATCAGCAGGCGCTCGCCATAAGACTTGCTGACGTTCTTGAACTCGATCACTTCATTGCCGAGGCGCTCGCCGACCGGAATGAAGATTTCCTGCGTCTCGTTGCGCTTCTGGTATTCCTGGCTGCTCAGTTCCTCGAAGCGCGCGATACGCGCCTTCGACTTCGCCTGGCGGCCCTTCGGGTTCTGGCGCACCCACTCCAGTTCCTTCTTGATCGCCTTCTGGCGTGCGGATTCGGCGGCCTCCTCCTGTTTCAGGCGCGCTTCCTTCTGGTCGAGCCAGCTGCTGTAGTTGCCTTTCCACGGAATGCCGTGGCCGCGGTCGAGTTCGAGAATCCACTCGGCTGCGTTGTCGAGGAAGTAGCGATCGTGCGTGACCGCGACGACCGTGCCGGGGAAGCGCACGAGGAACTGTTCGAGCCAGTCGACCGATTCGGCGTCGAGGTGGTTGGTCGGCTCGTCGAGCAGCAGCATGTCGGGCTTTTCGAGCAGCAGCTTGCATAGCGCGACGCGGCGTTTCTCGCCGCCCGACAGATGCTCGATCTTCGCATCCCATGGCGGCAGGCGCAGCGCGTCGGCCGCGACTTCGAGCTGCTGCTCGGGGCTGCCGCCGTCGCTCGCGGCAAGGATGGCCTCGTACTTCGCCTGCTCGGCGGCGAGCGCGTCGAAATCGGCGTCCGGCTCCGCATAGGCGGCGTAGATTTCATCGAGCTTCTTTTGCGCCTGGAAAATATCGCCGAGACCTTCCTCGACGGCTTCGCGCACCGTTTTCTGCGCATCGAGTTGCGGCTCCTGCGGCAGATAGCCGATGTTCAGGTTCGGCATCGGCGTTGCTTCGCCTTCGATGTCCTTGTCGACGCCCGCCATGATGCGGATCAGCGTCGATTTGCCCGAGCCGTTCAGCCCGAGCACGCCGATCTTCGCGCCGGGGAAGAACGACAGCGAAATGTCTTTCAGGATCTGGCGCTTGGGCGGCACGATTTTGCCGACCCGGTTCATCGTGAAAACGTATTGGGCCATGTGTGTCAGTGAGAGAGTCAAAATGGGCGCCGCGTAGGTCCGGCACGCGGGGCGCGGTGACGTGGCGCGCGATTCGGCTGGTCTGGTCGCAGGCCGGCGCGGCGATGGCGGGCGGCTTGCCGCGCGAAAGCGGCGCGAACCGTCATTGTACTGCGTCGGCCGGCGGCGCAAGCGGGGCGGCGCGAGGCGGTTGCGACGCGCGGCGGGGAACTTGAAAAGCGCGGTGGCGCGCGTTAGCGTGTTTCGCATTCGCATATCGCGACGCAATCGGCGCGCGGATCGGCTGGCGCAATGACTGACGACGAACTCAGGCAGGCCGCGCTGGCGCTAGCTGCCGCGGCATCAAAGCCACGCGTCGACGCCGCCGTGCCCCGAGCATGTGCCGCGTCGGTGGCGGCTGAAACTGTACGCGCCGTCCCGGCAGCGGGCCGTTGCCCCTTCGGGGATACGGTTCGATTTCGAATGCGCGGGCGCGTGGATGGTGTCGCCGTCGCGATTGCGGTAGCTGCGGTGATTGTCGAGTTCGCTTTCGTCGGCATGGCGGGAGGTTGACGACGAATACGCATGCGCGCCGGGTGCGCCAAGCGGCAATGTCGCCGCGACGAAGCTGAGCGCGAGCACGTGCGGCGCGACGGCGCGCCACGCGCGGGTGACGGATGGTCGATTGGACATGGTCTCTCTCGTTCGATGATGAGTCGAATGCTTGGTTGGTTGTATCCAGGCTGGCGCGGCGCGCCGGCCGCAGCGGATCATAACCGGCGCTGCCGCGCGGGCGCGCCGGCGTGCCGATTTCGGACGTTCGCCTTGGCGCGGACCGGTGCCGCCGGCCAACGCACGGGCGCGGCGGCTGCCGAAATGGCTCTATTAAAAAAACTCGATTGGCTCTAATTGATCGGACCACTGGCTGCGTAAACTGCACCGCGCTACCCCGATAGGCAGCCGAACGCATAGGCGTGCCGGTATCGGCGCCCAAAGCATCCGTTTTTGGAGGAGACATGAAAGCAAATAGCGGCACGGGCCTCGGCACCGGCTTGAAGCAGCGCCACGTGACGATGTTGTCGATCGCGGGCGTGATCGGCGCGGGGCTGTTCGTCGGCTCCGGCCATGCGATCGCGGAGGCCGGGCCCGCTGCGCTGATCGCGTATGCGATCGCGGGGCTGCTCGTCGTGCTCGTGATGCGCATGCTTGGCGAAATGGCGGTCGCGCAGCCCGACAGCGGCTCGTTCTCGACCTACGCAGACCGCGCGATCGGCCATTGGGCGGGCTTCACGATCGGCTGGCTCTACTGGTGGTTCTGGGTGCTGGTGATTCCGATCGAGGCGACGGCCGCCGCGACGATCCTCAATGCGTGGTTCCCCGGCGTCGCGACGTGGGTGTTCGCGCTCGGCATCACGTCGGTGCTCACGCTGACCAATCTGTTTTCGGTCAAGCACTACGGCGAATTCGAATTCTGGTTCGCGCTCATCAAGGTGGTGGCGATCGTCGTGTTCCTCGTGATCGGCGGCGCGGCGATCGTCGGCGTGCTGCCGGGCTCGAACGTGTCCGGCGCGGCGCGGCTCTTCAACGCGGGCGGCTTCATGCCGAACGGAATCGGCACGGTGCTCGCCGCGATGCTGACGACGATGTTCTCGTTCCTCGGCACGGAGATCGTCACGATCGCCGCGGCCGAATCCGAGCACCCCGAGCGCCAGATCGTCCGTGCGACGAACTCGGTGATCTGGCGGATCTCGCTCTTTTATCTGGGCTCGATTTTCGTCGTCGCGGCGCTCGTGCCGTGGAACGACCCACTGTTGCCCGCGCACGGCTCGTATCAGCGCGCGATGGAGCTGATCGGCGTGCCGCACGCGAAGGGGATCATCGACGTGATCGTGCTGGTGTCGGTGGCAAGTTGCCTGAATTCGGCGCTCTATACCGCGTCGCGGATGATCTTTTCGCTGTCCACGCGCGGCGACGCGCCCGCGTCGCTGAGCCGCACCGATACGACGGGCACGCCGCGCGCGGCCGTGCTCGCGTCGACCGCATTCGGCTTTCTGACGGTGATTGCGAACTACGCGATGCCCGAGCAGGTGTTCAGCTTTCTGCTCGCGACGTCAGGCGCGATCGCGCTGCTCGTTTATCTGGTGATCGCGGTGTCGCAATTGCGGATGCGTGCGGTGCTCGATGCGAACGGCGTTCGTCCGCCGCTGCGGATGTGGTGCTTTCCGTGGCTGACGTGGGCGGTGATCTTGTTCATCTGCGGTGTGCTCGTGACGATGCTGCTGCGTGAGGACCACCGGATGGAGGTGACGGCGACCGCGGTGCTGGCGGCGATCGTGGTTGCCGCGTCGCGGCTCGGCCGGCGCGCGGGCGGCGGTGCAGCACCCGCGCGGCGGGCACCGGTGCGCGTGCGCTGATCGGCGCGCGGCGGCGCGCCCGTCAGGCCGCCGGGCTGATCCGATACTGCGTGACTTGCCGGTATGTCGCGCCGGGCATCAGCACGACTTCGTCACATCGATTGCGCATGTTGATCTGATTCGGAAACGCGCCGGCCTCGAGGCACAGCGCCGCGTGCCGCACGCATCGCGCGCCGTTTCGCACGCGCAGCCCTTCCAGATGATTGCCCGTATAGCATTGCAGCCCGCGCTGATCGGTCGAGACGCTCAGCTCCCGGCCGCTGCCCGGATCGTAGACGCGTGCGACGCGCCGCAACCGGCGCGCGTCGCCGTCGCGCAGCACGTAGCAGTGATCGAAACCGCCCGCGCGCGCGAGTTGCGCGTGCGGCCAGTCGAGCCGGGCGCCGAGCGGCGCGCCGTGCCGGAAGTCGAACGCGGTGCCGCTCACGTCGGCTTCGCGCAGCGGGATCAACGCGTCGTCGACTTCGAGGAACGCGTCGGCGTCGATCGTCAGCATATGGCCGCGCACGTCGGCCGCAGGCTGGCCGGTCAGGTTGAAGTACGCGTGGTTGGTCAGGTTGAGCGGCGTGGGCGCGTCGGTGATGCCTTCGTATTCGATCGTCAGCGTATCGTCTTCGTCGAGCGAGTAGCGCACCTGCACGCTCACGTTGCCCGGAAAACCCGCGTCGCCTTCCGGGGAATCGAGCCGCAGCACGAGCGCGCCGTTTTCGTCGCGCGCGTTCCAGAGCGCTCGATGAAAGCCGCTTGCGCCGCCGTGCAGCAGGTTGTCGCGCTCGTTGCGATCGAGCGTGTAATCGATGCCGCCGAGCGTGAAGCGCCCGCCCGCGATCCGGTTCGCCCAGCGGCCGATGGTCGCGCCCAGGTAGGCGGGCGACGCGAGGTAATCGGCGGGCGTATCGTGCGCGAGCACGACTTCGGCCAGACGTCCCGCGCGGTCGGGCGCGAGCCACGATACGATCGTCGCGCCGAGATCGCTGATGGCGATCTTCGTGCCGCGCGCGTTGCGCAGCGTGAAGCGCTGCACCGGGTCGCCGCCCGGCAGCGTGCCCCACGGCTCGCACGAGAGGCGGGCGGCGCTGAGCGTCGGGCGGAGGGGGCC
>NZ_FXAN01000011.1 GCF_900176645.1 Burkholderia singularis
CAGACAGCAGGAAGAAGCGCGCGAGCGCGAACGAGCAATCTCCGCGCCCGGAGTGCGCTCGGGCGTGACGGCGAGCGCCGCGTATCCAGCGCTGCCGTCGGAAACGCCTTGCTTCCGCATCGATCGTTTCACGCTCGACGTGCCCGATGTGCTGCCAGCTTCCGTGAAATCACAAGGCGCCTCGGCATTGCCGCTCGATCGCTTCGCATTCGCGCGCGAATGGCTTGAGCACTACACAGGCCAGTGCGTCGGGAAACAGGGCCTCGACATCCTTGTCAAAGGTCTGTCTCAAGCGATATTGGCGCGCGGCTATGTCACGACACGCGTACTGCTGCCCGAACAGGATCTATCGACCGGCACCCTCAAGCTCTCACTGATCCCCGGCGTAATCCGTCACGTGCGCTTTGCCGACGACAAGCTGCGCGGCACCTGGAAAACCGCGTTCCCAACCGGCGATGGTGAGTTGCTGAACCTGCGCGATCTCGAACAAGGCCTCGAGCAAATGAAGCGCGTATCGAGCCAGGACGTATCGATGCAAATCGTCCCCGCCGACGTACCCGGCGAAAGCGACGTCGTGCTCGACGTGAAGCGCGGCAAGCCGTGGACCGTCGTTGCCTCAATCGACAACTCCGGCACGCGCGCGACCGGCAAGTTGCAAGGCAACCTGTCGCTCGGCATCGACAACCCACTGGGCTTGAACGACGTCTTCAACATCGGCGTCAGCCAGGATCTCGAATTCGGCGACAAGCGCTTGGGTTCACATGGCTGGAACGGCTTCTATTCGATTCCGTGGGGCTACTGGACGGCCACGCTGTCCGCGTACACGAACACGTACTATCAGCAGATTGCCGGCGTGAACCAAACGTTCATCGCGAGCGGCAATTCGAAGACGGTCGATTTCAAGCTCAATCGCGTGCTGTCGCGCAGCCAGAACGACGTGTTCGGCGCGCAGTTCCGGCTGTCGCGCCGCTTTGGCGAGAGCTTCATCGAGGACACCGAAATCCCGCAGCAGCGCCGCAACAACACGTTCGTCGAAATCGGCCTGACTGATCGCCACTACTTCGGCGGCGCGCAATTCGACGGTACGCTGGCCTATCGGCAGGGGATCGGCGCGTTCGGCGCACAAGACGACAGCCTGGCGGCCACAGGCGGGCCGACGTACCGCTACAAGATGGCGGTGCTCGATGCGAACCTGTCGGTGCCGTTCGCGATCGCGCAGCAGCCGTTGCGCTACGTGACGACTTTCCACGGTCAATACACGGGCAACACGCTGTACTACATCGACGACCTGACGATCGGCAGCCGCTACACGGTGCGCGGCTTCGACGGCGAGACGATGCTGGCGGCGGCACGCGGCTTCTACTGGCGCAACGAATTGCAGATGCCGATCGGGCAGACGGGGCAAGCGATATACGCGGGGCTGGACTACGGCCATGTCTGGGGTCCGCAGCCGGTGGCGCTGATCGGCACGCAGCTCGCGGGCGCGGTGATCGGCGTGAAGGGCAGCGTCGGCACGCGGTTCGGCGCGTATGCGTACGATCTGTTCGCCGGCACGCCGGTCTACAAGCCGCCCGGGTTTCCGACGGCGCGGGTGACGGTCGGCTTCCAGGTGACGGCGCAATTTTGACGAAAACGCGTTC
>NZ_FXAN01000087.1 GCF_900176645.1 Burkholderia singularis
TCTCTGGATTATGCAATGCCGATTGCACGGATGAGCGCGCGGCGGATTTTGTCCGCGTAAACCCCTAAACATGTGCAATCGGCATTGCATAATCCAGAGAAAAAGTCGACGATAGGCGCTCCTGACAGGAACCAATCGGACGTGGTCGCGCAAACGTTTGCTCAACAAAAAAACGACATGCTGTCCACCCCTAATAATCATCTCCAGGAGACAACACATGGATGTCAGCTTCCGTCGCCGCGCCCTGATTGCCGCGGCCGCCTGCGTCACCGTCGCCGCCGCGGCGTTGCCGGCGCGCTCATGGGCCGAGCCGGCGCATAAGCCGAAAGTCGCGCTCGTGATGAAGTCGCTCGCCAATGAGTTCTTCCTCACGATGGAAAACGGTGCGAAGGAATACCAGAAACACAACGCGGGCCAATTCGATCTCGTCACCAACGGCATCAAGGACGAGACGGATACCGCGAGCCAGATCCGGATCGTCGAGCAGATGATCGTATCGAAGGTCGACGCGATCGTGCTCGCGCCCGCCGATTCGAAGGCGCTCGTGCCGGTGGTCAAGAAGGCCGTCGATGCCGGGATTCTTGTCGTCAACATCGACAACCGGCTCGATCCCGACGTGCTGAAGTCGAAGAATCTGAATGTGCCGTTCGTCGGCCCGGACAACCGCAAGGGCGCGCGGCTCGTCGGCGACTATCTCGCGAAGCGGCTGAAGGCGGGCGACGAGGTCGGCATCGTCGAGGGCGTGTCGACGACGACCAACGCGCAGCAGCGCACCGCGGGCTTTACCGACGCGATGAAGGCGGCGGGCGCGAAGATCGTGTCGGTGCAGTCGGGCGAATGGGAGATCGACAAGGGCAATGCGGTTGCCTCGGCGATGCTCAACGAGTATCCGAACCTGAAAGCGCTTCTGTGCGGCAACGACAACATGGCGATCGGCGCCGTGTCGGCGGTGCGCGCGGCGGGCCGCCAGGGCAAGGTGCTGGTGGTCGGCTACGACAACATCAACGCGATCAAGCCGATGCTCAAGGACGGCCGGGTGCTCGCGACCGCCGATCAATATGCGGCCAAGCAGGCGGTGTTCGGCATCGACACCGCGCTGAAGGCGCTCGCCGAGCGCCGCAAGCAGGCCGACATGACGAGCGTGGTGGCCACGCCCGTCGATCTCGTGACGAAACCTTAACGCTCCGGCGGCGCGCATGCGCGCCGCCGCGTTCGGCAGCCGCGCGGGATGGCCGTCTAGGCGGCCTTCCCGCGTCGTTGGCCGCGCATCGCGCGGCTTGCGTCAATCGTTTTTCATTCAGGATCGAGATGGATTCGACCACCCCGGATTCGCCGCATGCCGCGCCGACGCTCGTCGTCGACGGTGTCGGCAAGACCTATGCGGAGCCCGTGCTCGCCGACGTGTCGCTGTCGCTGATCGCGGGCGAGGCGCTCGCGCTGACGGGCGAGAACGGCGCGGGCAAGAGCACGCTGTCGAAAATCGTTGCCGGGCTCGTCGCGCCGAGCGCGGGCGCGATGCGGCTCGCGGGCGCGCCGTATGCGCCGGCGAGCCGCGCGCACGCGGAAGCGCTCGGCGTGCGGATGGTGATGCAGGAACTGAACCTGGTGCCCACGCTCACCGTGGCCGAAAATCTGTTTCTCGACCGGCTGCCGCACCGGTTCGGCGTGATCGACCGTCGCAGGCTGCGCGACGACGCACGCGCGGCGATGGCGCGCGTCGGCCTCGACGCGCTCGACCCGGATACGCCCGTCGGCGCGCTCGGCATCGGCCATCAGCAGATGGTGGAGATCGCGCGCAGTCTCGCGGGCGATTGCCGGGTGCTGATTCTCGACGAGCCGACCGCGATGCTGACCGCGCGCGAGGTCGAATTGCTGTTCGAGCAGATCGACCGGTTGAAGGCGCGCGGCGTCGCGCTCGTCTATATCTCGCATCGGCTGGAGGAGCTGGCGCGGGTGGCCGAGCGCGTCGCGGTGCTGCGCGACGGCCGGCTCGTGCACGTCGGCGCGATCGATGCGCAGCCGATCGAGCGGCTCGTCGCGCTGATGGCCGGGCGCGAACTCGACGAGCAGGCGGCGCCGCAGGCGCGCCCGCGCGGCACGCCGCTGCTGAAGGTCGCCGGCCTCGCGCGCGGCGACGCGGTGCGCGACGTGTCGTTCGACGTGCGCGCGGGCGAGATCTTCGGCATCTCCGGGCTGATCGGCGCGGGGCGCACCGAGCTGATGCGGCTCATCTACGGCGCGGACGCGGCCGAGCGCGGCGCGGTGTCGATCGGCGATCCGCCGCAACCCGTCGCGATCCGCTCGCCCGCCGACGCGGTGCGCCACGGCATCGCGTTCGTCAGCGAGGACCGCAAGGGCGAAGGGCTGCTGCTGAGCCAGCCGATCGCGGCCAACGTGTCGCTCGGCCAGCTTGCGCGTGTCGCGCGCGGCGGCGTGATCGACGCGCGGCGCGAGGCGGCGCTTGCCGCGCAGCAGATCGATGCGCTGCGCATTCGCACGCGCGGGCCCGAGCAGCACGTGGCGGAGCTTTCGGGCGGCAATCAGCAGAAAGTCGCGATCGGCCGCTGGCTCGGCCGCGATATGCGCGTGCTGCTGTTCGACGAGCCGACCCGCGGCATCGACGTCGGCGCGAAATTCGACATCTATGCGCTGCTCGATGCGCTCGCGCGCGAAGGGCGCGCGCTCGTCGTCGTGTCGAGCGACCTGCGCGAGCTGATGCAGATCTGCGACCGGATCGGCGTGATGTCGGCGGGCAGGATGAGCGCCGTGTTCGAGCGCGGCGCATGGACGCAGGATGCATTGCTCGCCGCCGCGTTCGCCGGCTACGCGCGCCGCGACGCCATGGCGGCGCCGCTCGACGACCATTCCCGGCCCGCCGAGCGGGCGGGGGCGTGACCAGACAGGATTGACGACAGGATTTGATGATGATGAACGACCGATCGATCGAGCGCGCCGGCGGCGCGCCATCCCGGCAGGCGGGCGCCGCCGCCGCTTCCTCGCCCGTGGCCGCGAAGCCGCGCGGCGTGCGGCTCGGCTTGTCCAACTACATCGGGCTCGCGCTCGCGCTGATCGCGCTGATCGCGCTCTTTTCGGTGCTGAGCTCGCATTTCCTCACCTATGACACGTTCAGCACGATCGCGAACCAGATTCCTGATCTCGTCGTGCTGTCGGTCGGCATGACCTTCGTGCTGATCATCGCGGGAATCGATCTGTCGGTCGGCTCGGTGCTCGCGCTCGCGGCATCGGTGGTCAGCGTCGCGGCGCTGCGCTGGCACTGGGCGCCGCTGCCGGCCGCGGCCGCGGGCGTGCTCGCGGCGGCCGCGACCGGCATGCTCACGGGCGCGGTGACGGTGGGCTGGCGGATTCCGTCGTTCATCGTGTCGCTCGGCGTGCTCGAGGCGGCGCGCGGCGTCGCGTATCAATTGACGAACTCGCGCACCGCCTATATCGGCGATGCGCTCGATTTCCTGTCGAATCCGATCGCGCTCGGCATCTCGCCCGCGTTCCTGATCGCCGTGGCGGTGATGATCGTCGCGCAGTTCGTGCTCGCGCGCACGGTGTTCGGCCGCTACCTGATCGGCATCGGCACCAACGAGGAGGCCGTGCGTCTCGCCGGAGTGAACCCGCGCCCGTATAAAATCATCGTTTTCGCGCTGATGGGCGCGCTCGCCGGGCTGGCCGCGCTGTTTCAGATCTCGCGACTCGAAGCCGCTGACCCGAACGCGGGCGCGGGCCTCGAGCTGCAGGTCATCGCGGCGGTCGTGATCGGCGGCACGAGCCTGATGGGCGGCCGCGGCTCGGTCGTCAGCACGTTTTTCGGCGTGTTGATCATCTCGGTGCTCGCGGCCGGGCTTGCCCAGATCGGCGCGAACGAACCGACCAAGCGCATCATTACCGGCGCCGTGATCGTCGTGGCCGTGGTGCTCGACACGTATCGCAGCCGGCGCGCGCGGGGATAGCGAGAACTCATAAAGAGAGAAACGGAATGGCGACGATCAAGGATGTGGCGGCCATCGCCGGCGTGTCGTTTACGACGGTATCGCACGTAGTCAATAATTCGCGGCCGGTATCGGCCGATGTGCGGGCGAAAGTCGAGCAGGCGATCCGCGAGCTGAACTATGTGCCTTCGGCCGTCGCGCGCTCGCTGAAGGCGCGCTCGACGGCCACCATCGGCCTCGTGGTGCCGAACAGCACGAATCCGTACTTCGCCGAGCTTGCGCGCGGCATCGAGGACCAGTGCGCGATGTCCGGCTACTGCGTGTTCCTGTGCAATTCGGACGACGATCCGCAAAAGCAGCGCAACTATCTGCGCGTGCTGCAGGAAAAGCGCATCGACGGGCTCATCATCGCGTCCGCGGGCGACGACGCGGTGCTCGCGCAGACGCTTGCCGACACGCGCGAGCCGCTCGTGGTCGTCGACCGGAACATCGAGGGGTTGTCGGCCGATCTGGTGCAGATCGACCACGAGCGGGGCGCGTACCTCGCGACGCGTCATCTGCTCGAACTCGGCCACGCGAAGATCGGCTGCATCACGGGCGCGGTATCGACCGCGGTCAGCGCGATGCGCGTGCACGGCTTCATCCGGGCGATGGCCGAGCATGGCATCGAAATCATGCCGGGCGCGATCGCGGAAAGCGATTTCTCGTGCATCGGCGGCTATCATGCGGCCGCGCGGCTGTTCGACACCGTGCATCCGAGCGCGATCTTCGCGGGCAACGATCTGATGGCGCTCGGCGCGCTGCGCGCGGCGGCCGAGCGCGGGATCGCGGTGCCGGCCGGTTGCTCGATCATCGGGTTCGACGACATCGAGTTGTCGCGCTACACGTATCCGGCGCTGTCCACGGTCGGCCAATCGGTGCGCGCGCTCGGCGAAATGGCCGCGCAGACGCTGATCGAGCGCATCGGCGGCGCGGGGGCGGCCAAGCGGCGGCGTGTCGTGTCGCCGCGGCTCGTGCTGCGCGAATCGACGGCGGTTTACAAGGAGCCGGCGCAGTCCGGGTATCGGGGATGACGGCGGGAATCAATAAGGCCGCGCCGGCGGCGGCCGGCAACGTAATGATCGTCGGCAGTCTGAACATGGATCTCGTCGTGCGCGCGCCCCGGCTGCCGCTGCCGGGCGAGACGCTCGCCGGCCGCTCGTTCGCGCAGGCGGCGGGCGGCAAGGGCGGCAATCAGGCGGTGGCGGCCGCGCGGCTCGGCGCGCGCGTCGCGATGCTCGGCTGCGTCGGCGCGGACGGGCACGGCGCCGCGCTGCGCGCGGGGCTCGTTGCCGAAGGCATCGATTGCACGGCGCTCGCGGTCAGCGAAACGGCGGCCACGGGCGTCGCGCTGATCGTCGTCGACGATACGAGCCAGAATGCGATCGTGATCGTCGCGGGCAGCAACGGCGAGGTGACGACCGAGGCGATCGCCGCACACGAAGCGGCGATCGCCTCGGTCGACGTGCTGATTTGCCAGCTCGAAACGCCCGAGGAGACGGTGCGCGCGGCGCTCGCCGCGGGCCGGCGGCTCGGCAAGGCGGTGGTGCTGAATCCGGCGCCCGCCGTCGGGCCGCTGCCTGGCGACTGGCTGCCGCTCGTCGATTATCTGATTCCGAACGAAGTCGAGGCCGCGATGCTCACCGGGCTGCCGGTGCGCGATCCGGCGGGCGCCGAAGCGGCGGCGCGTGCGTTGCAGGCGGCGGGCGCGCGCAACGTGATCGTCACGCTCGGCGGCCAGGGCGTGCTCGTGCTGACGGCGCACGGCGCGGCGACCCACTATCCGGCGCCGCGCGTCGTGCCCGTCGACACGACCGCGGCGGGCGATACGTTCATCGGCGGTTTCGCCGCGCGGATCGCGGCGGGCGACGCGCTGCCGGAGGCGATCCGTTTCGCGCAGCGGGCGGCGGCGTTGTCGGTGACGCGCGCGGGCGCCCAGCCGTCGATTCCGACGCTTGCCGAACTCGATGCGTTCGTGCCGGCCGTGGCGTGACCGGCGCGCCGCCCGCCGCGCTGCCGCGCTCAAAAGAAAAAATATCGCGGCGGCACGGCGGGCAAGCCGAACTTTTTCTCCCAACCCCATCGTCCGGATCAAGACTTCCCGAATAGCGCCGTAAACGGAATAAGCAAAGCGGCCGTCTCGATTGAGCGCAAAGCCGCGGCGCGATTCCGTCGTCTGACGACGCATCACAGGAAGAATCATGTTGTTCAACAATCCTCTCGCGATCAGAACGCGTGTGGCGATGGCCATGGCGCTCCTGACCGGTCTGTTGTGCGTCGTCGGCGCGCTGGGTTGGTTCGGAATGCTGAAGGCCAACGACGCCAACGAAGAAATCTTCACCAACCAGATGCCGAGCGCGGTGGATGTTGCATCCGCCGAGCTGTTCGCGGCGCGCGAGCGGCTCGCGCTCGATCGCGCGGCGTTCGCCGCCGGCACGCCCGAGACCGCGGCGATGATCGAGCGCGCGCGTGAGATGCGCGCGATTTCCGATTCATGGTGGCGCAAATATCTCGATCTGCCGCGCGACGCCGACGAGGACCGCCTCGCGCAGGACGTCACGGCAAAGCGGCAAATTCTTCAGCGCGAACTCGACGCATTCGCCGCGCTCGTCGATGGCGCGGATCGTGACAGGATGCTCGCCGGGGCCAAGCGGCTGCAGACGGTATTCAACGATTTCGCGCTTGCCGGCGAAGCGTTGCGCACGTTCCAGTTCAAGCAGGCGAGCGCGCATTTCGACGCGACGCAACGGGCCTACGAAACGAGCCGGATCGCGAATGCCGTCATGCTCGCGCTCGGCCTCGCGATCGCGCTGTACTGCTATCTGAGCTTGCGCGCGGCGATTTCTCGGCCGCTTGCCGATGCGCTCGGCCATTTCGACGCCCTCGCCGCAGGCGAGCTGCGCCGGCGGATTGTCGTCGAGCGGCGCGACGAGATGGGGCTGCTGCTCGAAGGGCTCGCGAAGATGCAGGCAAGCTTGGGCGGCACCGTGCGCACCGTGCGCGCCGGCAGCGAATCGATTGCCGCCGCGGCGGGGCAGATCGCGGCGGGCAACGTCGATCTGTCGTCGCGAACCGAGGAGCAGGCGGCAGCGCTCGAGGAAACCGCATCGAGCATGGAGACGCTTGCGGGCGCCGTGCGTCGCAACGCCGACAACGCGCGGCAGGCAAGCGCGCTGGCGGCGAGCGCGTCGGACATCGCGAACCGCGGCAACGCGGTAGTCGGTCAAGTGGTCGCGACGATGGGCGATATCAACGAGAGTTCCGCGAAGATCGCCGACATCATCTCGATCATTGAGGGGATCGCGTTTCAGACCAATATCCTCGCGCTCAACGCGGCGGTCGAGGCAGCGCGCGCGGGTGACGAAGGGCGCGGCTTCGCGGTCGTCGCGGGCGAGGTGCGCAATTTGGCGCAGCGTTCGTCGGGCGCGGCCAAGGAGATCAAGGCGCTGATCGATACGTCGGTCGAGCGCGTGCGTGCCGGCTCGATGCTTGTTGATGACGCGGGGCGCACGATGAGCGATGTGATCGGCGCGGTGCGGCGCGTGACCGACATCATGGGCGAGATCGCGTCGGC
Organism: Burkholderia singularis; assembly: GCF_900176645.1. Classification (GTDB taxonomy): domain Bacteria; phylum Pseudomonadota; class Gammaproteobacteria; order Burkholderiales; family Burkholderiaceae; genus Burkholderia; species Burkholderia singularis. The sequence continues at coordinate 7,552 of NZ_FXAN01000087.1, forward strand.
GTCCGAAGAGCAGAGCAGCGGGATCGACCAGGCGTCGCGCGCGCTCGCGCAGATGGACGAGGTCACGCAGCAGAACGCGGCGCTCGTCGAGCAGGCCGCGGCAGCCGCGCAGTCACTCGACGAGCAGGCGTCGCGGTTGCGGCAGACTGTCTCGGTGTTTCAGCTCGACGCAAGCGACAGCGGCCAAACGCGCGTGGGCGATGCCCATGCAACTCGCGCGGCAGCCGGCGCGCGCGGCGTTGCGCCGGATACGCCATCGCAGCCCCCAGCGGCGAACATCGCGCGCCGGGCGGCGTCCAAGCCTGCATCGGGCGTCTCTGCTTCATTCGCGACATCGGCGCCCGCCGTGCTATCCGAACCTCTTTCCGGGCAACGACAACCACGAACCGCGTTGCCCGCCGCGTCCGCAGACGATTGGGAGACTTTCTGATTTTTTGGCGTGGATCGCAAGGCGATCCATCCCTAATTTGCGTATCTGCCGGCGCCCGCGAAAGCGGGCGTTTTTGCATCGAATGCAAGCCGCAGGGCGCAGGCTTTGACCGCATTCGTCGTGCGGGTTTTCACCGGCTCGGCTCGTCGAGATTGCGTAGGCCGAGGCTGGTGCGTCGGGTGTTGCGTGCGCCACAAAAAAAATTTGTAACGGCGGGGCGGCTTTGTCGTCGCAAACGCTGTGTCGCGCGTATATGGAAATAAGCAGGAGGGGTTTTCGGACGCCTTGAAAGCGCCAATGGATGCAGACGATTCTCCGCGCGAATGGAGCACGCCGATGCGCGTGCGGCGCGAAGCGGGAGCACCATTGTAGGGCAGCATAAAGCCCTTTCCAAGAAGCGTTTTCAGCAATGTTAAGAATTGATCGTGTGGCCGAAGAGTGCGTGAAAAATTAAGGAAATGGGTTTAGGATGAACTCGAACGATCCTGCTTCGACGCGATCTACATGAAGGCAAGATCGTCTTCAGACTCAGGCGAGGAGGTAGCATGGATATTTACGGCAGCTTCGCGAACCGCTTCGAAAAAACGCGAGAAGAAGAACTCTCGCTTGAGGAGTATCTCGCGCTCTGCAAGAACGATGCATCGGCTTATGCGACTGCCGGCGAACGGATGTTGGCGGCCATCGGGGAACCGGAGCAGATCGACACGCGCAATGACCCGCGCCTGTCGCGTATCTTTGCGAACAAGGTCATCAAGGTGTATCCGGCGTTTCGCGAGTTCTACGGGATGGAGGAGGTGATCGAACAGGTCGTCGCTTACTTCCGGCATGCCGCGCAAGGGCTCGAGGAGCGCAAGCAGATTCTCTATTTGCTCGGTCCGGTGGGGGGCGGCAAGTCGTCGATCGCCGAGCGTTTGAAGCAGTTGATGGAGCGTGTGCCGTTCTATGCGCTCAAGGGTTCGCCCGTCAACGAATCGCCGCTCGGCCTGTTCGATTACAACGAGGACGGTCCGATCCTCGAAGAACAATACGGGATTCCACGCCGCTACTTGAAAAGCATTCTGAGCCCGTGGGCGGTCAAGCGCCTGCACGAATACAACGGCGATATCCGGCGCTTCAGCGTCGTGCGCCGCTACCCGTCGGTGCTGCGGCAGATCGGCATCGCGAAGACGGAGCCCGGCGACGAAAACAATCAGGACATCTCTTCGCTCGTCGGCAAGGTCGATATCCGCAAGCTGGAGCAATACGCGCAGGACGACGCCGATGCATACAGTTACTCAGGCGGCTTGTGCCTCGCGAACCAGGGCCTGCTGGAATTCGTCGAAATGTTCAAGGCGCCGATCAAGGTACTGCACCCGCTCCTGACCGCCACGCAGGAAGGCAACTTCAAGGGCACCGAAGGATTCGGCGCGATTCCGTTCGACGGCATCATTCTCGCGCACTCGAACGAATCCGAATGGAAGGCGTTCCGCAACAACAAGAACAACGAAGCACTGCTCGACCGGATTTTCGTCGTCAAGGTGCCGTACTGCCTGCGTGTGTCCGAGGAGATCAAGATCTACGAGAAGCTGATCCGGAATTCGTCGCTCGCCGAAGCCGTGTGCGCGCCCGGCACGTTGAAAATGATGGCGCAGTTTTCTGTGCTGACGCGGTTGCAGGAGCCGGAAAACTCGAACCTGTTTTCGAAGATGCAGGTGTACGACGGTGAGAACCTGAAGGACACCGATCCGAAGGCGAAGTCGTATCAAGAGTATCGCGACTATGCGGGTGTCGACGAAGGGATGACGGGCGTGTCGACGCGTTTCGCGTTCAAGATCCTGTCGCGCGTGTTCAACTTCGATTCGGCCGAAGTCGCGGCGAACCCCGTGCATCTGATGTATGTGCTGGAGCAGCAGATCGAGCGCGAGCAGTTCCCGCCGGAGACCGAGCAGAAGTATCTGTCGTTCGTGAAGGATCTGCTCGCGTCGCGCTATGCGGAGTTCATCGGCAAGGAGATCCAGACCGCGTACCTCGAATCGTATTCGGAGTACGGGCAGAATATCTTCGACCGCTATGTGACGTATGCGGATTTCTGGATCCAGGATCAGGAATTCCGCGATCACGACACGGGCGAGAGCTTCGATCGCGCGGCGCTCAACGCCGAGCTGGAGAAGATCGAGAAGCCGGCGGGCATCAGCAATCCGAAGGATTTCCGCAACGAGATCGTGAACTTCGTGTTGCGCGCGCGCGCGGCGAACGGCGGCAAGAATCCGGCGTGGGTCAGCTACGAGAAACTGCGCGTCGTGATCGAGAAGAAGATGTTCTCGAACACCGAGGAGCTGTTGCCGGTCATTTCGTTCAATGCGAAGGGCTCGGCGGAGGAGCAGCGCAAGCATGAGGACTTTGTGAACCGGATGGTCGCGAAGGGCTATACGCCGAAGCAGGTGCGGCTCCTGTGCGACTGGTATCTGCGCGTGCGCAAGTCGTCATGACGTGTGCCGCGCGACGCCCGCGCGGTCGCGCGCGGGCCCCCTGAGAGGCGCCGTCGCCCATGCATGCGGGTCGCATGCGCGGCGGCGCCCCGGCGTATCGACATTCGAGCGGGAGACCGGGTGTGCTTCATCAAATCATCGACCGCAGGCTGGCCGGCAAGAACAAGAGCATTGCAAACCGCGAGCGCTTTCTGCGCCGCGTGAAGAATTACATTCGACGCGCGGTGTCCGACGCCGTGCGTGATCGCAGCATCAAGGACATTCAAAGCACGCAGAGCATCACGATTCCGCGCAAGGACATTGCCGAGCCGACGTTCCGGCACGGTCCCGGCGGGCGCCGCGAGATCGTGCATCCGGGCAACGCCGATTATGTGCGCGGCGACAAGATTCCGCGTCCGCCGGGCGGCGGTGGAGGCGGCGGCAGCCAGGCGAGCAACGAGGGAGAAGGTCAGGACGACTTCGTGTTCGAGTTGTCCCGCGAAGAGTTCATGCAATATTTCTTCGACGATCTCGAACTGCCGCGCCTCGTCAAAACCCATCTGCTGACGGTTCCGAGCTGGAAGAGCGTGCGCGCGGGCTGGGCGGCCGAAGGCACGCCGAACAACATCGACATCGTGCGCTCGCTCCGGAGCGCGCTGGGCCGGCGTATCGCGCTCGGCTCGCCGCTCGTCAACGAATTGCGCGAACTCGAAGCGAAGCTCGAGGCGTTGAGCGACGAACCCGGCGATCACCGGGTCGAGATTGCGCAGCTGGAAGAGGCGATCCATCATCTGAGGGGCCGCATTTGGCGGATTCCGTTCATCGATCCGTTCGACCTTCGCTACGTGAACCGGGTGAAGCAGCCGCAGCCGTCGAGCCAAGCGGTGATGTTCTGCCTGATGGACGTATCGGGCTCGATGGACGAGCAGCGCAAGGACCTTGCGAAGCGCTTTTTCATCCTGCTGTACCTGTTCCTGAAGCGCAATTACGAGCGCATCGAGGTGGTGTTCATCCGTCACCATACGCGGGCAGAGGAGGTCGACGAGGACACGTTCTTCCATTCGACCGAAAGCGGCGGCACGGTCGTGTCGAGTGCGCTCGAACTGATGCGCAAGGTGATGGACGAGCGCTATTCGCCGACCGAATGGAACATCTATGGCGCGCAGGCATCGGACGGCGACAACTGGACCGATGATTCGCCGAAATGCCGCAAGATCCTCGACGAGGATATCCTGACTAAGGTGCGCTACTTCGCCTACATCCAGGTGACGCCGGAAGAGCAGAATCTGTGGCTCGAATACGCGCAACTGGCGTTGTCGCAACCGCATCTCGCGATGAAGAAAGTGGAATCGGCCGCCGATATCTATCCGGTGTTCCGGGAACTCTTCGAAAAGCACGTGGAAACCTGATGACGACACGCCATTTGGATAACGAAGCACGCGGATATGAACCGCACCGCAACAGCGACGACGCATCGGAGCCCGGCGCGCAGCACGACGCGACGGCCGACACGGCGGCGCATTGCCCGCAAGCGCCCGCGAGCGGGCCGAAGGAAGCGCGTATGAACGTTGCCGATCGCAAACCGTTGCCGTGTCCGTCCGATTGGACCTTCGAGCTGATCGAAGAATACGACACCCACATCTCGCAGGTCGCCGAGCAATACGAACTCGATATCTATCCGATCCAGCTCGAACTCATCAGCGCCGAGCAGATGATGGATGCTTACGCGTCGGTGGGGATGCCGGTCAACTATCGACACTGGTCGTTCGGCAAGCATTTCCTCGCCACCGAGAAAAGCTACCGGCGCGGGCAAATGGGGCTCGCTTACGAGATCGTCATCAATTCGAATCCTTGCATCGCGTATCTGATGGAAGAGAATACGATGACGATGCAGGCGCTCGTGATCGCGCACGCGGCTTACGGGCATAACTCGTTTTTCAAGGGCAACTATCTGTTCCGGTTGTGGACGGACGCGCACGCGATCATCGATTACCTGGTCTACGCAAAGAACTACGTCGCTGAATGCGAGGAGCGCTACGGGCTCGATCGCGTCGAGGAACTGCTCGACTCGTGCCACGCGCTAATGAATTACGGCGTCGACCGCTATAAGCGGCCGCAAAAGCCGTCGCTTGCGAAAGAGTCGGAATTGCGGCGCGAGCGCGAAGCGTACCTCCAGTCGCAGATCAACGAGCTATGGCGCACGCTGCCCGGCAAGAAGCAGGAACAGGCCGAAGAGCAGGAGGAGCGCTATCCGCCCGAGCCGCAGGAGAACCTGCTTTATTTTGCCGAGAAGAACGCGCCGTTTCTCGAGCCGTGGGAGCGGGAGGTGATCCGCATCGTGCGCAAGATCGGCCAGTATTTCTATCCGCAGCGGCAGACGCAGGTGATGAACGAAGGCTGGGCGACGTTCTGGCATTACACGCTGCTCAATACGATGTACAACCAAGGCAAGCTCGCGGACGGCTTCATGATGGAGTTCCTCCATTCGCACAGCAACGTGATCTATCAACCGCCCGTGACGAAGCCGTATTACAGCGGGATCAATCCTTACGCGCTCGGCTTTTCGATGATGAGCGACATTCGCCGGATCTGCGAGGCGCCGACCGACGAGGACTACAAATGGTTTCCGGAGCTGGCCGGCAGCCCGTGGCTGCCGGCGCTCCATTATGCGATGCGCAACTTCAAGGACGAGAGCTTCATCGCGCAATATCTGTCGCCGCATTTGATTCGCGAGATGCGGCTTTTCTCGGTGCTCGACGACGACATGCGCGATGCGCTCGAAGTGTCGGCGATCCATGACGACAGCGGCTATCAGTATGTGAGGCAGGCGTTGTCCCGTCAGTACGACATTCACCATCGCGAGCCGAACATCCAGGTGTGGTCGGTCAACACGCGCGGCGATCGCAGTTTGACGCTGCGTCACTTCATGACCGACAACCGGCATCTGTCGAACGACAGCGAAGAAGTGCTCAAGCACGTGGCGCGACTCTGGCAGTTCGACGTGTTTCTCGAAAGCGTCGACGAATCGGGGACGGTCCGCAAGCGCTACGAGTGCCGCTACACCGCGCCGGAAATTCGCCTCTGATCTTCCGGCAATCCGCGCGCGCCCGTCGCGGCGCGTGATCTTGCACGAAACGCGAGCTGTCTGGCTCGCGTTTTCGCTTGATGGGCGTATGGCGGCCGAAATAGCCGCCGGCCGCGGCGCGATATCCGGACCATCCCGTACATTCAGCCAACTTACATTTCGTTAAAATCGCAGCGCGCGACGCTGGAACCGGTATCACCGGCGCGTTCGGCCGGGCCGATGCGTCGATCGCCGGCAATTCGAGAAAATTTCAACCCGCAGAGACCACCCATGAATGATCGACTCGACCATGCCGCCGTCGCGCGGTCCGACGTGCGGCGACGCGTTTTCGCGATCGTTGGCGCATCGTCGGGCAATCTCGTCGAATGGTTTGATTTTTACGTCTACTCGTTTTGCGCACTGTATTTCGCACCGGCGTTCTTCCCGAGCGGCAATGCGACGACGCAGCTTTTGAACACGGCGGGCGTGTTCGCGGCGGGGTTTCTGATGCGGCCGATCGGCGGCTGGCTGTTCGGCCGGATTGCCGACAAGCACGGCCGCCGTACCGCGATGATGATCTCGGTACTGATGATGTGCGGCGGCTCGCTCGTGATCGCGGCATTGCCGACCTATGCGCAGATCGGCGCGCTCGCGCCGGTCCTGCTGCTTGTCGCCCGGTTGTTCCAGGGGCTGTCCGTGGGCGGCGAGTACGGCACGAGCGCGACTTACATGAGCGAGGTCGCGCTCAAGGGGCGGCGTGGCTTTTTCGCGTCGTTTCAGTACGTGACGCTGATCGGCGGCCAGCTCTGCGCGCTTCTTGTGCTCGTGATTCTGCAGCAGGTGCTGTCCAGCGACGAACTCAAGGCGTGGGGCTGGCGCATCCCGTTCGTCGCCGGCGCGGCGGCCGCGCTGATTTCGCTGTATCTGCGCAAGTCGCTCGACGAGACGTCGACTCAAGCGTCGCGCAAGGCGAAGGACGCGGGCACGATCCGCGGCGTCTGGCAGCACAAGGGCGCTTTCCTGACCGTGGTGGGCTTCACCGCCGGCGGCTCGCTGCTTTTCTATACGTTCACGACGTATATGCAGAAGTACCTCGTCAATACGGCGGGCATGCACGCGAAAACGGCGAGCAACGTGATGACAGCGGCGCTGTTCGTCTACATGCTGATGCAGCCCGCGTTCGGCGCGCTGTCGGACAGGATCGGACGCCGCACGTCGATGATCCTGTTCGGCGCGGGCTCGATGATCTGCACGGTCCCGCTGATGCACGCGCTCGGCGGCGTGACGAACCCGTATGCGGCATTCGGGCTCGTGATCGTCGCGCTCGCGATCGTCAGTTTCTATACGTCGATCAGCGGCCTCATCAAGGCCGAGATGTTCCCGCCCGAAGTGCGGGCGATGGGCGTGGGCCTGTCGTATGCGGTCGCGAACGCGGCCTTCGGCGGCACGGCGGAGTATGTCGCGCTGTGGTTCAAGTCGGTCGGCAGCGAATCGATGTTCTACTGGTATGTCACGGCGCTGGCGGCGATCTCGCTCGTGGTGTCGTACCGGATGCGCGATCCGGGCAAGGAAGGGTATTTGCGCAACGAACCGTGACGCCCGCGCGCGGCCGCCGCCGGGCGAACGCTCATGCGGTCGGCAACGGCACGGGCGGCCGTGTTTGAGCCGGATGCCGCGCTGCGCGGATGTGCGGCGTTTCACGCCGTTTGCGCCTTCACGTTTTCACATCACACGGCGTTTCGCTTTCAGCGCGAAACGCCGTTTTTTTCAGACGCGCTGCTTTGAGCGCTTGCCCGCCGTTATCGCCCCAGCCGATAAGCGTAGCGAATTTGCTTCGTTGACCCGCACGCCGCGCCGCCACTAGATTCGCTGTCTCGACAGCATGGCTTGGGGGATTTCATGGCACGGATCGTTTTTTCCGCGCGGCGCGCGTTCACGGCCGCGCTCGTTGCCGCGCTTGCGGCGGGATCATGGCTGGCCGCGCCGGCGGCCCGCGCCGAAGGGCGCATCCGGATCGCCGAGCAGTTCGGCATCGTCTATCTGTTGCTGAACGTCGCGCGCGATCAGCATTTGATCGAGCAGGCCGGGCGTGCCGAGGGGATTTCGATCGACGTCGACTGGGTCAGGCTGTCGGGCGGCGCGGCGATCAACGATGCGCTGCTGTCGGGCTCGATCGACATCGCGGGTGCGGGTGTCGGGCCGCTTTTGACGATCTGGGACCGCACGCGCGGCAAGCAGAATGTGAAGGGCGTCGCGTCGCTCGGCAACCTGCCGTACTACCTCGTCAGCAACCAGCCGCGCGTGAAGACGATCGCGGATTTCACCGATCGCGACCGCATCGCGGTGCCGGCGGTCACGGTATCGGTGCAATCGCGCGTGCTGCAATTCGCGGCCGCGCAGCGCTGGGGCGATCGCGAATACAACCGGCTCGACAAGCTGACGCAAGCGATACCGCATCCCGACGCGACGGCGGCGATCATCGCAGGCGGCACCGAGATCAGTGCGCATTTCGGCAATCCGCCGTTTCAGGAACAGGAACTCGCGGGCAATCCGAACGCGCACGTCGTGCTGAGTTCCTACGACGTGCTGGGCGGCCCGAGTTCCGCGACGGTGCTGTATGCGACCGAACGTTTCCGGCGCGACAATCCGAAGACTTATCGCGCGTTCGTTGCCGCGCTCGAGCAGGCCGCGCGCTACGTCCAGGCGAATCCGGACGGCGCGGTGGATGCGTACCGGCGCGTGAACCAAACGAACGCGGACCGCGCGCTGCTGCTGAAGATCGTGAAGAATCCGCAGGTGCAGTTCATGGTCGCGCCGCAGAACACGTTCGCGCTCGCGGCGTTCATGCACCGGGTGGGGGCGATCCGCAACGAACCCAAGACCTGGCGCGATTATTTTTTCGACGATCCCGCGACGGCGCAGGGCAGTTGAGCGGCACGCATGCACCGTGCGCGCAATGCGGCGCGGACGATATCGATATCGAAAATGCTTCGTTGTGCGCAATGGCGGCGGGTTTTATTCTGAACCCGTAGTTCGTGTGACACCTCCTTGACTGGGATTCTCGCCCGCTCGCGCAGCGGGCATTTTTTTGCGCGACGCGCGGGCGATCGATTCCGGCGGACTTCGATGGAGTGCAATGCATGGCGGCGCAAGCGCCCCTCCTGTTGCCGCAGTTGGGCGGCGCGGCAAGCAGCAAGCTGCTCGCGGTCGATCGCGTGACGCTCGAATACCGCAGCCGCGAGCGCGTCGTGCGCGCGACGCAGCACGTGAGTTTCGACGTCTATGAAGCGGACCGTTTCGTGCTGCTCGGCCCGTCCGGTTGCGGCAAATCGACGTTGCTCAAGGCGATCGCGGGCTTCATCGCGCCCGTCGAGGGCACGATCGCGCTCGCGGGCGAGCCGGTGCGCGGCCCCGGTGCCGATCGCATCGTCGTATTCCAGGAGTTCGATCAGTTGCCGCCGTGGAAAACGGTGCACGAGAATATCGCGTTCGCATTGCGCGCGGTGAGGAAGCTGCCGCGCGGCGAAGCGGCGCGGCGCGCGGGCGAGGCGCTCGAAAAGGTCGGGCTGTCGGCATTCGCCGATGCGTATCCGCATACGCTGTCGGGCGGAATGAAGCAGCGGGTCGCCCTCGCGCGCGCGCTCGCATTGGAGCCGCGCGTGCTGTTGATGGACGAGCCGTTTGCCGCGCTCGATGCATTGACGCGGCGGCGCATGCAGCAGGAGCTGTTGCGCTTGTGGGACGATGCGCGCTTCACGTTGCTGTTCGTCACGCATTCGATCGACGAGGCGCTCGTGGTCGGCAATCGGATTTTGTTGCTGTCGCCGCATCCGGGGCGCGTGCGCGCGGAACTCAACAGCCATCATTTCGACGACGGCAGCGTCGGCCGTGCGGATTTTCAGCAAGCGGCGAACCGGATTCATCGGTTGCTGTTCGGCGACGGCAATGGCGACGACGCCCGCGAGACCGGGGCCGGAGTCCGCGCATGAGCGCGAGGCCGCTACCGCCCGTGCGGCGCGAATATGAGATCGCGCTCGATGAAACCGCGCCGGCGCCGTCCGACGCGGCCGGCGCCGTCCGCGATGCCGCGCCGTGCGCCGGCTGCCGGCCCGCACGGCGGCCCGCGCGTGCCGCCTGCCGTGCGTTGCTCAGCCGCCTGCGCGACGCCGGCTGGCTGCGCAAGACGGCGATTGCCATCGTCTTGATCGCGCTGTGGGAAATCGCCGCGCGCGTGCTCGACAACGATCTGCTGCTGCCGACGTTCAGCGCGACGGCACTCGCATTCGTGCAAGGCGTCGCGAGCGGCGAGCTGCCGGCGAAGATCGCGGTGTCGCTGTCGGTGCTGCTGCGCGGCTATGCGCTGGGTGTCGGCTGCGCTTTCGCGCTGACCGCGCTGGCGGTGTCGACGCGTCTTGGCCGCGATCTGCTGACGATGCTGACCGCGATGTTCAATCCGCTGCCGTCGATCGCGCTGCTGCCGCTCGCGCTGCTGTGGTTCGGCCTCGGCAGCGGCAGTCTGCTGTTCGTGCTCGTCCACGCGGTGCTCTGGCCGCTCGCGCTCAACACGTTCGCGGGCTTCCAGGCCGTGCCCGCGACGCTGCGCATGGTCGGGCGCAACTACGGGCTGACGGGGCTGCGCCACGTCGTCGCGATCCTGATTCCGGCCGCGCTGCCGTCGATTCTCGCGGGCCTGCGCGTCGGCTGGGCGTTTGCGTGGCGCACGCTGATCGCGGCCGAGCTGGTGTTCGGCGCGAACGCGGGCGGCGGCGGCCTCGGCTGGTACATCTTCCAGAACCGCAATGAGCTTTATACCGATCGTGTGTTCGCCGGGCTCGCCGCGGTGATCGTGATCGGTCTGCTGGCCGAGCACGGCGTGTTCGACCTGCTCGAGCGCGTGACGGTCCGGCGCTGGGGCGTGCAGCATTGAGCGTGGCGCGCGGGCGCGTCATAGCAGAAATATTGCTGAGTACAGCAGCATTTATTGGTTCGAAAAGGGTGCATGCACTGTTACGGTGACGGGCTCGCAGCGGCGACGCCGCTGCGCCGATTCCCGGGCCGATGCGCGTCGCGCGCCGGCCCGGCGGATAAACCACAAGGCTCCACCAGAGAGATTGCACCAATGAAACTCAAGACACTCGCTACTTGGCTCGTCGGCTGCTCGCTGATCGCGGCTCATGCCGCCGCACACGCGGACCGTCTGGACGACATCAAGAAAGCCGGCGTGCTGCGCGTCGCGACGTTCGACAGCAACCCGCCGTTCGGTTTCGTCGATCCGAAGACGAACCAGATCGTCGGCCTGGACGTGGACTACGCGCAGGCGCTGGCCGACAAGCTCGGCGTCAAGCTGAAGCTGCAGCCGACCAATCCCGCGAATCGCATTCCGTTCCTCACGTCGGGCAAGGTCGATCTCGTGCTCGCGAATTTCACGATCACCGACGAGCGTGCGAAGCAGATCGACTTCAGCATTCCGTACTTCGCGTCCGGCACGCAGTTCATTTCGAAGAAGGGCGTGCTGAAATCGCCGGATCAACTGAACGCGCTGCGTATCGGCGCGGACAAGGGCACGACGAACGAGATCGTCGTGCGCGAGAAGTATCCGAAGGCAACGATCGTCGCATACGACGACACGCCGTTCGCGTTCGCCGCGCTGCGCGCGGGCAACGTGCAGGCGATCACGCAGGACGGCCCGAAGCTGATCGGCTTGCTGGCGAACGTGCCGGATAGGCAGAACTATGAAGTGTCGTCGTTCGTGATTTCGAGCGACTACATGGGCGTGGGCATTCCGAAGGGCGAGACGCGGCTCGTCGCGTTCGTCAACGAGACGCTCAAGGGGCTCGAATCGAGCGGGCGAGCGGCGCGGATTTACGACGCGTGGTTCGGCCCGGCCACCAAGACGCCGCTCGCGCGCATTTTCAAAATCGGCGACAAGACTTGATCCGGATCTGGCGTTCGGCCGGGACGTTCGATCCCGGCATCCGCTCCGGCGTTTGATCGACGATGCGTGCTCATGCACGCCATGCGGCGGCGCGCGCCATATGCATGCGCGCCGCGGCGCTTGCGAATGAACCGACGGCCGCTTCCCGGCGGCCCATGCAAACGAAATGGATGGCTGGCTCGCTCCGAAGTATTTGATGTGGCTGTGGCAAGGCTTTCTGCTGACGCTGGGTTTGTCGCTCGCGGCGGCCGTGGCCGCGACGCTCGTGGGCTTTGCGCTCGCGCTCGCGCGCGATGCGACGGCTGCGCTGCCAAGGCGCATCGTCGCGGCGTACATTGTCGCGTTTCGTAACACGCCGCTCGTCGTGCAACTGCTGTTTTGGTATTTCGGCGTGGCGTCGCTGCTGCCGGAGCACGCGATGGCGTGGCTCAACGCGCGGCATGCATGGACGTGGGGCGGCGTCACGCTCGTGCAGTGGCCGTCGTTCGAATTCGTCGCCGGCTGGATCGGACTGAGCCTCTATACCAGCGCGTTCGTCGCCGAGGAGTTTCAGGCGGGCATTCGCGGCGTGCCGCAGGGGCAGCGTGATGCGGCGAGCGCGCTTGGGCTCACGCCGCAGCAGACGTTTCGCTTCGTCGTGCTGCCGCAGGCGGTGCGCATCGCGTTGCCGCCGCTGTTTGGTCAATACATGAATCTGATCAAGAATTCGTCGTTGACGATGGCGATCGGCGTCGCGGAGCTGTCATATGCGTCGCGGCAGGTCGAAACCGAGACGTTTCAGACCTTCGCCGCGTTCGGCGTGGCGAGCGTGCTGTACATCGCGGCGGTCGCGGCCGTCGAGGCGCTCGCGCAATGGAGCGTCATGCGGCGCGAGCGCGTATTCACGGGGCGCTGACGATGGACTGGTCGATACTCTTCGACAATCTTCCGTATCTGCTGATCGGCGCGTTTCCCGACGGCCCGCTTGGCGGCGCCGCGCTGTCGCTCGTGCTGGCGATCGCGTCGGCGCTCGCGTCGGCCGTGCTCGGCGTCGCGCTTGGCGTGGCGCTCGCGCTGTCGAGCGGCGCGGTGCGCGGCGCGCTCGTCGTCGTGATCGGATTTTTCCGGGCGATTCCGGTGCTGATGCTGATCTTCTGGACGTACTTTCTGCTGCCGGTGCTGCTGCATGCGGATGTGCCGGGGCTCGCGGCCGTGGTGAGCGCGCTGTCGCTGATCGGCGGCGCCTATCTTGCGCATTCGGTGCATGCCGGCATTCGCGCCGCGGGAGCCGGGCAATGGCAGGCGGGCCTGTCGCTCGGGCTCACGCGCTGGCAAACGGTTCGTTACGTGCTGTTGCCGCAGGCGGTGCGGATCATGACGCCGTCGTTCGTCAATCAGTGGGTGTCGCTCGTGAAGGACACGTCGCTTGCGTATATCGTCGGCGTGCCGGAGCTGTCGTTCGTCGCGACGCAGATCAACAACCGGCTGATGGTGTATCCCGCGCAGATTTTCTTCTTCGTCGGCGTCATTTATCTGGTGCTCTGCACGACACTGGATTTCGCGGCGACACGGCTGCTCGCGCGCCGCCGCCGCGAGCAGCCGGCCGCACCGGAGCGTCCGGCCGCGGCAAGCGCCGCCGCATCCGATGCGCGCGCTTCATGGCAGCGTCACGACGCTGCGTAATGCGCGGCGAAGATCGCGCGCAGCGTCGATGTGCCGGGCGCGCCGGTCGTGCCGATCGCGAAAGCGGACCACAGCGGCGCGTCGACGCGCGCAAGCCCGGGCTGCCGCGTATCGCTCGCCGCGAGCCGCAGGCGCGTCTCGCTTGCCACGCGCCGGAACGCGTCGAGCTGCATCGCCGATAGCGTGTGCTGCGCGTTCGCGAGCGCGACAAGCGGGTCGACCGGCTGATCGTCGATGCGGACCTCAAAGTGCAGGTGCGGGCCCGTGGCCGCGCCCGTCGAGCCCACCGCGCCGATCCGTTGCCCCTGGACGACGGGCATGCCGACCTCGAGCCCGGGCGCGAACGCCGACAGGTGCGCGTAATAGGTCGACGTCCGATCCGGATGGTCGATCACGACGTATTTGCCGTAGCCTTCGGGATCGGTGCCGATGAACGACACGACGCCGGCGCCCGCCGCATCGACGGGCGCGCCGGCCGGCGCGACGAGATCGACGCCGGTGTGCATCTGCCACTCCTGGCTGATCGGATGAATGCGCTCGCCGAAGTACGAACTGATGCGGGTGCTGACGACGGGCTCGACAAGCGACGGCGCATCGAGCGGCTGGCCGTCGAATGCGTAGTACGCGCCTGCTGTCGCGCCTGGCGGCTTGAACCAGAGCACGCCGAATGAGCGGCCCGCGACGCGCAGATCGAGCGCGACCACGCGTGGCCGGTGCGGCGCGGCCGCATCGGGCGCCTCGGCCGCGGCCGGTGCAGCCGCGTCCGGCGCGGAATCAAATGCGATCCGGTAATAGTCGCCCGGCTGCGCGCTCGCATGCGCTTTCACGCGATTCATGACCAGATCGCCGATCTGGATGCGCACTTCAGGCGGCAGATCGATCTGGTTCAGCGTATCGGCGAACGATTGCTCGATCGCGCCGGTGCGCACGCCGCTCGTGGCTGGCGTAAAGGCCGGCGCGGCGAGGGAGAACGCGCCGGTGTCGTAGCCGAGGAGTTCGTTGCGGTGTTCGGCGAGCGGCGCGAAAAGGCCCGGCCGCGCCGCGCCGGACGGCGCGAAACCGGCGCCGGCCGGCAGCGCGCCGCTCAGCAGGTCGGGCCACGCGGCACTCGCCTGAGCGCCGGCTGGCGCCGCGCGTTGATCGACGATCTGCTCCAGCTCGGCCGTCACATAGCGCTGCGCGCTCGGGAACGGCGCGTCGGCGAACACGCGCTGCGGCGCGCGCGCGGCATCGCGCGTGGACGCCGCGGGCGGCTTCGACACCGCCGGCAGCGTGGCGATGCCGAACGCGATCAGCGCGCCGAGCGCACTGGCGGTGGACAACTTGCGCTTGAATGCGGGCGAGCGCGGCAGCGAAACCGACGATCCGGCGGCGTGCGCGGTTTGGTCGGCGGAAACGGTATGCAAGGATGGCTTGGCCAAAAGAATCCACATCCTTTAAAAATGCGTGGTTCGATCGAATAGGGGGTGGGCATGCGGCTGCGGACAGACTCGCGCCAGGCGAGCCGGCAGTGCAAGGCGTTCAACGTAACGGGGCACGATCCTCGTGATCGTGCCCCGTTACGTCCCGTTCGGCCCAGCGACGCGGATCGGGTCCGCTCCGAACGGTGACTCGGTTCCGGAGGGTTGAAACCCGCCGGGTGAATCGACGCCGTACTGAGTGACAGTATGATGCGCGCAATTGTTCCTGAAGGCGGGCGATTTTGTCCGGGTGTGGAACTTGGCGCGCATTCGATGCGCCGCGCCGTTCCGTTCGAAAGGGCCGCGCGGGCGGCGGCAGGCGTCGGCTGCCGCCGCCCGCCCGCTGGTGAGCCGGATGAATCGCCTTACCGGCTTACCGTCCTCCTTCGCGCAGACCGGGTTTGCCGCCGCGCGGTGGCGATGCGTCGGTGCCGAGCCCCAGCCGCGCGGCGAAGTCCGCGTAGCGCGGATCGGACCGCGCGCGCCATTGAACCGTCTGGACAAATCGCGCGGAGACGGGCTCCGGGGGCCGCGCTGTACGCCTGAGCCGCCGGATCAAGTTCGTCTCCTGCGGCACGCCCGCCAGATCCGCTGCCTCGGCTGCTTCAAAGCCGTGCTGCTGGAAGAACAGCGCCTGTTGGAATCTCTCTGTGCGAGGCGGGGCCGGGACGTCGATGCCCGCGATCGCTGCTGCATGGCCCGCGCTCACGCCAAGCCGATGAAGACGCTCAAAATAGGGCCAGCCGGGCTCGTCCGGCAACGCCGACAATCCCGCCGCGTGGGCGGCGGGATTCGGCCGGATGCCGGCGCTCAAGAGCCGGTTCAGATAAGCGCCGTCCCATTCTCCCGGCAAACGCCCGAGGTGAACGGACGCGCCGCGCATACGGGCCGGCAGCGCGTCGAGATCGCCTGTTTCGTAATCGCCGATCAACGTGAGTTTCTTGGGGCGGCTGAAATGCCCGCTCGACAACAATTGCTGCAACTCCGTGCGGCCCGTGATCAGCAGCGCCGCGTTGTTTTCGGCGGCCTGTTTCAACCGGGAGTGAGCGACGCGCATGCTTTTGCGCCCGTCCGGGCCGGCGTGGTCGGCGATTTTCGTCAGGATTTCTGCCGGAAGATCCATGATCTGTCTGGCGCTCGGGCGGGAAAGCTTCGCGTCGCTCGGCGGCGCCGTCGGCTGCGCCGGGCGAGACGCGGGCGCGGGCGCGCCGCGCGCGATCCCGGCGGGCGGCGGAGCGCACGCAGGCGCAAGTGCAGGCGGGCAGAGTGCGGATGGTTTCATGCGGGCCTCGAATTCGGACGATGCACGATACGCGCGCCGATGCCCGCTGCGGGCCGCCCGAGCGAAAAAGGGCGGCTCGGCGCGAAATGACGCGGCCCGCTTGGCGGCGCATCGGCTTGGGGCTGAGCTTGGGCTTGAACGCGGGCTCGGGGCAGAGCCTGAGCCTCGGCCCGCCCGCCATTGTGTCGCCTCCGTCAGTCCGCGCACGCGTGCCGAAGCGGCGCATCGGCGTTGCGCAGCCGCAGCGCGGCGGACGTGCGCAACGTATCGATGCCCGCGTCGAGCATCGCGTCGGCGTCGTGCCAGCGATCGCCGCGCAGACGGGTGGTCCAGATCATCGAGCCGAAGATGCCTTCGAGCAGCGACAGAAAATACACGCCGGCGAGATGGATATCGAGTGCGGCATCGAGTTCGCCCGACGCGACCGCGCGCCGCAACAGGGCCTTGGCGATCCTGAGCGTTTGCAGCTCGTACAGCGCGCGCCGGCGCAGCACCGGCGCGTTTTCGTCGCTTTGCTCGCACTTCAGGTAGAGGATTTCGAGCACACGCTGCATCGAGCCGGGCTCGCCGCACTGACGCAGATAGTGCGATGCGGCCAGGCGCAGCGTGTGCAGCGCGGGCCGCTCATCGGACAACTCGAAGCCCGCGACCGCGCGCGAGAACGCCCGGTCGCACATCGCGACGCACACCTCGATCTTGTTCTTGAAATGCCCGTATATCGCACCGCGCGACATGCCGGCCGCTTCCGCGAAATCGGCCATCGCGGTTTGCCCGATCCCTTTTTCAAGCAGCACGAGTTCGGCGGCGTCGAGAATCCGGTGCTTCGTGTTCAGTGATTCTTCACGCGTTTTGCGGGCCATGTGGGTCGATTCTCCCTGGTTTTCGAATGGTTGTCGCTTTCTTACGACAGGCTATCAATCAGGAGTATTTAATCAATCGTGACTGATTATAATCGATCGCCCTAACCGACTCCCGTTCGCGCGGGGTCGAACGAATCATGAGGAAAACGATGACAGACCGACGGGCGCGCACGCGCCGAATCTGGCTGGCGCTCGCCGTCGCGGCGCTGAGCGCCGGCTGCGGCAAACACGAAGGCGGCGACGCGGCTGCGCCGCGCGAGGCGGTCGTGGTGACGGCCGCCAAGACGCCGGTGCCGCTGACGGTCGAGTTGCCGGGCCGGCTCGACGCGTACCGGCAGGCCGAAGTGCGGGCGCGGGTGGCGGGCATCGTCACGGCGCGAACCTACGAAGAGGGGCAAGAGGTCAAGCGCGGCGCCGTGCTGTTCAGGATCGATCCCGCGCCGTTCAAGGCGGCGCGCGACGCGGCGGCCGGCGCGCTCGAGAAGGCGCAGGCCGCGTATCTCGCCGCGAAGGACAAGCGCCGCCGCTACGACGATCTGGTGCGCGACCGGGCGGTCAGCGAGCGCGACCATACCGAGGCGCTCGCCGACGAGCGGCAGGCGCGAGCCGCCGTCGCGTCCGCGCGCGCCGAGTTGGCGCGCGCGCAGTTGCAGCTCGGCTACGCGAGCGTCACCGCGCCGATCGACGGCCGCGCGCGCCGCGCGCTCGTCACGGAGGGCGCGCTCGTCGGCCAGGATCAGGCCACGCCGCTCACGACCGTCGAGCAGCTCGACCCGATTTACGTGAACTTCTCGCAGCCGGCCGCAGAGGTCGAGGCGCTGCGGCGCGCGGTGAAAAGCGGCCGCGCGGCGGGCATCGCGCAGCAGGACGTCGAGGTGACGCTGATCCGCCCGGACGGCAGCGTGTACGAGCGCAAGGGCAAGTTGCTGTTTGCGGATCTCGCGGTCGATCCGTCCACCGACACGGTCGCGATGCGCGCGCTTTTCCCGAACCCCGAGCGTGAATTGCTGCCGGGCGCGTATGTGCGCCTCGCGCTCGATCGCGCGATCGAGCGCGAGGCGGTGCTCGTGCCGCGCGACGCGCTGCTGCGCACGGCCGACGGCGCGAGCGTCAAGGTCGTCGACGCAAACGGCAAGGTGCGCGACGTGGCGGTCGACGCGTCGCGAATGAAGGGCGGCGACTGGATCGTCACGCGCGGGCTGGCCGGCGGCGAGCGCGTCGTCGTGAGCGACGCCGCGCAATTCGACGCGGGCGCGAGCGTGAAGGCGCTCGAGCGCGCCGCCGCCGCGCGGCCGGCTTCGGCGCCGCGCTCAATCTGACAAGCATCGTTTTCGATCATGGCTCGATTCTTTATCGATCGCCCGATATTTGCGTGGGTGATCTCGCTATTCATCATGATGGGGGGCATCTTCGCGATCCGCGCGCTGCCCGTGGCCCAGTATCCGGACATCGCGCCGCCCGTGGTCAGCATTTATGCGACCTATCCGGGCGCGTCCGCGCAGGTCGTCGAGGAATCGGTCACGGCGGTGATCGAGCGCGAGATGAACGGCGTGCCCGGCCTGCTGTACACGTCGGCGACGAGCAGCGTCGGCCAGGCGGCGCTGTATCTGACGTTTCGCCAGGGCGTGAGCGCCGATCTGGCGGCCGTCGATGTCGAGAACCGTCTGAAGACCGTCGAATCGCGGCTGCCCGAGCCGGTGCGGCGCGACGGCATTTCGATCGAGAAGGCCGCCGACAACACGCAGATCGTCGTGTCGCTGACTTCGGAGGACGGGCGGCTGTCGGCCGTGCAGCTCGGCGAGTACGCATCGGCGAACGTCGTGCAGGCGTTGCGCCGTGTCGACGGTGTCGGCAAGGTGCAGTTCTGGGGGGCTGAATACGCGATGCGGATCTGGCCCGATCCGCTCAAGATGGCCGCGCTCAATCTGACGGCTTCCGACATCGCGTCGGCGGTGCGCGCGCACAATGCGCGCGTGACGATCGGCGACATTGGCCGCAGCGCGGTGCCGGATAGCGCGCCGATCGCAGCGACCGTGCTCGCCGACGCGCCGCTGGCCACTCCCGAGGCGTTCGGCGCGATCGCGCTGCGCGCCCGCGCCGACGGCTCGGCGCTGTATCTGCGCGATGTCGCGAAAGTCGAATTCGGCGGCAGCGACTACAACTATCCGTCGTTCGTCAACGGCAAGACGGCGGTCGGCATGGGCATCAAGCTGGCGCCGGGCTCGAACGCGGTGGCCACCGAAAAGCGCGTGCGCGCGACGATGGACGAACTGTCGAAGTACTTCCCGGCGGGCGTCAAGTACCAGATTCCCTACGAGACGTCGTCGTTCGTGCGCGTGTCGATGAGCAAGGTCGTGACGACGCTGATCGAGGCGGGCGTGCTGGTGTTCGCCGTGATGTTCCTGTTCATGCAGAACCTGCGCGCGACGCTGATTCCGACGCTCGTCGTGCCCGTCGCACTGCTCGGCACGTTCGGCGTGATGCTTGCCGCGGGTTTTTCGATCAACGTGCTGACGATGTTCGGGATGGTGCTCGCGATCGGCATCCTGGTCGACGATGCGATCGTCGTCGTCGAGAACGTCGAGCGGCTGATGGTCGAGGAGAAGCTGCCGCCCTACGAGGCGACCGTGAAGGCGATGAAGCAGATCAGCGGCGCGATCATCGGCATTACGGTGGTGCTGACGTCGGTGTTCGTGCCGATGGCGTTCTTCGGCGGCGCGGTCGGCAACATCTATCGGCAGTTCGCGCTGGCGCTCGCGGTGTCGATCGGTTTCTCGGCGTTTCTCGCGCTGTCGCTGACGCCCGCGCTGTGCGCGACGCTGCTCAAGCCCGTCGCCGCCGACCATCACGACAAGAACGGTTTCTTCGGCTGGTTCAACCGCTTCGTCGCGCGTGCGACGAACCGCTATACGCAGCGCGTGGGCGCGGTGCTGAAACGGCCGCTGCGCTGGCTTGCCGTGTACGGCGCGCTGACGGCGGCCGCGGCGCTGCTGCTCACGAACCTGCCGAGCGCGTTTCTGCCGGACGAGGACCAGGGCAACTTCATGGTGATGGTGATTCATCCGCAGGGCACGCCGCTGACCGAAACGATGAAGAGCGTGCAGCGCGTCGAGCAATACGTGCGCAGCGAGGAGCCGAGCGCGTACACGTTCGCGCTCGGCGGCTTCAATCTGTACGGCGAAGGGCCGAACGGCGGGATGATCTTCGTCATGCTGAAGGACTGGAAGCTGCGCAAGCGCGCGCACGACCAGGTGCAGGCGATCGTCGAGCGGATCAACGCGCGCTTTGCGGGCACGCCGAATACGACCGTCTTCGCGATGAATTCGCCCGCGCTGCCCGACCTCGGCTCGACGAGCGGCTTCGACTTGCGTTTGCAGGATCGCGGCGGACTCGGTCACGAAGCGCTCGTCGCCGCGCGCGAGAAACTGCTTGCCGAGGGGCGCAAGGACGCCGCGTTGACCGACCTGATGTTCGCCGGCACGCAGGATGCGCCGCAGCTGAAGCTCGACATCGATCGCGCGAAGGCGTCGGCGCTCGGCGTGTCGATGGACGAGATCAACACGACGCTGGCGGTGATGTTCGGCTCCGACTACATCGGCGATTTCATGCACGGCGCGCAGGTGCGGCGCGTGGTGGTGCAGGCGCACGGGCAGCACCGGCTCGATCCCGACGACGTGACGAAGCTGCGCGTGCGCAACGCGAAGGGCGAGATGGTGCCGCTTTCCGCGTTCGCCACGCTGCGCTGGACGATGGGGCCGCCGCAGTTGACCCGCTACAACGGCTTCCCGTCGTTTACGATCAACGGCTCGGCCGCCGAGGGGCGCAGCAGTGGCGACGCGATGGCGGCGATCGAGCGGATCGCGGCGAAGCTGCCCGCCGGCATCGGCCACGCGTGGTCCGGGCAGTCTTACGAGGAGCGGCTGTCGGGCGCGCAGGCGCCGATGTTGTTCGCGCTGTCGGTGCTCGTGGTGTTCCTCGCGCTCGCGGCGCTCTACGAGAGCTGGTCGATTCCGTTCGCGGTGATGCTCGTCGTGCCGCTCGGCGTGATCGGCGCCGTGACGGGCGTCGTGCTGCGCGGGATGCCCAACGATATTTATTTCAAGGTGGGACTGATCGCGACGATCGGGTTGTCAGCGAAGAACGCGATCCTGATCGTCGAGGTGGCGAAGGATCGGGTCGCGCAGGGCTCGCCGCTCGTCGATGCGGCGCTCGAAGCGGCGCGGCTGCGGCTGCGGCCGATCGTGATGACGTCGCTCGCGTTCGGCGTGGGCGTGCTGCCGCTCGCCTTCGCGTCCGGCGCGGCGTCGGGCGCGCAGGTGGCGATCGGCACCGGTGTGCTCGGCGGCGTGATCAGCGCGACGCTGCTGGCGATCTTTCTGGTTCCGCTCTTTTTCGTCTGCGTCGGCCGTGTGTTCGACGTCCGCCCGCGCCGCCGCGGCGATGCGCGAGCTTGGGAGACTCAGTGATGATCAAACGCGTATCGGGCCGCCCGCGCGGCCCGGCGATGCCGCCGGCGCGCGGCGCGTGGCCGGCCGCGCTCGGGGCCGCGCTGCTGGCGGGCTGCTCGCTCGCGCCGCGCTACGAGCGGCCGGCGGCGCCGGTGCCGGTGAGCTATCCGGCGTATCCGGCGCAACAGGCGCAACAGGCGCCGGCGCCGGATGCGGCCAGCGGCGCGGGTGCCGCGCAGCCGCCGGCCGGGCACGGCGGCCCGGCGCCGGATGCCTCGTCGGCATCTGCCGGAGCGCACCCGTCTGAAGCGCGGCCCGCATCCGAGGAGCCGCACGCGTTCGCCGCGCGGCAAACGCACGATGCCGCACAACCGCCGCACGAGCGCCAAGCGGCCGCCGTTCAGCCTGCGATGGCTGCCGGGCGGGCACCGGATGCGCGGCTTGACGATTGGCGCACGTATTTCACCGATCCGTCGTTGCGCGCGTTGATCGACGCCGCGCTCAACAACAATCGCGATTTGCGGATCGCGACGCTGCGCATTCAGGAGGCGCGCGGAATGTACGGTGTCGTGCGCGCGGACCGGCTGCCGTCGATCGACGGCAATCTCGGCTATGAACGCGCCCGCCAGTACGATCCGGTGCTGCGCGAAAGCGCGACGAGCGGGCTGTATCGCGCGGGCGTGGGCGTGAGCGCGTTCGAGATCGATCTGTTCGGCCGCGTGAAAAACCTGTCCGACGCGGCGCTCGCCGAGTATTTCGCGACTGCCGAGGCGCGGCGCGCCGTGCTCATCAGCCTGATCGCGGAGGTTGCGTCCGCTTACGTGACGGAGCGCGCGCTCGTCGAGCAACTCGCGCTTGCCGAGCGCACGCTCGCCGCGCGCGAATCGGCTCGCGCGCTGACGCAGCGGCGCTATGACAGCGGCACGGGCACGGCCATCGAACTGCGCACGGCGCAAATGCTCGTCGCGTCGGCCAGTGCGTCGCGCGCGGCGCTCGCGCGCGAGCATGCGCAGGCGGTTCACGCGTTGCAGTTGCTGACGGGCGATTTCGCGACGCCGAGCACAGCCGCTGCGCGCCCGCTCGACGAGTGGATGGTCGCACCGATCGCGCCGGGGTTGTCGTCGGATCTGATCGAGCAGCGGCCCGACATCCGGCAGGCCGAGCAGCGGCTGATCGCGGCGAACGCGAACATCGGCGCGGCGCGCGCGGCATTTTTTCCGCGTATCGCGCTGACGACCGAAATCGGTTCGGTCAGCGATACGTTCGCGGGCTTGTTCTCGGCCGGCGCGGGCGTCTGGACGTTCGCGCCGAAGCTGACGCTGCCGATCTTCGCGGGCGGGCGCAACCGCGCAAACCTCGACGTGGCCGACGCGCGCGCGCATATCGCGGTGGCGGAATACGAAAAGGCGATCCAGACCGCGTTTCGCGAAGTCGCCGATACGCTTGCGGCCCGCGATCAGATCGACGCGCAGCTCGCTGCGCAGCGGGCCGTCTACGAGGCGGACGCCGAGCGGCTGAAGCTGGCGCAGCGGCGCTATCAGCACGGCGTCGCGAATTATCTGGAGCTGCTCGACGCGCAGCGCAGCACGTTCGAGTCGGGCCAGGAACTGATTCGTCTGAAGCAGTTGCGCTTGACCAATGCAATCGCACTGTATCGCGCGCTCGGCGGCGGCTGGTCGCGCTCGGCGCGGGACGGCACGGCATAGGCGCGGGCCGCGTGCGCCACGGTGACGACGCAAAATTGCCAAATCCGGTAAGGTATCGGGTTGCGCCATTGCGATGGCAGGGCGCAACGCACTTCAACAGACGGAAAGGGCAATGCAGTGACGATTCGAATCGGACGATGGGCGGCGGCCGTCGCGCTGGGCGCGCCGCTTGGCTTGGCGCTCGCGCAGTCAACGCAGCCGGTCGACGTGGCGCGGGCGGCTGAGTTGGCGCCGGCATCCGCCGCCGCGCAGACGCCGCAGCCCGCTCAGGCATTCGGCTCGGCGCAGGCAGCGGGGATGCCGGCGTCCGCCGCGGCTCAATTGGCCGGGCCTGCTCAGGCGCAGCAGCCGGCCCAACCGGCGCCCGAGGAGCCTGCCCACGCGAGCGCCACCCGTGGCACGCTCGCCGCGTCGTGGATGCTGCGCAGCACTGCGCCTGCGCAGCCGACGCCGCCCGCCGACGCGTCGGCGGGCATTCCGATCGGCCCGTCGATGCAGACGGTCGATCTCGGCGGCACGTCGCTGCCGGTTTTCACGTATCGGCCCGCGCAATGCGCGCCGTCGGTATTGTTGCTGGTCTTTCACGGGATGAGCCGCAACGGCGCCGAGTATCGCGACGCCGCGACGCCGCTGGCCGAGCGCATTTGCGCGATTGCCGTCGCGCCGCAATTCGACGAGTCGCGCTTTCCGGACGCGCTTTATCAGCATGGCGGCGTGACGCCCGCGCCCGCCTTCGGTTCGATGCCCGCCGCGCCGCCGCCCGGCGGCACGCGTCCGATCGATCTGGTGCCGCGGCTCGCCGAC
>NZ_FXAN01000127.1 GCF_900176645.1 Burkholderia singularis
GCTGTCTGCGATTAAATCGGCAGCATGATCGCCCCGGACGTTCCACTTAAAAATCTCAGAAAACTGTCCGAACGAGCGAGGCCACCTCTATGTCGTGCGCGGCCATCTGACAGACGACGAATACGCGGTTCACTATATTTCGCTTCCGTCATCGGACTGGGGTGGAAAAACGGCTCACCATTATCTGAAATTTAACCGGAAGACCAACACGTTCACACAGCAGGCCACGTGGGAAGACGATCCGAACATCGCGCCGCAGAACGGACGCTTTTCTCAACGCGACAACACGATTGCCGATCCGCGCTCGATCACGTGGCAGACGCATGCGGACCGAGAGCAGAAAAGCCGGTGAGTCAGCACGGACGTGCCGATTACCCGGCTTAAGTATTTTGTGGAACGGTTCGACGCGCGGCTGGCCGGATGATGGCCATTGCCGCGCAGAAGCGCCGATGCGGCTATCGCCGGATTCAGGTGCTGTTGCCGTGGGCGGCGCTGCGCCAACCACAAGCGCATCTGGCGCCTACAGCAACGCGGGACGGAGCATGCGCCAGCAGCGTCGCAGCCGACGACGTGGAACCCGCGTTTGCCGAGATCGATTCCTAACGTGACCGAATTCATGGCAACCTCCATGGGTGGTACGCCACTGCGATAGAAAAAGCGGGGGGACCATACCATTAGTTTCAGACTGGCTGGCCTATGGTCGGCGGTTTCGATGCCTGAACGTGGTCGACGACTACACGCGCGAGTGCTTGGCCATCGAGGCCGATACTTCGCTGCTGGGCCTACGAGTGCAGCAAGTGCTCGAATGGCTCAATGAGGTGCGAGGCTTGCCTGCATCCATCACGGTCGACAACGGGCCGGAAGTTCGCTGGTAAGGCTGGATGCATGGGCCTACGAATCCGGTGTCATGCCGTCGTTCATTTGGCTGGCTGATTCGCCATGACCCACATCGCGATGTGGCAGCCTATTGCCATGCAGGATAGTCCATCCGTGATCGTTGAAACGTGCTTGCGGCTTTACTTCGTGGGACACTGTCCGCGCTAATTTTCCATTTTCGCCTTCTCACTGAGAATTTCGTATATGCCGACGCATCTATCGGCAAATTCTTATTTAATTTAATATTGTTTGAATGAATGATTTTTATTCAAGTGAGCGTGCAATTTTAAACTGCGGTGATGTTGTGAATTATTAAATATTCTTGAGTGAATGTCGATGCTCTGAAATCGAGCATTTATCCATAAATAAATGTATAGACCGCGAGCGAGTGCGGCGTTGGAGCGAAGGGTTGGCGAAGAAGAAAGTCGAATCATGGGAGATGGTCGATGCGCTCTGGCAGCGGGTGGAACTGCCGTCATCGGGCACGGCATCTCTTAGCCGGATATCGTCACGGTGGCATAGCGGGTTCAATCATTTTCGCAAACTGTTCATCCATTACGTAAAGCTCGAATGCAGTTTCGTCACCTTAAATCATCTTGCTGCTGCCGGCATCGCTTTCCGCAAGGTGTTGACGAGCGGCAATTAATTTGCCAATGAATTTTAAAAATAAATTTGGGATTTTGGGGTAATTGCCTGTCTTAAAATGGGGTGAGAATTAAAAGAAATTATTCTGGTGTCAATCGAGAATTCAATTCGTTATAAATGATTTCTCGTCTATGGTTAGGAAAGTAACCGATGGAACATCTAAATGCCCTATATAAGACATAAGCATCAGTCCGTTCAACGCACGTTGGACGCGACGCTCGATCCATCACGAAAGAACCGTGATCGCCATGCCGCCTGGCTCGAGAGATCTCTGCGCGGCCGCGAAGCGGCCGTGGACAAAACGCCGCAGCGTTTTACACCACAACTAACGGATGCATATGCTCGGAACGTGATGGATGCCCATTTACAGGGCCGGCATCCCGCGAATGCGCATCTTGTACCGTTACTCGGGCTGCCCGCGCCAACCGCGAAAGCGAAGGCGATCATGGCTGCCGCAACGTTTCTCTGTTCACTGCGCGTCCCCGATGAGGCTACGCGAATTGCCTCGGACAACCCGACGGCTCCACCGTCTCGCACTCATGACGTCTCCCCGACGTTCGGAGAACCGGGTGTCCCGCCTTCTGATGGCATGCACGCCCGGCTTCGCAGAGACCTCATTTCCGTGGAACCGAGAAATGCGCCCGGCATGGCTATGCAAACTGTCTGGACCGCCCGGCGGGTACCCCCTCCGCATCCGTCGGTACTGATCAACACGGTGCAACTGCACGAAATCGTCACCTCACACCGGAGATGCATTCAGCGAGAACGAGAAGAACGGCTACAAAAGAGCCTGTTTCTAGCGGGTAATCTGACGCACGGCGAGCGCGCCAGCAGTATTTATTTTGATGGCAACGCTCTTGTTCATGCGGCGCATAAAAGTGTCGACGATCTGGCTGACGATCCATCCCTGATGCGGTTGCCTGATTTCGCGAAGCTGCCGCAACCGGATCGCCGCAAGATGGTTGTCCAATGGCTGGATGCGCATGGCCAGGATACCCAGTACACGTTCGGCACGTTTGAACACTCGATGGCGTCGGTGCTAAAGACGGCTGCGTTGTCCCGAGGGCAGGCTGCGCCGCAACCGTATCCGTCCCATGATGCGCTGGGATCGGCGTTTGCCAGATTGACGCATGAGTGGCCATCGCCGAACAGCACCCTGATTGATCCGAGAATCCTGTTCGGGTTGCATCTGGTGAAGACTCACGGGATTGAGCTGCATGGCCCGTCGTCGCAACGGCTGAACGAGCTGGAAGACACCGTGGCCGACCTGCTTACCGACGTGGCCGGACCACCGGTCTTCGACAAGAAAGCCGCGGCACTGGACCTGCTCGCGGAGAAGACGGGACTTTCAAAGGATGAGCTGACCGCGTCGCACGGACGAAATCACCACAGCATCCTCGACCGGTTCATGCATTTCACGGAAGACCTGGCTATCTTCGAGCTTCCTCAGTCTCCCTATTATCCAGCTACTTTCGTCATCCGGACACCGAAGTCGGACGGCATGCCCCGTCATCAAATCGAACTCGATGCGAGGAGCCTGCTTGCAGAAGCCAGAGCCCGATTCAAGGCGGGCTTGCCAGACCATCCATGGTTTGCCGCGCGTGCCCGTCTGGAATTACGCCGGCAGAATGTGCCGCAAACCACAAATACGGTTGCCGAGGAAATCGATGAGCTTGTGGCGCAGTACAGGATAGCGTCCGAAGGACCGCCCGAGCTCAGGCACTGGCTGGACAATATGCCGATCATTTCGAACGTCATCGGATTCACGGAGGGAATTGCCCGTGGCGATGTGGACGAGATTATCAGCTCGGTGCCGGTAATCGCGAACCTATACAACGCGGTGGGAGGCGCCGTAACAGGAGATGGCAAGCGCACGGCAACGGCGCTGATCACACTGATACCGTATGTCGGCTCGGGCTACATCATTGCGGACGGGGTTTCAAACAACGACACGGCCGAGATCGTTGGCGGCACGATTGGCCTGGGACTGGATTTCATGACCGCTGGCGAAGGCCACCTGCTCACCCGCAGCCGTGCCAAGAGTCATTCAGCGCTGAGCAAGGGCGCAGCGGCGTCGCATGCTTTCTCCGGCCATGAAGTGCAAGTGCCGCCGGCAGTGCGGTTGCAGGCCGAATATAGTCTTGGCGCGCTGAGAGATCTCGGAGTTGAAGACCGTGCGTTGATGTTTATGGACAAGGCCGGAAAATACGAGGGCGTGCATGACGCGTATGAGCTGGTCAACAGGGACGAGGGGGCCCCTTTGAGCCCTGAGATGCAAAAACTTGTCGAGCGCCTCACGCCAGTACCCAAGGATAAGCGCCCTCCGGCAATGCGTCCTTCGGAAGGGGGGACCTGGCAGGATCCCGTCACGCTCGCCCATTACGCCAGGATTGGGGCCAACCTTTATCGGGTTGCGAAGGACGACGCAGCGTCGATGGCAGGGTATGCAGTATGGAACCCAACAGATTCCTATGGTCATGGGCAGGACCGAACGATTCGTTTGGTGTTCAGGGAGCGATGGCAGGAGGCTCGGGACGTTCCAGGTCTGAAGGGAGGCGCACCTCAGCTGATATTCAGAGTCGTCAACACCAATGCGGCGAAGCTCGTGGATCTGCCGGTTCCTCAGCCGTATGCGAATGCCAGCCCTGGCCGGCGATTCGCTTTGACCAACGAGCCTTTGGCGGTGTCCGAAACGCAAACCGTTATCGAGGCGCGGAAGGTTCTGTCGGAGGACGCGAGGGACGTGACCCGGAGAGAAGATTTCGCGCAAGGATTCGATCAGTATTTCGCTGTGGCAGCACAGGCTTACGACAGAGAGCCGGCTTCATCAGCGAAGGTACAGGAAGACATCAAGTCGTTCTTTACCCGTCTGTATGACGAATCCGAAACGTTCCGGAGTCTCTATAACTTTGCCGTGGACAGTTCGAGGATTGGGCCGAACCGAAAGTGGCGAGTAAGTATAGGCAGCCGGGAGGACCTTGGATATGTAGTCCAGCAGCATTCACGAATAATGAGTGTTCCCCATATCGACACTGTGATCGATCATCCGTTGAAATTTTTATCCAAAAACGGGGAACTCGTTAACATCAACTCCAAAGCGATACTGACGCACGAAATGGTCCATCTGCTCACTGGCCTGGAAGATCCCGACCAGTCGTTATGGGACCAGCCAGGCACGGTGGATATTGTGCGCACATACGGGTTGGGCGAACGCGGCGCGGTCGAGTATTTAGCCCAGAGAATAATGAGAGAGGCTAGCGTCGAAGTACCGCAGCGCCAAACTTATCTCGGTATGAGGCCGGAAATGAAGGCGGCCCTGGAGGAACACGGCGTCGCGAACTATGTCGACCTGGACACTTATGTATCACTTCAGGATCGTTACCTGGATATATTGTTTCCCAACACTGCCGAGCATCCGGCCTTTGGCAGCGCGAGCGCATATGAATCGGATCGATTGCAGGGGGTAAGCGACCCGGACAACAAATACTATTCAGGGCCCACCGGCGCCGGAACGTTCAACATGGATTCCATTTATTGGAAATCGAGCAGGTAGAGGATAAGCGGTTCATAAAAGAACGTTCGCCTGCCGGATGGCTGCAAGAAGCGGCTCGGGCCGGTCGGTTCACCGACTCGCCGGCGCGGCAGCGCAGCCTATACATGCTTTATTTTCCGTTTTCGAGACGCCACCAAGGAAGCGTATCGACCAGCCTTGCCGGGCTAATCAAGCAAGGGCGCGCGCGCTCAGACATGAAGTTTCGGTCGTTGCGCGTGCGACGCGATGTTTTCAGGGGCAATTCAAGGCCGCGGCTTCCTGTAGCCCCGGAAAGTCCCGCTTTCAACGCATCAGCACCGCGTGAAATGCGCTGGCCGGTGTGCAGGATGATGCGGCGTTGATCGTCTGTCAGCATTTATTTGGCGGGATTGTTCGCTAATTGCATGGTTACGGACGCACCGATTCATTCAAAATTTCCCGAAGTTCCGCGGCGAGAGCGCAGTAGCCGTTCGATTCTTCGGCTCATGCCAATGAACTGTAACAAATAGCCGCCTCTGGGATTGGAAATAATCCAATTCAAGAATATTGATAATGGGCGGGAAATTTATTTTTAAGATTGCAAGAAAAACGCAGTGCACAAAGATATTTTGTAAGCGATTGGTGCGATCGGGTTGGTAGTGTGTTTTTAATATTGCAATATTTAACAATTTAAATTATTGCTGTGAAGGCCATTTTTTTGTAATGTGAATTAACGATTTGATACCCATGTGATGAATGGTCGTTATTGGTGGTGGGTAGTCGGTGTTTAGATGTTTGAAGCGTTTCTCGGAAGAAAGCATGTGGCATGTGAAGTAAAATTTAATGAGGGCTGAAATATGAAACGTCGAGATTTCGTGTCGCTGAGCTTGGCTGCGCCTTTGTTGGGTATTGCCGGAAAATCTAGATATGCATATGCTCAAGAAACTGGGAGGGTATTGCAGCCATTGCGTGATATATTCAATGGATCATATGATGCATACTATGCAAGTGCTCCAGGTTCAACCAAGGTGCTGGGGACATTCGATCTCGAAAAGGAAGATGTCATCGGTGTTTTCTTTAAAAAAATACCGATCTCGAGTTCGATTGGCGCCTATCATATGTATATATTGGTTCATTCGCATAAGTTTAAAAAGCAAGTGATTTTTAGAGGTGGCCCTACAATGGACGTGCCGCCGGAGTACGGGATTGTGTATTTTATTACAGGCGCAGCGCCAAATCCCGATCCTGGTCTGATGCTTAAAAGCTTTGGATATTTGGAAGGGGTGGTTGGTTTAAATCGTCCTCCCGAGCTGGTTGATGATCGTGATAGACCGGGGAAAAAACTATTGATCGGATCGGTTGATTTTGATAGGGCGGGCGAAAATAGTGGGGTGATTATTAAGACGGGTGCTGATCTTTCGATGCACATAAATAAATTTGCGGAATTCACCGAATATATCAATAAATTGAAGGTAAGATATAACCCGAGATATCCCAATTCCAACTCTTATGTGACAAATGCATTGAGGTATGCGGGTTTGCCAACGGCAAAGGAGGCGATATACTCATATCCGCCGGGTACGCCGAACAGGCAATTTTTCGATAATTTATTTACTCCCGGGGCGGAAGTCATTGATTTGACTCGATCTGATGTGGTGTACGATACCCGCATGGGAAGAAGCTTGTCTGAAATTTACGGTCCTTTGAGTAATGATCCTATGTCTGTAGAGGCTGGATTGAATATTGATGATCATTTTTCTGAAAGTATTCCGAGTTCCCGATATTTCTACAATAAGAATGAGTATGATGAGGTTGTGAGAATTAACAAGGAAATCGATAAAATTGGTATTGGCAATGTTTCGATTCCGAAGGTCGATCTAAATAAATAATTTTATTTTGATTGATGGTGCGATGATGTGCGGGTATGGGCGCTGTACTCGCACATCATTATTCGCTCGATTGAGCTTGGTTTTTGGTGCTTGGTTGAGTCAGCGCCCCCGCGAATCCTATGCCATCCGTCCGAGCGTGGCACGAAACCGGCTCAGCGAGACGACGAACAGCAGGGCGCCGATCCCCGCGAGAGCGACGAACGACGGCCAGACCGTGTCGAGGGCCGCTCCGCGATACAGAATCGCCTGACTGAGCGCGACGAAATGCGTGGTCGGCGCGGCGAGCATCATGTCCTGAACGAGTGCGGGCATGCTTTCGCGCGGGGTCAGGCTGCCCGATAGCAATTGCAGCGGCAGGATCGTCAGCACCATCAGCATGCCGAGCTGAGGCATGTTGCGCACCAGCGTCGCGAGCAGAATGCCGAGCGACGTCGTGGCGAACAGATGCAGCGCCATGCCGGCGACGAACAGCGGAAGCGAGCCACTGATCGGCACTTTCAACAACCCTTGCACGACGAAGATCAGCGACGCAATGGCCGCGACGATCACGACCGCGCTCATGGCCCAGATCTTCGCGAGCATGATTTGCGCCGGTGTGATCGGCATGACGAGCAGGTGTTCGACGGTGCCGTGCTCGCGCTCGCGGATCAGCGCCGCGCCGGTCAGGATCATCGACAGCAGCGTGACATTGTTGATCACTTCCATCAATGCGCCGAACCAGGTTTGTTCGAGGTTCGGATTGAAGCGCAGATGCAGCGCCAGATCCACCGGAGCGACCGGCTGTTGCCGGTGCCGCCGCACGAATTCGTCTACCTCGGCGGTCACGATTTGCTGGACGTAGCCGCTGCCGGTGAATGCCTGGGTCATGCGCGTCGCGTCGACGCTCAGGAGTATCTGAGCGGGCCGGCCGGCGAGCACGTCGCGTTGAAAATCCGGCGGAATGTCGAGTGCGAATGTGTAGGCGCCGGTATCGAGCCCATGATCGGCATCGCCGGGGCCGACGCGCGCGGGCCGCGTGAATTGCGGCGGAAAAAAAGCCGATGTGATCCGCGCCGCGAGCGGCGAGCCGTCTTCGTCGACAATGGCGATCGGCGCTTTGTGCAGCGTATCGGGGCGTGCCGTTGCCGCGGAATAGATCGACGCGCTGAATGTGTAGACGATCAGGACGAGCAGGACGGGGTCGCGCGCGAGGCTCCACAGTTCCTTGATTCCGAGCCGGAAAACGACGAGAAGGAATGGCATGCTCACGCCTCCTGCTTCCTGAGCAGCAGCAGCGTCGCGCCAAGCACGACGGGCACGGCGGCGGCAAGCGGCCAGAACGCCGCGGACAGATCGGCGAAATGAAGCGCCTTGTTGAAAATGCCGCGGCTGATCGTCAGCATGTAGGTCGCCGGATAGATCGTGCCGATGAGCTTGCCGCTGCCTTCGAGTGACGACAGCGGTGTCAGGAGCCCGGAGAACTGCACGACTGGAATCAGCGTGCCGATGATCGTCATGACGATGGCTGAGACCTGGCTGCGCGTGAATGCGGAGGCGAGCATGCCGATGCCGGTGGCCACCACGCTATAGATGAGTACCGCTGCGGCGAGCGTCGCGAAACTGCCTTTCACCGGCACGCCGAATCCGAAATCGGCGAGCAGGGTCATCATCAGGAAGTTGAGCATCGCGAGCGCGATATACGGCGTTTGTTTGCCGATCACGAATTCGGCGCGCGTGACGGGTGTGACGTACAGGTTGATGATCGAGCCCAGTTCCCGTTCTCTGACGACGGCAAGTGCAGTCAGCATGGCCGGCAGCATCAGCAGCAACATCGGAATGATGGCGGGGATCATCGCGGGCAGGCTGCGCACGTCGGGGTTGTAGCGGTATCGCGTGACGACTTCGACGCGCGCAGCCGGTGCGAGGCCCAGCCGCTCGCGCGCCTGCCGGAGCAGCCACGTTTCGTGCATGCCGATCACATAGCCGCGGATGGTTTCCGCGCGCAGCGGCATCGCGCCGTCGATCCACACGCCGATTTGCGCGCGCGCGCCGCGTTCGACGTCGCGCGCGAAGTGTGGCGGAATTTCGAGCGCCAGCGAAATGTCGCCGGCACGCATGCGGCGATCGAGATCCGCGTAATCGGCAAGCGGCGTGCGGACGTCGAAATAGCGCGAACCGGACAGGTTCAGTGCATAGTCGCGGCTCAGCCCCGTCTGATCGCGATCGAGCACGGCGAAGCTCAGATGCTCGACGTCGAGGCTGATGCCGATGCTGATCACGCACATCAGGATGAGCGAGCCGAGCAACGCGAGCGTGGCGCGCACCGGATCGCGCCGCAATTCCAGCATTTCCCGCCACATGTAGCTGAGCGCGCGCTGCGGGCTGAATCGGCGGGTATCGGGGCGGGCG
>NZ_FXAN01000091.1 GCF_900176645.1 Burkholderia singularis
CCCGCCGGCTCGGCTGCGGCAGACGGCGCGGCGCAGCGTTCGTCGGCATCCCCCGCGCCAACGGCGGGTTCGCCGGCGGCCAATCCAACGGCAGCGGATGCCGCGCAAGCCGCCTCGCCGGCGGTTCGCCCGGCAGCGGCTGACCCGGCTGCGGCCAGCGCATCCGGTGCGGCTTCATCCAGCGGCGCGGCTTCATCCGCAGGCGCGGCGTCCGCACCGCCGGCATCGAACGCCGCCGCATCCGGCCCGGCTGCGCCCGCGTCGGGCGCGAAGCCCGGCTCGCCGCCCCCCGGCTTCGGCGCGCAGCCCGATTTCGAGACGTCGCGCCCACCACCGGCCAACGCCGCATCGCCCGCGCCTCCGGCCTATCTGAAGCAAAGCGACACGCCCTGGTCGGTATTCGGCCGGATCGTCGCCGCGCGTGCGCGCCGGCTGTTCGACCGGGCGGGCCAGCGGATCACGCAGCGCACGCTGCGCATCGGCGTGTCGGCGCGGATCTTTCATCCGGAGCCGGGCGCGCCCGGGTTGCGCGGCAAGACGTTGCAATATCTGGAGGAGTCGATCGCGCACTGGGTGATGTCGCGCGACGTGCTGGTGTTCATGATTCCCACCGTCGGCCATCAGGGCATGCTGCATCCGAGCAACATCCGGCTGCGCGATTACGCGAAGCATCTCGACGGCCTCTTGCTGCAAGGCGGCGCGGACGTGTCGCCGCAAACCTACGCGGCCGCCGACGCGCGCCCCGAATGGCCGGGCGATCGCGTCCGCGACATGTACGAGCTGGAGCTGCTGCACGAGTTCGTCGAGTCGGGCAAGCCGGTGCTCGGCGTGTGCCGCGGCTGCCAGCTCATCAACGTCGCGTTCGGCGGCACGCTCTATCAGGACATCGCGAGCGACGTGCCGACGGCGGGCGCGCATGTCAGCGAGCGCTACGACCAGCATCGGCACGCGATCCGTTTTCCGAAAGGCTCGACGCTCGTCAACATGTTCCCTGGCCGGCAGGAGGCGATCGTCAATTCGATCCATCACCAGGCGATCCGCGATCTCGGCCGCGATTTGAACATCGAGGCTGTGTCCGCGGGGGACGGCATCATCGAAGGCATCCGGTATCGCCGCGCGCCGTTCGTGGTCGGCGTCCAGTGGCATCCGGAATTCCACCGCGCGGGCGGCCCGGAACTGCTCGATTGCACGCCGCTTCTCGATACGTTCCTGCGGGCCGCGCGCGATACGCGGCTGTAATCGGGCGGAATCGGTATTCGGCAAACGGGCCCGTATCTTGCGGGTTCGCGATGAATATGGCGCGTTCGGACGAGCGCGTGGACGGCGGATCGCATCGTGACGCGATCCGCCGTTTTCTTTTTGAGCGTGAGTCTGCCGTTTGTCGTAAACGTGAAAGATATTCGTCGGCCATTCGTTACTTCACGTTTGCCTGCGGCTGCGTGAAAGCATCTGCCATGCAACAAGCTCCGGGAAAACCCGTATCAATCTGCACGCTTCTGTCGTTTTCATCGCTTTTCTAGCGTATTTCGTGCATCGATGTGCGTCGTTTTGACACATCCGTCGACGGTTCGCAGTAAGATGACGGGTACTGTGCAGCGCGTTCTCGCGCCTGCACCGTCCCGGCAAGTGCCGGGCAAGAAACACAATGTAATCGCGCCGTTCGCCGCTCGTCGGGTGAGCGGCGCCGCCTTATCGAGAGAGACATGACTTCCGCGTCCCCCGCCCTCCAGCAGGAATCCAAGGCCAGGACCGTGTTCCGCGTCGTCAGCGGCAACTTCCTGGAAATGTACGATTTCATGGTTTATGGCTATTACGCTTCCGCGATCGCCAAAACCTATTTTCCGAACGGCGATGCGTTCGCGTCGCTGATGCTGTCGCTGTCGGTATTCGGCGCGGGTTTTCTGATGCGCCCGGTGGGCGCGATCGTGCTCGGTGCGTACATCGACCACCACGGCCGCCGCAAGGGTCTGATTTTGACGCTCGGCCTGATGGCGCTCGGCACGCTGACTGTCGCGATGACGCCGGGCTACGCGTCGATCGGCATGCTCGCGCCGGTGCTCGTGCTGCTCGGGCGGCTGCTGCAAGGCTTCTCGGCGGGCGTTGAACTGGGCGGCGTGTCGGTGTATTTGTCGGAGATCGCGACGAAGGGCCACAAAGGCTTCTATACGTCGTGGCAGTCGGGCAGCCAGCAGGTGGCCGTCGTATTCGCCGCGCTGATCGGCGTGATGCTGAACCGCGCGCTGCCTGCCGAGCAGATGACGGCGTGGGGCTGGCGCATTCCGTTTTTTGTCGGCTGCCTGATCGTGCCGTTCCTGTTCCTGATCCGCCGCTCGCTGAAGGAGACCGACGAGTTTCTCGCGAAGCGCCACCGGCCGAGCATGGGCGAGATCATGAAGTCGATGCTCGCGAATTGGGGCACCGTGCTCGCCGGCATGGGGATGGTGATCATGACCACGGTGTCGTTCTACATGATCACCGCTTATACGCCGACGTTCGGCAAGGAAGTGCTGCATCTGTCGGCGATCGACGCGCTCGTCGTCACCGTGTGCATCGGCATCTCCAACCTGATCTGGCTGCCGCTGTCCGGCGCGCTGTCCGACCGGATCGGCCGCCGGCCGGTGCTGATCACGTTCACCGCGCTGACGATCCTCACCGCGTATCCGGCGATGCAGTGGCTCGTCGGGGCGCCGTCGTTCGCGCGGCTGCTGGCGGTCGAGCTTTGGCTGTCGTTCCTTTACGCGTCGTACAACGGTGCGATGGTCGTCGCGCTGACCGAAGTGATGCCGGCCGACGTGCGCACGGCGGGCTTCTCGCTCGCGTACAGCCTCGCGACGACGATCGGCGGCTTCACGCCGGCCATCTCGACGCTGCTGATCCACGATACCGGCAACAAGGCCGCGCCGGGCCTGTGGCTCGGTCTCGCGGCGATCTGCGGGCTGATCGCGACGCTGGTGCTGTACCGCTCGCCGCATGCGCGCAATCAGTACAAGACGACGGGATGACCGAACGGGTGGCCGGGGCATCGATAGGGTCGCCCGTCATTCGCGGCAACGAAGGGCGGGGCGCGTGAGCGCCCCGTTTTTTATGAGCGGCATGGCCATGGGCCGTGCAACGGGCGTCGTATGTGACGGCGAACGCCGCCGGGCCGAAGGGGCGATGCGTGACGGCATGGCGTGCGGCAATCCCGGGCGGCTTGGCCGGCGCCGATGCTTGCGCCGCCGGGATACGCGCGAATAAACAGCGGCACGCCGGCCGCGAACGTTATTCGACCGCTTGCCGCCCGCGCCGCGCCGCGGCGAGCGATGGCGCGTTGCCGGG
Organism: Burkholderia singularis; assembly: GCF_900176645.1. Taxonomy (GTDB): domain Bacteria; phylum Pseudomonadota; class Gammaproteobacteria; order Burkholderiales; family Burkholderiaceae; genus Burkholderia; species Burkholderia singularis. The sequence continues at coordinate 3,319 of NZ_FXAN01000091.1, forward strand.
CGCGGCCGCGCGTTGGCCGATCTCTGCGGCGATCGTGGCGACGACTTCCTGCCAGCACCCCGGAGCCGGTTGCCGCACGAGCCGCGCGCCCGGATACCACGGACAGTCGTCTGCCGTGCTCCACCGCCAGTCTGCCGCGAACGGCAGCATCAGCCAAAGCGGTTTGCCGAGCGCACCCGCGAGATGCGCGACCGCCGTGTCGATCGACACGACGCCGTCGAGCTTGTCGATCAGCGCGGCGGTTGCCGCAAAGTCGGTCAGGCCGTCGAGCCGGTGGACGCGCGCGGCAGGCGCCGCGTCGAGCCACGCGCGATCGGCATCGGGCAGCGCCGGCTGCAGCACGATCCAATCGATGTCGGCCAGTGCGAACAGCGGCGCGAGCGCCGCGAGCGGCAGCGCGCGATTTTCCTGTGTCTGCCGGCTGCCCGACCACGCGATGCCGAACTTGCGTTTCGCGTGCCCGCCGAGCGAGCCGCGAAAGCGGCGGCGCGCGGCCTCGGGGATGTCGAGATACGGCGTGTTCGACGGAATCGCGTCATATTCGAGGCCGAGCGCGAACGGCAGGCTCAGCAGCGGGCAGACCAGATCGGCGCCGCTCGCGTGCTTGGCCGCAACGCTGTCGATGCCGCTCGCGATCACGCTCACGCGCCAGCGCGTCGCCATCGGCTCGATCAGCGGCAGCAGCTCCGGCTGCACTTGCAGGATCAGGCGCGCGCAACGCTCGCGCGCGAGCGGCACGAGCCGCACGAACTGCAGCGTATCGCCAAAGCCTTGCTCGGCGCACACGAGCAGCGTGCGCTCCGGGATCGGCTCGCCTTGCCAGCGCGGCAGCGGCCCGAGGGGCGCCGCGCCCGGCAGCGCGTGGCGCGCTTCGTAGGCGGGCAGGCCGCGTGCGAAGTCGCGCAGCGTAAGCAGCGTGACCGCGCGATGCATTTGCGCGAGCGCGTGCGCGGGATCGAGCCGCAGCGCCTGATCGAATGCGCGCAGTGCCATCTCGTATGCGCCGAGCGCGTGGTGCGCGGTACCGAGATTGAGCCAGCCGAGCACGAACGACGGATCGAGCCCGGCCACGCGCTCGTAGTGCGGCAGCGCGTCACGATGGCGGCCGAGCGCGGCGAGCGCGTTGGCGAGCCCGAAGCGGGCAAGCACAAGCTGCGGCTGCAGCGCGAGGGCGGCTTCGAAGGCGGGCAGCGCATCCGCGTGCCGGCCGATCGCATCGAGCGTGTTGCCGAGATTGAAATGCGCGGCGACGAAGCGCGGCTCGGCGTCGAGCGCGGCCCGAAAGTGCGCGATCGCGGCGTCCGACTCGCCGAGCGCGGCGAGTGCCATGCCGAGATTATTGTGGGCGCCCGCGTGACCAGGGCGTAGCGCGAGCGCGCGGCGAAACGCCGCGAGCGCGTCGCCGTGCCGGCCGAGCGCGTTGAGCGCGTTGCCGAGGTTGTTGTGGATCGACGCCTCGTCGGGCGTGAGTTCGAGCGCGCGCTCGAAGGCGGCGACGGCGTCGTCGTGCCGCTGTTGCGCCGCATAGGCGTTGCCGAGGTTGTAGTGCGCAAGCGGGAAATCCGGCGCGAGCGTGAGCGCGTTGCGAAAGCGCTCGATCGCGTCGTCGAGCCGGCCGAGCGCCTTGAACGCGTTGCCGAGATTGAGTTGCAACGCAGCGTCGTGCGGGCGCAGCGCGACCGCGCGGCCCACGAGATCGGCCGCCTCGCCGTGCCGGCCTTGCTGATGCCGCAGCACGCCGAACAGATGCAGCGCGTCGGCATCGTCGGGGTTGGACGCGAGCGCGATGCGATAGCCGTGTTCGGCGTCGCCGAGCCGGCCGGCGCGGTGGGCAGCAAAAGCGCGGTCGAAAGCGGATTCCATGACGCGAGACGGGCAATAAACCGCATATTTTCCCATACATCGATTCACCTCGGCGGATTCGCCGTCATATCGCTGCACAGTGGATGTGGCCGGGCAGCGGGCGTAGACTGACGGGTGCCGCGTATCGACGAGGTCTTCATGGCAGTCGTTCCGCTCGCTATTGCTCCTGTCCTGATTGTCGGCGCCGGGCCGACCGGGCTTGCCGCCGCCATCTGTCTGGCGCGTGCGCGCGTGCCGGTGCGCATTGTCGACCAGGCCGCGCAGCCCGCGCGCCATTCCCGCGCAATCGGCATCCAGGCGAGAACGCTCGAGCTTTTCGAGCAGCAGCGCGTCGTCGAGCCGTTCGTCGCGCTCGGGCATCGCGCCCGCGTGGCGACGCTGTATTCGGGCGGCCAGCAGATCGCCCAGCTCGATTTCGATCCATTGCAAACGCGTTATCCGTATCTGCTGTTGCTCGATCAAAGCATCACCGAGCGGCTGCTGACCGAGCATCTCGCGAGCTTCGGCGTCGAGGTCGAGCGCAACGTGGCGCTCGTGCACTGCGCCGATCCACGCGGCACGCTCGAAGTAACGCTCCGGCACGGCGACGGCCGGCAAGAGCAAATGCAGCCGTCGTATGTCGTCGCGGCGGACGGCGCGCACAGCGCCCTGCGCCGTCTGCTCGATATCGAGTTCGCCGGCCATGCGTTCGAGCAGACCTTCATGCTTGCCGATCTCGACATCGCAACCGGCTGGCCGGACGACGAAATTCATCTGTTTACGACCAGCGAAGGGATCGCCGGATTGTTTCCGATGGGTGGCGGCCGCTACCGGCTCGTCGCCGATCGGCCGCCGCGCAACGGCGCGCTGAACGACGAGGGCGGACCGTCTCTCGAGCTGTGCCGCGACGTCGTGCGCGCGCGCGTGACGCCTGGGCTCGAACTCGGCGGGCTCGCGTGGTCGTCGTATTTTCATCTGCATAGCCGGATGGTCGCGCAGCTGCGCCACGGGCGCGTGTTTTTCGCGGGCGATGCGGCGCATGTGCACAGTCCGGCGGGCGCGCAGGGAATGAACACAGGCATTCAGGAGGCGTTCAATCTTGGCTGGAAGCTCGCACGAGTGCTGATAGGCAACGCGCCGGACCGCTTGCTCGACACCTACCACGCCGAGCGTCATCCGATCGAACGCGACGTGCTGCGGCAAACGGGTTTCGTCACGCATGTCGTCGAAGCGGATCGCGGGCCGCTCAAGCTGCTGCGCGAGCATGTCGTCCCGATCCTGTCGTCGTTCGGCCCACTGCGGGATGCCGCCCGCCGCACGCTGAGCGAGCTTGCACTCCAGTACCGAAAGAGCCCCTTGACGCTCGAACGCGCGCTCGATGGCGGCCCGCGCGCCGGCGAGCGCGCACCGGACGCGGTCGTGCGCGTGCTCGACGGGCCGCTCGGGCAGGCGCCGGGTGTCGCAACGCTGTTCGATCTGCACGACCCCGCGCATTTCACGCTGCTCGTGCTCGAGCAGCACGCGCCGGGCGACGATGCGGCGGCGCCTGCCGATACGCATGGCCACGCGCTCGCCGTTGAACTCGGGCGCTCGATGCCCGCTGCGGTGCGCTGCTGGCGCGTGACGGACGCCGAAGGCGACGTCGCGCCATCGCTGGCTGACGGATATGGGCGCACACGCCCGGCGTTTTATCTGCTGCGGCCGGACGGCTATGTCGCCGCTCGCGGCCGGCCGGCATCCGACGCGAGCGCGCTGTTGCGGCACTGCGAGACATGGTTTTCGGGGATGCGGTTGCGAACTTGACCGGCGGCGAGTGGCTCATGCGCGACCACCGGGCGCGACCGCTGCCGGTCGCCACTACGCGGTGATGACCGGTAACGCAGTGGTTCGCGCACGACGCTGCAATCCGCGAGCATTTGCGTTACGCTTGCCGCTTCCACTCGTACCGTATGAACCGGGGCACTGCTTCGGCATGAGATTCCCATGAAACTCCTGTCTCATCTCGTCATCGCGTCCATTGCGGCGGGCGCGCTCGTCACCGGCGCGAGCGTCGCGTTCGCGCAGAACTCCCCCGGCGTGCCGGGCGGCATCCTCAACGATCAGTTTCGCTTGAATGAGCATCCGCAGATGCAATTCGCCGCATCGGCCGCGACGAAGAAGTATCAAACCGGCAAGAAGTCGGAATTGCGCAAGAAGGGCGATTTGGGCGATCCGAACGGATGCAACCTGAAGTGCCCGATGGATTGACCGTGCGTGCGGCTTTGCCCGGGCGATCAAACGCAGCGGTCGCTCATGCTGCGTTTGCGCTGTCGTTCGTGAGCCGGCGCGCGCCGATGGCCGATTGTTCGACAGTGTGATTCAGGGCGATCGATCGTGCGCCGCGTGGCATTGGGCGGCGCCATATATGGCTTGGCGTCCGGAGCAGGGTGGCGCGGCCGTCGCGCGTGCTTGGCGTTGCCGGTAGCCGCCGGGCGGGGCTGCCACGCGTATGCGGTGCGCACGCTTGAATAAGCGAAAGCCGCCGATGAACTGAGTTTGTCGCGCGATGGTGAAAATGAAAAAGGCCGGAGTATTCTCCGGCCTTCGGCAAATGGTGGAGCCGGCGGGAATCGAACCCGCGTCCAGAAGCGGTCCACGACCAGTTCTACATGTTTAGTTCTGTCTTTTGATTTAACCGCTGCGACGCGGACGAACACGCTGCGCAACGGCGATTCGCTAGATTTTCGACCCGGGCGTCGCGACGCCGCACGGGCTTAACTGACGTATATGACCTCTGGCGGTATTGCTACCGGTCTTGCGACACTAGCCCGTCAGTGAACTAGGCAGAGGACGGCGGCCCTTAGGCTGCCAGTGCGAACGTATCGTCGTTTGCAGTTACGTTTTTCCCATTGATTAACGAGGTGACGGGTCCTCGACATGCCCTAGCCGCTTCGCAACCCCTGTCGAAACCAGGTCGGCCCCAAGCGGATCATCCATTATAGCGTAACCGGCTCAAAAGCTGATGCAGTTCAGCCGTCGTTTCGACGAGATGTTGCGCGCGCCAATCGGCAGGCGCGATATCGTTGCCGCAATAGCCGTATGCGGCGGCGACGGTCGGCATGCCGGCCGCGCTGCCCGCTTGGATATCGCGCAGGTCGTCGCCCACGTATGCGATGTGCGCGGGCTCGAGTGCGAGCCGCTGTGCCGCGTACAGCAGCGGCGCGGGGTGCGGTTTCGGATGCGATGCGGTGTCGCCGCTGACGATGCACGCGGCGCGCTCGGCAAGGCCGAGTTGCGCGACGAGCGGATTGGTCAGACGCGCGGCTTTGTTGGTGACGATGCCCCAGCGCACGCCGCGCGCATCCAGATCGTCGAGCAGCGCGCCGATGCCGGGAAAGAGCGTCGTGCGTACACATAGATCGGCCGCGTAATTCGCGAGAAATTCTTCACGTAGTGCGTTGAATTCCGCGTCGGAAGGCGTGATGCCGAACGCCCCGCCGATCAGGCCGCGCGCGCCCGCCGATGCAAGCGGGCGCAATGCATCGAGCGGCGTTTGCGCAGCGCCGCGCGCGTGCTGCATCTTGTTGACGGCGGCGGCGAGGTCGGGCGCGGTGTCGGCCAGCGTGCCGTCGAGATCGAACAGGACAGCTTCGCAGGCATCGAGCGGCGACGCGTCGTCAAGCGAGGTGGCGAAGGAGGGAAGCGATGCGGACATGGGCGGGAAGCGGATGCGGAATGGAATACGCGTGACGGGCAGCGCTTACGCGCTACGGCGGCACGCGACGAGATAGTTGACGTCCGTGTCGTTCGACAGCGAGAAGCGCTTGGCCAGCGGATGATAGGTGATGCCCTTGAGTTCGACGAGGTCCAGGCCGCTCGCGCGCACGAAGCCCGCAAGCTCCGAAGGACGGATGAACCGCGCGTAATCGTGGGTGCCTTTCGGCAGCATTTGCGCAATGTATTCGGCACCGATCACCGCAAGCAGATACGCCTTCAGATTGCGGTTCAGCGTCGAAAAGAACACCCAGCCGCCGGGCTTCACGAGCGTCGCGCACGCAGCCACGACGTTCGCGGGCGACGGCACGTGTTCGAGCATCTCCATGCAGGTGACGACGTCATAGGCGCCGGGCTCGCGCGCGGCGAGCGCTTCGGCCGAAATCGCTTCATAGTCGAGCGTCACGCCGCTCTCGAGGCTATGCAGATCGGCTACACCGAGCGCTTCGGTCGACAGGTCGATGCCGAGCACCTGCGCGCCTTTTGCCGCCATCGATTCCGATAGGATGCCGCCGCCGCAGCCGATATCGACCACGCGCTTGCCGGCAAGAGGCGCATGTGCTTCGATCCACGCGAGGCGTACCGGATTGAGGTCGTGCAGCGGCTTGAATTCGGCGTTCGGATCCCACCATTTATGGGCGAGATCGCTGAATTTCTGGAGTTCGTGCGGATCGGCGTTCGTCATATCGGCAAGCAGAGTACGGGGGCGGGCAGCCAAGCCCATCAAGCCCCGAGTATATAAGGGGGCGGGGAGGGCTGCCACTGGCGCGCCTGTGCGAAGCGGGCGCCGGAATAAAAAAGCCCCGCCGAGGCGGGGCTTTGAAGCAGTCGCAACCGTGGGCTTATTGTGCCGGAACGGTCGTCTTCTGCACTTCCTGCGTACCGACCACTTCGACTTCCACGCGGCGGTCCGGTGCGAGGCAGGCGATGAGCTGCTTGCGGTTCTTCTGGCGGCAGGTGTTGCCCGTGACCGGGTTGCGCTTGCCCTTGCCTTCCGTATAGACCTTGCTCGAGTCGACACCCTTGCTGACGAGGTACGACTTGACAGCCTGTGCGCGGCGCAGCGACAGACGGTCGTTGTACTTGTCCGAGCCGATGCGGTCGGTGTAGCCCGTAGCCACGACCACTTCGACGTTCATCTGTTGGATCTTTGCGGCCAGTTCGTCCAGCTTCTGCTTGCCGAGCGGCTTGAGCGTCGCCTTGTCGAAATCGAACAGCGCGTCAGCCGAATACGTGATCTTCTGGCTCGAGATGACCGGAGCCGGCACGACCGGTGCCGGTGCCGGAGCTTGGGTGACCAGCGCGCCATCGCATTTCGCGTTGGCGGTTGCCGGCGTCCAGAAAGCATCGCGCCAGCAAAGCTCGTTCGTGCCGTTCATCCACACCCATTCGCCCGTGCCATTCACCCAGTTGTCGTTCACGGCTTGTCGCGAAGCCGGCACCGACTGCGCCGACGCCGATGCAGCCATCACTGCGGTAGCTGCAATGAACGCGAGCTTTGAAAGTTTATTCATATTTCTCCTCTCGAAATTGAGATTACCGCAGGTTTACTGCGAGCCTGTAGACGATGACAAGTCATACATTGCTCGGAGTATAACATTGGTGCGGTACAAAAAACGCGGCACCGCTCTGTCTAGACTTCGAGCAGCGTCTAACTTTCAGTGCGTTGGCATTTTGCCATATGGTTCCCTTGCCGCGAAAAAAAATCCTCCCCACCCTAACATCGCTTAGTCGAATGTGGCGCATGTGCAACACCGGCTGACGTATGTTTAAGAAATTGTCAAGTGCATTGATGCGAAGCGGTGGCCATCGATGTTGCCGGTCTGTCGGCGCATGATTTGTGTTTTTTTGTGCGGGCGCTAAAAAACGTCCGCCGCGGGCGAACGGAATGTCCGTCTTTCTTATATAGCAGGGAGCGGGTGGGGCCGCATGCTAGAATCCAACGTTACGTCGCGCGAGCGGCGTTTATGCGATAGGCGGTCCCGTCTTCGCCCCGAAACGATACGGATACATGGATCAATTCGCCAAAGAGACCCTGCCCACCTCCCTCGAGGAGGAAATGCGCACGTCGTATCTGAATTACGCGATGAGCGTGATTGTCGGACGCGCCCTGCCGGATGTCCGCGACGGCTTGAAGCCGGTGCATCGGCGTGTGTTGTTTGCGATGCACGAGTTGAATAACGACTGGAACCGGCCGTACAAGAAGTCCGCGCGTATCGTCGGCGACGTAATCGGTAAATACCATCCGCATGGCGATACCGCGGTCTACGACACGATCGTGCGGATGGCCCAGGATTTCTCGCTGCGCTACATGCTCGTCGACGGTCAGGGCAACTTCGGCTCGGTCGACGGCGACAACGCGGCCGCGATGCGCTACACCGAAATCCGGATGGCGAAGATCGGCCACGAGTTGCTTGCCGACATCGACAAGGAAACGGTCGATTTCGGCCCGAACTACGACGGCAGCGAGACGCAGCCGCTCATTCTGCCGTCGCGGATTCCGAACCTGTTGATCAACGGCTCATCCGGGATCGCGGTCGGGATGGCGACGAACATTCCGCCGCATAACCTGAACGAAGTCGTCGATGCGTGCCAATACCTGCTGAACAATCCGCAGGCGAGCATCGACGAGCTGATCGAGATCGTGCCCGCACCGGATTTCCCGACGGCCGGCATCATCTACGGCGTCGCCGGCGTGCGCGACGGTTATCGCACCGGGCGCGGACGCGTCGTGATGCGCGCGGCGACGCACTTCGAGGAGATCGACCGCGGCCAGCGCATGGCGATCATCGTCGACGAGCTGCCGTATCAGGTCAACAAGCGTTCGCTGCTCGAGCGCATCGCCGAGCTTGTCAACGAGAAGAAGCTCGAAGGGATCTCGGATATCCGCGACGAGTCGGACAAGAGCGGGATGCGCGTCGTGATCGAGTTGAAGCGCGGCGAAGTGCCCGAGGTCGTGCTGAACAACCTGTACAAGTCGACGCAGTTGCAGGACACGTTCGGCATGAACATGGTCGCGCTCGTCGACAATCAGCCGAAGCTGCTGAATCTGAAGGAGATCCTGCAGCACTTCCTGTCGCATCGGCGCGAAGTGCTGACGCGGCGCACCGTCTACGAACTGCGCAAGGCGCGCGAGCGCGGCCATGTGCTCGAGGGCCTGGCTGTCGCGCTCGCGAACATCGACGAGTTCATCGCGATCATCAAGGCCGCGCCGACGCCGCCGATCGCCAAGCAGGAGCTGATGGCGCGCGCGTGGGATTCGGCGCTCGTGCGCGAGATGCTCACGCGCGCCGAAGCCGAGAATTCGGCGGCGGGCGGCCGCGCGGCGTACCGGCCCGACGGCCTGTCTCCGGCGTTCGGCATGCAGGGCGACGGCTTGTACAAGCTGTCCGATACGCAGGCCCAGGAAATTCTGCAGATGCGTCTGCAACGGCTCACGGGGCTCGAGCAGGACAAGATCATCGGCGAATATCGCGACGTGATGGCGCAGATCGCCGATCTGCTCGACATCCTCGCGCGGCCGGAGCGGATCACGACGATGATCGGCGACGAGCTGAGCGCGGTGAAGGCCGAGTTCGGCGATGCGCGCCGCTCGAAAATCGAGCTGAACGCGACCGAGCTGAACACCGAAGATCTGATCACGCCGCAGGACATGGTCGTCACGATGTCGCACGCGGGCTACGTGAAGTCGCAGCCGCTGTCCGAGTATCGGGCGCAAAAGCGCGGCGGGCGCGGCAAGCAGGCCACGCAGATGAAGGAAGACGACTGGATCGAGACGCTGTTCATCGCGAACACGCACGATTACATGCTGTGCTTCTCGAACCGCGGCCGTGTGTACTGGGTCAAGGTGTACGAGGTGCCGCAGGGCTCGCGCAATTCGCGCGGCCGGCCGATCGTCAACATGTTCCCGCTGCAGGACGGCGAGAAGATCAACGTCGTGCTGCCCGTCAAGGAGTTCTCGGCCGACAAGTACGTGTTCATGACGACCGCGCTCGGCACCGTCAAGAAGACGCCGCTCGAGGCGTTCAGCCGGCCGTTGAAGAAGGGCATCATCGCGGTCGGCCTCGACGATGGCGATTATCTGATCGGCGCGGCGATCACCGACGGCGCGCACGACGTGATGCTGTTCTCCGACGCGGGCAAGGCGGTGCGTTTCGACGAGAACGACGTGCGTCCGATGGGGCGCGAGGCGCGCGGCGTGCGCGGCATGCAGCTTGACGAAGGCCAGCAGGTGATCGCGATGCTCGTCGCGGAGGACGAGGCGCAGTCGGTGTTGACGGCAACCGAGAACGGTTTCGGCAAACGCACGCCGATCACCGAGTACACGCGCCACGGCCGCGGCACGAAGGGGATGATCGCGATCCAGACGTCCGAGCGCAACGGCCGCGTCGTGGCTGCGACGCTCGTCGACGCCGAGGACCAGATCATGCTGATCACCACGGCGGGTGTGCTGATTCGCACGCGCGTATCGGAGATCCGCGAGATGGGCCGCGCAACGCAAGGTGTTACACTCATTAGTCTCGATGAAGGCACCAAGCTTTCGGGCCTGCAGCAGATCGCCGAGGCGGATGCCGATACCGATACCGATACCGACGACGAAGCGGCGGAAGGGGGCGACGCCTGAGTCAGGTTGTAGCTTCGAGTTGCCGCCCGGGCGGTGCGCACGCGAAAAGAGCGTGTGACGCGGCAGGGACGGCGTATAAACTGTGCATATTTCCATGAAGGGAGTCATGATGCAAAAACGATTCAAGCAACTGGTCCTGCTGGCAGCGATGGTTCCGGCGTTCGCGATGGCGCAGTCGCTGTCGAACCAAGCTGCGACGCCGGCGGCCGCTGCTCCGATCGACGCTGACAAGAAGGCGGCTATCAAGGATCTACTCGATGCGATCGACGCACCGAAGCTCGTGTCGGCGATTGCGAACAGCGCCGAAATGCAATCGAAGCAACTCGTGCCGGCGATCCTGTCGGACGCGCTGTCGGAAAACAAGACGCTGAACGACAAGCAGAAGCAAGCTGCGGTCCCGACGCTGCAGAAGAACGCGGTGCCGAAGCTTGTCGACAACGCCGGCAAGGTGTTCGGCACGCAGCAGTTCACGACCGATGCGATGCAGGCTCAGTACGACGCGTATGCGAAGTACTACAGCACGTCGGAAATCAAGGATCTGACGACGTTCTACAAGAGCCCGACGGGCCGCAAGTTCATCCAGGTGCAGGACCAGGTGGGCCGCGATGTCGTGAACGGCCTGATGCAGAAATACATGCCGCAGGCGATCAAGGCAACCCGCGACCAGGCCGACAAGGAAGTTGCAGCAGTCAAGCCGGGCAAGTAAGCCGTTTTCGGCCCGCCGGCCGAACCGGACGCAACACCGTCCGGCGTTGGCGGGTTCGGTGTGACAGTGCGATAATGGCCGTTTGCGCGAGCGCGCAAACGGCCATTCCTTTTGCAGCGCGGCTTTTGGCCGGTTTCCGGTCCGCTTGTGCGAGCCGCGTTCCTCCCGAGGTTTTTCACGATGCGCGTCTTTAATTTCTCCGCCGGTCCAGCGGCGCTGCCCGAGGAAGTGTTGCGCCAGGCAGCCGATGAGATGCTCGACTGGAATGGCAGCGGCATGAGCGTGATGGAGATGAGCCATCGCGGCAAGGAGTTCATGTCGATCCATGAGGCGGCGCTCGCCGATCTGCGCGAATTGCTCGGCGTGCCCGCGAATTACCGGATTCTTTTCTTGCAGGGCGGCGGCATCGCCGAGAACGCGATCGTGCCGATGAATCTGCTCGGCTCGCGCGCGACGGCCGATTTCGTCGTGACGGGCTCGTGGTCGCAGAAGTCGTTCAACGAGGCGAAGAAATACTGCACGCCGCATCTGGCCGCCTCCGGCAAGACCGACAGCGGTTATACGCGTGTGCCGGCGTTCTCCGAATGGCGGCTGTCGGATGATCCGGCGTATGTGCATCTGTGCACGAACGAGACGATCGACGGTGTCGAAACGTTCGACATTCCCGATCTCGGCGACGTGCCGCTCGTCGCGGACGTGTCGTCGCACATCCTGTCGCGTCCGCTCGAGATCGCGAAGTATGGCGCGATCTTCGGCGGCGCGCAGAAGAACATCGGCATGGCGGGCGTGACGCTCGTGATCGTGCGAGACGATCTGCTCGAACGCGCGTTGTCGATCTGCCCGTCGGCATTCGAATGGAAGACGGTCGCGCTGAACAATTCGCTGTACAACACACCGCCTACCTACGCGATCTACATCGCGGGCCTCGTGTTCAAGTGGCTGAAGGCGCAGGGCGGTCTCGCCGCGATCGAGCAGCGCAATCTCGAGAAATCGAGGCTGTTGTACGACACGATCGATGCGAGCGGCTTCTATCTGAACAAGGTCGAGAAATCGGCGCGCTCGCGGATGAACGTGCCGTTCTTTCTGGCCGACGAATCGCGCAACGAAGACTTCCTCGCCGGCGCGAAAGCGCGCGGGCTGCTGCAGCTCAAGGGCCACAAGTCCGTCGGCGGCATGCGGGCGTCGATCTACAACGCGGTGCCGATCGACGGCGTCAAGGCGCTCGTCGAATACATGAAGGATTTCGAGCGGCAGCACGCGTGACGCGCATCGCTCATCAGCACCCTTGTTTGGTTTTCTCATGGACGACGAACTCAATTCCCGGCTCAAGCCGCTGCGCGAGCGTATCGATGCGATTGACGCGCAGCTCATCGCGCTGCTGAACCAGCGCGCGGCGGTCGCGCTCGAGGTCGGGGAAGTCAAGAAGCATTTCAATGCGCCGGTGTTCAGGCCGGAGCGCGAGCAGCAGGTGATCGCGCGTCTGCAGGACATGAGCGCGGGGCCGCTCGCGAGCGAGCATATCAGCGCGATTTGGCGTGAGATCATGGCCGCGAGCCGCTCGCTCGAGCAGATCATCCACGTCGCGTTCCTGGGGCCGGTCGGCACTTATAGCGAACAGGCGATGTTCGAGTATTTCGGGCAATCGGTCGAAGGGCTGCCGTGCCCGTCGATCGACGAGGCGTTCCGCTCGGTCGAGGCAGGCGCCGCGGCGTTCGGCGTGGTGCCGGTCGAGAACTCGTCGGAGGGCGCGGTGTCGCGCACGCTCGATCTGCTGCTGCATACGCAATTGCTGATCGGCGGCGAGCTGTCGCTGCCGATCCATCACAATCTGCTCACGCAGACGGGCAAGCTCGACGGCGTCAAACGCGTGTGCGCGCATGCGCAGGCGCTCGCGCAGTGCCAGCACTGGCTCGCGGCGAACGCGCCGCATCTGGAGCGGCAGGCGGTGGCGAGCAACGCCGAGGCGGCGCGCCTCGCCGCCGACGACGCGTCGATTGCCGCGATCGCGGGCGACCGCGCGGCGACGCACTACGGCTTGCAGATTGCCTACGCGATGATTCAGGACGATCCGCACAACCGCACGCGTTTCGTCGTGATCGGCAAGGAGCCGGCCGGGCCGAGCGGGCATGATCAGACGTCGCTGATCGTGTCGGTAAAGAACGAGCCGGGCGCGGTTTTCAAGCTGCTCGAGCCGCTTGCGCGGCACGGCGTGTCGATGACGCGGTTCGAGTCGCGGCCCGCGCGGGTCGGCACGTGGGCGTATTACTTCTATATCGATATCGAAGGGCATCGCGACGACGATGCGGTGCAGGCCGCGCTGGCCGAACTCGGCAAGAAGGCGGCGTTCCTGAAGATTCTCGGTTCGTATCCGCGCGCGCAGTGACGCGCGCGTCTTGATTTCGTCGCGTTCGGGCCCCGCCCGCGCGCGCATTACTTTGGCTCTCGTCGTGTCAGGCTTCTCTTTCGACAAACTGGTGATTTTCGGCGTCGGGCTGATCGGCGGCTCGCTCGCGCTCGCGCTGCGCGAACGGGCCGCGGGCGGCGCGCGCGAGGTGATAGGCGTCGGCCGCGGCGCGGCATCGATCGAGCGCGCGCTCGCGCTGCGCGTGATCGATCGCGCGGCCATGCTCGACGACGACGCGCAACTGCGCGCCGCGCTCGCGGGCGCGGACGTCGTGCTGCTCGCCGCGCCCGTCGCGCAGACGCAGCCGTTGCTCGCGCGGATCGCGCCGTTTCTCGATGCGTCGACGATCGTCACCGACGCGGGCAGCACGAAATCGGATGTCGTCGCGGCGGCACGCGCGGTGCTCGGTGCGCGGGTCGGCCAGTTCGTGCCGGGGCATCCGATCGCCGGGCGCGAATCGAGCGGCGTCGGCGCGGCGCTCGCCGATCTGTACGTCGGCCGCAACGTCGTGCTGTGCGCGCTGCCGGAGAATGCGCCGTCGGCGCTGGCGCGGATCGAGTCGATGTGGCGCGCGGCGGGCGCCGACGTGCGCGCGATGAGCGCCGCGCAGCACGATCGCGTGTTCGCGGCGGTGAGCCATCTGCCGCACGTGCTGTCGTTCGCGCTCGTCGAGCAGATTCTCGGCGAGTCCGACGCGGAATTGAAATTCTCGTATGCGGCGGGCGGATTTCGCGATTTCACGCGGATCGCCGCATCGAGTCCGGAAATGTGGCGCGACGTTTGTCTCGCGAATCGCGATGCGTTGCTCGACGAACTCGATGCCTATGCGCGCGTGCTCGCACGGCTGCGCGCGGCGATCGACACGCGCGACGGCGCGGCGCTCGAAGCCGTGTTCGCGCGCTCGCGCGCCGCGCGCGCGTCCTGGCGCGAGCGCGGCGCGCCTGCCGCCCGGCCGGCCGGCGCCGCATCCGGCGCGCATCCGGCCCGCTTGGCCTCTCCAGGAACAGGATCTCATATGGAACATCTCGATCTCGGCCCGTTCTCCCGCGCGCAAGGCACGGTGCGCCTGCCCGGCTCGAAGAGCATCTCGAATCGGGTGCTGTTGCTCGCGGCGCTCGCGGAAGGCGACACGACCGTGACCAACCTGCTCGATTCCGACGATACCCGCGTGATGCTCGACGCGCTCGGCAAGCTCGGCGTGAAGCTCGTGCGCGACGGCGATACCTGCGTCGTGACGGGCACGCGCGGCGCGTTCACCGCGAAGTCGGCCGACCTTTTTCTCGGCAACGCGGGCACCGCGGTACGGCCGCTGACGGCGGCGCTCGCGGTCAACGGCGGCGACTATCGGATTCACGGCGTGCCGCGGATGCACGAGCGTCCGATCGGCGATCTCGTCGACGGGCTGCGCCAGATCGGCGCGCGGATCGACTACGAGGGCAACGACGGCTTCCCGCCGCTGCGCATCAAGCCCGGGGCGATCGCCGTCGACGCGCCGATCCGCGTGCGCGGCGACGTGTCGAGCCAGTTCCTCACCGCGCTGCTGATGACGCTGCCGCTCGTGAAGGCGAAAGACGGCGCGAGCGTCGTCGAAATCGACGGCGAGCTGATCTCGAAGCCGTACATCGACATCACGATCAAGCTGATGGCGCGCTTCGGCGTGCACGTCGAGCGCGACGGTTGGCAGCGTTTCACGGTGCCGGCGGGCGTGCGCTACCAGTCGCCGGGCGCGATCATGGTCGAAGGCGATGCGTCGTCAGCGTCGTACTTTCTTGCGGCGGGTGCGCTGGGCGGCGGGCCGCTGCGCGTCGAGGGCGTCGGCCGCGCGAGCATCCAGGGCGACGTCGGCTTCGCGAGCGCGCTGATGCAAATGGGCGCGAACGTGACGATGGGCGACGACTGGATCGAAGTGCGGGGAATCGGCCACGATCACGGCAAGCTCGAGCCGATCGACATGGATTTCAACCTGATTCCGGACGCCGCGATGACGATCGCGGTGGCCGCGCTGTTCGCTGACGGCACGAGCACGCTGCGCAATATCGGCAGCTGGCGCGTGAAGGAAACCGACCGGATCGCCGCGATGGCGGCCGAGCTGCGCAAGGTCGGCGCGACGGTCGGCGAGGGCGCCGATTATCTTGTCGTGACGCCGCCCGCGAAACTGACGCCGAACGCGTCGATCGACACTTACGACGATCACCGGATGGCGATGTGCTTCTCGCTCGTGAGTCTCGGCGGCGTGCCCGTGCGCATCAACGATCCGAAGTGCGTCGGCAAGACGTTCCCCGATTATTTCGACCGCTTCCTGGCGCTCGCGAAAGCCTGACGCCCGCCTTTGTTCCGATGAAATCGATTCGACCTTTTTCTCAGACCCCGGTTATCACGATCGACGGCCCGACCGCGTCCGGCAAGGGCACGGTGGCGGCGCTGGTCGCCGCGCATCTGGGTTTTCACTTGCTTGACAGCGGCGCGCTGTACCGGCTCGCCGCGCTCGCGAGCATTCGCTACCAAGTCGAGCCTGACGACGTGCCGGCGCTGGCGAAACTGGTCGATGGGCTGCACATTACGTTCCGCGAAGGCTGCGCGCAGCTCGACGGGATCGACGTGTCCGACGAGATCCGTGCGGAAGCGGTGGGCAACCGGGCGTCGGCGATCGCCGTGCATGCGCCGGTACGCGCCGCGCTGGTCGCGCGCCAGCGGGCGTTTCGCAAGACGCCGGGGCTCGTCGCGGACGGCCGTGACATGGGAACGGTGATCTTCCCGGACGCCGTGCTGAAGGTGTTCCTGACGGCGAGCGTCGAGGCGCGCGCGGCGCGCCGGCATAAGCAATTGATGCAAAAAGGTTTTTCTGCTAATATAGATGACTTGCTCCGGGATTTGCGCGAGCGTGACGCACGCGACAGCAATCGCGCAGCCGCGCCGCTCAAGCCTGCAGCGGACGCCAAGCCCCTCGACACCTCGGCGCTGACGATCGAGCAATCGGTCGATCAGGTGCTGCGGTGGTACAAGGAGCTGGGGCAGCCGCCTGAAAAGGGGGCGAAAGCGTAGTAGGTGCTTCGCGCGTTGCGCGCAGCGTATGTTAAACCCTTAACCCCGTGTGGATTCGCGGGCCGGCCGTCAGCCAAGGCAGCAGCCTGGAGTGGGCGCGGCGAGAATGCGAGACCACGCACAAAACGATTTTTATGTCCGACCTGCAAACCTCCAACCCGAATACCGAATCCTTTGCGGCTCTGTTCGAAGAGTCGCTGACCCGCCAAGACATGCGCGCCGGCGAAGTGATCTCCGCCGAAGTCGTGCGCGTCGACCACAACTTCGTGGTCGTCAATGCAGGCCTGAAGTCCGAGGCTTACATTCCGATCGAGGAATTCCTGAACGATCAGGGCGAGGTTGAGGTGCAGGCGGGCGATTTCGTGTCCGTCGCGATCGACGCGCTCGAAAACGGCTATGGCGACACGATCCTGTCGCGCGACAAGGCGAAGCGCCTTGCATCGTGGCTGTCGCTGGAAAAGGCACTCGACAACAACGAACTCGTCACCGGCACGATTACCGGCAAGGTGAAGGGCGGCATGACCGTGATGGTCAACGGCATCCGCGCGTTCCTGCCGGGTTCGCTGGTCGACACGCGTCCGGTCAAGGACACGACGCCGTATGAAGGCAAGACGCTCGAGTTCCGCGTGATCAAGCTCGACCGCAAGCGTAACAACGTCGTGCTGTCGCGCCGTGCCGTGATCGAAGCAACGCAAGGCGAAGAGCGCGCGAAGCTGCTCGAGACGCTGAAGGAAGGCGCGATCGTCAACGGCGTGGTCAAGAACATCACCGACTACGGCGCGTTCGTCGACCTCGGCGGCATCGACGGCCTGCTGCACATCACCGACATCGCATGGCGCCGTGTGCGTCACCCGAGCGAAGTCCTGTCGGTCGGCCAGGAAGTCACCGCGAAGATCCTCAAGTTCGACCAAGAGAAGAACCGCGTGTCGCTTGGCATCAAGCAACTGGGCGACGATCCGTGGGAAGGCATCTCGCGCCGTTACCCGTCGGGCACGCGTCTGTTCGGCAAGGTCACGAACATCACCGACTACGGCGCATTCGTCGAAGTGGAATCGGGCATCGAAGGCCTCGTCCACGTGTCGGAAATGGACTGGACCAACAAGAACGTCGCGCCGTCGAAGGTTGTCCAGCTGGGCGACGAAGTCGAAGTCATGGTCCTCGAGATCGACGAAGACCGTCGTCGTATCAGCCTCGGCATGAAGCAGTGCAAGCCGAATCCGTGGGATGACTTCAGCCGCAACTTCAAGAAGGGCGACAAGATCACGGGCGCAATCAAGTCGATCACCGACTTCGGCGTGTTCATCGGTCTGCCGGGCGGCATCGATGGCCTGGTTCACCTGTCGGACCTGTCGTGGAGCGAGGCTGGCGAAGAAGCCGTTCGCAAGTACAAGAAGGGCGACGAAGTCGAAGCGATCGTGCTCGGCATCGACGTCGAGAAGGAGCGCATTTCGCTCGGCATCAAGCAGCTCGAAGGCGACCCGTTCAGCAACTACGTTGCGATGAACGACAAGGGCTCGATCGTCGACGGCGTGGTGAAGTCGGTCGACGCGAAGGGCGCGGTCATCACGCTGACGGGCGACGTAGAAGGCTACCTGCGTGCGTCGGAAATCTCGCAGGATCGTGTCGAAGACGCGCGCAACGTGCTGAAGGAAGGCGACAAGGTCAACGCGATGGTGATCAACATCGATCGCAAGTCGCGCGGCATCAACCTGTCGATCAAGGCGAAGGATTCGGCCGAGCAGCAGGAAGCGATGCGCGGCTTGCAAGCAGATTCGAGCTCCGCTGCGACCGGCACGACCAATCTCGGCGCGCTGTTGAAGGCGAAGCTTGACGGCCAGAACCAGTAAGCCTCACGAGGTCTGCTGAAGTATGACCAAATCCGAGTTGGTCGCCCAGTTGGCATCGCGATTTCCGCAGCTTGTGCTGAAAGATGCGGATTTCGCGGTGAAAACGATGCTCGATGCGATGTCCGAGGCGCTGTCGAAAGGGCATCGGATCGAAATTCGCGGCTTCGGCAGCTTCGGTTTGAATCGCCGCCCGGCGCGTGTCGGGCGCAATCCGAAGTCGGGGGAGAAGGTGCAGGTGCCTGAGAAGCATGTGCCGCACTTCAAGCCCGGCAAGGAGTTGCGTGAGCGCGTCGATGGCCGTGCCGGCGAACCGTTGAAAAACGATGAACCGGACGACGGCCGGTGATAGGCGGCCGATGCCGAGCCATCCAACCAGGCTGAAAGAAAGCGCCCCTCGCGGGCGCTTTTTGTTTGCGCGTTCGGCCCGCGCCCATGTGGCGGCGCGGGCCGAGCCGTTTCTCAAGATGCGTGAAACGGCATCCTTTACAATACGGGGCGCTTCGGCGCGGCGAAGGGGAGTCGCACGCGCCGCCGAATAATCTCAATCAAAGAGAGGGAGTCTCATGAAGGTCATCGTCTGGTTGGTCCGTGTGGTGGTGTTCGTGTTGTTGCTCGTGCTTGCTTTGGCCAATACGCATAGCGCGACGCTGAATTTCATCGCAGGCTACAACTGGCAGGCTCCGCTGATCCTGATCGGGCTGGCGTTCTTCGGCGTCGGGCTGATTGCGGGTCTGCTGTCCGCGCTGCCGTCGGTGTTCCGGATGCGGCTCGAGAACGGCCGCTTGAAGCGTGATTTGCGCGCCGCGCGCGAGAATCCGGCCATCGTCGATCAACCGCCGATGCCGCCTGTCATTTAACGCTCGCCGTTGCCGCGCGTGTCGCGGCACGGCCTTTTGCCATACGTCGCATGGATCTGGATTTCTGGTGGCTGCTCGCCATCCCCGTCGCATTCGCGCTCGGCTGGATAGCGTCGCGCTACGACCTCAACAAGCTGTTGTCCGAGAGCGCGAATCTGCCGCGCTCGTATTTTCGCGGCCTGAATTTCCTGTTGAACGAACAGCCGGATAAGGCCATCGACGCTTTTATCGAAGTGGCGAAGCTCGACCCGGAGACGGTCGAGCTGCACTTTGCGCTCGGCAACCTGTTTCGCCGGCGCGGCGAGACGGACCGTGCGATTCGCGTGCATCAGAATCTGCTCGGCCGGACCGATTTGCCCGTGACCGAGCGCGATCATGCCCTTTATGAACTCGGGCAGGACTTTCTGAAAGCGGGCTTGCTCGACCGTGCGGAAGACACATTCCACAAGCTTGCCGACGGCGACTATGCACTCGGCGCGCAGCGCGCGCTGCTGACGATCTACGAGATCGAGAAGGACTGGAACAAATCGATCGAGACCGCGACGCGGATCGAATCGATGGGCGCGCAGCGCTTGTCGACCGAGATCTCGCATTTCCATTGCGAACTGGCGCAGGATGCGCTGCAGCAAAAGCACGCGGAACGTGCTGCTGGACATCTGCGCGATGCGCTCGCGGTGAACCCGCAGAACGCGCGCGCGACGATTCTGTCGGGCGACGCGGCGGCCGCGGCCGGCGACCACGCCGCGGCGATCGAGCACTGGCGCAGGATCGAGGCGCAGAACGCCGCGTATCTGCCGCTCGTTGCCGACAAGCTGATGAAATCGTATATCGCGCTCGACCGCGCGGCCGACGGCGCCGCGCTGCTGACGGACTATGCCGAGCGCTATCCGTCGAACGACCTGCTCGACGTCGCATACCAATACGTGTCGCAGATGCGCGGCACGGCTGCCGCGCACGCGCTCGCGCGCACGCAGATGCAGAAGGCGCCGAACCTGTCGGGCATGCTGCATCTGCTCGACGCGCAGATCGCATCGGCCGACGAGCCGCGCCGCGCGGAACTCGAGATGATGCGCACGCTCGTCAAGCAGCGCACTAAAAATCTGCCACGGTATACGTGCCAGAATTGCGGTTTCCGCGCACGGCTGTTCTATTGGCAGTGCCCGGGATGCAGCGGCTGGGAAACCTACGCGCCGCGGCGCGTCGAGCCCGCCGTCGCATAATGGGGGCAGGCGCCGCGCGCCTGCCCCGGGCGGCCATCGGCCGCCGGAACGAATCATCGGAATACTTATGAAGATCACCATCATCGGCACGGGCTATGTGGGCCTCGTCACCGGCGCGTGTCTTGCCGAGATCGGGCACGACGTGTTCTGTCTGGATGTCGATCCGCGCAAGATCGAGATCCTGAACAGCGGCGGCATCCCGATTCACGAGCCCGGTTTGCAGGAAATCATCGCGCGCACCCGCGCGGCGGGGCGCATCACGTTCTCGACCGATATCGAGGCGAGCGTCGCGCACGGCGAGATCCAGTTCATCGCGGTCGGCACGCCGCCGGACGAGGACGGCTCGGCCGATCTGCAATACGTGCTCGAAGCGGCGCGCAATATCGGCCGCCACATGGCGGGCTACAAGGTGATCGTCGACAAATCGACCGTGCCCGTCGGCACGGCGCAGCGCGTGCGCGGCGTGATCGCCGAGGCGCTCGCCGCGCGCGGCCTCGCAGACAGCGACGCGCACGCGTTCTCGGTCGTGTCGAATCCGGAGTTTCTGAAAGAGGGCGCGGCCGTTGACGATTTCATGCGGCCGGACCGGATCATCATCGGCGTCGACGACGACGCCGCCGGCGAGATCGCGCGCGAGAAGATGAAAAAGCTCTATGCGCCGTTCAACCGCAACCACGAGCGGACCATCTACATGGACGTGCGCTCGGCCGAGTTCGCGAAATACGCAGCGAACGCGATGCTCGCCACGCGCATCTCGTTCATGAACGAGATGTCGAATCTCGCGGATCGCGTGGGCGCGGATATCGAGGCGGTGCGCCGCGGGATCGGCTCCGATCCGCGAATCGGCTATCACTTTTTGTATGCGGGCGTCGGCTACGGCGGCTCGTGTTTTCCGAAGGACGTGCAGGCGCTGATTCGCACCGCGAGCGAGCATGGTCATCCGCTGAAGATTCTCGAGGCGGTCGAGGCGGTGAACCACGAGCAGAAGAACGTGCTGCTCGGCAAGATCACGGCGCGCTACGGCGCGGATCTGAGCGGGCGCACGTTTGCCGTTTGGGGGCTCGCGTTCAAGCCGAATACCGACGACATGCGCGAAGCGCCGAGCCGGCGCCTGATCGCTGCGCTGCTCGAGCGCGGCGCGGCGGTGCGCGCGTATGATCCTGTCGCGCTCGACGAGGCGCGGCGCGTGTTCGCGCTCGATCTGCACGGCGCGCCCGGCGCGCTCGCGCGGCTCGCGTTCGTCGATGCAGCCGACGATGCGCTCGCAGGCGCGGACGCGCTCGTCGTCGTCACCGAGTGGAAGGAATTCAAGAGCCCGGATTTTTCGCATCTGAAGTCGATGCTGAAGATGCCGGTGATCTTCGATGGCCGCAATCTATACGAACCCGATGCGATGGCCGAACTCGGCATCGATTACCACGGAATTGGACGCCCCCATGTCGAGCCGCATTCGTCAGCCCGCGGATAAGCGCACGGCGCAGGACGCCGTGCCGGTTGGGCTCGTCGTGCCGCGCGCGCAGCTTGCGCAATCGCGCGTGCTCGTCGTCGGCGACGTGATGCTCGATCGCTACTGGTTCGGCAACGTCAACCGGATCTCGCCCGAAGCGCCGGTGCCGGTCGTGCACGTGCAGCGGCAGGAGGAGCGTCTGGGCGGCGCGGCGAACGTCGCGCGCAACGCGGTGACGCTGGGCGGCCAGGCCGGCCTGTTGTGCGTGGTCGGCCGCGACGAGCCGGGCGAGCGGATCGTCGAGTTGCTGGGCGAGAGCGGCGTGACGCCGTATCTCGAACGTGACCCGGCGCTGCCGACGACGATCAAGCTGCGCGTGCTCGCGCAGCAGCAGCAGTTGCTGCGCGTCGATTTCGAGGCCGCGCCGACGCACGAGGTGCTGCTTGCCGGACTCGCGCGCTTCGACGCGCTGCTGCCGTCGTATGACGTCGTGCTGATGTCGGATTATGCGAAAGGCGGCCTCACGCATGTGACGACGATGATCGCGACCGCGCGCGCGGCGGGCAAGCAGGTGCTCGTCGATCCGAAGGGCGCCGATTGGGACCGCTATCGCGGCGCGTCGCTGATCACGCCAAACCGCGCGGAACTGCGCGAGGTCGTCGGGCAATGGAAGTCGGAAGACGATCTGCGCGAGCGCGTCGCGACGCTGCGCGATGCGCTCGCGATCGACGCGCTGTTGCTCACGCGCTCGGAAGAGGGGATGACGCTGTTCGCCGCCGACGGCGAGCTGCACGTTCCGGCGCTCGCACGCGAGGTGTACGACGTGTCGGGCGCGGGCGACACGGTGATCGCGACCGTCGCGACGATGCTAGGCGCGGGGTTGCCGCTCGTCGACGCGGTGGCGCTCGCGAACCGGGCGGCGGGCATCGTCGTCGGCAAGCTCGGCACGGCGACGGTCGAGTACGACGAACTGTTTCACTGAATCGAACGGCACCGGCGCGCGCTGCGGCGCCGCGGTGCGCACACTCTCATCGGCAGGACGATCATGACTCTCATCGTTACCGGCGCGGCCGGCTTCATCGGCGCGAACCTCGTGAAGGCGCTGAACGAGCGCGGCGAGACGCGCATCATCGCGGTCGACAATCTGACGCGCGCGGACAAGTTCAAGAATCTCGTCGATTGCGAGATCGACGATTATCTCGACAAGACCGAGTTCGTCGAGCGCTTCGCGCGTGGCGATTTCGGCAAGGTCCGGGCGGTGTTTCACGAAGGCGCGTGCTCGGACACGATGGAAACCGACGGCCGCTACATGATGGACAACAACTTCCGCTACAGCCGCGCGGTGCTCGATGCGTGCATGGCCCAGGGCGCGCAGTTCCTGTATGCGTCGTCCGCCGCGATCTACGGCGGCTCGAGCCGCTTCGTCGAGGCGCGCGACGTCGAGGCGCCGCTCAACGTCTACGGCTATTCGAAATTCCTGTTCGACCAGGTGGTCCGCCGCGTGCTGCCGGGCGCGAAGAGCCAGATCGCAGGCTTTCGCTACTTCAACGTGTACGGGCCGCGCGAATCGCACAAGGGGCGCATGGCGTCGGTCGCGTTCCACAATTTCAACCAGTTTCGCGCCGAGGGCAAGGTCAAGCTGTTCGGCGAGTACAACGGCTACGGGCCGGGCGAGCAGACGCGCGATTTCGTGTCGGTCGAGGACGTCGCGAAGGTCAACCTGTTCTTCTTCGATCATCCGGAGAAGTCGGGCATCTTCAATCTCGGTACCGGCCGCGCGCAGCCGTTCAACGACATCGCGACAACGGTCGTCAACACGCTGCGCGCGCTTGACGGCAAGCCCGCGCTGACGCTTGCCGAGCAGGTCGAGCAAGGGCTCATCGAATACGTGCCGTTTCCCGACGCGCTGCGCGGCAAGTATCAATGCTTCACGCAGGCCGATCAGACCAAGCTGCGCGCGGCCGGCTACGATGCGCCGTTTTTGACGGTGCAGCAAGGCGTCGATCGCTACGTGCGTTGGCTGTTCGGCCAGCTATAAGCGTCACGCTGTCTTCTTTAGACTGGGTCTCACGGTCGGCGGCCGCCGGCCGTTCGTTTCTGATGCGAACCCTATGGAGATCCAGATGCTGAAGAAAATTTTCGCGACGCTCGCGCTCGTTGCAGCGGCCGCGCACGGATGGGCCGCCGTCGACGTCAATGTCGCAACCGACGACGCGCTGCGCGGTATCAAGGGAATCGGCCCGGCCAAAGCGAAGGCGATCATCGACGAGCGCAGCGCGCACGGTCCGTTCAAGGACGCCGCCGACCTCGCGCGGCGGGTGAAGGGGATGGGCGGCAAGACGCTCGAGCGCCTTGCCGCCGAAGGGCTGGCGATCGGCGCGGCAGGG
>NZ_FXAN01000018.1 GCF_900176645.1 Burkholderia singularis
TTGACCTTGCCCCTGTTTCACGAATCCCATAACCGAGGCAATCAGGCCGCTTGCCCTTGCTGAGCGGCGGCCCAGTTCTTCTCGAACGTCATGGGGCTGACGTAGTTCAATGTCGAATGGAGCCGACGGGCATTGTAGAAGCCGAGCCAGTCGATGACTTCGTCCATTGCCGCACGTCGCGTCGCAAAGTGCCGGCCGTGCAGCCGCGCCACCTTCAGCGAACCCCACAGGCTTTCGGTCGGTGCATTATCCCAACAATCGCCGCGCCGACTCATCGACGAACGCATGCCGTACGCCTTGAGCGTGTCCTGGAAGAGCCCGCTGCAATACTGGCTGCCACGGTCGCTATGCACAATCACGCCGGCGTCGGGACGGCGTCGGAACCACGCCATGCGCAGCGCATCCGTGACCAGCTCGGCCTTCATATGCGGCTGCATCGACCAGCCCACCACCTGCCGGCTAAACAGGTCGATAACGACGGCCAGGTACAACCAGCCTTCAGCCGTCGCCAAGTAGGTGATGTCGCTCGTCCAGACCTGATTCGGCGCCAGCGCCGTGAAGTTGCGCTCGAGCAGATTCGGCGCGACCGGCAGGCCATGATTCGAGTTCGTCGTCGCGATGTACTTGCGCTTGTGCCGAGCACGCACGCCATGCTGCACCATCAGCTTGCGAACGCGCTCCTTACCCACGCGTACGCCGCGCGCAACCAGTTCTTTCCACATGCGCGGCCAGCCGTACTCGCCTTTCACTTCCGCGTGAATCGCCTTGATGTGCGCCAGCAGTGCATCGTCACTCACGCGGCTACGCTGCGGCTTGTCCTGGGCGACACGTTTCCGTCGCTGGTGAAAGCCGCTGGGGCTGACTTCCAGAACCTCGCATAACACCGAAATCGGCCAGTGACGGCGATTGCGTTCGATGAAGGCGTACTTCACGTTGAGTCCTTCGCGAAGTACGCACAGGCCTTTTTTAGGATGTCGCGCTCCATCTTCAGCCGCGCCACTTCGGCACGAAGTCTCGACAACTCCATCTGCTCCGGGCTTACCGGCTTCGTGCCAACTCCTCCGAGCTTGCCTTCCTGTTCAGCTTTGAACCAGTTGGAAATCGATTGCGCCGGCACGTCCAGCGTCGCGGCCACCGCCGCAACGCTCTGGCCTGCCTTGACCAGCCGAACGGCTTCCAGCTTGAATTCGAGCGTGTAGCGCGCTCGTTTCGTCTTGTTCATCTTCTTGACTCTCCTTGCTTGAGTTTAAACGCTCAGCAAGGGATTCGTTTTTCGGGGGCAAGCTCA
>NZ_FXAN01000093.1 GCF_900176645.1 Burkholderia singularis
CCCTGCCAGCGCATCGGCACGAGCGCGATCGTCCGCCGCGCGCCGCGCACGGCGCGTCACCCGCGCGCCCCGGCGCGCCAAACCGCCACGCCCGCGCCGGACTCGCGCCGCACGCGTCTTAGGTACAATCGAGCGGTCAACGCATAGCCATCCCCGATACGCCGTCCGACGCGAACCGCGGCCCCGCCGCTCGCGCGCACGGCCCTCTCTGTCGCAGGTCCCATTCATGTCGAACAATCAAACTCTCTTCGAACGCGCGCAACGAACCAATCCGGGCGGCGTCAATTCGCCGGTGCGCGCGTTCCGCTCGGTCGGCGGCACGCCGCGTTTCGTCAAGCGCGCGCAAGGCGCGTATTTTTGGGACGCCGACGGCAAGCGCTATATCGACTACATCGGCTCGTGGGGGCCGATGATCGTCGGCCACGTGCATCCGGAGGTGCTCGACGCGGTCCAGCACGTGCTTGCCGACGGCTTTTCGTTCGGCGCGCCGACCGAGGCCGAGATCGAAATCGCCGAGGAAATCGTGAAGCTCGTGCCGTCGATCGAGCAGGTGCGCATGGTCTCAAGCGGCACCGAGGCGACCATGAGCGCACTGCGCCTTGCGCGCGGCTTCACCGGCCGCAGCCGGATCGTCAAGTTCGAGGGCTGCTATCACGGGCACGCCGACAGCCTGCTCGTGAAAGCGGGCTCGGGGCTGCTCACGCTCGGCAACCCGACGTCGGCGGGCGTGCCGGCCGACGTCGCGAAATACACCACCGTCCTCGAATACAACAACGTCGCCGCGCTGAACGAAGCGTTCGCCGCGTTCGGCGATGAAATCGCCGCGGTGATCGTCGAGCCCGTCGCGGGCAACATGAATCTCGTGCGCGGCACGCCCGAATTCCTGAATGCGTTGCGCGCGCTGTGCACGAAGCACGGCGCCGTGCTGATCTTCGACGAAGTGATGTGCGGTTTTCGCGTCGCGCTCGGCGGCGCGCAGCAGCACTACGGCATCACGCCGGATCTCACCTGCCTGGGCAAGGTGATCGGCGGCGGCATGCCCGCCGCCGCCTTCGGCGGCCGCCGCGACATCATGGCCGAACTCGCGCCGCTCGGCGCGGTGTATCAGGCCGGCACGCTATCGGGCAATCCGGTCGCGGTCGCCGCGGGGCTCGCGACGCTCAAACTGATCCAGGCGCCCGGTTTCTACGACGCGCTCGCCGACAAGACGCGCCGCCTCGCCGACGGCCTCGCCGCCGAGGCGCACGCGGCGGGCGTGCCGTTTTCGGCCGATGCGATCGGCGCGATGTTCGGCCTCTACTTCACCGAGCGCGTGCCGACCCGCTTCGACGACGTAACCAAGAGCGACATCGAGCACTTCAAGCGCTTCTTCCACCTGATGCTCGACGAAGGCGTGTATTTCGCGCCGTCCGCTTATGAGGCGGGTTTCGTGTCGAGCGCGCACGACGACGCGACGCTCGACGCCACGCTTGCCGCCGCCCGCCGCGCGTTCGCGGTGCTCGCCGGCTGAGCGCGCGGCCGCTCGAACCACAGGACGCGCCCATGTTTTCGGAACAGGACTTTATCCACATGCAACGCGCGCTTGCGCTCGCCGCGCGCGGGATGTACACGACGACGCCGAATCCGCGCGTCGGCTGCGTGATCGTCAACGGCGACGCCGTCATCGGCGAAGGCTTCACCCAGCCGGCCGGCCAGGATCATGCGGAAGTGCAGGCGCTCAAGGACGCGCGCGCGCGCGGCAACGACGTGCGCGGCGCGACCGTCTACGTGACACTCGAGCCATGCAGCCACTTCGGCCGCACGCCGCCGTGCGCGCATGCGCTGATCGACGCGCGCGTGGGCAAGGTGGTCGCCGCGATGGAAGACCCGAATCCGCAGGTGTCCGGACGCGGCCTCGCGATGCTGCGCGATGCGGGCGTCGACGTGCGTTGCGGCCTGCTCGCGCACGACGCGCACGAGCTGAACGTCGGCTTCGTGTCGCGGATGACGCGCGGCCGGCCGTGGGTGCGGATGAAAGCCGCCGCGTCGCTCGACGGCCGCACCGCGCTCGCATCCGGCGAAAGCCAATGGATCACCGGCGAAGACGCGCGCGCAGACGGCCACCAGTGGCGCGCGCGCGCCTGCGCGATTCTGACGGGCATCGGCACCGTGCGCAAAGACGATCCGCGGCTCACCGTGCGCGGCGTCGACACGCCGCGGCAGCCGCGGCGCGTGCTGGTCGACAGCCGCCTCGACGTGCCGCTCACCGCGCACATTCTCGAAGACGCGCCGCCCGTCATTTTCTGCGGCGCGCTCGACGCGCAGCGCGAAGAGCGCGCGCAGGCGCTACGCGCGCGCGGCGCCGAGATCGTGCCCCTGCCGAACGCGCACGGCAAGGTCGATTTGCCCGCGATGCTCGCCGCGCTCGGCGAGCGCCAGATCAACGAGCTGCACGTCGAGGCGGGCCATAAGCTGAACGGCTCGCTGCTGCGCGAGCATTGCGTCGACGAACTGCTCGTCTACGTCGCGCCGACCCTGCTCGGCGCGGATGCGGCATCGATGTTCGATCTCGCCGGGCCCGCGTCGCTCGCGGACCGCGCGCGGCTCGCATTTCACAGCGTCGAGCGCATCGGCGACGACCTGCGCGTGCTCGCGCGTTTCGTCGGCGCTCACACCGCTGCGCCCTCCACTCTCTGACAACGGAAACCGACCAAAATGTTTACCGGAATCGTCGCGGCAGTCGGCCGCATCGAAACGATCGCGCCGCTAGGCGCCGAACCCGAGGCCGGCGTGCGCGCCACCGTGCGCGCCGGCGCGCTCGATCTGGCCGACGTCGCGCTTGGCGACAGTATCGCGATCCAGGGCGCGTGCATGACCGTCATCGCGAAAACGGCCGACACGTTCGACGTGGAGATCTCGCGCGAGAGCCTGAACCGCACGGTCGGCCTCGCCGCGCCGGGCGAAGTGAATCTCGAAAAGGCGCTGCGCGCGCACGACCGGCTCGGCGGCCATCTGGTGTCCGGGCACGTCGACGGGCTCGGGGTCGTCACGCGCTTCGCGCGCGTCGGCGAGTCGCACGAGCTGCGCATCGTCGCGCCGCGCGAGCTTGGCCGCTATCTCGCATACAAGGGATCGATCACCGTCAACGGCGTGAGCCTCACGGTCAACGCGATCGACGATCAAGCGCACGGCTGCGAATTCTCGATCAATCTGATTCCTCATACGGTCGAGGTGACGACGCTCAAGCATTTGCAGCCGGGCTCGCAGGTCAATCTCGAAATCGATCTGATCGCGCGGTATGTGGAGCGGATGCTGGCCACCGCCTCCGCGGCCGGCGGCCAGCCTTCCCGGTAAATCGATTGCCGGAATCAGCCGCCGGGCGCGCCAAGCTGCCGCGCGATGCGCCGCCGCAATTCCGGCAGCACATCGGAGCCGAACCACGGATGACGCTTGAACCACGCCTGGTTGCGCGGTGACGGATGCGGCAGCGGCAGTACCGCCGGGCCGTATTCACGCCACGCTTGAACGGTTTCGGTCAACGACGCCCGGCGTGCGTCGCGCAGGAAATGCCGCTGCGCATACTGGCCGATCAGCAGCGTGAGACGGATCGCCGGCAGTTCCGCGAGCAGACGGTCGAGCCACAGCCGCGCGCATTCGGGACGCGGCGGATTGTCGCCGTTCGCGCCGCGGCCCGGATAGCAAAATCCCATCGGCACAATGGCAAAACGCGACGCGTCGTAGAACGTGCCGGCATCGACGCCCAGCCATTCGCGCAGCCGCTTGCCGCTCGCGTCGTCCCACGGCACGCCGCTCGCATGCACGCGCGCGCCCGGCGCCTGCCCGACGATCAAGATGCGCGAGTCGCGCCGCGCGCGCAGCACCGGACGCGGGCCGAGCGGCAGCTCGGCCTCGCAGGCGCGACACGCGCGAATATCGGCAAGCAGCGCGTCGAGCGGTGTGCGGAGTGATTCAGGCATCGGCGGAGACTGTCATGTTCAAGGCCCGCGCATCGCGCGGCAACGAACATTGTAAGCCGGACGCTTGCCAAGCCAGGCAAGGCCAGTTCAACCCGGACCAGGCTGGGCCGGAGACCGCGCGGCCGATCCAGGCCGCGCCGCAACGCCATCCGGCCTCCCCCGGAATGCAAGGGTCCGCACCCCGCCCGCGGATTCGTCCGCGCCCGGCCGCATCGGCCGTTCGGCCAATGCAACGGGCCGTCGCGCCATCCGAGGCGATAACCCGCCGCGCGTGGCGTAAAATACGCGCTTTCCCTTTCATGCATCCCTTTATGACGCTCGCCTCCACGCCCGACATCATCGCCGAGCTGAAAGCCGGCCGGATGGTGATCCTGGTCGACGAAGAAGACCGCGAAAACGAGGGTGACCTCGTGCTCGCCGCTGAATTCGTCACGCCGGAAGCGATCAATTTCATGGCGCGTTACGGCCGCGGGCTGATTTGCCTCACGCTCACGCAGGAGCGCTGCAAGCTGCTGAACCTGCCGCTGATGACGTACCGCAACGGCACGCAATACGGCACCGCGTTCACGGTCAGCATCGAGGCGGCCGAAGGCGTGACGACGGGCATCTCGGCGGCCGACCGCGCGCGCACGATCGCCGCCGCCGTCGCGCACGACGCGCGGCCCGAGCACATCGTCCAGCCCGGCCACGTGTTCCCGATCATGGCGCAGCCGGGCGGCGTGCTGGTGCGCGCGGGCCACACCGAGGCGGGGTGCGACCTGACCGCGCTCGCGGGCCTGACGCCCGCGGCCGTGATCTGCGAAGTCATCAAGGATGACGGCACCATGGCGCGCCTGCCGGATCTGATCGAATTCGGCCGCGAGCACGGGCTGAAGATCGGCACGATCGCCGATCTGATCCACTACCGCAGCCGCACCGAATCGATCATCGAACGGGTCGCCGAGCGCACGATGCAAACGGCGCACGGCGCGTTCAAGGCCGTGCTGTACCGCGACCATCCGAGCGGCTCGCCGCATATCGCGCTCGTGCGCGGCACGCCCGCGTCGCACGAAGCCACGCTCGTGCGCGTGCACGAGCCGCTGTCGGTGCTCGATCTGCTCGAAACCGGCGTGTCGACCCACTCATGGACGCTGCACGCCGCGATGAAGGCGATCGCCGAGCGTGAGTGCGGCGTGATCGTGCTGCTCAATTGCGGCGATACCAACGAGCACCTCGTCGACGTGTTCCTCGCGTTCGACGAACAAGAGAAGGCGGCCGCGCTCAAGCGCCGGCCGGTCGATTTCAAGACGTTCGGCATCGGCGCGCAAATCCTGCGTGATGTCGGCGTCGGCAAGATGCAGGTGCTGTCGAATCCGCGCAAGCTCGGCAGCATGTCCGGCTACGGCCTTGAGGTCGTCGGCTTCGAGCCGATGCCGGGCGGCGCGTAACGGTTTTGTCACGGCTTTCGTGCCGTACTTGTCGTCAGCCTGCGCTGCAGTCAATCACACCGCTCATCCACTTTACGGAAAAAATATGGAAATCGGACAATATCAACCGAATCTCGAAGGCGACGGCCTGCGTATCGGCATCGTTCAGTCGCGCTTTAACGAACCCGTGTGCAACGGCCTCGCCGATGCCTGCGTCGAGGAACTGGAACGGCTGGGCGTTGCCGGCGAGGACGTGCTGCTCGTGACGGTGCCGGGCGCGCTCGAGATTCCGCTCGCGCTGCAAAAACTCGCGGAAAGCAACCAGTTCGACGCGCTGATCGCGCTCGGCGCGGTGATCCGCGGCGAGACGTATCACTTCGAACTTGTGTCGAACGAGAGCGGCGCGGGCATCACGCGCATCGCGCTCGATTTCAACACGCCGATCGCGAACGCCGTGCTCACGACCGACACCGACGAACAGGCGATCGCGCGGATGACCGAAAAGGGTCGCGACGCCGCGCGCGTTGCCGTCGAGATGGCCAATCTCACGATCACGCTCGATCAACTCAGCGACGACGAAGAGGACGAGGACGACGAAGAAGACGACGAAGAGGAACGCGCATGAAGAAGAGCGCCCGCCGGCAATCGCGCGAGCTTGCGACGCAAGGCCTGTATCAATGGCTGCTGTCGAATGCGGCGCCGGGCGAGATCGACGCGCAATTGCGCGGCGCACTGGGTTACGACAAGGCCGACAAGACGCTGCTGGATACCCTGCTGCACGGTGTGATCCGCGAACACGCGGCGCTCTCGGACGCGCTCTCGCCAAACCTCGATCGCCCGATCGACCAGCTCTCGCCCGTCGAACGCGCGGTGCTGCTGATCGCGACGTATGAACTCACGCACCAGATCGAAACGCCGTATCGCGTGATCATCAACGAAGCGGTCGAGTTGACGAAGACGTTCGGCGGCTCGGACGGCTACCGGTACGTGAACGGCGTGCTCGACAAGCTCGCCGTCAAGCTGCGGCCGACCGAAACGCAGGCGCGGCGCGCCCCGTCGTAATGCGCCCGGCGGGCGCGCCGGGCGGCTGTCGGTGCGCCCGCCTGCCGGCCCATGCCGCGCGCGGCGTTCATGCAACCGCATCGCCGCCGCGCGCGGGCGTTTCCCGCTGCGGCCCCTGCGTCGCCCGCTCCCTTTTGTAATCGCCTCTATCCGACGATGAACACCGCCACCGATTCGCCCGTCAGGCTTGCGTCGCGCGTCGATGCGATCGAGCCGTTCTATGTGATGGAAATCGTCAAGGAAGCCGCCGCGCTCGAGCGCGCGGGCCGCGACATCATCCACATGAGCATCGGCGAGCCGGATTTCACCGCGCCGGAGCCGGTCGTCGAGGCGGCCGCCGCCGCGTTGCGCCGCGGCGTCACGCAATATACGAGCGCGCTCGGCATCGCGCCGCTGCGCGAAGCGATCGCCGCGCACTACGCGCGCGCATACGGGCTCGCGATCGAGCCCGAGCGCATCGTCGT
The DNA here is from genome assembly GCF_900176645.1 of Burkholderia singularis. Lineage (GTDB taxonomy): Bacteria > Pseudomonadota > Gammaproteobacteria > Burkholderiales > Burkholderiaceae > Burkholderia > Burkholderia singularis. The sequence goes on from NZ_FXAN01000093.1 coordinate 6,889, forward strand.
CACGGCGGGGGCGTCGGCAGCGCTTTTGCTCGCCTGCGTCGCGCTCGTCGGCCGCGACGACGAGGTGCTGATGCCCGATCCTTCATACCCGTGCAACCGCCACTTCGTCGCGACGGCCGAGGGCCGCGCGATCCTCGTGCCGAGCGGCCCCGAAGCGCGCTTCCAGCTCACCGCGCGCGACGTGGACGCCCGTTGGACCGAGCGCACGCGCGGTGTGCTGCTCGCGTCGCCGTCGAACCCGACGGGCACGTCGCTCGCGCCCGACGAACTCGGCCGGATCATCGGCGCGGTGCGTGCGCGCGGCGGTTTTGCGATCGTCGACGAGATTTATCAAGGATTGAGCTACGGCGGCGCACCGGTATCGGCGCTGTCGTTCAGCGATGACGTCGTCACCGTCAACAGCTTTTCGAAATACTTCAACATGACGGGCTGGCGGCTAGGCTGGCTCGTCGTGCCGCCGGCGCTCGTCGCCACGTTCGAGAAGCTCGCGCAGAACCTGTTCATTTGCGCTTCCGCGCTCGCGCAACATGCAGCGCTCGCGTGCTTCGAGCCGGATACGCTCGCCATCTACGAAGCGCGCCGCGCCGAATTCCAGCGCCGCCGCGACTTCATCGTGCCGGCTATCGAATCGGTCGGCTTCAAAGTGCCGGTGATGCCGGATGGCGCATTCTATGTTTACGCGCAATGCGGCGGCGTCGCGCACCCGGCGGCCCGCGACAGCGCCGCGCTCACGCAGGCAATGCTGCACGACGCGGGCGTGGTGCTGGTACCGGGCATGGATTTCGGCATCCATGCGCCGCGCGACTATATCCGGCTATCGTATGCAACCGCGTATGCGCGGCTGGAAGAAGCGATCGAGCGGCTACACAAGCTGTTTGGCGGGTAATCACCACGCCGCGCGCCGCGCTAGATTGCACTGGCGGCCAAGCAGAGGCTGTGCAAACGAAACGGTAGCCCAATGGGCTCGAAGCGCCGTATCCGCCAGGCGCGCTGGGCTCGGGCGCACCGCCCCGGTCGTGTTCAGCGGTGCGTCGCGCGAGCCGCGCCGCATCACACCACACTGCACCGCCCGACGCGGCACGGCGCAGGCGCCGCTCGACACTGCCAAACTACGGACCTCCCAGCCGTTCGCCCGGAAAACGGTCTGGCCGGATACAAGAAGGCCGGGCCCGCTGAAAGCGTGGCCCGGCCTTTTCTCATTCTTTATCCTCAACCGCTCCCGCCGGAACCGGAACAGTGGCAATCCGCCCAGACGCCGAGTCAGGTACCAAGATCGGGGGCGGCAGGATCGTGCTTCGCCGCCGTGTCGACACTGGCATCGTCGTCCTGCGGCTGCGCCTTCGACGCGGCAGCAGAATTCATCGTCAGCGGGTGCGCGCTGTCGAGCGTCGCGTGCACGCGTTTTTGCGATCCGCCCGTCGCGCCCGGCGCCGACACCGCCACCGTCGTCACCGCCCCCTGCGCAGGCTGCTGCGGCGTGAAGATCGGCACCTTGCGGCCACGCGCGACATCGCGCAGCCGATCGCGTTCGCTGATCACCTTCGCGCCATAGCCGCCGTCATCCGCCGACGCCGCGCCGACGTACAGCCGCAACCCGCCGGCAACCGAGCCGCCGCGCGCAATGCAATCCTTCAGCACGAGCGCGCCAACCTGAATGTTGACGAGCGGCTGCAGCGCCGCGCCCGTGCCGCCGAAATACTCGAACTTGTCTGAATGGACCTTCGACATCACCTGCATCAGGCCCTGCGCGCCGACGCCGCTCTCGGCGTAGGGATTGAACCCTGATTCAATCGCCATCACCGCCAGAATCAGCAGCGGATCGATGCCGACTTCCCGGCCCGTCTCGAATGCCGTCTTCACGAGCTGGCCGAGCGGCTCCTGCGCAACGCGGTAGCGCCGCGCCAGATAAGTCGCGACGAGCGCCTGCTCGCGATTGGACACGAGCGCGCGATTGTCGCGCGCATCGGCGGCAACGCGCTGCGCCGGGATCAGTTTCGCGAGCGACACCGGCGACACGCCATTGCGCACCGCATCGAACGTCGCGTCCGCCGGGCTCGCCGCGGCTGCCGCGACCGGCGTGGCAGATACCGTCTGCGCACGAACCATCGCTTCGTTCTCGTTCACGCCCGAAGGGCCGAACGACGGCAGCGGATGGCCGCTAAGCAGCCGCGCCGGGCCCGCCTCGACCGCAGCCGACACAAAAGGCATCAGCTTCGCCGCCAACGTGCCGCGCACGTTCGGCAGCAGCCATAGCGCGAGCGAAACCGCCACCGCGCAGCAGCCGACGACGCTAAACAAATGGTGACTGACACGCGTCCCACGACGCAGCACAACGCGCAACATCTGCGCATGCCGCTCGTTGGGGCGCCACGATAACCAAGCATTCATTCAGATCCTCCATGAGCATGACGCCTGCGGCTCGCTCGGCTCTGGATGGCGAGACGTGACGCGCTGCCGCGGAATCAAGACACCGAGCGTCTTGGTTGGACCGCATCGGTATCGGAGAGACGGTATAAGTACCGTCCGGGGCCACGGCGGAATTAAGCCTGCGCACAGAGGCGGGCACACGCGCGGTGGCTCCCACGCAAAAAGCCAGCGCTGACTGGGCGCTGGCCAGGGCAACAAACAGACCGTCGAAAAACCGTGCAGGTGTCGGCCGACGGAGACGCGTTGCGTCTATAGGACCGGGGATGGATTGGTTCAAAAAACTTGAGCCTGCAACCAATGTGAGCGGATTCTAGCAGGGTTTTATAGATCGTCAACACTATAGAAATAGATTTTCATAACAAAAAGTAATGTTTAGACAGAGCGCTGCGGCCGGTGCCGCTTACCGTCTGGCATCCCGATCCGCCGCCATTTTTTGAGATTTCGGGCGGCTGACCGTTCGGCCGGGTAAAATCGGCGCTCGCTTCCGGGCGGACCCGATGCCTGCCCTCACCGCCGCCGCCTGCCGCGCGCGGCCCGGATATTCTTCATGAGATACAAAGATTTACGCGATTTCACGAACAACCTCGAGCGGCTCGGCGAGCTGCGGCGCGTCACGCAACCCGTATCGCCCGTGCTCGAGATGACCGAGCTTTGCGATCGCGTGCTGCGCGCGGGCGGCCCCGCTCTGTTGTTCGACGCGCCGCCCGGCTATCGGTTTGGGGTGCTCGGCAATCTTTTCGGCACACCGCGGCGCGTTGCGCTCGGCATGGGCGTCGATGCCGACGACCAGGCCGCGCTCGCGTCGCTGCGCGACATCGGCCGGCTGCTGTCCGCGCTCAAGGAACCCGATCCGCCGAAAAGCCTGAAGGACGCCGGCAAGCTGCTGTCGCTCGCGAAGGCCGTCTGGGATATGGGGCCGAAAACCGTATCCGCGCCGCCGTGCCAGGAAATCGTTTGGGAAGGCGACGACGTCGATCTCGCGCGGCTGCCGATCCAGACCTGCTGGCCGGGCGACGCCGCGCCGCTCGTCACGTGGGGGCTCACGGTCACGCGCGGGCCGAACAAGACCCGCCAGAATCTGGGCATCTATCGCCAGCAATTGATCGGCCGCAACAAGCTGATCATGCGCTGGCTCGCGCATCGCGGCGGCGCGCTTGACTTCCGCGAGTTCGCGCTGCGCCATCCCGGCCAGCCCTACCCGGTCGCCGTCGTGCTCGGCGCCGATCCGGCGACGACGCTCGGCGCGGTCACGCCCGTGCCCGACACGCTGTCCGAATACCAGTTCGCCGGCCTGCTGCGCGGTGCGCGCACCGAACTCGCCAAGTGCGTGACGCCCGGTGTCGACACGCTGCAGGTGCCCGCGCGCGCCGAGATCGTGCTCGAAGGCTTCATCCACCCGCAGCCGGACCGCGCGGCACCCGCGCCGGCCGGCGCGCCGCCCCGGCCGGCCACCGGCCCGGCGGCGGCTTACGAACACGCGCTCGAAGGACCTTACGGCGATCACACGGGCTACTACAACGAGCAGGAATGGTTTCCGGTGTTCACCGTCGAGCGCATCACGATGCGCCGCGACGCGATCTATCACACGACCTACACCGGCAAACCGCCTGACGAGCCGGCCGTGCTCGGCGTCGCGCTGAATGAAGTATTCGTGCCGCTGCTGCAAAAACAGTTTCCCGAGATCACCGATTTCTACCTGCCGCCCGAAGGCTGCAGCTACCGGATGGCGATCGTCCAGATGAAGAAAAGCTACGCGGGCCATGCGAAACGCGTGATGTTCGGCGTCTGGAGCTTTTTGCGGCAGTTCATGTACACGAAGTTCATCGTGGTCGTCGACGAGGACGTCGACGTGCGCGACTGGAAGGAAGTGATCTGGGCGATCACGACGCGAGTCGATCCGGCGCGCGACACCGTGCTCGTCGAAAACACGCCGATCGACTATCTCGATTTCGCCTCGCCCGTCGCGGGCTTGGGCTCGAAGATGGGCCTCGACGCGACCAATAAATGGCCCGGCGAAACGCAACGCGAATGGGGCCGGCCGATCGAGATGGACGCCGCCGTGAAGGCGCGCGTCGATCGGCTGTGGACCGAAATCGGCTTGTCGTGAGCGCCGCGGCTGCCGTAGCGTTTTGTGCCGTCATCGCGCGATGAACCCGGACGACGAAAAGCGCGCGGACAGAGGGCCGATGCGCGTGCCATTTGGCGTGACATTTGATATCGGCGCGGTTGTCCGCTTATTTCTCGTATGACGCGATCGCCGGCGGCGCTCGCGACTTGATTCCGAACGTCACCGCCTGACAGCGGCGGGATTTGCATGGGCCGCAACGCGGCAGGCAAGCGGCCCAGCGGCAAGCAGGACGCCTGGGACGCCGCGGCGTCAGATGCGGGCCCGGCTGGCGGCCGGGCCGCTTCGCCGGGATCGCGTTCCCCCGCCGCCAAGCCAAGCCCGCCGCGCCCGGCACACCGCTCACCCGCGCAACCACTCGCCGTAGCGCGCGAGATCGACGTTGCCCCCGCTCAGGATCACGCCGACGCGCTTGCCCGCCACCGGCAGCACGCCATCCAGCACCGCCGCCGCCGCCAGACAGCCGGTCGGCTCAACAACCATCTTCATACGCTCGGCGAAAAAGCGCATCGTGTCGACCAACTGCGCGTCGCTGACCGTGACGATTCGCTCGACGAGCTTTCGGATGATCGGAAAGTTGTGTGCACCGACATGCGTCGACGCCGCACCGTCCGCGATCGTGCGCGGCACCGGAATATGCACGACCTCGCCGCGCGCCAGCGACTGTTGCGCGTCGTTGCCCGCCTGCGGCTCGACGCCGATCACGCTGCAGCCGGACGCGAGCGCCGCCGCCGACAACGCGCTGCCCGCGATCAATCCGCCGCCGCCCACCGGAACGACGAGCATATCCAGCTCGCCCACTTCGTCGATCAGTTCCTTCGCCGCCGTCCCCTGCCCTGCGATCACATGCGGATGGTCATAAGGCGGCACGAGCGTCATCCCCCGCTCGTCGGCAAGCCGCGCGCCAATCTCCTCGCGGCTTTCCGTATAACGGTCGTAGGTGATCACTTCGCCGCCGTACTCCTTCGTCGCCGCCATCTTCGCGGCGGGCGCATCTTGCGGCATCACGATCGTCGCCCAGATGCCCGCGAGCCGCGCGGCGAGCGCAATCGCCTGCGCATGATTGCCGGACGAATAGGCCAGCACGCCTGCGCGACGCTGCTCGACATCGAAATGCGAAATCGCGTTGTATGCGCCGCGAAACTTGAATGCGCCCATCCGCTGAACATTCTCGCATTTGAAGAATAGCGTCGCGCGGGTGCGCGCATCGGCGGTGCGGGACGTCAGCACGGGCGTGCGATGCGCGACGCCGGCCAGCCGGGCCGCTGCATCGGTGACGTCGTCATAGGTGGGAAGAACGATCGAATCGGGGGTGGGGAAAGTGGACATGGACGATGGCGCAGCAAGGCGATGGGTTGGAATGAAGCGAATATTGTCCCAGCTTCACCCGGCTTTTGCTGCCCGGAAAGACGAACGGCGCGGCACGAATCGCTCCGTGCCGCGCCGTCATGCGGCGCGCCGCCTGCCGGGCGCGCCGGCCGACCGCGTCAACGGCGCCAGTATGGCCGGCCGTAGCCGCCGTAATAGCCGTGATGCCAGTACGGACGCCCGTAGTAGCCGCCCACCACGACCGCGGGCGGCGGGTAATAAACGGGCGGCGGCGCATAGACGACGGGCGGCGGCGGTGCATATACGACGGGCGGCGGCGCGGCGTAAACCGGATACGCCGGCGCGACGAGCGGCAATCCGATGCCGACGCCGATCGACACGTGCGCGTGCGCGGCGCCCGCGATGCCGAGACCCAGTGCGGCGGCGGCGATCAACGGAACGAGCTTTTTCACTTTGGTTCTCCTGGGCGACAGGCAACGGGTGCCGGCCGCATCGACAGCAAAGGTAGCTTGCTGCATGCGACGAATGTAGCGAAAACCGCTATCACGAGCCACGACCATTTGTTGCAAATTGCAATTTCGAAAAGCGGGCCGGCGTTGGTTCGCGCGGCGTCGTGAAACGTCCCGCGCGGGCGGCCCGTCAGCCGTTCGGCGAATCGCGGGCGATCGGCGCAGGCGCGCGCGGCGCGGCCGGTAATGAACGATTACAAATTAGAGACAGCACATTGCCGACAAAAGACGGATTCCGCTCCGGCAGCCACACCGATTTTGGGGCTGGAGCACGCCGTGCGCCCCCAAATACGCGATACTGACGAATTGCGCCGCCCCAACCTCAGGACCCGCCGCCATGCCCTTATCCGCCTCGCCTCGCATCGGCTTCATCGGCGCAGGCCGGCTTGCCCGCTGCGTCGCGCGCCGGCTTGCCCGCGCCGGGTACGCCGTCACCGCCGTCGCGAGCCGCTCGGCCGCGTCGGCCGCGGCACTGGCCGAACTGGTCGACATCGATTCGGCCGCTCGCGAAGCGCAGGCCGACGCCCGCCCAGCGGCTCCGCAAACCGTTCGCTGCGCTGCGCTGGACTCGCCGCAAGCGGTCGTCGATCACGCCGAGCTGATCTTCCTGAGCGTACCCGACGACGTGCTCGCCGGGATCGCCGCCAGCCTGCGTTTCGCGCCGGACCGTGCGCACGGGCAAGCGCTTGTCCATTGCAGCGGCGCATCGAGCCTCGCGCTGTTGGCGCCCGCGCGGACGCAGCGCGCCGCGACGGGCAGCTTCCACCCGCTCTATCTGTTCGGCGGCGGCGAAGCCGACCTCACGCGCATCGAAGGCTGCTCGGTGACGATCGAAGCCGACGGCGCGCTGAACGATCTGCTCACCGCCTTCGCCGCCGCGCTGGGCTGCCATCCGCTGCCATTTCCACAAGGCCAACTAACGCCGGACGACCGGATGCTTTATCACGCGGCCGCCCACTATGCGGCAAGCTTCACGCTGTCCAATCTCGCCGAATGCGTCGAGCTGTGGCGCACGCTCGGCCTGGCCGAGGACGACGCGCTGCGCGCGCTGTTGCCGATGCTTGCCGGCACGCTCGAAACCGCTCGCGACAAGGGGCTCGCGAACGCACTGTCAGGCCCCGTGTCACGCGGCGACGCCGGTGTCGTCGCGCGGCAGCTCGCGCGCCTCGCATCGCAAGGCGGCGATCACGCGACGTTCTACGCGCTCCATACCCGCCGCGCGCTCGCGCTTGCGCGGCAGCGCACACCGTCGTCCGTTGCGCCCGCATCGCTCGATGCGATCGAGCGCGCCGTCACCGCGTCGCTCGCGCCGGAGCGCGCCGCCACCCGCCCCGCAGACGGCGAGCCGTGATAAGGTGACGCCCGATGCGCGCCGTCCGCAGACGGCGCCGGCACGCTACCCGACTGCCTGTACCCAGAAAAGGATTCCAACGATGTTCGGCGAGATCGCCCGCTTTCTGCTCAATACCGTCTTCACGCTGTTCGGCGCGGCGCTGCTCCTGCGCGTCTGGCTGCAAGCCGTGCGCGTGCCGCCGTACAACCCCGTCACGCAGACCGTGCTGCAAGCGACCAACTGGCTCGTGCTGCCGCTGCGGCATATCATCCCGGGCGTGCGCGGGATCGACTGGGCGAGCGTCGCCGCAACCGTCATCACGTCGCTCGTCTATGTGACGCTGATGGTGTCGATGGCAGGGGTCGACGCGCTGTCGATCGCGCCGACGCTCGTCATCGTCGCGCTGCTGACGGTCGTGAAATGGGCGCTCAACCTCGTGCTGTGGCTGACGATTCTGATGGCGCTGCTGTCGTGGCTCAATCCGCGCTCGCCCGCGATGGAAATCCTCTATCAACTGACCGCGCCGCTCCTGAATCCGCTGCGCCGGTTGATTCCGAATCTCAGCGGCATCGACTTGTCGCCGCTCCTGCTGTTCGTGATCGTCCAGGTGCTGATCATGATCGTCACGCGCGCCGCCGTTTCGCTGACGCTGTTCGGCATCTGATGGGCCGCGCGCGCCGGCACCGGCGGCATCATCGCGCGCCGGCGGGCGCCGCCGGCGCGGCGCCTTCGTCGAGATTGTCGATCACGCCGAAGCGCACCGGAATCGTCACATAACAAAGCCGCACTTTCTCGCGCGATACGCGCTCGATCAGTTGCCGTGCTTCGTCGTCGGTCGCAATGAATTCGACTTCGATCGCAAGCGAGCCTTGCAACTCGAAAAAACGGGTTTCGTGCAGCATCCGGTGCCTGCCGAATCCCGCGATCGCGCGAAATGCCGAGCCGCCGGCGATGCCCATCCGGTTCGCCTCGTCGAGCAGCCATTCCCAGAGCGGCTTCCAGTGCAGACGATGATCCTCATGGACATAAAAGCGCAGCAAGACCCGATCTTGCGCGCGCCTCGCAGGCGATCCCGTTCATCGCCCCCTCCCCCGCCTACGGCGGATCAGCCCGGCACGAGCCACGCTCGCGCGCTCGCCATGCCGAGCCACGTCAACGTGAATGAACCTATCAAGTGTAGGGCAGCAACGGCCAACGCCCAACCGAGTTCACCCTGCGCCAGATGCGAAATCACTTCGGCCGAGTAAGTGGAAAACGTCGTGAGGCCGCCCATGAAACCCGTGATCACGAACAGCCGCCACTCCGGCGGCAACCCCGCCTTCGCGCTGAACACGGCGATCGCGACGCCGATCAGATAGCCGCCGATCAGATTCGATGCGAGCGTGCCGAGCGGTATAGCGGGAAAGATCGCATTCAGGCCGAGACTCAAAAACCAGCGCAACAATGCACCGAGCCCGGCGCCGACGAAAATGGCTGCGATCGAATAGAACAAGGCTGCTCCTATCTGGCGTTGAATGAAGAGGTAGACGTAGACACCCGTCGGGCTTCGACGCGCCGACGCAACCGGCGCTCGAGCGCGAGAAACTCGTCATCATACATCCGCCTCCCGCGCACCGCATCGATGGCCGCCACCATACCGGGCTGGGCCGCTCCGTCCGCCCGCGCCCCCGCTCGACGATGCGCGGCGATCCACATGCCTGCTAATCGCACTACGCTCCGCCGCCGAAGCACGATGTACGACGCACGGCCAACGCACGCGGCAAGCGAACCGGCACGTTGAACCAAAGACAAACGAACGCGCGCCGGTCACGCGGTCTGCGCGACCGGCCGAAGCTGGACATGCGTCGAATCGACGCTATCATCGCGGATACCGAAACCATACGTTCCCGAATCGGGAGAAATCCTCATGACCATGACGATCGCCGGGCCCGACGGAAAATTGCGCTGCCGCTGGTGCAACGCCGCCCCCGAGTTTCTTCCGTATCACGATAGCGAATGGGGCTTTCCAGTCGACGACGATCGCCACCTGTTCGAAAAGCTATGCCTCGAAAGCTTCCAGTCTGGGCTGAGCTGGCGCACCATCCTGGCGAAACGCGAGAATTTCCGCGCGGCGTTTCATCACTTCGACTTCGACAAGATCGCGCGCTACACCCAGCGCGACGTTGACCGCCTGCTCGCCGACGCAGGCATCGTGCGCCATCGCGGCAAGATCGAGGCGGTGATCAACAATGCGCAACGGGCCCGCGAACTCATCGATCAAGAGGGATCGCTCGCGGCGTTCGTCTGGCGTTACGAGCGCCCTGCCGAGCCGCGCGCAAAAGCGCAGGCGGTGGTGTCGACGTCGCCCGAATCGATCGCGCTGTCCAAGGCGTTGAAGGCACGGGGCTGGAAATTCGTCGGGCCGACCACCGTCTATTCGTTCATGCAGGCGATGGGCATCGTCAACGATCACGCCGACGATTGCGTGATCAGAGCCAAGGCCGAGCAGGCCCGCAAGAAACTCAAGCGGCCTGGGAACCGGTAGCGGACCCGCAAAGAAGCTGCGCTCGGCAACGGCCACCAGCGCTTGCGTGTTGCTGCGTGACCGGGAAAAGACCGGAAGACGAAAACCTCCCATTCGATAGCGATGTCTAACCGGTTCATGACTTGCGGCACACGCAAGCAGCCCATGAGCGCGGCGCACATGGCACGCGTCGCCGCCTCGGCGACGCAAGGCGGTTCGGCATGCGCGCGAGCGGTTCGAGACGCGGTGCCGGGGGCTATATCGGCCGCGCACTCTCCGCGAAGCGCTGCGGAACGGCAATTAAGGCAATGGCGGGGCGCACAAAGTTGCCCGGGGAGGTGGAATGCCTTATACTTCAGCGCTTCGCGGGCGTCGTATAATGGCCATTACCTCAGCTTCCCAAGCTGATGACGTGGGTTCGATTCCCATCGCCCGCTCCATCCGAGCTTCCTAGATATTCACCGATTTCCATCATCGGCTGTCGATAAAGGTTTTTCTTCGACAGTGCTCCCGCCGAATCCATCGAAATCCTTGTTGAGCGGTCGGTTTCGCGTCGGGCGAGCGCCGGACGCCCGGCGCGCATTCTCTCCGCGATCGGTCGTCCAACACGAAGCCATCTTCGAGCGCTTCATGCGTCATCTTGCGACCTCCCACCGGACGCCGGCCACGCGGTGGACGAGCTCGACGAACACATGCTGCGCCATCGCACGATCGTCGCGCGATGGCTCCCCACGGGCATCATCGCCTATTCATCGCGGTTGATCGGCGGCCTGGAAGGCTTCGTTGTGAACTGGACAATCGGCCGGCGGCCGGGTACCGAACGCAAACAAGCCGTTCGATGCTCGCGACCGGCGGACAGCGACTGTCGAGCGATTCGTCGAGGTACTTGCATTTCGCATCCGCTGGGTCGCGATCGGACACCCTGCTCGTTTCAATCTGCCGGACAAACGATCACGTGCGGCGGCCCGCCGCCCCCCGTTTCCAACATCGTCAAGCATGGTGGCGAGGACAAGCGCGGCAGCACGCCGCGCCCGCATTCAGCGTTGCACCGGCCGCTCGTCGGGCCGACCGGATTGATAGGCGAGGAAACACAGCACCGCGAGCGGCAGCGCCCAAAACGCTGCGAACAGATACGCGGCCGCCCCCGCGCCAGCGCCGAGCGCAAAACCGGCGATCGGCGGCACCGTGCGCCGCAGGCGCGCGCGCGCCGCTTCCCGTTCGGACGGCGCGGCGAGCGGCACGAGCCAGTCGAACGCGTCGATCACCGCCTGCGTGACATTGCCTGTCATCACCGTGTTGGCGACCACCGAGCGTGCCGTCAGCCGCGCGTGCGCGTTCTGAACGCCCATCGCCGCGGCGCCGAGCAGGCCGCACAGAATCGTGCGCGTCGGCGTCGGCGATCGGCGAGGCCATCACGCCGGCCAGCAGCATCGCCTGTAGCGCATACAACGCACGTGCCCGCGCGCCATGACCGAGCAAGCGCATCCGATGGTCGAGCATGCGCGCGCCGACGATGCCGGCGATGAAAGCCGGAAACGCGAGCCACTTGATCGCGAGACCTTGTCCGACGCCGGCCAGACCCGAACCGATCAGGATGAAGTTGCCGGTCACGTGCGCGGTAAACAGGCCGAACAACGCGACGAAGCCGAGCGTGTCGACATAGCCGGCGATCGACGCGAGAAACACGTCCTCGCCACGCACGCGGTCCGGCGCGGCAGCAGTGCGCGCGGTTACTTGCTGCGTCGGCATGACCCGGCTTCCTGGAATATGTCGACTGCGCCGGCAATGGCGGCGCGCGACGAGATCAGATAACGCATGTTTCGCTCCGGTTTCGCCGGCGGGTCCGGCTTGCCGAGTGGCGTCCGGCCGATGCGGCAGTTCGGGAGCAAGACTAGTGAAGGCCGGCCTGAATGTCATGGCGGCGGGCTGAATTTTTCTGAATGCCCCGCTCGCGCACCGGACGTGCGGCTTAACGGCGACGCTCCCGCAACGGAGCGCGCGACGGCAACGGCCGGGTCGCGCGCCGTATTCCATGCCGCAATCGTGCTATTTTTCGCTCGATAGTTTAAGCATGCGCGCCATCGGGCGCGCATGCATGACGGAAAGAAAACGCGGTACGCCGGCCCGCGAACGCGGAACGGACGCCGACGGCAATGCCGTCCCGCCAGGCCGGCGGCTCGGGCCGGAGGCGCGCGAGCGGCAGAGCGTCGAAAAGGCGATCTAGCACTTCGCGACGCATGGCTTTCCCGGCAGCACGCGAGACAGATCGGTGTCACCCGGCCGCTAGCTGTACCGCTACTTCCCTGGCAACGAAACGCCGATCGACCGCGTCTACGACGAGATCGATATGCGGAGCCCCGACTGGAAAAAATTGATCGCCGACCGCACGCTGTCGCTGCAGGAGCGGCTCGTCGCGTTCTCCTGCGCTCACCCGCATTCAGTCACAGCGTCTTAACCAGGAAGACGCGTGCCGTGCCCGCCGGCAGGCACGGCACCTCGCCGAAAACCTTGTAGCCCTGCTTCTCGTAGAATTTCGGCGCCTGAAACGAAAGCGTATACAGGACGGCGCTGACGCATCCGCGGCGCTTCACCTCTTCAATCCTCGCCGACATCGTCTCCAACGACAGTAGGCCGAGTATGAGCTTGCGCCTTCATCATCAGAACTGTGCCGTCACCTGAAAACCGACCGTGACACGCGCGGTCGGGAACCGGACGGTTTGTAGATTGGCGTACCGGCGGCGCGCTTCCTCCATTAAGTTGAGCCGTTGCTGGGAGTGGCAGATGGCACCGCTCCAAACGATTGGAATCAACCTGCTCCGGCAATACTCCATTAGGAGGGCGATATTGATATATCCGCCTGCGCCGCATTTGTGCTGCCACGCCGTTGGATTACCGAGATTTTTAAGTATGACCATCGGGGCGTTCATGCTGCCGATTTGATCGCAAGCAGTGACGCAAAGTAAACCTCACCTCGCATCCGATCTTTCAGATTTGAAAAAGATCGTCTCGGGTTGTACAAGGTAATGTCGTCACCGAACGAATGCCGGGCATGGCTGGCCGGCTCATATGCCTTGAGGTTCCTTATACTTGGCACTTCGTCAGACAAACACGTTGCCGCGCCAAGCTCCCTTGCCGCCCCATGAACAGTCTGATATCTCGATCCAGCACTGCGTCCGTAGTGGCGATTGCAGGGAGCTAACTGCGCTGGTCGCTGTTAGCAATTTCCGACTGCCCATATTTTGAGAAGGTCCCTTCCAACACTCCGACCGCATGGACTGCTTCTAGCGTAATCACCATTCGATGGGCCAATACCCTGCCGCTAACGCAGGCTACCGCAGCCGTCAAATATACGAAGCCTCGCGCCGCCGGAATGTCGCTGGTGTCGAATGCCCACACCTGATTGGCGCGGTTGATCGTCATCCCCGAAGTAGATACGGCCGGAGCTTGTGCTACTTGTCGCGGCGGTTCGTATTCGGTTTGCAATACTGCACTTCGATACCCATACGCTTCATCAGCGTGCCACGTGCCGATGTCCCATCTTGATACTTTCTCGGCACAGCAGACGCGCCAGCATGCGCGCGCTCGAAAGCGGGGTCCGTCTCGCTGACTGACCGCGATTTGCAATAGACGCTTGAGCGGAAAAATCCACTGAGCCTACCCGCTGTACGGCAGCCAGTGCGTATTCGTGGTCAATCATTGCCTTGCGCTCAATACTCCGCCTTGCTGAGTGCGCTTTCTATTCTAAAAAGCGTTCTCCAACATCAATTGCTCGATCCTTGCGTGAAGCACCTTGATATCCACGGGCGGCTCGCCTAGGTCTGTTGTGTTCGCTCCAAATATTTCCGCCACGCGCTCCTGCAACTGCTTTTTCCATTCCGTGATTTGATTTGGATGGACGTCGTACTGCTGTACCAGTTCTGCCAGCGTCTTATTCCCTTCAGGGTCGCAAGCGCTATCGCGCCGGGCAATCGCTTCGGCGATGAGTGTCATAACCACTCCACTTTGCCGATTGCCGAAGGCAGCCCACGAAAAAGATATATTTAATTTGAAACTTATATCGACTCGAAAATAAAATCAAACGCCTTATAAAATATCCACCATCATTAAATTATAAGTCCTATTGTTAGGCATGCTTGTTATGTGTTAATTTGATTACACAACACCAAATTTCAACCTTCCTGAGAGAAATGACATGCATTCGAGATGCTCGGCGTACCGTATTTTTATCATACATGCGCTATCCATTTTATCGATCATCGCCTCTGCGCCCGCACACACGGCAAGCCTGTCTGGTCCTAATGGAGAGTTATATGTCCCCGAGGCGCATCACAACAAAATCAGTGTAATCGATACCAAAACATCCAAAATAATTCGAAGCATCCCGATCAACGATATCCCTGTCCTTCCGCTAGGCAGCAGGCCAACAGTACTAGTTGCGACACCAGATGGAAACAAGATTTATAGTGACAATTTCGGACTGATTCCGCCGACGATCACTGCCGTCAATAGAAAGACTGGCAACGTCAAATCGATTCAATTGTCGAGCGTTCCCCTCGGCGCCTCGATCTCGAACGACGGCAAAGAAATCTATCTGCCGCAAGGCACGTACAGCGTCGAAGTCGTCGCCACCGATAGCGACAAGGTCGTCCGCCGACTCTCGTTTTCCGATGTCCCGGTCGCAGCAATCGAAGGTCCCGACGGGCACTTGTATGTCGGATTCGCGAACGGCGAACTTGGCTCGTTCAACGTCCAAACGGGAAAGACCATACGCAAACCGATCAAGATCGGCGGAACATTACCGGCGTGGTTCACGTTCACGCGGGACGGCAAAAAGTTATATGTTGATGCCGTGAACGCAATTAGCGTCATCGATCTGCCGAGTTGGACGCTCGTCAAGCAGATCCCAACGGGCGACGAAGCATCACAACGCTCGACAGATCCATGGCCGTTCACATCGACGCTCGCGCCCGACGGTAAAAAACTCTACGTCACGCTGCTCGGCGAGTCCGGCGTGCTGGTGATCGACGTTGCGACAGATACGGTCATCGCAAAGATCAAAACGGCAGGCTCCACCACAGGCGTCGCGTTCAGCGCGGACGGCTCGCGCGGCTACATTACAGACATGGGCCCCTCGTTGTCGTTCCTAAAGAGCCCGACGGGCGGTGCACTGCTAGGAAACGTCTGGATCGGCTTTGGTCTGCTGGGTTCCGGACAGGTGGTCGTATTCGATCCGAAAACGGACGAACCGATTGGCGAGCCCATTCCGACCACACCAGGCCCCGGCATCCCGGTCTGGGTTCCTCCGCTTGGTTAGCGGCGCGTCCCGGCCACTCGGCACGACGACGCCCGTCGGTCGATTCGGCCCGCCGTCCTTCGAGAATCCGCTGCGCACATCGCGCTTAGCGCGTTCGATACCGATCCACTCGTTCATCTTCTGTTATGTCAGCACACAAGCACGATCATGCGATAGTCATCGGCGGCAGCATTGCGGGTTGTCTAACGGCTGAAGTACTGTCGCACCATTTCACTACGGTAACGATAATCGAAAAGGGAGATTTCGACGACGACACGAGCGACCGGCAGAGCGTGCCCCAGGAAAAGCACACGCACGTGCTCCTGCTCGAAGGGCAACGCCTGATGGAACAAATCTTCCCCGGCTTGACTGAAGATCTGACACGCGCCGGCGCGATAACAGCCGATCTGATCAATGACGTCCGATGGTTCCAATACGGGCGCTGGAAGAAACAGTACGCCAGCGAGTTGCATTCGGTGTTCTTCAGCCGGCGCCTTCTCGACAATCAATTTCACCGTCGGATACGCAAAAATTCGAAGGTAGATGTTCTATCGAACACTGCGGTCACGGATTTGATTATTTCAAGGACGAACGGCCGTTTGAGCGTCGCTGGCGTCAAGATATCGAAGCCGGACGACAGTATCGCGACGCTGTATGGTGCACTCGTCGTCGATGCCAGCGGCCGCGGGTCCCGTATGGCGAATTGGCTATCGGCTGCGGGAATCGACGAGCCGCAACAGATGTTGGTCAAGACGAATCTGGGATATGCATCGAGAATCTATCGGCGGCGCCCCGAACATCGAGACTGGCCGGCCGTGGTAATTTGGCCGACACCACCCGAGCAGATGCGCATCGGGCTCATGCTGCCTATCGAGGGAGACCAATGGATGGTGTCCGCGGGCGGCTGGTTCGGATCGTTTCCCAATCCGGATCCAGATGAATTCGTCGAATTCATGCGCACCCTGCCCGTCCCAGACATATACGAGCGCATTCGCGACGCCGAGCCGGGAACCGGCGTGTCGGGATTCAGGATGCCAGGCAGCCGATGGAATCGCTTCGATCGGCTCGAAGATTTCCCGGATGGGCTGATTGTCATTGGTGACGCGTTTTGCAGCATCAACCCTTTTTTCGGCCAAGGCATGACGCTGTGCGCAAAGCAGGCGCACACGCTTGAGCGTCACGTTCCACGATGGCTTGCAGCCCACTGCTCAACACGGGAAATTCAATCGCAATTCGTGTCGGCCATACGCCCCTCGTGGAGCATGGCAACGTCTGAAGACATGCGTTTCCCGCAAACCGAAGGAGAACGGACGCTATTGACGCGGATCATGCATTGGTACGGCGCAGGAGTGGCGCGCGTATCCGCATCGAACCATCGGGCAAGGCAAACTCAACTCGAGGTCATTCATATGTCGAAATCCCCGAATCACCTGCTCCACCCGAGCATCTTCGCCCGAATCATCGTCGACAGCATGACGGCCGTGAAATAGCCCACGTCGGCCGCGCACCAAGGCCACGGCGCATAAAACCGGATTCGCATCCGATGCCGAGCATTCCTCTTTGCGTCGACGCATTCACTACCTCACCGCATCTTTCCAGGAGACCGCCATGAGTTCCGACATCGCCGAGCGGGACGATCACGGCCCCGCAGTCGAAACCGCCGGCCTCTCACCGAGCACGTCGTTTGACGATATCGACGGATGGACGAAGACGGCTATCCGGCAGACTGAAACCACGCTCGATCGCCTCTTGCCGTCAGCCGATGCGCAGCCTTCCACCCTGCACGCCGCCATGCGATATGCAATGTTTGGCGGCGGAAAACGCCTGCGCCCCTTACTTTGCCACGCGGCGGGTGAACTGGTCGGGGCTTCGTGTGAGGCTTTGGCGCAGATCTCTGCCGTGATCGAGATGATCCATGTATTTTCGTTGATTCAGGACGACTTGCCTGCAATGGACAACGACGACCTGCGACACGGCCGATTGTCTCTGCACAAACAGTACGATGTTGCGACCGCGCTCCTCGCAAGCGACGGCCTCATTTCGCAGGCGTTTCACACACTGAGCGAAGTTCCGTTGCCGCCGGACATCCGTGTCACGCTGATGCGCGAACTGGCGTCGTCAATAGGCTCATCGGGCCTGACCGGCGGGCAATACATCGATTTGACGAGCATTGGTACACATCTCGATCGAACGGAACTTGAACAAATGCATCGGATGAAGACCGGTGTGTTAATACGGGCCGCCGTCAGAATGGGGGTGCTGTGTGGCGCCGCCTCCGGAGAGAAGCTCAGTGCGGCTTGGCCCGCCGTGAGTGAATACGGTGATCGTCTCGGGCTCGCTTATCAGGTCGTCGACGATATCCTCGATTCGACCGCCACCACCTCAGCGCTCGGTAAGACCGCCGGTAAGGATGCTCAAGCGAACAAGGCGACCTACGTCACGGTGTTAGGTCTGGACGCGTCTCGCGCTTGGGCGCGGCAACTCGCCAACGAAGCGCTGGCGGCGCTTGCGCCATTCGGCATCCAGGCACATTTCTTGAGAGAAATGGTCAAACGCGTCTTGTACAGACTGTTCTAAGCGTCGCGCAACCCGTGCGCGCGCCCGCTTCGACTCGTTTCGACGCTTGCCGCTGCCACGGTGCCATGCGATTTCCTTTTAAGAACATACCGCAGACTCTACGCAGGAGGGAAATCCGGTGGTCACACCTTCGACTCAAACTGTAGCGTCGATACTCTGCCCGTTTCCTTTGCGGGAAATCCGGCCAGTTGACGCTCACATCACCCAGACATCGGAATGGATGATTCAATCGGGCCTCGTTGGAAGCGATGCCCACGCACGTGCGCTGGCCAGCGTAGGCGCACATTACATGATGTGCTGCTATCCGGATATCGCGGCCGATCGGATGCGGGATTTGATTGATTTTGCCGCATGGAATTGCCTGTTGGACGATTTTGTGGAAAACGGGCCGTTGAGTAATGATCTCCCCGGGATGACGCATTTTCTGAAGTCCATCGGATACATTTGCGACACGTCAAACTACCTCTGCCCGTCCGATTTCGGATTCGATCGCGACTATCGCATCGCCAAGGCCCTCGTCGACGTGAAAAGCCGAATTTCCGCGTGGGCATCCTCCGTACAGATCCACAACTTGATGTGCGCCACCAGCCATTTCATGTCAGGCCTTGCATGGGAAGT
The DNA here is from genome assembly GCF_900176645.1 of Burkholderia singularis. Lineage (GTDB taxonomy): Bacteria > Pseudomonadota > Gammaproteobacteria > Burkholderiales > Burkholderiaceae > Burkholderia > Burkholderia singularis. The sequence goes on from NZ_FXAN01000093.1 coordinate 25,603, forward strand.
CGCGTATACGAACATGAAACAGACTCCTGATCTCAATACGTACTGTGCAATCAGAACGGCAAACTCCGGCATGTACATGGCGAATGCGCTGGCGGAATGCGTCAACAACGTGGAGCTGACGCCGGCTGAACGCGCGTGCCCTGAGATTCAGGCGCTAACACAATGCATATTATTCGTGCTCGTCATCGACAACGACCTCTATTCGCATCACAAGGAAAAAAGCGGCTGTGCCGCGTTTCCGAGCATGATCGATATCCTTATGCATTCACGCGGCAGTAAAGACACACACGCCGCGCTATTGGAAGCGCTCGATCTGAGAAACCAGTGCATGCGCTGCTATCTAGCGCTGAAAGCGAAATGCCGGCGATCCTTCGGTAATCGACTCGATATATATTTCAAGGGACTCGAAGACATCATCAGCGGAAATCTGGTATTCGGCAGCACATGCGCTCGATATGCAGCACCGGGAAGCCCTCAATTTCTCGGCACGACGAACGCGCCATACGTTAGAGCCGACAGCATTCAAATCCCCGTGGCCGACGCACTCGACCTTCCTGTATCTCCCCCTCGGCACATTCCGTCAATCGACTGGTGGTGGACATTAGTCCACTGAAACAGACGAGTCGTACCGGATGCGATGCGATGCGATGCGATGCGATGCGAAGGATCAGTGTTCCATATCAACGGAGCAACCTGCCAATTTTACCTGCGAATGTAGCGCATGAACTTTTTGTCGATATCCTTCATGCGGGTATGACGTCTCGCTGGATGGGACCTATCCGTGATTTCGTGGGCGGGGCATATCATGAGGTGTAAAGGCCATGGATATGCCGATGAAAAAGAAAAGACAAACTGTAGCGCGTCAGGCAGCGGCCCGAGGGCCGCTGCCTGAACTGCCCAAGGAACTGCTGGACCAACTGGTCAAGGGGCCGATGACGCCGGCTGAGGTGCAGGATCTGATGCTGGCGTTCAACAAAGCGGTCATCGAACGTGCGATGGGCGCCGAGATGAATCTGCATTTGGGCTACCCGCTGGGCCAGCCCAAGCCGCCCGGTCAGGCCAACGAACGCAACGGCGCCAGCGGCAAGACGGTCATCCCCGATCGTGGCCCAGTCCGGGTCGACGTGCCTCGTGACCGTGACGGCAGCTTCGAGCCGATCCTAATTCCCAAGCACGAACGCCGTTTCACCGGCTTCGATGAACGCATCATCGCGATGTACGCCCGCGGCATGAGCGTGCGCGAGATTCAGGGATTTCTGGCCGAGCACTATGGCACCGAGGTCTCGCCCGACTTCATCAGTTCGGTCACCGACGAGGTGATGGCCGAAGCGCTGAGCTGGCAGAGCCGCCCGCTCGAAGCGATGTATCCGGTCGTGTTCTTCGACGCGTTGCGGGTCAAGATCCGCGACGACGGCGTGGTCAGCAACAAGGCCGTCTATCTGGCCTTGGGCATTCAGGCCGACGGCCAGCGCGACGTGCTGGGCCTTTGGATCGAGCAGACCGAGGGCGCCAAGTTCTGGCTCAAGGTGTTCAACGAACTGAAGACGCGCGGCTGCCAGGACATCCTGATCGCCGTGGTCGATGGCTTGAAGGGGCTCACTGAAGCCATCAGCGCGGCCTATCCACGAACCACCGTTCAGACCTGCATCGTGCATCTGATCCGCAACAGTCTGGAGTACGCCAGCTACAAGGATCGCAAGGCACTGGCCACCGCGCTACGCCCG